>JAEZKF010000055.1 GCA_023415575.1 Bacillota bacterium
CCTATTCCCGATATTCTTGTAAGAAAAGGCTCTCAACTAATTTCGCCGGCATCCATTTGCATGCACGACTTTAACCAAGACATGAATGCAATGAAGGACGGCGACTGGATGGCTTGGTTTCATAGAATGGAGATGCTATCTAGGCTTGGCGTGGTAAAGAAAATTGAAGAGCTAAAGGCACAGGTTAATTCTCTAGTTAAGATGTTGGATGAAAATGACGGACTGTTTGTTAAGAGAATGTCTCATTACTATTTTCATAAGTGGAGTGCTTATACCGGTTTGGCATTGGAAAAAGACTGGCGGTCCGAAAAAAGACGCATCTGTGATTTGACATTTCGAAGCCTCTTAATTCTGCATTACTCTGAAATGGGCAACACTAGCCTTTGATAGACAGCTGCATTTAACTACAGGCGTTTCGTTCTATACTCACTCTGAAAACGGGAGGTTAAAGAATGAATATCATAGTCAGATATGCAGAAAGAGAAGAGCTTGAACGGGTAAATGAAATAAGAAAAATGGTCAGTGAGGTTCATGTGAACGGGCGGCCGGATATCTTCCGCCCGGGATTTTGTGAAGAACTCAAGGATGCCGTGTATCAGAAGTTCGACAGCGAAGACTCGGATGTCATTGTTGCACTCATTGATGAAACAATATGCGGCTTTGAGGTCGTCGACTACATAGACAAACCAATAAATCCGTATAGCTTTGCAAGAAAATACCTCCACATTGAAGAGTTCGGTGTGCACGAGGATTATCGCCGCATGGGAGTTGCCACCGCCTTGGTTGAGTTTGCAAAGCAAGAGGCCGCGAAAAAGGGGTACAGCAGAATCGAGCTTGATATGTGGGAGTTTAATGAAGGCGCATTGAAGTTTTATGAGAGCGTGGGCTTCAAAACCTACCGCAGATATCTGGAGCTGGACATATAGGGCCTCCCTGTGCCTTACGCTAAAGGAGAAGCATGTATTATGGGAGAGGTAGAATACGTAAGATGTGACGGAGCAAATGAGGATTTCATTGAATGCTGTAGACAACTTGATTTGGAACTGGAAAGACGCGTCGGCAAGGTGATTCAAAGAGAGAAATTTGCACAATACAACCTGCTTGATAAAATCAATGAGGCGATTGTGGTGTATCTTGATGGGAAGCCTGTCGGAGGCGGCATTCGGGCATACGATGGCGACACCGTTGAGCTAAAGCGGATATTTGTCAAGGAAGAAGCGCGCGGTCACGGGATTGGCACACAGCTTGTCGCGGAGCTGATGGATTGGGCCAGGGAACTGGGTTACAAGAGGATGATCCTTGAAACAGGAGTGTTGCTCAAAGAATCCTGCCATGTGTACAAAAAGCTTGGATTTGAGCCGATACCAAACTATGGCCCCTACATAGGCATAAAAGAATCACTTTGTATGGGCAAGGATTTATAGGATATAGTTTTGCAAAGTGATTAATAAGAATAATCAGAATTTTAAGTGGCAAAAAGTAAGGGAGCATATCAAGGCAAAACGCCTTAATATGCTCCCTTACTTGTATGGTATGGAATTCTCTTGTTGGTTATTTTAGGAGTGGTCTAATGCCATTATAACAGAACGGACTCGTCTTCCTCATCTTGAAGGGCATCGTAGCCTTCTTCGCCGGTTCTAATCTTGATGACATTCTCGACGTCGTAGATGAAGATCTTGCCGTCGCCCATATTGCCGGTGTACAGAGCCTTCTTCACAGTCTCAACAACCGTTTCAGTAGGTATCTTGCACACAACGATGTCAACCTGAACCTTAGGCAGGAGTCTGGTCTTTACGGGAACACCGCGGTAGTACTCGGTGTGTCCCTTCTGCATGCCGTAACCCAGAACGTTGGTTACAGTCAGACCGGTGATGCCGATCTTGTCAAGAGCGGACTGAAGTTCATTGAACTTATCCTGGTTCGTGATGATGGTGACCTTCGTCATCTTCGCGCCGGGGTGCGCCCGATTTACAACGGGGATAGCTACCTCAGGAGCTACAGTGCCGGTAGCAGGTCTCGGAAGCTCTGCAGAGCCGATACCCAGGCCATTGCCGTCCTCTGCAGTCAAAATAGGACCTACGATTGCAAAATCGGGGTACGCGGAGTTTCCGTGCTCACCAATGTCAAGACCCATGATTTCCTCTTCAAGGCTGACGCGGATACCAACGGTCTTCTTAAGAATGAACCAAACCAGAGCGGAAGAAGCGAATACAAACGCGCCAACGGCAACAACACCGAGAAGCTCTGCACCAAGCAGCGAGAAGCCGCCGCCGTAGAACAGGCCGTTAACCGTAGACAGGCTGGTTACGCCTTCCTCGGCGAACAGACCAACGCAGATGGTGCCGAACACACCGCAAACAAGGTGAACGGAGGTAGCGCCAACGGGGTCGTCGACCTTTGCGCGGTCAAAGAGGAGTACCGAGAATACAACGATGATACCGGCGATAGCACCGATAATGATGGAGCTCTCAACACTTACATAAGCGCAGCTGCCGGTAATGCCAACAAGACCAGCCAGACAGCCGTTGATGGTCATGCCTAGATCAGGCTTGCCGATGAAGATCCACGATGTAGCTGTAGCGGTAAGTATAGCCGCAATCGCCGCAGTGTTGGTGGTCACGAGGATGTGAACAACATCCGCAGGATTCTGAAAGCTCATTGTGGAACCGGGGTTAAATCCGAACCAACCAAGCCACAGAATGAAAAGACCGATAACTGCGAGTGACATGTTGTGACCGGGAATCGCCACGGGCTTTCCTTTTTTGTCGTACTTTCCATGGCGGGGTCCGAGTATGAGTGCACCGGCCAGAGCCGCCCAACCACCGACAGAGTGTACCACAGTGTCGCCTGCGAAATCAAGGAAACCGAGGTTAGAGAGCCAACCGCCGCCCCAGATCCAGTGACCAACAATCGGGTAGATGACAAGGGTCAGAACAAAGGAGAAAATGATAAAAGAGATATACTTGACGCGTTCTGCAACTGCTCCGGATACGATGGTCGCCGCGGTGCCGCAGAACACCAGCTGGAAGAAGAACTTACCCCAGAATGGTACATTCGATGTCAGAGTATCCTTGTAGAAATCAAGATTGCTTCCTAAGATAAACAGGTTTTGCGTTCCTACAACAGGGTTGTCGCCGCCGAACATCAGTCCCCAGCCAAGCAGCATAAAGCCCAGCGATGAAACGGCGAACACGATGAAGTTCTTCGACAGAATGTTAACCGTGTTTTTTGATCTGGCAAAACCAGATTCAACTGCTGCGAAGCCAAGGTTCATAAAGAACACCAGTACCGCTGCCAGTAATACCCAAAAGGTATCGACTATCATTGTGATATCCATAATACATTCCTCCATTAAAAAAATTAAGGCGTGTATTTTATCCCAAGCATCCCTAGGATGCTTAAATAAAACACACGCCTTTGTGCACATTTTGATTTTTGCCTTTGGACTCTGAACACTTTGCTTATCTTAGGCGGGGTTCAATACTCCTTGCCTGCAATCGCCTTGAGTGGATTGGTTGACAGGCGAAGCTTTTGATAAATGGCCAGCATATCTCTTTGTACAATCCTCACCCATCCCTCCTCAAGATATATAACACAAATGGCGCTGCGGGCTTTCACCCTCAGCGCCATTGCTAACTTACCCTTATTATAGTGGCAATATTTTCATTTGTCAATAGCTGAAATGAAATTTTTTTACTGCACTCCTGCAGAATTTATTCTGCAGTAAAAACCGCCTCTTTTCTCTTCACATCGGATATATATTATTCTATTCATTGCGCGTCTTACTTGTTATGGTAATTGAGGATTTGATTACAATTTGATATAATGAAAAATATGAGGAAAAACGCCGTATAATCGAGTTTCGATGTTCGGAGGGTCAGTCAATGGAGCTTTATACCGGAAGTTATGATAGAGAGTGGAATAGAATCGTATACCTGTTTGTGAAGCGACAGGACGATTTAAAAATGCATATCAATGATGGTGATACCTGCAAGCTCGTACTGGTCAAAGCGGGCAACGGCGTGATTATCTGCAACCAAAAGAAGATCCATATCATCGCGCCGGCCCTTTTGTTCTTTAACCATGAGGACAGGGTAGAGAGTAAATTCGGCAATCATCTGGAATGTGACACCATCTACTTTAAGCCGGAAGTTATCAATGCCGAGCTGCAATATGATGTTTTAACTCAGGAAACTGATTATGAGGGCAAGATAACAACCCTGCAGGACCGCTATTTGTTAAGCGAGTTTTACCCGTATGGTGAGGAGATTTCCAAAATCCTACTGCTTCAAGAAGAAGCGCTGATAGCAATACAATACTTATATCAGAATATTGAAGCAGAGCTACTGGAGCAAAAAGACGGTTATTGGCCCTGCAGGAGCCGTTCCTTCTTTTTGGAGCTCTTGTTCTACATAGACCGGCTGCGTCAATCAAGTATGAAGGAAAGCGGCATTACAAGCCTGATGCTGTCTCAAAAGGAAACCTTTGAAACGGTTCGGTGCATACTCGCCTACATGAACGAAAACATCAGCGAGAGGATTACACTCGCAACACTCACGCAAAAGTTTGGAATCAACCGTAACCGCCTAAACGAGATGTTCACCGAGTCTACAGGCAAAACAGCCATGCAGTGCCTTTTGCAGATGCGCCTAAAGCTTGCCGCATTGATGCTCAAGAACACGGAACTCCCCATCAAGGAGATTGCCTATCGAACCGGCTTTTGTGACCTTAGCTATTTTACCAAGACCTTTAAGACATCCTTTGGCTTTACACCATCCCGCTACAGAAAAGAGACCGCGTAATGCATTTACTCTACGGGCTCTCCAACGGTTACAGTCCCTTTGACGCTGCCCTTTGCGATAATATTGCCGGGCACACCGTCTATTACATCTAATTTTTCCTCTATCTTGTCTACACTAAGTAGGTTGCTGTCGAAAATGCCGGGGTACTTCTCCGGAATCGTCTTTAAGGCGTAGACAATAACCTCATACTCATGCGTACCGCTAGGGGGATAGGGCCCTGCGTAGCGGCTGCCCTCAAGCTCTTCACCAACGCCCAAGTCAAGGCTCGTTACCTGCAGGTTCATAGCAAGCCAATGGAGCCAATGACGGGCTGAATTATCCACCATGTAGATAGCATAGCAGGCAGCGCCATCTACCGGCTCCCAGCTTATCTGAGGAGAAAGATTAGAACCGGGCGGGTTTGCAGATTTGGCATTGATGACACTTAACCACTTGCCGTCCGCGGTAAGCGTTTCGGATGTAACATTGATGGACTTGTATTCGGGTTTACTTGAACTCGCCTCACTTGGGGCCTTACTTTCCGGTGCTTCTGAAACCGTGGACGATGAAGCCGCAGAACTGGATTCGACGATATCCGGCTGAGAGACGGATGCATCGTTGTTACTGCATCCGAACAAGCTGACAGCCAATACGATTGCAAATAGAATCATACATCTTTTCTTCATACTAAACCTCCTTGTGCATCGATAGAATAACCCATGCAAACAGCTCAATAAGCCTTATTCTATCGCTGCAATTAGTTTAAATGAACTCGACTATATAGTACCATATTTAACAGAAAGTAAAAGAGATTACCTGCAGAAAAAATAGGAGAAATTGCACGACAATAAGATCGTGCCGCTCATTAAAAAAGCACAGAGAACATATCGCTCTCTGTGCTTAATCTTTATTTGTATCGCTTTGTGAGAAAAGAGCACTACATCGAGTACCCGGGCCCGCCCCACATTGGGCCTTCGCCGAGGTCGGCGGGGGAGCACAGACCGGTGCGGTATGCCTTATCCTTTAGCACGGCGTACAGCTCCGCGTTGGTCGCTTCGATATAGGGATTCACAAACAGTACACCCACGCCGCAGGCAAGAGCGCCAAGCAGGATCCATCCCAGGAACGAGAGGTCAAGTACAAAGATGTTGAGCTTTTCGCCTTTTGTCATCTGATCGCTCAGCTCAATTGCACGCTGTGCCCCGATGTTGGGGTTATCTGCAAGGATGTAAGGCACCATGCGATAGGCGTACCCCTTGATAATACCGGGGATAATAAGGAGCAAAGACCATAAAAACAGGTAGATGTCTTTAAGAAGCATGGTCTTCACAGCGCCCATATAGGCGTTGTTCTGGAAGCTGGAAAACAAGAGAGAAAAGCGCGAAACCTCAATGCGGCTGCGTACGAAGTAGCGCGTTTTGCCTACCGTGATGGGGTTTGCCACAAAAACGGAATAGGCAATCGCAAGTATCGCGATAATCAGCACCACAGAGATGATAATGGCAAGGTCGATGGAAGAGAAGATGCGGTCCCATATTGAGCCGGTTTGTCCGTTCGCAGGGTTGGATAGATTACTTGCCGTGCTTCCACCGCTGCCTCCGCTGCTTCCGGCTAAGATTCCGGCCACAAGGCAGACAGCAAAGGCCGTCCAGTAGTTCGTCTTCAGTACAAGCTTTGCATTCTGCTTTAAGAATGCTCTTTCCCACATGTCATTCACTCTCCAATCAAGGTGTAAAAACAGGATGTCGCAACGGTATTATATCAAGGCGACCGAAAAGTACCCACGATGGGAACATATCGGTGCCTTTATGTATTTATGAATATCCCAGCCCGCTGATGACAACATTTAGATATTTTTTATCGTTCAGCGAGATAACCGTGTTTCCGTGAATCAGCCTTACAGTCGGCCTGAGTGGGGCAGATTCGTCATTTTTGGTGACAACGGCGATAGCACCGTTGCTCAGTCGCACACAGGTGCCGACGGGGTAGGGGGCAACCTTTCTCACAAACGCATTCACTACTTTTTCGTCAAAGTAGGTTCCGGCGCCGCCCATGATGTACTCGCTGGCCTCCGAGGGAAGTCCCGGAGCGCGGTAGGGGCGCTGAGATGTCAGCGCATCATAAACATCCGCAACGGCGAGGATGCGGCCGGTCAGCGGAATCTCATCCGCCTTAAGCCCCGATGGATACCCCGAGCCGTCCATTCGTTCGTGATGAGATAAAATCCCGTCAAATACGGTTTCGGGAATATCATGCCGGTGGGGCAAGAGCTGGGTGCCGTATTTGGGGTGATTTTTAATCATCTCAAATTCATCCGCTGTCAGACGGGCGGGCTTTTGAATGATGCTTGTTGGAATCATCAGCTTGCCGATATCATGCAGTATTGCACCCAAGCCAACCTGACGCAGGTAGATATCATCAAGCCCGAGGCCGACTCCGATTGAAATTGATACAACACCCACACTCAAAGAGTGATGATAGGTGTAATCGTCATACATCTTCAGATCAAGAATATTGACTAAGAAGTCCTCGTTGTTTTTAATCTCATAAATCAGCGCATCAACCGTAGCGGAAAGTCGGTCGAGCTGCTGCATTACATGCTTGTCAAACGTGCCCTTAAAGCTTAAAAAGAGCGACTTAATCGCACTGATGCATTCCGTGCGAAGCTCATCCGGTAGTCCTGCGTTCCGCATCTCTTCGTCTTCAACGCCATCGTCGATATACAAGCCCGAAAAGCCGAGCGTTTTGATTCTTCTGAGCGCACCTTCGGTAATTGTTTGCCCACGGCGCAGCAGAACGGAATGACCGTATGCTTCGTCATACATACGCAGGTCTCTGGCAAGCTTCATGCCGCATTCCACCTGCGAAGTCGGCAAAAATATCATGTGTGCTGCTCCTTTCTGCTGCGAAAATAGTGTTAAAACTAAGACTAAAACGAAAAGTGATGACGGCGATGTCAGACTGTGCGCATACATGGTGCGTGCTACCAATTGTTTGTAAAACGCAGCGTCACCAAATTATAATATCATAATTTATACGAAAAAACCACAACTTTTTCCCTTTATCTCGGCTGAAATGTAAAGTTATACAGAAAATAGATGGTTCAGGTTATTATTATAACCTAAGGAAATCTCCGCACTTACATTTTCGTGTTTAGCCATTGAAAAGCCCGTAAATGCTACTTATAATGAAGCTATACACAATTGACTGGGAGGATGTTTTATGAAGGCCTTACTCATCGGCGGAACCGGTACCATCAGTTTGTCTGTATCTCGTCTGTTAATCGAGCAAGGGTGGGAGCTGTACCTGCTCAACCGTGGCAAGCGCACTTCTGTCTTCCCAAGTGGAGCTATCCATATGCAGGGCGATATCAACGATGAGCCGTCCATTGCAAAACTGCTTGCAAACGAGCAGTTTGATGTTGTTGCAGACTTTATTGCGTTTACTCCTGAGCATATAGAGCGCGACTACCGGTTGTTTGCGGGCAAAACCAGGCAGTTTATCTTTATCAGCTCCGCTTCGGCCTACCAAAAACCGCTTGCGCATTATCTTATCACAGAAAGTACCCCGCTTGCAAACCCCTATTGGCAGTATTCGCGGGATAAGATTGCGTGCGAAGACCTTCTTATGCGCCTGTACCGGGAGCAGGGCTTTCCGATTACGGTTGTTCGCCCGAGCCACACCTATGATGAGCGCTCCATCCCGCTGGGGCTGCACGGCAAGAACGGCAGCTGGCAGGTGGCAAAGCGCATGCTCGAAGGCAAGCCGGTCATCATCCACGGCGACGGCACATCCCTGTGGACGCTTACCCATAGCACAGACTTTGCCAAGGGCTTTGTGGGGCTTATGGGCAACATTCACGCCATCGGTGAGAATGTACACATCACATCGGATGAATCGGTGACATGGAACCAAATCTATGCCATCATCGCTTCGGCGCTTGGGGTGAAGCTTGATGCCGTCCATGTTGCCTCCGACTTCCTGTGCGCGTGCGGGGGAGAACGGTACGACTTCACCGGTTCCTTGCTCGGTGATAAGTCAAACTCTGTGGTGTTTGATAACTCCAAGCTCAAACGCCTTGTGCCGGGCTTTACTGCTACCGTTCGTGCAGACGAAGGGCTTACCCGCTCCATCCGACATTACCTAAATACACCGGAGCTTCAGAAAACCGACGACGAGTTTGACAGCTGGTGCGACCGCGTCATCGCAGCCCAGCGCGATGCCTTTAAGCTGTTTAGTAATATGTAATGATTTTGATGGAAATTTCTAATCGATAAAGATTGGATGACCGTCCTGTATAAATCATACAGTAAAATACCCATACTTGTCATTGCGCGTTAGTATTTGCATAACAGGAATTGACATAAAACGTTTGTGATTGGCACTTTTATTTTAATTCTATTAGTGGTATAATACATAAAGGTAATCATGACTTTTTGTCAATCAGTACCTTTATGGTCTTAGTTTCCTTGTTATCACAAGCAGTTGCGGCGACATCTCGTTGCACCGCTTATAAGGGGAGAGCAACTAATTGGAGAAATTTGTAGTAACCGGTGGGAATCCACTTGTGGGCGAGGTGAGCATTAGCGGCGCAAAGAACGCTGCCGTTGCCATAATTCCCGCCACCATTTTAGCCGCCGCCCCCTGCGTACTTGAAAACGTACCCAATATTCGCGACACATCCATCATACTCAAGATTTTGCGAGAGATGGGTGCAAACATCCGTTATCTCGATAAAACCACGGTTGAAATCGACACCACCAGAATCAACTCCCATGTTGTATCGTACGACCTAGCCCGTCATCTGCGCGCATCGTACTATCTTTTGGGGGTACTTATCGGGCGCTTTGGCAAGGCGATGGTTCCACTGCCCGGCGGATGCTATTTCGGCGTACGTCCGATTGACCAGCACATCAAGGGCTTTGAGTCGCTGGGTGCCGAGGTTGATATCGTAAGCGGTGGTATTGTAAGTGTTCACTCCGACTCCTTAGTCGGTGCACCGGTGTTTTTGGATGTCGTTTCGGTAGGCGCAACAATGAACATCATGCTCGCGGCGGTTCGGGCCCCCGGGCTTACCGTTATAGAGAATGCGGCAAAGGAACCGCATATTGTAGATCTTGCAAACTTCCTTAACTCGATGGGCGCCGATGTGCGCGGCGCGGGCACCGATGTGATTAAGATACGCGGCGTACAGCGCTTACACGGTGCCAACTACTCCATTATCCCCGACCAGATTGAGGCGGGCACCTATATGGTGGCTGCCGCTGCGACGCGCGGTGATGTCGTAGTTAAGAATGTTATACCCAAGCACCTTGAGCCGATAACCAACAAGCTCAGGAAGATGGGCGTAGAGATAACGGAGTATGACGAATCTGTGCATGTTAAACGCACGGGCGAGCTTGTTCGCACCAACGTTAAAACCATGCCCCATCCCGGTTTCCCAACCGATATGCAGCCCCAGATGACAGCCCTGCTTACCCTTGCAAAGGGTACCAGCATCGTCACCGAAGGCGTATGGGATAACCGCTTCCGCTATGTGGACGAGCTGCACCGCATGGGTGCGTCCATTCAGGTAGACGGCAAGGTTGCCGTGGTCGAGGGCAGAGGCTACCTGACCGGTGCGCCGGTCAAGGCCACCGATTTGCGAGCAGGTGCTGCGCTTGTGATTGCTGCGCTTGCGGCGGAAGGCGTAACTGAGATCGAGGATATCCACCATGTGGAGCGCGGCTACGAGGAGATGGAGAAAAAGCTTCGTATGCTGGGCGCAGACATCAAGAAGATTGAAATCCCCGGCGAGGCGCTGCCCGCAGCCCTATAGAATAGCAACGAACAAGGACCGGGCTCAAAAAGCTTTGGTCCTTTGACATATTATTTTGGTTTTTCATAGGCGGTGCCGCCTTTGGATGGCTCTGCCGTCTTGCAAATATGAAGGTTAATGCAGCGATTAAGCATTAAAGAAGGGTGACAACAATGGAAGCAGACCTCATTATCCGCCCGGCAGTCTTAGAAGATGCCGATGCTCTTTATGAAATCAACCGCGATGCGCTTGGCTATGACTTCCCCTTAGAACAGACCCGCACACGCCTTGAATATATACTTGCCACCGGACGTGATCGTGTGTTTGTGGCGGAGCTTAGCGGGCGTGTAGTCGGGTACATTCATTCAGCCGATTACGACTGCATCTACCAGCCCCCGCTTAAGAACATCCTTGCCCTTGCGGTAAGGGAGGAGGCGCGCGGTAAGGGTGTAGGAAAAGCACTGATTACTGCGGCTGAGGACTGGGCAAAGGCAAGCGGCTGCAAGGGTGTGCGGCTTGTATCGGGGTTTAACCGCATGGGCGCACACGGCTTTTATCTTGCCTGCGGCTATACCGACCGCAAAAACCAAAAGAACTTTATAAAAATCTTCTAACACATTTCATCAATTGAAAGGATGTGCCCGAATGGCAATGGTATGCCCGCTTTACAGCGGCAGCAGCGGCAACGCCACCTTTGTGGGCAATAGCGACGGCGGTATTCTGGTGGATGTTGGCGTAAGCTGCAAGGCGGTCAGAACCGGACTCGAGAGCATCGGACAACGTCTGGAGAACATACGCGCTATCTTCATTACCCATGAACATATCGACCACATCAAGGGCTTAAAGATTATACTCAAAAACTATCGTATCCCGCTGTATGCCTCGGCGGGGACACTTGACTTTCTGGACCGGAACGACTACCTCCCGCCCGGATGCGAGGTTTCGATCGTAAGCCCCGAGGGTCAATACATAGAGGATATGTGCATTACGCCCTTTCACACCCCGCATGACGCAGCCGAGAGCATGGGTTATTCCATTCTAACCGCCAATGACAGACGCATCTGCATCGCCACCGACCTTGGCTTTGTCACCGAAGAGGTGCGCCAAAACCTGTACGGCAGCGATCTGGTGGTTTTAGAATCCAACTACGACAAGCGGATGCTCGAATGCGGGTCATACCCCTATTACCTCAAACGCCGCATCTTGGGCCAAACGGGGCATCTTTCCAACGAGCATTGTGCCGAGGAGCTGTGCTTTTTAGCCCTAAACGGTACAACGCGCTTTTTTCTTGCCCACCTAAGCCAGGAGAACAACGTGCCTGAGCTTGCCCTGCAAACGGCAAAGGCGGCGCTATCAAACGGCGGGTTTGAATTCGGCACGGACTACCTGCTGGAGGTAGCAAGCCGCAACTCCCCCAGCCGCCCCATGCTGCTATGAGAAAATGAGGAATTGCAGATGATGAATGTTACGCTTTTGTGCGTAGGCAAGCTCAAGGAGGATTACCTGCGCGCAGCGTGTGCGGAATATCAAAAGCGCCTAGGCGCATTCTGCCGGCTTTCGGTTATAGAGATAGCCGAATCAAGGCTTTCGGACCGTCCTTCACAAGCGCAGATTGACGCAGCCCTTATTGAGGAAGGCGAGCGAATTTTAGCAAAGCTACCTGCGAATACGTATCCGGTCGCGTTGTGCATAGAAGGGCAGAAGATGTCAAGCGAGCAGCTTGCTGTAAATATCGCTTCACTTGCGGCAAACGGAACAAGCTCGCTTGCCTTTATTATCGGCGGGTCGTTTGGACTCAGTGACGAGGTAAAGTCCGCCTGCAGGCTGCGGCTTTCGATGTCCGATATGACCTTTGCCCATCAGCTTGCCCGCGTGATGCTGCTTGAGCAGATATACCGCGCCTTTTCCATCAACGCAAATACCAAATACCATAAATAGCACCAGTCCAACATGACAGCTTCGGGGTGATGACAGCTTGTTTGCAAGGCTTGACAGCATTGGATTGTTCGGTGTGGATGCCTACGGTGTGAGCGTCGAGGCAGACGTTTCGCGCGGGATGCCCTCATTTGACGTAGTGGGCCTGCCCGATGCTTCGGTTCGCGAAGCCGTGACCGCGTCCGCGCAGCGGCAAAGAACAACGGCTACGAGGTTCCCTTAGGCCGCATAACAGTTAATCTGGCGCCCGCCGATATCAAAAAGGCTGGGCCCTTATACGACCTGCCCATCCTGCTCAGTATTTTGTACGCGTCGGGTGCAATCTCTTTGCCGGACGTCAAGACCGCCTATATCGGCGAGCTTTCTCTTTCCGGCGAAGTAAAGGCAGTTAACGGCGTTTTGCCTATGGCGATTTTTGCGCGCGAAAGCGGCTTTAAACGCCTGTTTATCCCCGCCGATAACGCCGCTGAGGCCTCGGCGGTAGATGGAATCGACATCTACGCGGTAACGCGTTTTACCGATATACTTGAGTTTTTATCCGGCGAGCGTGTGCTCACACCGGTTTCACAGCAGCAGTTTACCTACCCGCCAGAGCCCGAGTTCTTGGATTTTGCCGACGTAAAGGGTCAGCAGGGGGCAAAACGAGCTCTGGAGGTCGCCGCGGCCGGCGGGCATAACGTAATCTTAGTCGGCTCCCCGGGCGCGGGAAAAAGTATGCTCGCAAAGCGTCTGCCCGGCATTTTACCCGACATGACCTTTGACGAAGCCATCCAAGTGACAAAGCTGCATTCAATTGCGGGTTTACTGCCCAAGGGTCAGCCGATGATTCGCACACGGCCCTTCCGCTCGCCCCACCACACCGTATCTCCTGCTGCCCTGTCGGGCGGCGGCAGTATCCCAAAGCCGGGCGAGATCTCGATTGCTCACTGCGGTGTGCTTTTCCTAGACGAACTGCCCGAGTTTTCCCGCGTAGCCATAGAGGTCATGCGCCAGCCCATCGAGGACGGCAAGGTGACCATCGCCCGCGTAAACGGCACATTATCCTATCCCTGTTCCATTATGCTGGTTGCGGCGATGAACCCCTGTCCCTGCGGCTTTTTCGGCCACCCCACGCGTCCGTGCAGGTGCTCCGAAAAGGCGGTGGCAAGCTACCTTTCGCGTATCTCCGGGCCATTGCTCGATCGGCTTGATATTCATTGCGAGGTCATGCCGGTGGAGTACTCATCCTTATCCGGCGCGGGCGGGCAGGAGGAAAGCTCCTCGGCCATCCGAGAGCGGGTTAACCGTGCCCGTATGATTGCGCAGTCTCGCTGCGAAAAAACCGGCGCCACCTGCAACGCACACCTGCCAGACGGTGTTTTAACCGAGGTGTGCGTCCTGACAGACGATGCAAGACGTCTGCTTGAGCGTTCCTTCGAGCGGCTTGGCTTGTCTGCGCGTGCCCATAACCGCATTTTGAAGGTTGCCCGCACCATTGCAGACCTCGATGAAAGCGAAAAGATTGACTCGCGCCACATCTCCGAGGCTATCCAGTACCGCAGCCTTGATAGAAAGTACTGGCAGCAAAGGCCGTGAGTTGAATGTAACGCATAAGCCGATATAAAGGAGGATTTCCCAATGGTAAAACACATCGTATTCTGGAACTTCAAAGACAGCCACGAAGGCATGGACAAAAAGCAGATTATCAGCAAGGTCAAACATGACCTTGAGGCGCTGGTAGACGTTGTGCCCGGTTTACTCCGTGCTGAGGTCGGCACCGGCTTTAACCCAAACGGCTATGATTGCTGCCTCTACTCGGAGTTTGAGTCTATAAAGGCGCTTGAGGATTACCAAGTCCACCCCGACCACCAAAAAGTAAAGGATTTTGTCGCAACCGTGGTCGTATCACGCGTGGTTTGTGATTACGAGGTTTAAACAACACTTTAGCAAAAAAAGGCGGGTGAACACCCGCCTTTTTCTATGCAGATTTTGGATAAAAGGGTATAACCTATGTGGGCTAAACATATAGAATACTCAGCGCAAACATAAGCTGCGCAAGATAGTATGTAATCGTAACCCCTGCTGCTACTGGCTTGCTGTGCCGACAGGGCGGGTAGAAGTTTTTAAGCGTCAGCAGAAAGTCTGAAATAACAAACAGCGTGCCGCCGCTTGCAAGCAGCAGGGCGACTAGAGAGCCTCCTCCCGAATACCATACCGAAAGCGCCTTGGTGAGCATAAACAGGATAGCCGCAAGGTAAAGCGTACACGGCAAGGTGTACCGCTCAAAATCAAGGCGCAGTGTGGAAAAAACAAGGGATATGCTTGTAAACAAAAAGCAGAAAACCACAGGGTCGATGGCCGCGAGCGGCGCAAGCAGCATGAATGCCGCTGAATACAGGCAATGAGCTGCAAAAAAGGCACTGGCCCCGCAAATAAGCGCCACCTTTGCGTTTGCATCCCAGTGGCGTTGCATCTGGATAAAGACATCTCCCACTAGCGAGCAAAAAAAGGCACACAGCATCAGTAAAAAGTAGACCCGGTTACCCTGAGCTTTTAAAAAGCAAGCACAGGCAATCAGTATAAACAGTGTGCTTGTTGCCGCCTTTAAGGCAAGCTGAGCCGCAAACCCCTCCCGCAGAGAACGGCGCGTATACAGAATGAGTGATACCCCGTACAGGATGCACAGAAGGATTATCATGGTACACCGCCTTTCGCAAGGATGCCTATCTAATTATACCATATATTTTGGGTTATATTCCGTATATTACCTCATTCGCTTGTAAAGTCGCAAAATAGTTAGGAGAAATGAATTTTCTATTTTTTCGTTAAAATAATTGCATCAATTAGGGGGAATTGGTACACTTAATATATTGGAGTCGGTCACAGCTAGCCCGGTAAACGGGTGTTTTGCAGACAAGCCGTGACCCAAAGAAAGGACAAGGATCGAATCTTGAGCTTTATACAGATACGGAATCTGCGCAAGGTTTATCGCATCGGAAGCGAAAAGGTCGTTGCGCTGGACGACATCAATCTGGATATCGAGCGCGGCGAGATACTGTGCATACTGGGTACCTCGGGTTCGGGTAAATCCACTCTGCTCAATATGCTCGCAGGGCTTGAAAAGCCGACGCGCGGCACCATCCAGATTGGAAAATCGGATATCACAAAGCTGTCGGAGAACAAGCTCGCTTTGTTTCGGCAAAAGCACATCGGGTTTATCTTTCAGTCCTACAACCTGATGCCATCGCTTACCGCCCTTGAAAACGTCGCCATGCCCCTGATGTTCCGGGGAATGAGCAAGTCAAAGCGCAACCGTCTTGCGATGAAAATGCTCACCGAGGTGGGGCTCAAAAACAGAGCAAAGCACAAGCCGACGCAGATGTCCGGCGGTCAGCAGCAGCGCGTAGGCATTGCGCGCGCTTTTGTGGCAAAGCCGAAGATTGTTTTTGCAGACGAGCCTACCGGAAACCTTGACACCAAAACGACCCTTGACGTCATGAACCTCATGGTCACCATGTCGCGCGAGAACAAACAGACCTTCATCCTTGTTACGCACGATAAGGAGATTAGCCTGTTTGCCGACCGCGTGATACATATCATTGACGGACGCATCGAGAGCGACGAAAAGGTCACACCCGAGCAGCGCGAGGCCCTAAACGCCCAGCTTGCTGAGATTGCGGCGGAAAAGGAGCAGCTTGCAATCAAGGAGGCCGAGGAGCGTGAGATGCGCAAGCAAAAGCGCGCCGAGGCAAAGCTTAAAAAGAAGCAAAAAGGCAAGAAGTCCGCTAGACAAGACCAAGACAGCGCAAAGCCTCCAGCCAAGGAAAAGCGCAAAAGGCCGGTACTGTTTCAAAAGCGGACAAAGCAGACAGAAAACATCGGCGCCGATGCCGAAGCAACTACCACAAACGACACAAACGAGCGGGGAGAGGTTACAAATGAACAGATGCAGAAATAAAAGATGGATGGCATTGTTTTCTAGCGCAATAATGATATTGATGATGTTGTTTTCTGCTGTTCCGGTATATGCAGAATTGGGAGGCCTCGTAGGTGATACGGCTTATATTGAGAAGGTTAAGGTAATTAAACCTGAGGACACTACTTCCAACGTGTATAACATAGATGTATCTTTTATTGGATACGAGGATGAATATAAAGATACTATAGCAATTTTGGCTTCATGCACTGTAGAAGCAACTGATGTCGATGGTATGACGGCAAGTGTTAGTAAAATTCTTGATGAGAGCAAAGATAAGAAAGATGTTAAAGACTCAAAGGGTGACACCAGAACAGTATGTCGATATACGATAACTTTTGAACGGCTAAAGGTTCCGTTCGGGAGCAATACTTTTGCAATGACGATAACAAGGAACGATGGAAAGTCTGTCCATTTCGCTAAAGATTTTGATTACCTAGGCTCCGGCGGGGGTTCCGGAGGTGGCATTAAACCCGGTACTGGGGATGACGACGATGACGATGACGACAAGGAGACCCCTATCGCCGCCCTCAAACCACACCTGATTGTGGACAGCTACTCCTATGGGGAGGCAATAGCGGGGCAGGATATCCCGGTAACCTTTACCCTAAAGAACACAAGCTCAACCAAGGCTATCCGCAACGTGGTGCTTACCGTCAAACCCGCGGGCGACCTGCGCATCAAGAGCGCGTCGGATACGATTTACATAGACGGCATCAACCCCGGCGGCACCGTTACCAAGTCGATGAAATTCTTCCTCGGCGCAAACGCTACCGCCGAGGTGCAGGAGATTGGCATTACCTCCACCTTTGAGTATTATGACATCGAAGGACAGAACGCCGTCTCGGGCGGCGACAGCATAACCATCTCCATCCCAGCAGATACGGTAGAGCGGGTGCGGATTCAAAAGGTCGAAATGCCCGAGATGATCTACCCCGAATCGGAGGAGGAGGTCACCTACTCAGTAATCAATGCGGGCTTTAATACCCTGTATAACTGCGAAATCCGGGTGGTAGACGAGCAGGGCACCGAATACGCATATGCCTACATCGGCAGCCTTGAGCCGTCTAAAGCAGCTAGTGAAACCTACCTGCCCATCGTGTTCAAGGAACCGGGCGAAAAGAAGCTGAAGTTTGTATTCTCATACGAGAACGACAAGTTAGAGACCAACGAGGCAACCCGTGATTTCACCGTAACGGTCATGGAAATGCCGGTTTATGAGGATCCCATCATCGATCCCTTCCCCGTGGAGCCGATGCCTGAACAGCAGCAGGGCTGGCCGCTCTGGCTGTGGCTTGTTGTAATCGGCGGCGGCGTTGTGGTTGCAGTGGTTGTTACCGTCATTATCGTAAAGGCGGTTAAGAAAAAGAGGAGCGAGCAGGACGATGAGGATATTTGATATCATATCCATGTGCTTTCGCAACCTCTTTCGCCGCAGGGTTCGCACCCTGCTCACCGTAATGGGTGTCGTCATCGGCACCTGCGCTATCATCGTCACCATCTCGCTCGGCGTTGGTATGGATGCGGCACAGACCGCAACGATTGAGAACATGATGGATCTTACCATGATAGAGGTGTACAACTACGGCGGCTGGGGCGGCGATGTTTCCGAACAGGTAAAGCTTGACGATGCAATGCTTGCCCAGATAGCGAAGGCAGAGCATGTCACTGCCGTCACGCCGATCTTTGACCTGTGGAGCGACCAGATAAAGCTGTATTCCGGAAAGTATGAATATCAGGGCGGAATGGTTGGCGTATATCTCGACCAGCTTGCAAACTTTGGCTACGAGACAAAAGAAGGCAAGCTGCCCACCGAACAGGACGGCAAGCAGGCAATTCTGTTCGGCGAGAATGCGGCATACAACTTCTACAATCCCAAAAAGCCATACGACTACCGCTGGCCCGAACCGGATGCAAACGGCAACATCCCTGAACCGTTTGTCGACCCCATCAATGACCGCTTACTGGTGACGATTGTCCGCAATGATGAGACAGGCAGGCGCTATTATGGCGGCGGAGTAATGGTTGAGGAAATAGGCGGCAAGAGCGATGATGATAAGGACGATAAAAAGGACAAAGGCCCTACCAGAAAGTACGAGTACCGTATGACCAACACGGGTGTTCTGAAGGGCAACTACAAGGACTACCAAACCATGTACAACGTCTTTATCGATATTGAGTTTGCCAAGGAGCTTAACAAGCTCTACTACAAGGTAAACGACATCAAATACGACAAGAACCAGGATACCGGCTACAACTACGCCAAGGTTCGTGTTGATGATATGAACAATGTCGGTGAGGTTGCGGAGTACATCAAGTCACTCGGCTTTCAAACCTACAGCGCGGATGACATCCGTGAGCCGATGCGTCAGCAGACCATGATTATTCAGATTATACTCGGCAGTCTTGGCGGCATCTCGCTTTTGGTTGCGGCTCTGGGCATTGCGAACACCA
The DNA here is from genome assembly GCA_023415575.1 of Bacillota bacterium. Taxonomy (GTDB): domain Bacteria; phylum Bacillota; class Clostridia; order Oscillospirales; family Ruminococcaceae; genus Acetanaerobacterium. The sequence continues at coordinate 18,923 of JAEZKF010000055.1, forward strand.
TGGTAATGTCCATCTACGAGCGCACACGCGAAATTGGAGTCATGAAGGTGCTCGGCTGCAAGCTCTCCAACATCCGGACGTTGTTTTTGATGGAGGCCGGCTCCATTGGATTATTAGGCGGCGTCTTTGGCGTTGGCATCAGCTATCTCGCCTCATTTATCCTTAACAAGGTGCTGGCCGGCAGCATACTGGGCGATATCGGGTATGGATATATGGGCGATACGTCAGTGAAGATTTCCATCATTCCCTTGTGGCTGGTTGGCCTTGGATTTGCCTTTGCGCTGTTTGTGGGACTCATCTCCGGTTTTTATCCCGCAAACCGTGCGGTGAAAATCAGCGCCCTTGAGGCTATCAAGCACGAATAATCAACACAAAGTCCCTCGGAATAGCTCCGGGGGACTTATTTGTTGGCATAATATAATATGTACAAGCCCCAATAGTAAAAATATCGCGAATAAAAGGGCTCAATGTAAAGAAAAAAGCCTTGACACGCGCCTCTTTTTACAGTAAAATCTGTAAAGAGAGTAGCTTTACAAGCTACTTCATTTGCTGTCTGCGAGAGGAGTGGTCTGTGTGCAAAAGAATCTGGAGATTTCGGTTCTGCTTGATTTTTACGGTGATGCGCTTACTCCAAAACAGCGCGAGGCCATCGAGTTTTACTACAACGAGGATCTTTCGCTCGCCGAGATAGCGGAGATAGAGGGAATTACCCGTCAGGGCGTTCGCGATAACATCAAGCGCGGCGAAAGCACCATGACCGAGCTTGAGCAGAAGCTTGGCATTGCAGCCCGCTTTAAGCGCATGCAGGATTCCCTTGCCGAGATTATGCGGTACGCAAGGTACATCGAGCAGCACAATGCGCGGTACGGCAACTTTAACGAGATCGAGCAGGCTGCACAGAAGATATACACCCTTGCAAAAGACCTTTCCGAGTAGCAAATAAATGAGGTGAACCCATTTGGCATTCGAGGGATTATCGGATAAACTATCAGCAGCCTTTAAACGGCTGCGTTCCAAGGGCAAGCTGACGGAGGCCGACATCAAGGAGGCCATGCGCGAGGTGCGCCTTGCGCTGCTGGAGGCAGACGTCAGCTATAAGGTGGCAAAGGACTTTGTCGCCACAGTCAGCGAGCGCGCAGTTGGCGCGCAGGTACTCCAGAGTTTAACCCCTGCCCAGCAGGTAGTCAAGATTGTAAACGAGGAGCTTACCGCTTTAATGGGCGGCGGCGAGGCCAGGTTGAAAACTGCCAAACGCCCGCCTTCCATCATTATGATGTGCGGCCTGCAGGGTGCCGGTAAAACCACCCACAGCGCAAAGCTTGCAAAGTTGCTCAAAAAGCAGGGTCACCGTCCGCTGCTTGTGGCGTGCGACATCTACCGTCCCGCTGCTATCGACCAGCTGAAGGTTGTTGGTGAAAAGGCGGGTGTACCGGTTTTTGAGATGGGCACCGAAAAGCCTGTTGTCATTGCCAAAAAAGCACTTACACATGCGCGTGACTACGGTAACGATTATGTGATTTTAGATACCGCCGGCCGTCTGCACATTGATGAAACGCTGATGGGCGAGCTGACCGACATCAAAAAGGAAGTAGAGCCCACCGAGATTCTTCTCGTGGTAGACTCCATGACCGGTCAGGACGCTGTTAACGTTGCCAAGGCCTTTGACGATGCACTGGGCATTGACGGCGTCATCCTTACAAAGCTTGACGGCGATACCCGAGGCGGTGCTGCACTTTCAGTTAAAGCCGTTACCGGCAAGCCCATTAAGTTTGCAGGCATCGGTGAGAAGCTCGATGACATCGAGACCTTCCATCCCGACCGCATGGCGTCGCGCATCCTCGGCATGGGCGATGTGCTTACCCTTATTGAAAAGGCATCCACCGAGGTAAGCGAGAAGGATGCCGAGAAGATGGCCGAAAAGCTGAAGAAAAATCAGTTTGACCTAAACGACCTGCGCGACCAGATGCAGCAGATGAAGAAGATGGGTTCCCTGCAGCAGATGCTCTCCATGCTGCCCGGCGGCAACAAGATTTCGCCCGATGACATCGACGAAAGCCGCCTTGTGCGCATAGAGGCCATCATCTCCTCTATGACGCCCCAGGAGCGCGCAAAGCCTGCAATTATTAACCCGTCCCGCAAGCGCCGCATTGCAGCAGGAAGCGGCACCACGGTGCAGGATGTCAACCTATTGCTTCGTCAGTTTGAGCAGACGCAGAAGATGGTCAAGCAGTTCTCCCGTCCCGGCAAGCGCAGAGGCCGTTTCGGCGGCTTTGGCGGCATGGGTGGTATGGGCGGCGGCATGATGCCTGGCGGCCTGCCGTTCTAAAACAGGTTGGTCACGCCGCCGTGCGGCGTTCCACATATACTTTTTGAATTGATTTATTTGGAGGAATTTCACAATGGCAGTTAAAATCAGACTTCGCAGAATGGGAGCAAAGAAGGCTCCGTTTTACCGCATAGTGGTTGCCGATTCCAGGTATCCGCGTGACGGCCGCTTCATCGAGGAGGTAGGCTACTACGATCCCACCAAGGAGCCCTCGGTTATCAAGGTTGACACCGAGAAGGTTGACCAGTGGATTAAGAACGGCGCTCAGCCCACCGATACCGTGAAGGCGCTGCTCAAGAAGATTGGCAAGTAATTCGGTTTAGGGGAATACCCCTCTTTAGCCACAGGCATATGCCGTGGCGCCGAGATATGTGAAGTGACTTTTTGCGCTATGTAGAAAGTCGGAAAGGCAGGGCTGTTAGAGATGGAGAAACTACTTATCACACTGGCCTCAGGGCTTGTAGAGGATAAATCCGCCGTCAGCGTTACGGTGGATGAGCCGGATGCCGAGGGCGTGGTGGTTTACCACCTGCACGTTGCTCCCGACGATATGGGGCGCGTTATCGGTAAACAAGGCAGAATTGCCAAGGCAATCCGCACCGTAATGCGCGCTGCGGCAAGCCGCACGGGCGACAAAGTAGCGGTTGAGATCGACTAGCAGGATTGCATACTTGCTGTTATGCAAACGGGGGAGGCTTGCTGCTTTCCCCGTACTTTGCGTGGTGGACAATACACGCAAAGTACACGCGAGTATAAACCACAAAGGATGGGCAGGGAGAGAAACCCTTGCGGGGAATACGATGAAGAAACAGTTTTTGGAATGCGGCGAGATTGTCGCTACACACGGCCTGCGCGGCGAGGTACGCGTTTACCCGTGGTGCGACTCTCCCGAGTTTTTGGCATCCTTAAAGAGGATGTACCTCAAAAAGGGCGAGCGTCAGCTTGACGTTGAACGCGCTCGGGTGCACAAAAACATTGTCATACTCAAGCTTGCGGGCATCGATACCATTGAGGATGCGGCACTCCTTCGCAAGAAGGTTGTCTACCTCAACCGTGATGACGCACCTTTAGACGAAGATGCGTTCTTTGTGCAGGACCTAATCGGTGCCTCGGTCGTAGACGTCGATACCAACGAACAGTACGGCATCCTGACGGATGTCTTGCAAACGGGTGCCAACGATGTATATGTCATAAAAAACGGGGATGCAGAACACCTGATTCCCGCCATCCCGCAGGTGGTCATTCACACCGACCCCGATGCGGGAGTGATTTCAATTCGCCCGCTTCCGGGACTATTTAATCCCGAGGAGTAGTATAAAGGATGGTGAACCCCTATGCGCTTTGACATTGCCACATTGTTCCCCGCTATGTGCGAGACAGTGGTAAACGAGAGCATCACAGGCCGTGCCATCCGCTCAGGAGCGATTGAATGTCATTGCCATGACATCCGCGACTATACGCAGGACAAGCACCGCCGGGTGGATGATTCCCCCTACGGCGGCGGAATGGGTATGCTCATGCAGGCTGAGCCAATCTACCGCTGCTACCTTGCAGTGTGCGAGATGCTGCCTAAAAAGCCGCACGTCATCTATATGTCTCCGCAGGGTAAGACCTTTACCCAGCAGCGGGCAATAGAGCTTTCGCGGATGGATACGTCCTTGTTTATCCTGTGCGGCCACTACGAGGGTGTCGACCAGCGCATCATCGATAAGATTGTGGATGAAGAGATCTCAATCGGCGACTATGTACTCACGGGCGGCGAGCTGCCCGCCCTTGTGCTGGTGGATGCGGTAGCGCGTATGTGCGAGGGCGTTTTGACAAACGAAGAATGCTTTGAGCGCGAAAGCCACTATGCAGGGCTTTTAGAATATCCGCAATATACCCGCCCCCCCGAATGGGAGGGCATGACAGTGCCCGAGGTGCTGCTTTCAGGCCACCACGCCAACATTGAGAAGTGGCAACGCGAGCGCATGCTCGAAAACACCTATTATAAACGCAGGGAAATGCTAAAGAACGCTCAGCTTGATAAAAAGGATCTGGCATTTCTAAAAACACTGTCTCAATCGGACGAAGAATAGGCATTTGTATGGGAAAGGCAAAGACGACATATGGTAGGAACATTAGTTAACGCAGCCGCAATTATAGCGGGTTCTCTAATTGGGCTATTACTTAAAAAGGGAATCCCCCAGCGCATCAGCGAAAGCATTCAGGCGGCACTTGGTCTTGCGGTAATTATAGTCGGCATCTCAGGTGTGCTCACCTCCATGGTGACGGTGGGCGATGATGGCAGATTCACAACAGCCGGAACCTTACTGCTTATTATCAGCCTTGTTGTGGGCACAATCATCGGCGAGGGTTTGCATCTGGAGGAACGCTTGACAGAGGCAGGGCTTAAGCTTGAAAAAAGGCTGGGCAGCGAAGGGTTTTCCAAGGGCCTGATTGCCGCCGCGATGCTGTATTGTGTGGGCGCAATGTCCATTGTCGGCTCACTCAACGATGCATTGCTCGGGGATAGGACTGTATTATATATCAAAAGTACGCTCGACGGCATCAGCTCAGTAATCCTTACCGCGACGCTCGGTATCGGCGTACTCTTTTCCTTTATCCCTCTGCTTTTGTATCAGGGAACAATCAGCTTAGGCGCAAGTGCTTTGACCGCCTTCTTCACCGATGATGTGATAAACTCAATGTGCCTTGTGGGCTTTGCCATTGTTATCTGCATCGGAATAAACCTGATGAAAATTGGTAAGATACGAACGATAGGCATGCTGCCCGCTTTGCTGATCCCAATACTATATAATTTGCTGATAATGTTGAAAAATATGTGGGGATAATGCACAAGATGCGGGTTTGGGTATCTCAGTTTATTGGAAAACACGCAGAATTTGTCCATCAATCCGCCTTTATCAGGGTTTTTTCGTTGACGCAAAAAACAATTATGATATAATATAAGTTGCATAAGGTCGTCGCTTTATAGAAATAATCGCTGCAAGAGAGGAAAAGCTTATGTATGTAAAAGATGTTACCGTCCAGAATCAGGTAGGTTTGCATGCGCGCCCTGCTACATTTTTTATACAAAAAGCAAATGAATACAAGTCTTCCATCTGGGTTGAGAAGGAAGAGCGCAGGGTAAATGCAAAGAGCCTGTTGGGTGTGCTCTCTTTGGGCATTGTAGGCGGAACCACTATTCGCATTATTGCAGACGGCGCTGACGAACAGCAGGCTGCAGAAGGCTTGTACAAGCTTGTTGAATCCGGTTTTGCAGAGTAATATCAGTTTTTTCTAAGCGCGTCGCCCATTATCCGGCGGCGCGTTTTTTATTATCAAACCATGATTTGGGGGTGATGACGGTGGAAAACCCAAGACTTCCGTTTTTGCGGGAAAAAACAAGAACATTAACCTCATCGCCCGGCTGTTATCTGATGAAGAACAAGCAGGGCGAGATCATCTATATCGGCAAGGCCAAAAACCTCAAGAAACGCGTGACCAGCTACTTCCGCAAGGGCGCAGACCATCTGCCCAAGGTGGAAAAGATGGTGTCGCAGGTGTACGATTACGACTACATCGTCACCGAAAGCGAGTTTGAGGCCTTAGTGCTTGAATGCAGCCTAATTAAGCAGAACTCGCCTAAGTATAACATCCTGCTCAAGGATGACAAGGGCTACCACTACATCCGAATCTCCGGCGAGAAGTGGGGCCGCATCTCAGCCGCAAAGCAGATTGCCGACGACGGCGCAACCTACATCGGCCCCTATGTCAGCTCCTTTGCCGTCACACAGGCGGTAGAGGAGGCCAACACCGCTTTTCGCCTGCCTACCTGTTCCCGCCGTTTCCCGAACGACTTTAAAAAGGGCAGACCCTGCTTAAACTTTCATATCAAGCGGTGCATGGGTGTGTGCAAGGGCAATATCAGCGAAGAGGAGTATTCGCAAACTCTCGCGCAAGCCATCTCCTTTTTACGCAACGACAGCGCGGGCACCATCCGGACGCTGACCGAGCAGATGGAGCGGGCAGCGGATAACCTGCAGTTTGAACTTGCCGCCCGCCTGCGCGACCGCATCGAGGGCATCCGCAAGATAAATGAGCACCAAAAGGTGATGTACACCGATACGCCCGACCAGGATGTTATCGCCCTTGCTCAGGGCAACGAGCAGGCGTATGCAGTTATCATCAAGTTCCGCAACCACCGCCTGGTGGATAAGCAGAGCTTCCCCTTAGGAGAGATTGAGGGGCTTAATGCTGCGCGCAGCGAGTTTATCGTGCGCTACTACTCGGGCAATAACGAGATTCCGCGGCAAATCTCCCTCGACGGAGAGGTGGAGGATGCAGCACTTATCGAGCGCTTTTTGTCCGAGCGGGCAGGCAGAAAATGTGTCCTGCACCTTCCTCAGCGCGGGGAACAGGTGCGGCTTGTCGAGATGGCAAAAACCAATGCCGCCGAGCTCATCGGGCAGGAGAGCGGCAAGACAGGAAAAGACGTCGCGGCCCTTGATGAGCTTGCGCGGCTGCTCGGCCTTGCCAAAGCACCCGAATATATCGAGGCCTACGATATTTCAAACCTCGGTTCCTCCTCTATGGTGGCGGGCATGGTGGTGTTTGAGCACGCAAAGCCCCTGCGCTCAGCCTACAAGCGGTTTTCCATCAAGACGTTGACCGAGCAGAACGACTACGGTGCCATGAGCGAGGTCATCCAACGCCGCCTTGCGCGGTATGAACAGGAAAAGGAGGCCGGCAAGGGCTTTGGCCGCCTGCCTGACCTCATCCTGCTTGACGGCGGCAAGGGGCATGTTTCAGTTATCACCCCCATCGTGCAGGCGAGCGGGCTTGCTATACCGGTGTTCGGCATGGTGAAGGACGACCGCCACCGCACAAGGGCAATTGCAGCAGACGGCGGAGAAATTTCCGTTTCCGCCCACAAGAATGCCTTTATGCTGCTGACGAGGATTCAGGACGAGGTGCACCGGTATGCCATCGAGTATCAGCGCCTCAAACACAAGAAAACCGGCTTTGCATCAACCTTGTCAGAGATTGAGGGCATCGGGCCAAAGCGCGCCGCAGCTCTGCTTAAGGGTATGAAAACCTTAAAAGCCATCAAGGAAGCGGATGTTGATACGCTTGCAGCTGTACCGGGAATGACCCGCCCTGCAGCCCAAAAGGTATATGACTACTTCCATGTGCAAGAATAATACGGGGTTAGTGAGGCGTTTTTTAGGCACAACTGCCTCTGCCCGCTTGACATCGATTTAATCTTGACCCATAATAGAAAAGACATTATGACAACCTTTGCTGCGAACTGTTTCGTTGCGCAGTTTGATACAGTAACTCAGAGGGGCACCCGCCCTCGGAAAGGCACGGACAAGCATACTATGCGAGTTATCACAGGTAAGGCGAGGGGAGCGAAACTCCTTTCACCAGAGGGACGGGATACCCGCCCGACTACTGACCGCGTCAAAGAGGCGATGTTCAGCATCATCCAATTTGAGCTGGAGGGTGCGCGTGTGCTCGACCTGTTTTCCGGTTCCGGACAGCTCGGCATCGAGGCACTCAGCCGGGGTGCCGCAAGCTGTGTGTTTATTGACCAGTCAAGAACAAGCGTTGAACTGATAAAGACTAACCTTGCTAAGACCGGCCTTGCCCAACAGGCGCGTGTTGCGGCAATGGACGCTTCGGCATTTCTAAAAAGCACACAGGATGTGTTTGACATCATCCTGCTCGATCCCCCTTATGCAATGGAGGGACTTGAGGAGATCTTAGCGCTTTGTGCCAAACGCATCAGCCCTGTGGGTGTGCTTATCTGCGAATCCGCAAAAAACACCCGTCTGCCGGATGCAGTAGGGGAGCTTACAGCCAAGCGGGAGTACCGCTATGGCACTACCTCGCTCAATGTCTACAGAAGACCGGCTGAGGAAGATTAGTTTAGACGTTTTCTTGCCGCGCAGACGGCATCAAACGGGAAAGGTGTGATGATGACGATGAAGCTCGCCATCTGTCCCGGAAGTTTTGACCCGGTAACCAAAGGACATCTGGACATAATAACCCGTGCGTCGGGATTGTTTGATGAGGTCATTGTGCTGGTGGTTCATAACCCGGCCAAAAACCCCAGCTTCACCCCACAGGAGCGCATGGAGATGATACACAAGGTCACCGAACACCTGCCCAATATTCGGGTGGATACGTTTGAGGGACTGCTTGCCGATTACGCAAAGCAAAAGGGCGCATGTGCCATCGTCAAGGGCCTGCGCGCGGTATCCGACTTTGAGTATGAGTTCCAGATGGCGCTCGTGAACAAAAAGCTCTACCCCGAGGCTGAAACGGTGTTTGTGCCAACCAGTATGGAGAATATGTACCTAAGCTCCAGCATCGTCAAGCAGGTGGCCAGCTTTGGCGGAAATATCTCGGACTTTGTACCCGAACCAATCCTTGACCAGATACGTGACCGGCTTTGCCGGGATAACTAATAACGGCAGTGCCGAGGCCTTAGATTTCGCTGACTAGGGAGGATGTAATCATATGGCGATGAACATTGACGAAGCTCTTGATTTGATGGATGAGCTCATCGATACCTCATGGGCGATGCCCCTTTCGGGAGGGCGGTGTGTCATCGACGTTGTCCGTCTGCGGGAGCTGATGGACGATGTGCGCTTGTCGCTGCCCAATGAGATTAAGCAGGCCAAGGCGATTGTGTCTGACCGCGCTGAGATTATCAGCGAGGCGAAGAGGGAGGCGGAGGCAATCGTCGCCCGTGCCGAGGAACGCGCCCGCGCTATGGTAGCAGCGAGCGAAATCACCCGTCAGGCACAGGCGCGTGCACAGGAGATTATCGCAAATGCACAGCAAAAATCCCGCGAAATACGCCAGCTTACCACCGAATACGTGGATGAGATCGTACGTTCGGCAGAGGATAGCCTGACTGTCAGCCTCAACAAGGTCAAGACCGTACGCCAGCAGATGAAATCAGGCGCAAAGAACACCAACATCTAGTATACATAATTCTTTTACAACCTAATTACCCGCACCCTTATTAGCAGTCAATGCTATGGGTGCGGGTGCTTTTATTTTTGCCCTATCCATGCGCGAACATATGTACGCGATTTTTGGCTTATTTTTCGCATATTTACCCCATTTTTGGGTGATTTTTTTCGACCACCTACTTATCGGAAATATGTAAAAAATACCATCGTTTTTGTGCAGGATGATAATCCTTATCCACAGGCTGTGATATTGCACAAAGGCACTTGCATTTTACATAATTCATCGCTATAATTATAGAAAAGTGGTTCAAAGTGGTTTTCTGTGGTTTAAAGTGGGGCAAAAATCCCACATTAAAAAGTAAAAGAATGACCGGTGGCTTACAGCCTCATAATAAAGGTGGTGGTAAAAATGCTGATGGGCGAATACGCACACACCCTTGACCCCAAGGGGCGTGTTGTTTTTCCGTCCAAGCTCAGGGCTGACCTGGGCGAGCATTTCATCATCGCCAAAGGCACAGGCGACTGCCTGTTTGTCTACCCGCTTGACCAGTGGAAGGTACTGCAGGACAAAATTAACGCCCTGCCCTTCTCAAAGGCAAGCGCCCTGCAGCGCTTCTTCTTCTCAGGCGCGTGCGAGGCGGAGGTCGACAAAAACGGCCGCGTTCTGATTCCGCCCGCCCTAAGGCAGTTTGCGGGATTGGAAAAGGACATCATGATTATCGGTGCCTCGGTTCGCGCCGAGATTTGGGACAAGACGAAGTGGGACGAACAGAACGCTGCTCTCACTGCTGACAGTATTAAGAACATAATGGACGAGCTCGGCTTTTAACGACGTATAAATCGATTTGTATTAGCAAGGGGGCGCCTGCATTATGGATTTCTCACACATTTCCGTACTATTAACCGAGTCCATAGAGGCGCTAGCGATTAAGCCGGATGGCATATATGTTGACGGAACGGCAGGGGGTGCCGGCCACAGCACGCAGATAGCGAAGCGCCTCACGACCGGCAGACTGATTGCCATAGACAAAGACCCGGACGCAGTCAAAATCGCCACAGAGCGTCTTTCTCCTTATCCTTGTGCGCAGGTAGTTCGCGCCGACTTCTCCGAGGTCAAGGGTGTACTCTCGAATCTTGATATTGAGCAGATAGACGGTATGCTGCTGGATTTGGGGGTTTCGTCCTATCAGCTCGACACACCCGATCGAGGATTTTCCTACCGGCAGGATGGGCCTCTTGATATGCGCATGAGCGCGCAAGGTCCCTCTGCCGAGGAGCTTGTAAACACCGCCTCCGAGCAGGAGCTTGCAAAGATACTGTGGGAGTACGGCGAGGAACGGTACTCGCGCAGGATTGCACAGGCAATCGTAGCTGCAAGACAGCAAAGACCGATTACCACCACCTTCGAATTGGTGGACGTTATAAAGAGCGCACTGCCTGCGGCAGCCATGCGCGATGCACATCCCGCACGCCGAACCTTTCAGGCGCTTAGAATCGCAGTAAACGGTGAGCTTGAGATACTCGATGGCGCCCTGACCGATGCGTTTAACCTTCTTAAGCCCGGCGGAAGGCTGTGCGTCATCACCTTCCACTCGCTCGAAGACCGCATCACAAAGCAAAACTTTGCATCACAGTGCAAGGGCTGCACCTGCCCGCCGGAGTTCCCGGTATGCGTATGCGGCAACGTTCCAAAGGGTAGACTGGTGAGTAAAAAGCCGATTGAGCCTTCGGAGGAAGAGCTAAAGAATAATCCCCGCAGCAGAAGCGCAAAGCTTCGGGTCATTGAAAAGCTATAAGGAATCTAAAAACTTTCAGGGGTGAGTACCGTGGCGGACAATCTCGCATATGACCTTTCATTGTTCGAAAACAGGGAAAGAAAGGTAAAGTCGGTACCCAAAGAGCTGCCTAAGGCACTGCCGCAATCGCGTCTGCGCGTGGCGGCGGTGGCACTTGGTCGTATCTTTGTCGGCGCAATGGTAGGGCTAATCCTGTGCGCCGGTATCTTTAGCCGTGTAAAGCTCAATGAAACTGTTTACCAGATTGGCAAAGCAAACTCGATGCTTGCAGAACTGCAAAACGATTATACCAGACTCAACATGCAGCTGGATAGCAAGGTCTCCATCAAGAGCATTGAGGAGTATGCAACCGGCACACTCGGCTTAAGCCGCGCGGAGAAGTACCAAATTAGCTATGTCACCCTGTCCGGTGATGACAAGATTGAAACCATGCAGGCTATGACGGAGCCAAAGATTCAAATTCCCGACATTAACGAGCTGTTTTATGCCTTGGTGGAATACATAAACTGAAATGCAAATACAATTAAAGTGGTTTAACGCGCAGCTCGGCGTATAACCAAGGGGGTTAAGCAATGCCGGCAGGGCCAACCAATGCCATGATTAAAAAAATGCTGGTTGTTGTGGTGGGCATGACCGTGATATGCTTTGGCGTGCTGATAGGACGTCTTGTGTATCTGCAGCTCGTCAAGCACGAGCCGTATCAGGAAAAGGCAATGAACCAGCAGTTACGAGAAACAACGGTTAAGGCTAAGCGCGGAACAATCTATGACCGCAACCTAAACGTTCTGGCGCAGAGTGCCAGCGTCTGGGAGGTTAGTTTAAACCCGACAAACATCAAGGAGGAGCAGCGCGAGCTCATTGCAAAGAAGCTATCCGAAATACTCGGTGTGGATGAGCAGCGCATCATAGAAAAATCAAAGAAAAAGAATTATTATGAACTGGTAAAGCGTCGCGTAGAGTCAGCCGAAGCGGACGCTATTCGTTCATTTATCGTAGAAAATAAAATTACCGGTATCGTACTCAATGAGGACTACAAGCGCTATTACCCCTACGGGGATTTTGCCGCAACCATTCTGGGTTTTACCGGTGACGACCATCAGGGATTAAACGGTATTGAGGCGTACTATGAGCGCTATCTTAAGGGCGTAGACGGCAAGATTGTGTCGATGAAGAACGCGCTTGGCAAGGATATGCCTGTTGAGTATGAGTCGCGCAACGACGCTCAAGACGGTTACTCCCTTGTTTTGACCATCGACGAGGTCATCCAGCATATTGTAGAGAAAAACCTAGAAACAGCAGTCATTGAGTACGGGGTAAAAAACCGCGCGACTGCTATTGTCATGGACGTTACAAGCGGTGAGGTTCTTGCCATGGACACCGAGCCGGACTACGATCCCAACAGCCCGTTTGAGATTGCGGACGCACAGCTTGCGTCGGTCATTCAGTCAATTGAGGATAAAGACGAGCGTGCAGCACAACTTAAGGTTGCACAAGAGGCCCAGTGGAGAAACAAGGCAATCTCTGATACATATGAACCCGGCTCGGTTTATAAGATTATCACAGCAGCAGCCTCTCTGGAGGAAGCCGTTGTTAATGCGAACTCCTCCTTTTACTGCAACGGCGCACTTACCGTTAACGGGCGTTCAATTGGCTGTTGGAAGCATGCCGGACACGGTGCGCAGAATTTTGTGGATGGCATTAAAAACTCCTGCAACCCTGTGTTTATGACGGTGGGTCTTGCGCTCGGCCCCGAGCGAACCGCACAGTATTACAAGGCGTTCGGCTTTAGCGAGCCGACCGGCATTGACCTGCCGGGTGAAACAGGCGGCATCTACCACTCATTGGCGGTTCTGCAGAAGGAGCCGGATACCCTCGCGGTTGCATCGTTCGGCCAGAGCTTTAAGGTTACCCCGATGCAGATTATCACGGCGGTATCGGCTGCCATCAACGGCGGCTACCTCTATGAACCGCATATTGTCAAGCAGGTCATTGATTCGGATAAGAATATCATTGAGAATATCGAGCCTGTCGTGAAGCGGCAGGTTATCTCGGAAGAGGTATCCGCACAGCTTGCGCTGATGCTTGAAAAGGTAGTCAGCGAGGGAAGCGGACGCAGTGCTTACATAAAGGGCTACCGCATTGGCGGTAAGACCGGTACATCCGAAAAGCTCGACCAGCAGAGCACAACAGGTGTTAAGGAGCACGTGCTCTCCTTCTTAGGCTTTGCTCCAGCTGATAGCCCGCAGATTGCGGTGCTCGTCATTCTGGATGAGCCGGCAGATTCGTCTGCCTACGGCTCCACCATCGCGGCACCGGTTGCAGGTAACATCATCTCCGAGACCCTTACCTATCTCGGCATTGAGCCTGCCTACACCGCAGAAGAGCTTGAAAAGATGGATATCTCCGTCGCGAACGTTGTCGGTTACAAACCGCACGAGGCAACCTCGGCGCTCAACAAGCAAGGTCTGCAGTCCGAGATTGTAGGCAACGGCGAAACGGTTATCAAGCAGTATCCGCTTGCAGGCCAGCCTGTTCCCAGAGGCGGCAAGGTAATCCTCTACACAGAGAATCAGGAAGCGAAATCCTCGGTTGTTCCAAGTGTTATCGGCCTCACTGCCCAGCAGGCGAATAAGCTTCTGACTAATTCTGGCTTTAACATCCGCATTGTGGGCGGCGGCAGCAACCAGGTGGGCACTCAGGCAATCGCGCAGTCGATGGTCGGAGTCGTTGCCGAGCATGGAACCGTCATTGAGGTCACATTTGGTGTGGTCGATGCGGTAGAATAGCAAAAACGTGCCTATACTATATGTGATTTCGTTTTACAGATAAACACCAATGCAGGGAGGCGGGCTAATGAAACTATCACAGCTTTTGGGACGCATCAATTGCCTGTCCGGCGCACAGATACCAGATGCCGAAATATCCCTGGTGACCAGTGATTCCCGCAGGGTGACGGATAATACCCTGTTTGTAGCGATAAAGGGCGAAAAGTTTGACGGGCACAACTTCGCAAGCGACGCACTCAAGCAGGGCGCCGTGGCGGTAATCGCCGAGCGGGATTTAGGCCTTGAGCGGCAGATACTCGTGCCGAACACGCGCGCCGCTTACGCCCTTTTGTGTGCCGAGATGAGCGGAAATCCTGCAGAGAAGCTGAAGCTCATCGCCGTAACTGGAACCAACGGCAAAACCACAATCACATACCTGCTCAAGCAGATACTCGAATACGCGGGCAAGAAAACGGGGCTTATCGGTACCATCCATGTGGAGATTGGCGATATGACCCTGCCTGCCAAACACACCACACCCGACCCCGCCGAGCTTCACGCCCTGTTTGGCCGTATGGTTGCGGCGGGCTGTGAATACGTCGTGATGGAGGCATCCTCCCATGCCCTCGACCAGCACCGACTGGACGGGTGTATGTTTGAAGCCGGCATCTTCACAAACCTCACGCAAGACCACCTTGATTACCACCTGACGATGGAGAATTACTACAGCGCGAAAAAGAAGCTGTTTGACAGCTGTCGGGTCGGTATTATCAATCTCGACGATGAGTACGGCAAACGCCTGCTTAATGAAATCCCATGCAAGGCGGTCAGCTATTCGGCGGACGACGACATGGCGGACTACACCGCCAAAAGTGTAGAGAAGCACCGCAACGGTGTGAACTTCGCCTTTGTTGGCAAAGGGGTTATCGAACGGGTATCCTTCTGCATGCCGGGGTCTTTTTCGGTATCGAATGCCATGGCTGCTTTGTCCTGCATGGTATCCCTCGGTTTTGAGCCTTCGGTTGTTGTGCAGGGGCTTAACCGGTGCAGGGGGGTAAAGGGCCGCGCAGAAGTTCTGTATGCGGGCAGTGACTTTACCGTCATCTGCGATTACGCGCACACCCCGGATGGCCTTGAAAAGGTATTATCAACCGTTCGCGAGTTTGCCCCAAAGCGGGTGGTGGCCCTGTTCGGGTGCGCGGGCAACCGCGACCGAACCAAGCGCACCAAGATGACACACACGGTTGGGCTAAACTGTGATTTTGCCATTCTGACCTCCGATAACCCGCGCAGTGAAGACCCCCAGCAGATTATTGACGACGCCCTCCCGGGGTTTGAAGGAACGGGAGTAGAATACAAGGTAATCGTCGACCGCTACGAGGCAATCCGGTGGGCGATTGAAAACGCGCAGCAGGATGATGTTATCGTTCTGTGCGGCAAGGGCCATGAGGATTATCAGGTGCTCAGCTTTGGCACCGTATCCTTTGACGAGCATGAGATAGTCAAAAAGCTCATAGCCCAGCGCGACGCAAAGCAATAGACCGCTTTGAAGTGGAGGAATCGGGATTTGAAGCCATGGATGTTAAACGACATTGCCCGTCTGTTCGGGGCAATTGTCTCGGAGAATATCACAGTATTAGATGTATGCACCGATTCGCGCGCCATTACCCCCGGTTGTCTGTTTGTTGCGCTTGAGGGAGAGCGGTTTGACGGGCACGATTTTGTGCACGAGGCCTTTGCAAAGGGCGCTGTTGCAGCCGTTTGCCGCAAGGAGATTAAGGATGCC
The DNA here is from genome assembly GCA_023415575.1 of Bacillota bacterium. Classification (GTDB taxonomy): domain Bacteria; phylum Bacillota; class Clostridia; order Oscillospirales; family Ruminococcaceae; genus Acetanaerobacterium. Next base: position 34,567 of record JAEZKF010000055.1, read on the forward strand.
GAAAAGCCTGTTATCTACGTTAAGGATACCCAGCGTGCGCTGATTACCATAGGCTGCGCCTACCGCCTGCAATATGACATCCCCATTGTCGCGGTAACGGGCAGCGTTGGCAAAACCACAACCAAGGATATGATAGCGTGTGCTTTGAGCGCAAACTGTAAAACGCTCAAAACCGAAGGCAACCGCAACAATGAAATCGGCCTGCCGCTCACATTACTCAACCTTGACGAAACTTATGGGTGTGCGGTCTTGGAGATGGGAATGACCCACCTTGGCGACCTTACACTGTTGTCCTCGGCGACCCTACCCAAGGTCGCCGTTATCACCAATATCGGTGTTTCTCACATTGAAAACCTCGGCAGCAGGGAGAACATTCTCAAGGCAAAGCTTGAGATTACCGAGGGTCTCCCCGAAAACGGAACCCTCATACTCAATTATGATGACGACCTGCTTTCCGACATAAAAACCTATTGTGACCTTGCTATAATATCCTACGGTATCGAAAATACGGCAGCGGATGTTACCGCAAAAAATATCGCCCGTGAGGGTGAAGAAACTCACTTTACCATCCGATATAAAGATGGGGAATATCCTGCCCGTATTCCGTGCATCGGTACGCACAATGTGTTAAACGCCCTCGCCGCATTCAGCACAGCGGCTGCATTGGGATTTGACCTAGTAAAAAGCACGGCAGCGCTCGGGTCGTATGTGCCGTCCGGTATGCGCCAAAAAATTGTGCGCCGCGGCGGCTTTACCGTGATTGAGGACTGCTACAACGCAAGCCCTGATTCCATGCGGGCAGCGCTCGGTACACTCAAAACCCTCAGGGATGAATCGGGCGGCAGAAGCATCGCTGTTCTTGCCGATATGCTGGAGCTCGGCAGCTACTCAAAGTCCGCTCATGAAACGGTTGGCCAGCTTGCAGGGCAAACCGAGGCCGATATCCTGATTGCCTACGGCTCTGAGGCAGCCCACATCGCAAGGATAGCGCAGGAGCACGGCGTTCGTGAGGTGCACTATTTCAAGGATAAGACCCAAGCCGCCCAAAAGCTGATTGAAACGGCTAAGCCCGGAGATACCATCTTGTTTAAGGGCAGCCGTGGTATGCGGCTTGAGGACATCATCGAGCGCTTTTACTCAGGCACGGATAACAATGCAAGGGATTGACCCCCAGTTTACTAAAAGGATGTTTTGCAAATGAACTCGACTGCAACGATTGTCACGGCCCTGATTGCCTTTGTTGTTACCGCCGTGATCGGACGCGGACTGATACCCTATCTTACAAAACTGCGCTACGGTCAGACCATTAAGGAGATTGGTCCCACCTGGCACAAGAATAAACAGGGCACCCCGACAATGGGCGGCATAATGTTTATCGTGGGTTCCCTCTCAGGCCTCGTCGTAGGACTGATAGCCCTTTCTCTACTAAAAGGCGATATGATAGAAGCTACTGCCCGCCTTGAGAACATCAAGCTTGCGGCAGGAGTCCTCCTTGCTTTAGCCAACGGCTTTATCGGCTTTACCGACGACTACATTAAGGTAGTAAAGAAGAGAAACCTTGGTCTTACCGCCACCCAAAAAACGATAATGCAGGTGCTTGTGGCAATACTATACCTGCTTACCATCTACCTTGCGGGCGACCATAGTACCACGATGATTGTTCCATTTATCGGCCCCTGGGATATGGGCCTGTTCTACTATCCCTTCTCAGTGCTGGTCATCTACTTCATGGTCAATGCCGTCAACCTCTCCGACGGAATCGACGGACTGTGTGCTTCGCTGACCTTTGTCTGCAGTGTTACCTTAATGCTCATGTGCGCGATGCTTGCGCAGTATAAGCTCGGTATATTCTCTGTGGCGATTGCCGCAGCCTGCATCGGATTCTTGGTTTGGAACTTTTATCCCGCTAAGGTTTTCATGGGCGACACCGGCTCGATGTTCTTGGGCGGAGCGGTGGTTGCCATCAGCTTTGGCATTAACATGCCCGCATTCTTAGCCCTTGCGGGAATTGTATACGTCATAGAAGCACTTTCCGTAGTTATTCAGGTAATCAGCTTTAAGCTGACCAAAAAACGGGTATTCAAGATGAGCCCGATTCATCACCACTACGAGATGTCGGGCTTTAGCGAAGTGAAGATTGTAATGTCATTCTCGCTGGTCGGTGTCATCGGCGGCGCTCTTGCCCTGTGGGCAGTAACAATGATCTAACCTTGCTATCTTCACGTTGATTGGGGTGTGTCCTGTTTGAAGTTTAGTCTAAAATCGGTGTTTGGTAGGCCGAAAGGCGGCATGGACATTACCTTTTTTCTATTCACACTAGCCCTGCTTGGCATGGGGCTTATCATGCTGTTCTCATCAAGCTATGCGTATGCCCTGTATTACTACGGAGACAGCTACATCTTTATTAAGAATCAGCTGCTCTTCTCGGTGTTGGGCGTTGCAGCCATGCTTTTTATCTCCTATATTGATTATCATATCCTGCACCGCTTTGCACTGATTGTTTACATCGGCGTCATCGGGCTATTGATATTTGCACTGTTCTCTCCGCCGATTAAGGGCACCCACCGGTGGATAGAGCTCTTCGGCATACAGTTTCAGCCATCTGAAATTGCAAAGTTCGGCGTTGTCCTCATCCTTGCACATGTCATTTCGCACAACGTCGCGATAATGAGTAAATTCCAGGGCTTTCTCTTGTGCTTTGCGTTTTTGGGGCCGGTTGTCGTACTGGTTTTCCTTGAAAAACACCTATCCGGTACTATCCTAATTACCCTATTGGGTGCGGTCATTATGTTTATCGGCGGCGTAAAGATTCGCTGGTTTGCCTTGTTTGGCTCAGTGGGTGCAGCGCTTGCGGGCGCATATATCGTGTTAACCAACAAGATGTCATATGCCATGGAACGTATTCAGGTGTGGCTCGACCCGACCATTGACCCTTCCGGCGCGGGCCATCAGATACTGCAATCACTGTACGCCATCGGGTCGGGAGGCCTGCTCGGACAAGGGCTGGGGAACTCCCGCCAAAAGTATCTGTACGTTCCAGAGCCGCAAAATGACTTTATCTTTTCAATCGTCTGTGAAGAGCTCGGTTTTGTGGGCGCGGCGTTGATTATCATCCTGTATGCGCTGTTTGTGTGGCGCGGGTTTGTAATCGCGATGCGGGCGCGCGACCGCTTTGGTTGTCTGCTCGCCATGGGACTTACTACCCAGATTGGTGTTCAGGCAATCCTGAACATCGCGGTAGTAACAGGCACCATACCCAACACCGGAATCAGCCTGCCGTTCTTCAGCTACGGCGGCTCCTCGCTGGTCATGTTGCTTTGTCAGATGGGTGTTGTGCTGTCGGTTTCCCGATATTCGGTGCTTGAGAAGTCATAGCATACCTATTATGTTTAAAAGGGATTGAATGCAATATGCGCATAGTCTTTACCGGCGGCGGAACGGCCGGACACATCAATCCGGCGCTTGCGGTTGCGGGTTATCTGCGTGACCGCGAAAAGGACGCGCAGATTCTATACATCGGCAATCAAAACGGCATGGAGGCACAGCTTGTGCCTGCACAGGGCTTTGCCTTTGCCGGTATCCATGCGCGGGGTATTGTGCGCAGTACAAGGCTTGGCGCAATCAAAAAGAACGTCAACGCTGTGATTCAGCTTTACGAGGCTAAAAAAGAAGCTGCGAAGATTTTAGCAGACTTTAACCCCGACTTGGTGCTCGGCACCGGCGGGTATGTCAGCGCCCCTGTTATCATTCAGGCGGCGTCGATGGGCATTAAAACACTTACCCATGAGCAGAATGCCTTTCCGGGCATTACGACAAAACTCGTTTCCAGACATGTGGACAAGGTTTTACTCGCGGTAGAGGAGGCTAAGGCCCACCTTAGCCCCAAAGCCCAGTGTGTTGTCACGGGCAACCCCATCCGCGAGGAGATCATCTTTTATAAAAAGGACAAGGCACGGGTAGAGCTGGGATTTGATGACCGTCCCTGCATTCTGTCGTTTGGCGGAAGCCTTGGGGCGCGCGCCATCAACGAGGCAGTTGCCGATTTGATGGCATGGCACAGCAAGGATAAGTCGGTTTACCATATCCACGGAACCGGAAAACAGGGCTACGATACCTTTATGGCCCTGCTTGCCGAGCGCGGTGTTTCGCTCAAAGACAACCCGCAGATTATGGTGCGCGAGTACATAGATGATATGCCGCGCTGCAACGCGGCGGCTGACCTTGTCATCTCGCGTGCGGGAGCAATCACACTCAGCGAGATTCAGGCATCGGGCAAGGCCTCTATCCTTATCCCTTCGCCTAATGTAACCGAGAACCACCAATACCACAATGCAATGGTTCTTGCCAAAAACAACGCGGCCGTTGTCATTGAGGAAGAGGAGCTTAGCGGCGATAAGCTTATACAAACGGTAGGCGACCTAATTACTCATCCGGACAAACTCTCGGCTTTGTCCGCGGCGGCAGCGCGCCTTGCAATCGTGGACGCAAACGAGCGTATTTACCGCGAGATTAAGCAACTTTTATAGCAAATATCCGTTCTTTCACAATCCCGATAAAGTAAGCATAGTATGGCTTGTGAGGGAAAAGTCTCTACGGAAATGTTATTTTTTCGTAGGCACCATCCCTTTGCTCTGCTTATTTGAAGGGGTGCAAAGACATGAATAAATACTTGATTGAGGGCGGAGAAAAGATCGTTGGCGAAATCAAGGTTCAAGGGGCAAAGAACAGTGCGCTGCCCATTCTTGCCGCAAGCATTATGTGCAATGGCGAAAGTGTAATCGGCAACTGCCCGGACCTCTCTGATATCGCTGCTGCCCGCAATATCATCGATTATCTCGGTTGTAATACAACATCCGACGGACACGTTATCTCCATACATACCGCAGGCTTGTCCAGAAGCGACATTCCAACTCATCTCATGCGCGAGATGCGCTCCTCTATTGTATTCTTAGGCGCTATCCTGGCTAAAACAGGCAGAGCAAGGATATCCTTTCCCGGCGGCTGCGAGCTCGGCCCACGACCAATTGACCTGCACATATACGGACTTAAACGGCTCGGTGCCGAGATTACGGAAGACCACGGCTACATCGACTGCACACTGCCAAACGGTCTGATTGGTGCACATGTTGCACTATCCTTTCCCAGTGTGGGTGCAACCGAAAACATCATGATTGCCGCCACCCTTGCCAAAGGTGAAACGTCAATCTCAAACGCGGCAAGGGAACCTGAGATTATAGACCTTGCAAATTACCTAAATGCCTGCGGCGCAAAGATAAAGGGCGCAGGTGAGAGCACAATATACATCAGCGGTGTGCAGGAGCTGCACGGAACAACCCACGAGGTCATTCCCGACCGCATTGCCGCAGCTACCTTTTTGTGCGCAGCAACCGTTACCAAGGGCGAGATTCTTTTAAAGGATATGAAGCCTCGTCACATTGGCGCAATTTTGCCGGTGTTAGAGCAGGCCGGATGTAAGATTATCCTTTCGAATAACAGCGTCTATCTTAAAAACAGTTCCCGCCCCAAGGCGGTTCAGACGATACGCACCATGCCGTACCCGGGATTCCCCACCGATGCGCAGGCGCCGATTATGGCTGTGGCATCGATTGCGGACGGTACGAGCATTTTTGTGGAGAATATATTTGAAAACCGCTTTAAGCATGTAGCGGAGTTGACCCGACTGGGGGCGAAAATCAAGCTGGAGGGTAGGGTAGCGGTAGTAGAAGGTGTACCCAACCTCTACAGCGCAAACGTAGAATGCACCGACCTGCGCGGGGGTGCTGCGCTTGTCATCGCAGCACTGGCGGCAGAAGGTGTCACCGAAATCAACAACGTGCGCCACATAGACCGCGGATACGAGCGGATGGAGGATACCCTCAGGGCATTGGGCGCAAAAATTACTAGAGTTGACTAAAATGACGTATTATTCGGTTTAAGCAGTGGAAAGGGCATGGTTTTGCAATGGGCAGCACAGCAAAAAACACAGCAAAAAAGCGGCGCAGACGCAAAAGAAGTGTGGCTTCGTATGCCCTGCCCGTTGTCATGCTCATGACCATCCTGCTTGTGATACTTTCGTACAAGCTCCTACGCGTAAAAACCATAACCGTCGAGGGTACTACCCGTTATCAAACCGGTGAGATTATCGCAGCCAGCGGACTTGAGCTCGGCTCGAGTATGTTTAAGATAAAGCCCAGTGCCATCAATGGGGCGATAGAGCGCTCCTTAAGCTACATAGGCAAGGCGCAGCTGCGGTTTGAACTGCCCACTACGGTTGTTCTATCCGTGGAGGAGGCAAAGGTGATTGCCTCAGTGTATTATAACGGCGCTTATGTTCTCGTCAGCGACAGCTACAAGGTACTGCAGCCTGACTCGCCCACCCCTGATGTTGAGGTTCCGGTTATCACCGGCATGAAGCTGCAACAGCCCAAAGCGGGCGAACCGTTAGCAGGGGAGACCGAGGAGGACATAACCATCCTCAAGACCTTGTTTGACGCACTAGCGAAGTACCAAATGCCGAAGATCCTTTCCATCGACCTTGAGAATATCTCGAACATAAAACTGTTGTGTGAAAACAACAATACCATTCTTTTGGGTGGCCCCAGTGAGCTTGATTACAAGCTGGAATTTGTCAGCGAGATTGCAAGACAGTGTGAAAACGACGGAACATTCTCGGGGGTCGTGATTAACGCCCAGGCAATCGACGGTGGGACAAGCCTTTCCGTCAGTGTACTGCCCGCAGCGCCTAATTCGGTACCAACCCAATCGGAGACCTCATCCGAGGAAGGGCCGAATGAGGATAACAGCACCGACAACAAAGAGGCTGACAGTCAAAATAATTAGAATAATGTCATATATATGGTAGATAAACCATAGCTATTTGAATATTTAGACGTCAAGATGTTGTATTTTGCCTGAAAATCTGATAAATTATATACATGAGCATCCAGATAAAGCTAGTTATAACTATCAGATGGTTTTTGGGTATATGTATTTTAGGGGGAAGTTCAAATGCCGATGAAGTTTGTGTTCAGCGAGGACTTTGACAAGGTTGTAAACATAAAGGTAGCAGGTGTTGGCGGAGGCGGCGGCAACGCTGTGAATCGCATGATTGAAAGTGGTGTGCGCAGCGTAGAGTTTCTCTCTATAAATACTGACCAGCAGGTGCTATCCTGCTCGCTCGCTCCTCATAAAATACAGATCGGCGAAAAGCTCACTAAGGGCAGAGGTGCAGGCGGTTCCCCTGAAAAGGGACAGCGTGCTGCCGAGGAGAGCCGTGAGGAGATTGCTGCGGCGCTCAAGGGTACGCAGATGGTGTTTATTACCGCCGGTATGGGCGGCGGCACCGGTACAGGTGCGGCGCCCGTCGTTGCAGAGATTGCCCGTGACTTGGGCATCCTGACCGTTGGTATTGTTACAAAGCCCTTTGACTTTGAGGGCAAGCGCCGCATGGCGCAGGCGGAGGAAGGCATTGCAAACCTCCGTGAGCGCGTGGATGCGCTGGTTGTCATCCCCAACGAGCGCCTAAAGATGATTTCTCAGCAGAAGATTACGCTTCTTAACGCCTTTGCAGCCGCGGATGATGTGCTTCGCCAGGGCGTGCAGAGCATCTCGGATTTGATTAATGTTCCCGGTCTTGTAAACTTAGACTTTGCCGATATCTGCACCGTGATGAAGGATGCAGGATATGCCCACATGGGCGTTGGCAGCGCAGCCGGCAAGGATAAGGCAGAGCAGGCGGCAGCCCTGGCAATCTCAAGCCCACTGCTGGAAACCTCCATTGAGGGCGCGCGCGGTGTTATCATCAACATCACAGCCTCTAAGGATGTAGAGCTTGAAGAGGTAGAGCGTGCATCCACCATGATTTCCAAGGCTGCACATCCCGATGCAAACATCATCTGGGGCGCTGCGTTTGATGATTCGCTTGATGATGAGATGCGCATCACTGTTATTGCAACAGGGTTTGACAACGAGAAGATTACAAGCCCAGTCATGGATTTCTCCTTCGCCGGTATCACCGACACATCTGTGGATGAAAAGGTGCAGGAGGAAGAGGACAAGGACTACATAGACCTGCTAAAGATCTTTAACAACAAGAAATTCTAAGGTCTTCTGCCAAAGTGGGCAGATAACCTTTGGAGGATGAAAGGTGCTTACACTGCAATGAAACGCAAGATAATCACGTTACTGTCTGCGGTGCTTGCGATTGCAATGATGGGCTCGGTACTTGCACCTGTCCTCTTTGCCGAGACCGTTTACCGCATACCGTTTTTACCGGATATTCCACCGCTTGCACTGCGTATCGTCATGATTGTGGCGCTTGCTTCCATCGTTCTTTTGGTTGCGGCTCGTATTGTACTTTCGATTACTAAGAGAAAATAGACCCCCTTCATAAAAACAGAAACACCGCTATATCTCAACACACAGGTTGTAGATATAGCGGTGTTTTTTCTTGTGTTTGGGCGTAAGATGTCACAGTAGGTTTTTGCCCAGCATAAGATGGTTCGTAGGAATCTTTTTTCCTCGATAAATTTCCAATCAAAAGCGATGGAGGTATAACATCATGAAAAACAGCTACGGTGAAGAAGAGGTAATGGCTGCTATTTCATGCGATGCGTTTACCGATCAGCCCATCTCATATGCAATAGCATATGTCGCTTTCCAAACCTGGGAAAAGCCTTACGACCCTGAGGTCGGGTTTGTAAGAGGCACCATTTTCCCAAGTTTAGACAAGCCATTCTTGGGCGAGGAGGTCGTTTCGCGTGGCAAGTAGTAAGGCTACACTGCTTCGGCGGATTCAAATCTGCGATTTGGCGTTGTTTGAGGCGCATCTATTTCTGAACACGCACCCCAACGACCAGGAAGCGCTTGCTTACTACAGCAAGCATCTTGAATTAAGGGAAAAGGCAATGAAGGAATACGTCAAAAAGTATGGCCCTCTTACAGCAGGCCAATATGATGGAGGACCGACTTGGAAATGGATTCAAGGTCCATGGCCATGGGAAAGGGAAAGTGAGGTGTAGCATATGTGGATATATGAAAAGAAACTGCAGTATCCAGTAAAGATTGCACGGCCAAATCCTGCGCTCGCAAGAGTCATTATAACCCAATTCGGTGGCCCGCATGGCGAATTGGGTGCAGCAAACCGCTACCTGTCACAACGCTACTCCATGCCGTACGACGAAGTGGTAGGAACGCTGACCGATATTGGCACAGAAGAACTAGGGCATGTCGAGATGGTGTGCGCCATTGTCTATCAGCTGACAAGGAACCTATCGGAAAAGGACATAAAAGAGAGCGGATTCGATACCTATTTCGTGGATCATACCACAGGCTTATATCCGATAGCGGCATCCGGTGTGCCGTTTGATGCAAGTACATTCGATTCCTCCGGCGACGTACTCGCAGATCTGCACGAAGACCTCGCTGCAGAGCAGAAGGCGCGCGTCACCTACGACAACATCCTGCGCCTTGCAGATGACCCCGATGTCAGAGACCCCATCAAGTTCCTGCGTGAGCGCGAGATTGTGCACTTCCAGCGGTTTGGCGAGGCAAATCGTAGCAATTGCAATGGATTTTTGATGATAGTTCAATAAAGCGATAATGATGGGCTTTTCTTACTATTGGCTTCATTGAATATGGCTATTATTTTACCATTTCGATTCGAAGAACCACTGAGGAATGAACAAGGTGATAATCAATCTGGAGCAAAAGACCCAACCACAATGGTTGGCCTTTTGCTGTGTGTAAACGACCAACTGGCAGATCTTATACCATGTGACATGTATGAGAAGGGGCTTTACCTGCATGGAAATATCCGGCTATGCAGGGAGAGTGTATACACTAAACACAACACAATAAAGTCTGTTGTTGGATATTGTATCGTGATATTTGTTTGAATTGACAAGCAATATATGTAATTATATAATGATATTGGTCGAATTATAATATAATGGTATATACGATGTATAAATATTACGAAGGAGTCTCGGTGATGAAAAAGCAAAATCAGAAGGATAGTATCTTATTTTTGAACACTCCAATAACTGATTATGACCAAGATGTTATTGGGGTAGATACATATGTAGAGAAGTTAAATGACGCAATTGATGCAGGAGCACAAATGATTGCCGTAACATCGCCGTTCGGTTTTGGAAAAACCAGCGTAATTGAACTCCTTGGGAAAAAACGTATTATCGAAAGAGACGATAAAATCGTTAAAATATCAATGTGGTCGCAACTTGATAAAGATAATAATATAGGTTCAACAACAGACTTACATAGATCCTTCATATATCAAATTAGCAGCCAAATAAAGCACACACAAGGCACCTATATTAGCAGACGCCTTAGCCCAAATTATGGTATACTCAAAATGCATGTTAATAGAAAGAGGTATTGGGGGCTTTTTTTAGTTTCTTTTGCTTTAATACTGCTTTCGTGGGGTTTAAGTACCTTTGCGGAAAACCTAATTCAAATAATACCTTTTCTAAAAGATTGGGCTGAAACATTAACAACTGGATTTTTTCTTGTAGGTATATTATTTTTCGTAATACTTATTGGGACAGCAGAAATCATTTTTTCCGCATCAAGTAAAACCGAAGTAAAGCGTGAAATAGAGACATTAGAAATTATTGATCTTTATCGCTCGGAAATCCTTAAACACTATTATCGGGTTATCGATGATTTGCATCTAATTAAAAGAAAACGTTATATAATAATAATCGAGGATTTAGATAGAACAACTGATGCAGATGCTGTAATAAACTTTTTGAAAGAGTTGCGTAAATATTATGTTCCTCAAGGAACTAAGTATCGTAATAAAGTCGTATTCATAGTCAATATTATGCCAGAATCTATATTAACGAGTAAAATAAAGATGAATGATGTATCAGCAACCCAATTGGCAACCGACGATGAGTCGCTTTATGCCAAGCTTTTTGATTACAGTCTCAACCTTCAAACGATTAACATTGATAATTATGATGTTATTTTAGAGGGGTTATTGAAAGAAAAGAAAGAATCAATTAGTACTCTGGGATTAAATTTTAGTGGTAATCTGTCAGATATTCCTGGGGTAAAATGGATAATAAGAGAACGCCGCCTAAAAATTCGAGAAATAAAAGAACGATTAAATATCGCTTTTTCACTTTATGAATCACTAAGCAGTAAATTCTCACCAAATTCTATAGCTTTTGAGAAATGTGCAGTAGTTGCTTATCTCACAACGGCATTTGAGGAAGATTTTCTTAATACTGACCATCGTGCATTTGAGATACTTATCGAGCAAAGTATTAGGAAAAAGCTATCATTAGAAAGTTGTTTCGAAATACTTCCAAATACAAGTGATGACTATAAAAAAGTTGTAAAAGAACTTATTACTGCAAAATTAATAGATTCTAATTATAGAACATACTTCTATAATTTTCCGCGAGGAGGCTATCTTTACTCATACGATGAGATGCAAATTGAAAATGCTATTTTGTACGATGAAGATATAGAATCTTTAGATCAAATAGCTCAGAAAATAGTCTCGGATCCTTCTTCATTAGTTATAAATCAGGCTTTCCAAACATTAGATCAATTACTTTTACCGTTACCTAACACGGTCTTCAAATCAGAAGTACTATATATTGAAGCACTAAAGTACTCAAAGAAAAAAGTTCTTCAATATTTTAATAATGCAGTAGATTATTCCAATGATTCTTCAGCTATAGCCTTTTTCAAAGATGTTTTGTCATATAAAAAATCACTTAAATTTATTGATCAAGAATTTGCTCATGAATTATGTATAATATGGGAAAAACATTTTGACGAGTCGGCTTTACTTCAATTACGCATAATATTATGTAAAGATTATTCTAGGGAAATAACATGGTTTAAAAATCTTTTTTTGGGAAATCATTTCATAATTAAAATAGATGAAATGGAATACCTTAAGTTAATTGATGCAATAACATTAATTAATTATGATAATGAGGACATAACAATTGAGCTAGTTAATTATATTTTCAATCGATTTCTACAACAAGATAGTATTTTAGAAGAAGAAATAAAAGTAGTGGAAAAACTATTGCGTGATACAAGTAATCATTTAAAACAGCAGGATATTGTACCATTGTATATAGATTTTATGGATGCGACAAACCGTATAGTCCCGGATTTTGAAAAACATATCTATGACTTAATCGATAAAAGTAATGATTCTGTATCTGACAAGTTATTTAATAATTATCAGAGAATAATCAATAAAACATCAGACTTTTTGTCACCAGAAACATTAAAGTACATTAGTTATATGGCTAGATATAGTGGTTATACACTAGATGTTGCTGCAAAATTAAAAGAAAATAAATATTACATAGATTATGTTTTGATCCTCTTAGAATTAGGAGCTTACATTCCTTTTGAACAAGAGGAAATTATAGAAGAAATAAGAAAATTCAAGGTGTATTTAAGAGATAAAACAGATTATTTTATACCAATAAGAAATAGAATAACACAACAACCTGAAAATGTATTATTTAAATATAGCTTTATGTTTGAAGCCGATTGTCCATTTATTACATCACAAGAATTGCATAATATTCAGAATGATTTAATAGTAGTGCAGTTAATTGATCCTAAAATAGTAAAAAAAGATGATTGCAAAACTCTTAGTGACTTTTTCAATAGGAAAAAGCATAGTAATAATCTCTCATTTAAAATTCTGCTATTTATTTCTAACTTTTATACAAATGTAGCAAATTATTGCTTTTATTCGTTAAATTTTGACTCAGTTAGATATCGTTATATTTCATCAAAGAAGAAACAAAAAATAGTAGAAGCTTTTTGGGGAGTTCTAGAATTAGGCAATCCAAAAGAGAAGATAAAATTTATGAAGGCAACCAAATATATAGAAGCAACATGGAATTTGGAATTAATTGATGCAATGAAAGATAACAATGAGTTAATAGAACCGTTTTTTGAAGCTGTAAACAGTAGTGATAAAATTACAAAAACTACTTTTGAAACTGTGTGTTTATTTTACAACAAGTTAATGAGTCCTATGTCGCCTTTAGTTATTCAAATGTTTTTAGAAAAAAAGAAATATATTGAGTATGTAGTTTCAGTAACATTTGGTAATTCTCGCTTTGAAATGGCTGAGGGAGAGCTGCTGAACGAATTATGGCCTATATATATAGAAATTTTTTCATCTAGTAATTATCCAGAAATACGGAAGTATATGACTTCAAATCATGATTTTGTAAGAAGAATCATGGCTGAAAAATCATACAAGGGATTTGCAGAAGAAAATAGAATGCAGTTGTGTGGGGTATATCAAGACAAGGATAGTATTGAAGATATTATGGAATATGGAGAAGAGTTTGCCCTCAAGTATTACTCTTCAATGGCTGGATTCGCTGATGAGTCTGCTGCTACAGCATTTGTCAATATCGTTAGAAACTGTCCGATGCTAATTGCTTCAGATGAGTTGTATAATCATACATACGAAAAGCTTGTTAGCGGTTCATTAAAATCTCTATATACAAGAGTCCGTAATAAGGGGAGCAATTAATCGCTCACCAAATTTTTGAATGGACTGTTAAAACATTCAAATTTCGTGCTTATAGCGAAAAGGATCAAAACGTGATATAGCTATTAGGAGAAAAAAAGATGAAAAGAGATTTAAATCATGAGATTTCAGCGACAAGTGTAAGAAAGAGTATTAGGTCTATTTGCAATACAGAGGAAGAAACATATCCAATTGAAGAAATTAAGCGTAAAGTAACTGAATATTATTACAGCAATATAAATGAACTCAGCGAGAACGCACTCATAAATAGGTGTTTGCAAATTGAAAGCAGAACAAAGTATGCACCCAATGTCTTGATTTCACTTGCTTGGGGGCTTGTAACCAGTTTCGTTTGGAAGATAATTGATGGTGACAAAGGAATCTTTACTCTTCTAGGAACTTTTGGAAAATCAATAGAAGAACTGGGTCACCGTGGTGGAATTGATTCTTTGATTTCTATTATGATTTTATCGATTGTATTCTTCTTAGTATTTGCGATGCTAATGGGTGTAGTCACAGCGCTAGTTTTTGTTGTGTATCGTAATTGCAAAAAAATTTGGTGTGATAAGTATAACGTATTTATTTCAGATTATGAAAAGCAATTAATCATGGATATACTTAGGGTTAAGGCTAAATCAGCATCAGGGGGACGCAGTAAAGTAATACCGCGGAAACGATATATTATAAAGAAATAAGCAGAAGTTCACTTGCTTACACTAAACTCGAAAAGGAACTCAATTTATGCTGAGTTCCTTTAATCTACTTATAATAGTCTGCTCATAATTCTCATTAGGTCTTTTATTCTTTCTTGGTGATTGTGTACTTGCTGTCTTTCATAAAATGTACCGTCAACCTATTAGGGGGTACTATTATGATAGACACTAATAAAATCACCTATCAACTTGAAAGCACAACGATTATAAAGGACAACATGAAGTGTGTAATAGTAAATCGTCGTCCACAATATTCACAAAGAGATAAACAAGCTATAAAAGCTGATATTGAAGAGCAACTATATGCAGTATTCTGTAAGTATGCGCATCCTAGCAAAAAGGACGGAAGATGGTAGATGTATGACGCATTATATGCCCGTCAATCAGTGGAGAAAGTAGATAGTATATCTGTTGAGAGCCAGCTTGAGTTATGTAGACATGAAACACATGGCCGTCTTTATAAAGAGTACATAGACAAAGGATATAGTGGGAAAAATACCAACCGCCCCGCCTTTGAAGAAATGATGGAGGATATTAAGCAAGGTAAGATTCAAAGGGTGATTGTTTATAAGTTAGACCGTATCAGCAGATCTATTTTAGACTTTGCGAATATGATGGAAGTATTTCATGAGTACAATGTTGAGTTTGTTTCATCAACTGAGAAGTTTGATACCTCAACCCCTCTTGGGCGGGCTATGCTAAATATCTGTATCGTTTTTGCACAGTTGGAACGTGAGACAATCCAAAAACGTGTTACAGACGCTTACTATTCGCGGTGTAAGCGCGGCTTTTACATGGGAGGACGTATACCCTATGGGTTTAAAAAACAAGAGACTGTTATCGATGGTATAAAGACATCTAAGTATGTGCCTGTGCCGGAGGAAGCTGAGCAAATTAGGCTAATTTATTCGTTGTATGCTGATTCCAACAATTCACTTGGTGACATAATTGACTACTTTAATAAAAACGGAATAAAGCATTTGCGAGGTGGCGTGTGGGTTGCATCTAGACTGAGCGAAATACTGCGCAACCCTATTTACGTAAAAGCCGACGTTAATGTGTACGATTTTTTCCAAGCTCAAGGAGCAAAAGTCTTCAATCCCGTCTCTGATTTTACGGGATATTATGCTTGTTATCTATACAAGGCAGAATCAACAACTAGAAGCAAAAGTGAATTATTAGGAAAGGAAGTTGTTTTAGCTCCTCATGAGGGCATAGTCTCATCAAGGGATTGGATAAAATGTAGAAAACGTTGTCTATCTAATAGACAATTAGCAAAAACCTGTAAAGCAAAAAATTCTTGGCTCTTGGGTAAGGTTAAATGTGGTAAATGTGGTTATGGATTGATTGTTGTAAAAGCAAATACAAAATGGAAGAGATATTTTATCTGTGCGGGGGCATCATCGACAAAGAAAGCTAAATGTCAAGGCTTAGGTAGTACAGTTTACGCCGATCTATTAGAGGATTACGTATCAAAAGCGATACGGGAACACCTGGCTGAGTTTCAAACCTTAAGAAAACAAGAGAAGCAGCGTATTGATCCAAAGATCAATAAATTAAAAATTCGTATTGCCGAAATAAATAAAGAAATTAATGATGTAATTGATAGGATGATCGGTATAGATTCATTACCGATGGATTACATCAACAATAAAATAATGGAACTGGATAGCGAAAAGCGAAAGCTACAAGTGGAACTAGATGATCTCGAAAGTTCGCTGTATAACACTCCAATAGATACCATTGCAAATCATGTAGAAGCATGGAATGAAATAACATTTGAAGACAAACAAGCAGTAGTAGATATTCTTATCAAAGTAATTATTGTAGCGGATGGGAAAGTAGAAATTACATGGAACGACTGATTGCGTTTCGGGTTTTTACTTAAAACGCTCCTATTCGCTGAAGCCCTCCGCATCGCGCAAGACCACCTGGACTCCAAAAACTTCTATGCATTTAACCCTGCCTTTGATAAACCGAGAGGTAACGTGCGGGGAACAACGAAAAAGTAAGGTCGTAG
Source organism: Bacillota bacterium (assembly GCA_023415575.1). Lineage (GTDB taxonomy): Bacteria > Bacillota > Clostridia > Oscillospirales > Ruminococcaceae > Acetanaerobacterium. Next base: position 50,852 of record JAEZKF010000055.1, read on the forward strand.
GCTTAATCCGACTAAAGTGAAGTCTTCGAAAAATGGCTTAACTATGCGGATTTATGGACTTTGTACAATTGGTCCGATTCGCTGAAGCCCTCCGCATCGCGCAAGACCACCTGGACTCCAAAAACTTCTACGCCTTTAACCCTGCCTTTGATAAACCGCGGGGCAACGTGCGGGGAACAACGAACAAGTAGAATCATTCGGTTTATAGACAGCAAAAAACGAGGCCCAAAATGGTCTCGTTTTTTGCTGCACTATAAGTAGTAGAGATAATGCCGTTTGAACTATTCCTGTTTGCTGTACGCCTCAGGATAATCCTTGGTCAGGAAAACCTCGCCGGTTTGCGCGTCCTTGACGTGGATGACAACATGGGTCTTATCCTGCGCAGTGCCCGTAATCGCCTGATAGGTCAAAGCTCCCATCGAAATCCCGACCAATGCTACCGAATCCACACCCTGCTCAAAGCTTGAGCGATTTACCAGTACGGTGATTTCGGTCAAATCGTCGTTGCTTGCAATCGAATCAATCGATGTAAAGTTATCGGCAAACTGGGCGAACACCTGCTCGATGTCGGTCTTGTAGTTTTCGACTAAGCTCAGGTATTTTTCCTTGTTGAGCACCACGGTGTAGGAGCCGTCTTCATTCTTTTTGATGTCCTCTGAACTTACATCCTCTAAATCAAGGTCGTACCCGTTCTCAAACAGATAGGAGGGCAGGGTAATGGTAATCTGCTCATCAGTAACAGCAATTCCCGGGGCAACGGAGGAACTCTCCTGCATGCTGCTTGACGGTGCCATAGAGCTGCTTGGCGCTTCAGATGGTGTATTTCGGTTTAGCAGATTACAGCCGCTAAAGCCGAGGATAACAACGGCACATAGAAAGATAGCGACAACTCGTTTCATTACAAACGACCTCGTTCTTTATAATATAGGTAGCGTATAAATTCGCCAATGGAGATGTCGAACCTGTCTATATTCCAGTATGCCAATTAGGGCAAAAACATATTCCTGTGATAGGGGGATCGGCGTCAGGTTTTCTTGATAAAGTGGTTTTTGCATCTGGGACAGGTTATCTCAATCTTGCCCTTGCCTTTGGGCACGCGAAGCCGCTGCTTACAGGTGCTACAGGTGTAGTAGCGGTAGACCTTCCTGTCGGAGAACTCCCGCTTCTTTGCCGCAAACCAGTTCTTCACCTTGTTTCTTGCATTGAAGTACATGACGTTTTCCTTCGAGCGTTTTGCCACATTGCGCGATAGGCTGCGAAACAGGGAAACACAAAAACAGACAAACCCGATTGCATATAGGATGTAGGTGTGAAAAAACAGGTCAGCTATCATAAAGACAAGCCCCGCGATATTTAAATCGCGCGATAAAAGATCAACACCGTTTCTGCCATACATAAAGCGCTGCAGCCGGTAACGCAGCTGTGACAAAAAGCCCATAGAACATACTCCTCTTGCTAATGCTATTACCTTAACTTTACTATAAAATTGTTAACGAAGCGCGGACTTCATGTAACAAGAATAAGAATAAAGCCAATCTAAAACCATACAATTACAATGCTTGTTTACCCCTTGTCAAATTCGTTGAAATCTCAGGACAAAGAATACAATTTCTCGTCTTTGATTGTGGCAGTTCGTAGAAAAGAAGTAACATAGTCCTATTAAGCATTGCGATTAAGCCCAAAAGGGGATATACTATAACCTAGGGTAATATTCGATTGTAAATATATATCATTAGCTGTCGTTCGGGTGCTTTTTTGGCATTAGAAAGGCGGCTAAAAACCGTTGATTGCATTGAGGCAGGTAATGGCAGGGTTACTTGGTCTTAATTTCTGCAATCGAAAGAGAGGTTATGCAACATAAGCTTGTGATTAGGCACAGTCAAACATGCATCCCGTTGTAAAACGGAAATCGATAGGAGAATTGAATATGCAAAGACTGAACTATCATGTTTTATCACAAACACACCCCAACGACTTTGTGCTGAAAAAAGCCCCGGTTCGTGTACTCCAGTTTGGAGAGGGGAACTTCCTGCGTGGTTTTGTGGACTATTTTATTGATATGTTAAACGAGAAAGCGGGTTTTAACGGCAAGGTTGCTGTTGTACAACCTATCGCGAACGGTCTTTCTAACCTCATCAACGAGCAGGAAGGGCTGTACACGCTTTATCTGCGCGGTATAGAGAACGGCGAAAAGATCAATGCTCGCCGTGTTATCAGCTGCATCGACCATTGCTTAAACCCGTATTCCGATTTTGATGCGTTTTTAAAGGAGGCACATAACCCCGATTTGCGGTTTATTGTCTCCAACACCACAGAGGCGGGTATCGTCTACAGCGACGACGACCAGTTTGACGACGTACCGCCCAATACCTTTCCGGCTAAGCTGACACGCCTATTGTTTGAGCGTTTTACCGCTTTTGAAGGTCGCTCAGATAAGGGCGTTATTGTGCTGTCCTGCGAGCTGATTGACAACAACGGCGCGCAGCTAAAACAGTGCGTCATGCGTTATGCCGAGCGCTGGCAGTTAGGCGATGCCTTTATGCAGTGGCTAAATGATGCCAACATCTTCTGCAGCACACTCGTAGACCGCATTGTCACCGGTTACCCCCGCGACGAGGTACAGTCGCTGTGGGAGGAAAACGGCTATGAAGACCAGCTCATTAACACCGCCGAGGTGTTCGGCTTCTGGGTTATCGAAGGGCCGGACAGCATCGGGGAGGAGCTTGCGTTTGCAAAGGCAGGACTGCCTGTCATTATTACAAACGACCACACCCCCTATAAAAAACGCAAGGTGCGCATCCTAAACGGCGCGCACACCTCTATGGTTCCCGCCGCTTTTCTTGCGGGTCAGGACATTGTGCGTGACTGCATGCACGATGATGTGATTGGTGCGTTTTTACATCGCGCTATGTTTGATGAAATCATCCCCACACTCACCCTGCCAAAGGATGAGCTGGAGGGGTTTGCAAACTCGGTGATTGAGCGGTTTAAGAACCCCTATATCGATCACCGTCTGCTCTCTATTACACTCAATTCCTTCTCCAAGTGGCGTGCCCGCGTTATGCCGAGCGTTAAAGAGTACGCAGAGCGGTTTGGCAAGCTGCCCCGCCTGCTGACCTTCTCGTTTGCCGCCCTCATGCAGTTCTACACCGGTGCGTTTGATGCACAGGGCAAATATATCGGCAAGCGCGGCGAAGAAACCTACGAGATACTCGACGACAAACAGGCTCTGGAGTTCTGTGCAGCGCACTGTGCGGATACAGACCGTTATGTTGAGTCGCTGTGTGAAGCTACGGAGTTCTGGGGCGAAGACCTAAGCCTCATCCCCGGCTTTGCCCAGCAGGTAAAAGAGGACCTTGCGCTCATTCGCAGCAAGGGTATGAAGGCCGCTTTGCAAGCAGTGGTCGGCTGACGCACGCCTACAGGAGGATAATAAATGGCACGTTATATTAAGATAAATGGCGCGGATAACGTTGCCGTAGCGCTCGATGCCCTTGCAAAGGGCGAAAGCGTCACGGTAGGGGATACCTCCGTCGTTTTGGCAGAGGACATTCCCGCAGGACACAAGTTTGCTTTGCGGCCGATTGCTAAAGGGGACAAGGTCATCAAGTATGGCTTTGCCATCGGCAACGCCCAGTCCGACATCCAGCCCGGCCAGTGGGTGCACACCCATAATGTAAAAACCGCGCTCGGTGATGTTTTGGAATACACCTATCAGCCCAATCTGGTTCCGCTTGCGCCCCGCAAGCCCCGCACCTTCAACGGCTACCGCCGCAAGGACGGGCAGGTCGGCGTGCGCAACGAGGTGTGGATTGTGCCCACCGTCGGATGTGTAAACTCCATTGCCGACCAGCTAGCACGCAATGTCGCTGATTATGCCGAGGGGCGCGTGGATGGCGTTTTCAGCTTTCCGCATCCTTACGGCTGCTCCCAGATGGGCGATGATCAGGAGTACACCCAGAAAATCCTTGCCGGAATGGTTCGCCACCCCAACGCGGGCGCGGTACTCATTCTCGGGCTCGGCTGCGAGAACAACAACATCACCGAGTTTCGCAAGGTGCTCGGCGAGGTGGATGGCGAGCGGGTACGCTACCTTGAGTGTCAGGCAAGCGAGGATGAGTTTGCCGACGGCGAGGCAATTCTCCAAGACCTTATTGACTATGCTGCCCGGTTTAAGCGCGAGCCGGTGGATGCTTCCGAGCTGATTGTCGGCCTTAAGTGCGGCGGATCGGACGGGCTTTCCGGCATTACCGCAAACCCCCTTGTCGGACGCTTCTCCGACATTCTGGTAGCTAGCGGCGGAACTGCCATCCTGACCGAGGTGCCCGAGATGTTCGGCGCAGAAACCATACTCATGAACCGCTGCCGCAGTGAGGCAGTGTTTGATAAAACCGTGCGCCTGATTAACGACTTTAAGGATTACTACAAGCGTCACAATCAGGTCATCTATGAAAACCCCTCGCCCGGCAACAAGAAGGGCGGCATTACAACGCTCGAGGACAAATCTCTCGGCTGCATACAAAAGGGCGGCACCGCTGAGGTTACCGATGTGCTCGGCTACGGCGAGCGCGCTGTCACTAAGGGCCTAAACCTCTTGCAGGGCCCCGGCAACGACCTTGTTGCGGCAACTGCACTGGTGGCATCGGGTGCTCATATCGTTTTGTTTACTACAGGGCGCGGCACACCCTTTGGTTCCCCTGTGCCCACCGTTAAGATTGCCTCAAACTCTGAGCTAGCAGCCAAAAAGCGCAGCTGGATTGACTTTAACGCAGGCGTGCTTGCGGAAGGTGCAGACTTTGATGAGGTTGGAGAGCAGTTCTTCGACTACATCCTTGAGGTTGCTTCCGGCAAGCAGGTTAAGGCAGAGCAAAACGGCTGCAGGGATTTTGCAATCTTTAAATCGGGTGTTACACTTTAAACCGCTTTCGAGTAATACTTGCAAGACAAAGAAAGGCGCGTAATGATATGAAAACTTTTATGGATGAGGACTTTTTACTCCAGTCGCAGGCAGCGAAAACGCTGTTTCATAACTATGCAAAAAAGCTTCCCATTATTGATTATCACTGTCACATCAACCCTGCGGAGATTGCCGCAGATAAAAAGTATAAAACCATCACCGAGGTATGGCTGGGCGGAGACCACTACAAGTGGCGCCTCATGCGCTCAAACGGCACGGACGAAACCTGTGTAACCGGCTCGGCAAGCGACTTTGATAAGTTCTATGCCTTTGCCGGCTCCCTTCAGCGCGCAGTGGGCCACCCCCTTTATCACTGGTCACACCTTGAGCTGCAGCGCTATTTCGGTATTACAGAACCCCTGACTGCCCAAAACGCTAAGGAGATTTTTGACCGCTGCAACGAGGTGCTCGCCCGCCCCGATATGAGCGTGCGCGGCATCATCAAGCAGTCTAACGTTAAGGTTATCTGCACCACCGACGACCCCGCTGATACGCTTGAGTATCATGAGGCGATTGCTGCAGATAAGGACTTCGATGTCAAGGTTCTGCCCGCAACCCGCCCCGATAAGGCGCTCAACGTGGAGAAGCCCGACTTCCCGCAGTACATCGACAGGCTTTCTAAGGCTGTGGGCTATGCAATTCCTGACCTTGAGACCCTCAAGAAGGCCCTCAGTGACCGTCTAGCTTACTTTAAAGACCACGGCGCAACAGTGTCTGACCATGCTCTCGTTTCCTGCGTTTATCTGCCCATTAGCGATGAACAGGCGCAGGAGGTCTTTGCGGCTGCTCTTGCAGGAAAGACCATTACCCCCGAGCAGGAGGAAGGCTACAAGACAAACCTTCTGCTCTATCTCGGCCGCGAGTACTATCGCAACGGCTTTGTGATGCAGCTGCACTTTGGCTGCAAGCGCGATAACAACACCCGTATGTATGAGCGCCTTGGCCCCGATACGGGCTACGATGCAATCTACCAGAACACACGCTTGGATAAGCTTTCTGACTTCCTAAACGCACTCGAGCGCGACGGCTGCCTGCCCAAGACCATTCTGTATTCGCTCAACCCGCAGGACAACGAGGGCATTGTCTCCCTCATCGGCTGCTTCCAGAGCGAGAGCGCAGGCAAGATTCAGCATGGCAGCGCATGGTGGTTTAATGACACCAAGGCGGGCATGGAGGCACAGCTCACCGCGCTTGCTCAAGGCGGCATCCTTGGCAATTTTGTCGGCATGCTGACCGACTCGCGCAGCTTCTTATCCTACACCCGTCATGAGTATTTCAGACGCATCCTGTGCAACTTCATCGGCAATCTGGTGGAAAACGGCGAGTATCCTAATGACATGGAGTATCTCGGCAAGCTCGTAGAGGATATCTGCTACTACAATGCCGCTCGCTACTTTGGCTTTGGGTGCTAATTCCGTGTAAAAGCTAGAACAGCGAAGCCTTTACTGCAATTGATTATCCACTGACTGGTACAATAGATTTATGGCTTATACAAACAGCCGGAAAGGTCTGATTTGAGTGAACAGCATTATTAACAACGTTGCCGCTATCGGCATTGTTCCCGTAATAAAGATTAACGACCCAAAGGATGCAGTACCGCTTGCAAGAGCCCTGTATAACGGCGGACTTCCCGCTGCAGAGGTCACCTTCCGCACGGCCTGCGCCAAAGAGGCAATTTCCCTTATTGCAAAAGAGCTGCCCGATATGCTGGTAGGTGCAGGCACCGTTCTTACCCCGCAGCAGGCGGATGACGCCGTAGAGGCAGGCGCAAAGTTTATTGTAAGCCCCGGCCTTAATCCCACCGTGGTACGCCACTGTGTAGAAAAGGGGATTCCCATCATCCCGGGTTGCTCCAACCCCAGCGACATCGAGCAGGCGCTCGAGCTTGGCCTTGATGTAATCAAATTCTTCCCCGCAGAGCAGGCGGGCGGTATTAACATGATTAAGGCCCTGGCTGCTCCTTACACAAACGTTAAGTTTATGCCCACCGGCGGAATCAGTCCGAAGAACCTGCTTGACTATCTCTCCTTCCCCAGAGTGCTTGCCTGCGGCGGCAGCTGGATGGTCAAGGAGGACCTGATTAACGAAGGCCGCTTTGACGAAATCACCCGTCTTGCCAAAGAGGCTGTTATGACAATGCTCGGCTTTGAGCTCGCCCATATCGGCATTAACCCCGAGCCCGGTGATGATGTCGAGGCCATTGCAGGCCGGTTTGAGGCCCTGTTCGGCTTTGATAAGAAGTCCGGCGCAAGCTCCGTGTTTGCGGGCAGTGCCGTAGAGGTTATGAAGACCCCGTATCTGGGCAGGAAGGGCCATATTGCCATCCGCACCAACAGCATTGAGCGCGCCGTAAACTACCTCAAGTTTATGGGCACTGAGTTCAATGAGGAAAGCGCAAAGTACAACGCAAAGGGCGCCCTTGCTGCAATCTACCTCAAAGAGGAAATCGGCGGTTTTGCAGTGCACCTACTTCAGAAATAATCTCATACATCATCAATTGACTTTATCACCACTCTGATATCAGATAGGAGAATATCGATATGGCTAAAATTGTTACATTCGGCGAGATTATGCTCCGCCTTGCCCCCGAGGGATATTATCGTTTTGTTCAGGTAGATAAGCTGGGCGCCACCTTTGGCGGCGGCGAGGCTAACGTTGCGGTTTCGCTTGCAAACTTCGGTCTGGATGCCGCGTTTGTCACAAAGCTGCCCAAGCACGAAATCGGTCAGGCGGCTGTAAACTCCCTGCGCAAGTACGGCGTAGACACCTCGATGATTACCCGCGGCGGTTCGCGCGTCGGTATCTATTATCTTGAAAAGGGTGCAAGCCAGCGCCCCTCCAAGGTTATCTATGACCGTGCAGGCTCGGCCATTGCAACCGCTACGATGGAGGATTTTGATTGGGACAAGATCTTTGAGGACTGCACATGGTTCCACTTTACCGGAATTACCCCCGCGCTGGGTCAGAACGTCGCAGACATCTGCCTTGCCGCGTGCAAAAAGGCAAAGGAAAAGGGCATTACCGTAAGCTGTGACCTCAACTTCCGCAAGAACCTCTGGACCAGTGAGCAGGCTGGCAAGACCATGGGCGAGCTCATGCCCTATGTTGACGTTTGCATCGCAAACGAAGAGGATGCTGATAAGGTATTCGGCATCAAGGCAGAGGGCACCGATGTCGAAGGCGGAAAGCTCAACCACGAGGGCTATAAGAGTGTTGCTAACGGTCTTGCAACCCGCTTTGGATGCAAGTATGTTGCCATCACCCTTAGAACCAGCATCTCCGCAAACGACAACAACTGGGCGGCTATGCTGTATGACGGCAAGGATTATTGCTTCTCCAAGAGCTACCCGATTCACATCGTAGACCGTGTCGGCGGCGGAGACAGCTTTGGCGGCGGTTTGATTTATGCGTTGTCTCAGGGTTACTCCTCTCAGGATGCCATTGAGTTTGCAACGGCAGCGTCCTGCCTCAAGCACTCTATTGAGACCGACTTTAACCATGTATCGGTCGCGGAAGTCTTGGCTCTTACTGGCGGCGACGGCACCGGCCGCGTACAGAGATAATCATTTCGTCTTTATATGAAGCAGTTAAGGGAGACTGTATCTCATACAGTCTCCCTTTTGCATCGCAGCTTGAATAAGAACGGTTTTGATTTGAATATCTTAATTATATAGGGGAATATCTTCAGGGGGGAAGTGGTAGTCTACGTTTTGGGCAAGCGACTCGGTAAGCCGCATGAGTTCGCCGATAGAAGCTACCTCAGCACCCGAAGATAGCACCTGCTCTCTGAGTTCGGGCGGCAGGGAATAGAAGTACTGCCGAAACCCCGGAATCACATCATAGATTATCATAATGCCCTCCCTTTACATCGAAGGGGGATTTTGCACAAGAGAATCCACAAACTGCTTCATCTCCTGTTTTGAGCGGATAACCTTCGTGTGCTCAATAACCTGCTGTTGCTGCTCCTTTGTCATGGCAGAAAAACGGTTCATCGCTTCAGTGTTTTGCATGAGTGCCATTCCAAGGCCCATGGGCAGCTCACGCATCGGGTTTATACTCATTTATATATCCCTCCAATCACATTCGTAAAAAGCATTATTATTCTGCACAGAAAAAACGCTATCATTCCCTGCACAGGAAAAGAATGAGCGAGCAGTTGGCAGTTCATACTTATGATAAGACCAATATAACGAAACACACCTTGACAATTAACGGTGCGACATCTATAATTGTAAATGCAGTTGCGAATGATTCGCAACTAGGGCTAGGAGGCTTTACATGAAGGCTGTTCGCGCTATGGCAACGCTTGTTGCCGCGCTGTTAACCATTACTATACTACTTTCCGCATGCACCGCACAGGGAACCCCTCAAGCGGATGGTGATAAGAATATACAAGAGGATAAGCTGCTTGTTTATACGAGCTTTTACCCCATGTACGACTTCGCCCGGCAGGTAGGCGGCGACCGCATTGAGCTTGTAAACCTCGTTCAAAGCGGAGGTGACCCCCACAATTGGGAGCCGGAACCGACGGACATCGTTGGCCTTGAAAAGGCAGACTTGTTTATCTACAACGGCGCAGGGATGGAAACATGGGTGGACAAGGTACTTGCATCGCTTCAAAACAAGGATTTGGTCGTGGTAGATACCTCAGCCGGAATCGATTTGATTGCAGCCGACCACAGTCATGGCGAAGAGGACGACCATGATGAGGAAGGGGAGTCCATTGACCCCCACATCTGGCTAAGTCTGCGCAACGCCAAAAAGCAGGCCGAGACCATTATGAAGGCACTCACACAGGTAGACCCCGATAACGAGGAGTATTATCAGGAAAACTTTAACCGGTTTGCTGCAGAGCTGGATAAGCTGGATGCGGAATATACTGCAGCAATGCAGAAGGTTACAAACAAGACCCTTGTGGTCTCACACGAGGCCTTTGCCTATCTGTGCAAGGATTACGGCCTAACCCAGATGGCGGTAGAGGGCCTTACCCCCGATTCAGAGCCGGATGCCGCGAGAATGGTGGAGATTATTGAGTTTTGCAAGCAAAACAACGTAAAAACCATCTTCTTTGAGGAGCAGGCTAGCTCCAAGGTCGCGGATACCATCTCCAAGGCGGCGGGTGTATCGGTCAGCGTTTTAACCGCCGAACAATCAAAAAACGGCGATGATTACCTTGCGTTTATGCGTACAAACCTGCAGAACTTGACTGAAGGGTTGCAGTAGCGGATATATCAGGGCTTTTACCGATTTGTGCGTAAAGCCCTGTTTGTTTTGGATACGTGGAAAGGAAACGGGCGCAGTATGAACGACATCATTCAGGTAGAAAACTTAACCTTCGCCTATTCGGGGGAGCCGATTCTGCAGGAGGTCAGCTTCTCGGTGCACAAGGGCGACTTTATGGCGATTATCGGGTCAAACGGCACCGGAAAGAGTACCCTTTTGCGCCTATTGCTCGGGGAATTAACACCCCAGAAGGGAAGAGTGCGCGTTCTGGGGCAGGAGGTTTCGTCGCTGCGTGACTGGTCACAAGTTGGGTATGTTCCCCAAAACGCGGCGGCGCAGACATCGGGCTTCCCTGCAAGTGTGCTGGAGGTCGTGTGTGCAAACCTCTATTCGCGCATCGGCTTTATGCGCCGAACTAAAAAGGAGCATCGTCAGCTTGCGATGCAGGCACTCGAGCAGGTGGGCATGCAGGACAAGGCAAACGAGCTTATCGGAAACCTTTCCGGCGGTCAGCAGCAGCGTGTCATGCTCGCCCGCGTACTCGTAGGGAACCCAACCTGTATGCTGCTGGATGAGCCGACAACCGGTGTAGACGCAGCATCCTCATCATCCTTATATGAGCTACTAAAAAAGCTCAACCGTGAAACAGGGCTTACCATTGTCATGGTCACCCATGATATTGCACGGGCGGCGGACTATGTTACCCGCACGCTTTGCCTCGAGCAGGGAACAGTGGTGGAGCTTGACCACGACCAGCTTGTGCACGAGCTTTCGCACAAGCATTCCCACCCGCAGATATCAACAAGGAAGGATGACGCAGACCATGGAGATATTTGAGTACGAGTTCATGCGCAGGGCCTTTTTGGTGGGCGTTTTATTGGCGGGCATCGTACCCTGCATCGGTATGATTGTGGTGCTCAAGCGCCTTTCCATGATTGGCGACGCCCTCTCGCACAGCTCCCTTGCGGGTGTGGCTGGCGGTCTTGTCATGGGTATCAACCCCGTGCTCGGCGCAGTCATTACCTGTATTACGGCTGCCCTTGGTATTGAGGTAATCCGCAAAAAGCTGCCCCGATACTCGGAAATGTCCATTGCCATCATCATGAGCGCGGGCATCGGCCTTGCCGGTGTCCTATCCGGGTTTGTTGAGAATGCCGCGGGATTTAACAGCTTTTTGTTTGGTAGCATCGTTGCCATCAGCGATTTTGAGCTTATGCTTGTCGCCGGAATCAGCCTTGCAGTTCTTATTGCCTTCTGGCTTTTGTATAAGGAGCTATTCTATGTCGCCTTTGATGAGCGCGCCGCGCGCCTTGCAGGGGTTCCCGTCAGACTAGTTAATTTTATATTCACCATTCTCACTGCCGTCACCGTCTCAGTTGCGGCCCGCACGGTGGGTGCGCTGATTATATCATCCCTTATGGTGGTTCCGGTTGCTTGCGCCATGCAGTTTGGCAAAAGTTATAAACAGACGCTTTGGTACGGCGTAGCCTTCGCAGAGTTCTTTACCATCACAGGGCTTTTTATCTCCTACTACGCACGCCTTAAGCCCGGCGGCACCATCGTTTTGGTTGGAGTAATCACATTACTAGTGATTCTGATTGTAAAGAAGCTAGCTGCTGCGTTTCGGAAAGTGGGTTATAGATAAGTCTGCTTTAAAGCTCTTGCAGGCAAATGGTTGTTACAAATAGTGCAAGTTTAAATAATCAAGTTTTGAGGGGGCATAGCCCCCTTTTTCCATGCCTAAATCTTTCCCACACAAATGATTCTGACGCGGACATACAAGTTCCCACCCCTTATGACATATACTTTTAGTACGCGCGAACAATCAAACGACAGGGTGTGAAGCAATGTATCTGGCACTGCTGCAGTTTACCCTAGAAAACCTGTGGTTTCTGGCACTGCACATCTCCTCGGGCGGGTCATTCCCGAAACCCCTTTCGGCAAAGGATGAGCGGGAATGTTTGGAACGCATCCGAGAGGGAGACATTGACGCGCGCAACAAGCTCATTGAACACAACCTGCGCTTAGTCGCGCACATTATCAAAAAGTACTATTCCAATCAAAAGGATCAGGATGATCTGATTTCGATTGGCACCATCGGGCTGATTAAGGCAGTATCAACCTTTGATTGTGACAAAGGGACGCGCTTTGCTACATACGCAGCGAGATGTATTGAAAACGAGATTTTAATGCATTTTCGCAATCAGAAAAAGAGCGCACAGGATATCTACATTAGCGACCCCATTGACACCGACAAAGAGGGTAACACCTTAACACTCATGGATATCGTCGCTGAGGACGAATGTATCTTTGAAAACATCGACCTTAAGCTAAAGGCCGAAAAGCTGCATAAGCTCATCAATAAGCACCTTGACGCAAGAGAGAAAACCATCATATGCCTCCGGTATGGGCTTAGCGGCGATGCCCCGCTTACCCAAAGAGAAGTGGCGGCACGGCTGAATATCTCTCGTTCCTATGTATCACGAATCGAAAAAAAGGCCCTTCAGGTGCTACGCAGACGATTTGATGGGTAAAAAATAGGCGCTTTCCATCACAGCAAGGCGCCTTTAAAAAATGCAAAGCCGCCGGTAAAACCGGCGGCTTCTTGTATAGAATATTTGCGTAATTGATACTTTTAGGCTTAGGAACGCGCCTCGGCAAGACGCTCGTTAATAATCTTCTTCCATGCGGATGCGGTTCTGCTGCCCGATACAGGACTTCCAATCAGGTTGCCGTTTCGGTCGGCAAAGAAGGTGGTAGGCACGAAGGTGACGTTGCTCATAAAGGAGTTGCTGAGCATGGAGGAAGAGGGGATATACATCTTATAAGATGGATTTGTCTTATTGATAACACTCTTCACACCGTCTGTGTTACCGGGGCCGTCGAGCGCAACACCGATGATGTTTACACCGCTGCTCTTGAGCTCCTTGTAAACCTTATCAATCTCGGGAATCTCGGAGATGCAGGGGTTGCAGTATGTTGCCCACACGTTAATCATGGTCAGGTCGTAGTTGTTGAGAATGCTCTGGTTTACAGTGTTTCCTGACATGTCGGTCATGGTAAAGGTACCGATGGTACCGACACTGCTCTGCTTGCTGCTGGAAGGCTTGCTGCTCGATGCTTTGGAGCTGGTAGAGGCTTTAGAACTGGTGGAGGCCTTAGAGCTGCTGGAGGAGGGCTTAGAACTGCTGGAAGCCTTAGAGCTGCTGGAGGAAGGCTTCGAGCTGCTGGAGGACTTGGAGCTAGATGCAGCACTCGATGCAGCGGAAGAAGCCGCGTTATTCTTTGAAGAGGAGGCGGCTACCTTAGAGGATGAAGCAATGTTCTTAGAATCGGAGGAGGTGCTGTTCTTTGCCTTAGCAGCGGACCCCGATGGCTTAACCGAAGAATCGGTCGATGCCTGCTCATCCTGTGTGGCTTGAGCTACATCTGCATCTGCCTGCTTGTCAGCGTCGGCCTGTGCGTCCTCATCAAACGCACTGTCCTCGGCATACTGTTCGTCATTTGCTACCTCTATCTCGGTAGAGAAGGTTTCGCTGCTCTCATCAGCCGGTGCATCGGAAGGGTCTGCCGCACATGCAGCTAGGAACACGCATGTAGTAACAACTGCAGTTAATATGGCAAATAGTCGTTTCATATTCATACCTCGATTCAAGATTATTGTTCGTTATGTCAACTAAACGTTTGTAACAAAGTCTCTATTTATTTTAACATGGGCAAATTTGTGATTCAATTCAACAATAATTCAAATTATGTTAACCAATGATTGGCTTGTTAACCATGTAGGCTGGTTTAAAACAACACCATGTGTTTCTAACATAATACATGTATTACTGTAATGTAAGTAATTTCCATCATTTCTACAAACGGTCAGTACCAAGAAGTCATTTTCACTTGTGTCGTTCCAGTGATAAGCCAAAAATGTGCATATTGCGGCGCGTATCAATATTGCGTCAAATCTACTCGGATGATATAATATACCTTTGTTATTCATTCGTCCGCGAGCAGCGGACATCTTTCCACATTTGACTGGTGGCACTTGCCGGAGGAAACTAATACTATGAGGTTAATCAAAGAAAAGAGCTTTTACAAGACTATCGCAGCCATTGCACTCCCCATAGCATTACAGAACTTAATTGGATTTGGCGTAAATATGACCGACACCCTGATGATTGGCTCACTGGGGGAGGCCCCGCTGTCTGCGGTGGCACTTGCCAACCAGCCGTTTTTCATCCTAAACATCCTTACCTTTGGTATTTCAAGCGGCATTTCGGTGCTCACCGCACAATACTGGGGCAAGGGGGATGTCAAATCCATTAAGCGCATATTTGCTATTGCGCTTGATTTAGGCATCCTACTCTCCTTTATATTCTTCATTGGTGCCTTCTTCTTCCCGCGCGAGATTATGGGAATATATTCAAACGAAGAGCATATTATAGAACTTGGTGCGCAATATCTTCAAATCATGGCATTTGCCTACCTCTTTTACGGAGTTACGAATACATACCTATCCACCATCCGAAGCGTTGAGGTCGTAAAGATTCCGCTGCTGGTATACGGGGTTTCGTTTTTTTTCAACGTTATCGTAAACTACCTGCTTATCTTTGGTAAGTTCGGCTTCCCCGAAATGGGCGTGCGAGGTGCAGCAATCGGCACCCTCGTTGCCCGCTTTACGGAGTTTGTTATTGTACTGGTGTTCATGAGATTCTTTGAAAAGAAGGTACAGCTGCATTTTGCCGACCTTTTTAAGATCGATATGGTGCTGTTTGGGGACTATGTACGTCACGGCATGCCTGTGCTGTTTAATGAACTCTTGTGGTCGGTTGGTATGTCGGTACAGTCGATGATTATCGGCAGAATCGGTTCGGACTTTGTGGCCGCCAACAGCATTGTAGGTGTATTGCAGCAGCTTACTACCATCGTCATTTTTGGTTTATCCAATGCAGGCGCAGTTGTCATCGGCAAGGCCGTAGGCACCGGAAAGAACGACCATGTGCGCGAGTGCGCGGACACAATGCTCGTGTTAAGCTTGGGTATTGGTGCGATTGGGGCAACAATCATGTATTTCTTGCGTGGTGTTGCCATCGATTTTTACAATGTACCCGACACAACCAAGGCGATTGCAAACGGGCTGATGATCGTTGCGTCGGTCAATCTCTTCTTTGTCTCGGTTTGCTCCATCAACCTGGTCGGAACACTACGCGGAGCTGGGGATACGAGATTTGTATTCTTTGCAGACACCATCCTGCTCTGGGTCTTGTCTGCGCCCTTGGGTATCCTGTCCGGCTGGGTGTTGGGCTGGCCCGCCTGGGCGGTGTTTATCTGCCTGCGTGTGGATGAACCCCTTAAGGCTCTGGCTATCGTTCTGCGTCTCAGAGGGCAAAAGTGGATTAACAATGTGACAAGGTGAATAAAAAAATAAAAATTTACCCTCGATTTTCATAAAAAGTATTGACAGGCATGGTGTTGAGAAGTAAAATGTCAATAGGTTTGGGGTTTCGTTTAGGGAGATTGAGCCATGACGGTACTTCAGTGCGGTGTATATACTAATTCGTATATTACAGCAGACACTCCCGATGAGGAACTCGTTACCGCTGCGCGTTCGGGCTGCGACGACAGCCTGACCGCCCTGCTTGCCAGATACCAGCCGCTTATAACACGTAAGGCCGTATCCTGCGAGCACTCGTTTATGGATCAGGACGATTTGATTCAGGAAGGCATGATTGCGCTTTTGCGCGCAATCCGCTTTTACCAAAGCGGTAGAAGCGCTTCTTTTATTACATTTGCCGTAACCTGCATCAACAACAGCATCCGCACGGCTCTACGGTCGGGCGAGCAATTCAAACACATGCCGATGCGCAACTATGTGTCTTTGGATGAAGACGAAGCACGCGCATATTTAAGCCGGCAAAGCTTTGCACTCAACGTATCTTCACCGGAAACCCTCGTGATTAAAAAGGAAGAATACGCGCTCATTCGGCAAAAAATACGCTCTCTTCTTTCGGGGCTCGAACGGGAAATACTGATGCTGTATTTGAAGGGTCTGACATATGAACAGATGGCTGCACGCCTTGGCGTTACCTGCAAATCAGTTGATAATGCCCTGCAGCGTGCCAGAAAAAAGCTAGGCGCCGTCATGCGGTAAGTTTACTTACTGTGCATATGTTGCTGCCGCTTCAAACGACTCGTGCTAAACCGCAAAGACGGTTTGCAATATGCCCTGAGTAGCTCAACGGAAGAGCGTTGGTTTTCAAAGGTGTCGGTTCAAATCCGTCCGCGGGCGCAAATATTTATCCAAAAAAGCGAGGTAAATTTCATGTTCGAAGACAAGACCTTAACCTGTAAGGAGTGCGGTGCAGAGTTTGTGTTTACTGCCGGCGAGCAGGAGTTTTATGCTGCTAAGGGCTTTGTAAATGAGCCCCAGCGCTGCAAGAGCTGCCGCGATGCCCGCAAGAACGCTTCCAAGCCCGAGAAAGAGATGTTTACTGCAACCTGCGCAAGCTGCGGGGCAGAGGCAAAGGTTCCTTTCAGACCGCGTGAGGACCGTCCTGTTTATTGCAGTGAGTGCTTTGCACGGATGAAGGAAGAAGGCTAATCAACAAGAGTATAAAAGGTGCTTCGGTTTATTCCGGGGCACCTTTTTGGGTTATATAGGTAGTTAAATTTGCTTATTTTAAATGTCTCTTATGATTTGACAAACAGATAAAATACATATACAATACTATTTGCGAGTAAACCAGACTGTAGCGCATGTGTGCATATGGGCAATAGCCCGAACGCATATGTGTGAGGAAAGTCCGAGCTCCACAGGGCAAGGATAACGGCTAACGGCCGCCGGAGGCGACTCTAGGGAAAGTGCAACAGAGATATACCGCCATGCGTTTTTGCGCATGGTAAGGGTGGAAAGGCGAGGTAAGAGCTCACCGGCGCGCAGGCGACTGCGCGGCCCTGCAAACCCTATCCGGAGCAACACCGACATGGGAGCTAAGCTGGCCCGGCATTCCCAGAAGGGTGGCTTGAGCCCTTGCGGCAACGCAGGGCCCAGACAGATTACAGTCAAATACAGAACTCGGCTTATAGGTTTAGTCGCATACAAAGGGAGTATGGTTTTTGGCCATGCTCCCTTTGTATATTGTATTAACGACTGTGCTGTTATAACAGCTTCTTATTTGACTTTTTACTGCGAATCTCCTCGCATAGCGAATACCACCCGCAATCGCCGCACACCATGCATAACTGCCCAGCATCAAGGATGCGGTCTTCTGCAAGCCTTTGTAGGTGATACCATGGCAGCTCATCGCCTTCATGCAACCCGCAGAGGGAAAGACAGCTCGCATCATACCGTCTGACCTTGTGGTCTTGCTCGCATATGCCATCGATGTTATGCGGACACGCACGGCAGATACTGTCCGCCCCCAAAACCAGCCGTACAAAGGGGTTATCTTTGTCTAGTGTAGATATGACCTTTGTCATATTGGCAATAAAGCGGTCATCGTAGCCGTTGCCCACAAAATGGGCGATACACAAGAGGTGATGGGGCCGCAGTAAAACAACATCCTTACACATGGCGGGAAAGACGATTCACAAGCAGCGCCGCGCAGGCAATCTTGAGCGCATCTCCGATTAAAAAGGGAGCAACACACATACCAAGTGCGGCCAACAGTCCGGTGTTGGTGCTGACCATAAACCAGGCAGTACCCATCACATAGCAAAGGAGCAGGCCCGCAGACATCGCCAGAATGTTGCCCCAGAAGCGCCGAGAAAGCCTTTTTGATATGAGTCCGGTTAAAAAGGCTGCCGCGATATAACCGATTATGTATCCGCCGGTCGGGCCAAGAATGATGCCGATGCCGCCCGAAAACTGCGCAAAAACCGGCAGCCCCACGGCGCCGAGTGCAACATATACCGTCAGGCTGACCGCACCGTAAACAGGCCCCAGCAGGCCACCCGCCGCAAGCACGGAAAGCGTGGCAAGGTTAATGGGCACGGGCGTAAAGGGCAGGGGAATCGAAAGCTGGGACAACACCGCCGTTGCCGCTGCGAACAGGGCGCAAAGGATCATGCTTTTTGTTTGTGTCCTCGTCGTTGCGGAAGACTTCATCGGCTTTGGTACCTTCCTTTCAATCGAAATAGACGTCTCAATTGATATAGCTCGACATGGCAAGCACAATCTTTGCCGAAACCCTTGCCGTCTGCTCAGCAAACTGGTCAAAGGTCATCTCGGCATCATCATCGGCATTATCGGATACCGTGCGAATTACCACAAAGGGTACATCGTTCATCGCGCAAGCGTGCGCAATAGACGCCCCCTCCATCTCTACGCAGTAGGCATCAGAGCCTTCGCGGATGCGGTTTTTCACCGCGCTGTCGGTGATGAATTGGTCGCCCGACACGATGTTTTTTACATAATAGTTTATACCGCCGAGCGACTCACAGGCCTTTTCGGCTGCTTCAATCAAACGCTTGTCCGCGGTAAAATGCTCGGTAAAGGGGTAGCGGTAGGTCAGAAAGCGCAGGGTAAAGTCGTGATAGGTCAGTGTGTCGGATATTACAACATCCCCTACATGCACGTTCTCCGAAAGCCCTCCCGCAATACCGGTGTTGATGATGCAGTCCACGACAAACCGGTCAATCATAATTTGTGCCGTGCAGGCGCTGTTCACCTTGCCGATGCCGCTGCAGGCGACCACAAGGCGGTTATCACCATAATCGCCCACCACAAAGGTGTTGTGGGCGTACTCCTTCTTCTCACCGTGAGAAAGCGCCTCGGTTAGCAGAGCAACCTCGCTGTCCATTGCGCCGATAATACCGATTGTCTTCATTGCCTTACCTCATTTCTATTAAAAGGGCTTACTTAAATAGCTTTTCCATCGGGATGTGTAGGCAGTATTCCTCATAGTATTCTTCTCCGCACGCACGGTAACCAAGCGTTTCATAAAAGCCCCGCACGCGGGTCTGGGCACCTAGGATAATGCGGGAAGCATTAAGTTCAAGTGCCTTTTTCTCAAGCTCCTCCACGATGATACGCCCAAGCCCCATGCCGCGCAGGTGTTTCTTTACACAGATGCGCCCGATATGCCAGGTGCCGTTTTCCTCTTCAAACAACCGGCCTGTTGCAATCGGGGTGTTGTCCTCGTCGTATATGACCATATGAAGAGCGACTTCATCGATGCTGTCAAACTCCTCCACAAACTTCTGCTCGTCTACAAAGATTTCGGTGCGCAGGGCTGCCGCGTCGCGGTATACCTCGTCGCGCTGGCCCCATTTTACACGGTAATTCATATATGCTCTTGCTCTCCCATCATTTGCTGTTGTACAAGACTCGGTGTTAGCAACCACCATTATAGCGTATTTGAGAATACTCCGCAACGGACGGCAAGGAAATTTCAGGTTAGCCCCCTAGGCATAATGCTTTTTGCATAATAAAAAAAGTCTTTTGCTGCTTAGCAGAAAAGACTTTGTAAGTTGCTTATTCCTTGTATTATTTTATAAGCAGGTTTAAAACCAGCAGTAGGATTACCCCCGGCAGGCCCAGAATGATGGAGGTAGCTGCCGTATAGAGGTTCACGCTCATGACAATACCGGTATAGCCGGCGGTGTAGGTTACAAGCCATAGTCCTGCAAAGCCCATCACGGCGCAGAGCAGCCAGCCCTTAAAAGAAGCCTTGATTTTTCTGCCGCCCACAATCAGAATAATGCCGAGCAGGGCGACAAGCACTAGCCAGATAATCTGTGCCGCTGTCATTGTCTTTCACCTCATACTTATCCCCAAAACGTATAGTTTTGCGGGAATTCGTATTGTTATGCTGTCCGGTTTGCCTGCGAGCTTTGTTCGCTGCTTATCTCCTTATGCAATAAAATCCTCGCCGCGCGCTTGCTTTAGAACGCTGCTGTACCGCGCGGTGAGCGCCCGCATCTCGTAGATATACGCCTCGGTGAGATCAGGATCGCTGCACAGGTTAAATAGGTCTTCCACCTCGCGCATGCGCTGCGTTATCTTTACAAGCTCCTCGGCGTGTTTTGCCTGATTGTTCTCAGGCTTGCGCTGTTTGATTGGCCAAAACGTCTTGGGCTGCATGGTATTGTCCATATGTTCCCGCCTCTCTATGCATTGTATGCTGAGAGTATGGACAGATATTCCAGGTGTTATACTACTTTAGGTAAAATACGGATAATACGCGCTATCCTGCCAGTTTCTTGTTCAAACTTTGATTGAAAAAATCTACCCACCGTGGTATACTATGTTATATTTATTCATCGAAATGCTTTTTAGCTAGAGGAAGAAGGAGAAATTTGTGACAGACCTAGAACTAAAGCTTGCGGCTACCTTGAAGGAGAAGCCGAAGGACCAAACAAAGCTTGGATTTGGACGGCAGTTTACCGACCACATGTTCATTATGAACTACGATGAGGGACAGGGCTGGCACAGCCCGCGCATCGTACCCTACGGTCCCTTGTCGCTTGATCCTGCCGCCATGTGCCTTCATTATGGTCAGGAGATTTTTGAGGGACTCAAGGCATACCGCGCTCCCGACGGCAGAATCCTTCTGTTCCGTCCGCAGGAGAACTTTAAGCGCCTGAATGCATCCAATGAGCGTATGGTCATCCCGCCCATCGACGAGGAGTTCGCGCTCAAGTCCCTGATTGAGCTCATTAAGGTTGAGAAGGATTGGATTCCCACTGCTGAGGGAACATCTCTTTATATCCGCCCATTTATTATCGCCGTAGACCCCTTCCTCGGCGTACACCCGGGCAAGCAGTACCTGTATATCGTCATCCTTTCGCCCGTTGGAGCATACTATCCCGGCGGTCTTAACCCTGTAAACATCTATGTGGAGTCGAACTATGTCCGCGCAGTACGCGGCGGTATCGGCACAGCAAAGACCGGCGGCAACTACGCTGCATCCCTCAAGGGTCAGGCAGAGGCCGAAAAGCAGAACTACTCACAGGTGTTGTGGCTGGACGGTGTAGAGCGCAAGTACATAGAAGAAGTCGGCGCCATGAACATCTTCTTTGTCATCGGCGACGAGCTCGTTACTCCGTCGCTTAATGGCAGTGTCCTTTCAGGTATCACCAGAAAGTCTGTAATAGAGATTGCGCATTCCTGGGGCATGAAGGTCAGCGAGCGCCGCATATCCATTGATGAGGTTGTTGAGGCATCCGATAAGGGCGAGCTCAAAGAGGTGTTCGGTACGGGCACCGCTGCCGTTATCTCTCCGGTCGGCCACCTGCGCTATGGCGATAAGGTAATGATCATCAACAACGGCGAGATTGGCCCAATCTCTCAAAAGCTGTACGACACCCTTACCGGTATTCAGTGGGGTAAGATTGAGGATACATTCGGCTGGACAGTCGAGGTAAAATAATTACTGTTTGATATACACTTTGGAGGAAGGCCTTGTGCGAACGTTAACCTATATCATCGAGGATGGGCGCAAGGACATCAGAGCTTGTGACTATCTTCGAAAAGCACAAGGCTATTCCGCCCGCATGATGACAGAGCTCCGCAAGGAGATGGGGCTGCTTACGGTAAACGGCGTGCCGCAGCCTGTCGTTGCCCGGGTGAGTGCCGGCGATGTGCTTTGCGTCAACCTTCCCGATGACCAGATGAAATCGGTACCCAATTCAGAGATTGACGCCCCTGTTGTGTACGAAGACGACGATATTGTGGTTTTTGACAAACCCGCCGGAGTTGCGGTGCACGAATCAAAAAAGCACCAGACCGACACCCTTGCAAACGTGTTTGCCGCGCACTGCCAAAAGAAAGGTGTGCACAGCGTCTTTCGGGCTGTTAACCGGCTCGACCGTGATACCTCGGGGCTTGTGGTGGTTGCTAAAAACCGACACATCGCTTCAATGCTTTCCGCAAAGGTACAAAAGCGGTATATCGCAATTGTGTGCGGAGAACTGCCCGACGATGCGGGCACGATAGATGCCCCCATCCGCAGGCTGTGCCCCGAGCGGCAGATACGCATTGTCAGCGAGGACGGCCAGCATGCTGTAACCCATTATCGGGTACTCGCGCGCGGGCACGGCTACAGCGTAATCTCACTTACGCTTGAAACAGGCCGCACCCATCAGATTCGTGTGCATCTTTCGCATATCGGTTACCCGCTTGCCGGGGATGCCATGTACAGCGGCGACTGCACCGACATCTCCCGCCATGCGCTGCATTGCACAGAGGTGTGGTTTTCAAACGCAGTGACGGGAAAAGACATCCGCCTTTATTCAAAATTGCCTCGGGATATGCAGGAGCTTGCAGACCGTATAGCGACGAATAAAGATACACCAACCATTGAATAATTATGCATATATTTCCTTGAGTTTGTTGGAAACGACTAATAATTATACATTACAACAGAATGATTATACATTATACCTATTGATTTATCCGGGAAATTCCGTATAATGTTTTTATAGCCTGCAAGGGCGGGCTAATATAGACGTAATGTGAGGAGAAAGAACATGAAGAAGATAGCTCTTGTTTTAGCGTTTGTTCTTATGTTTACATTTGCACTGACCGGATGTGCAGGCCAAACGAACAGATTAGAGTCCATCAAAAAGGCAGGCAAGCTTGTTGTAGTTACAAATGCCCAATTCCCTCCGTTTGAGTACATACTGGACGGCAAGCCCGCAGGCGTTGACATTGATGTTGCCCAGGCCATTGCAGACGACCTCGGCGTTGAGCTTGAGGTAGTTGACATGAACTTTGACCTGCTTGTCGAAGCTGTTAAGAGCGGTAAGGCAGACCTTGCGCTCGCTGGCATGACCATTAGGCCCGATCGTCTGGAGCACGTTGACTTCTCTAATGAGTATGTAAAGAGCGCACAGTATGTCATTGTCAAGGCAGGCAGTGGTATCACCGTAGACTCGCTCGATGGTCTGACCATTGCAGTACAGGAAGCAACCACCGGCGATTTTTATGCTTCTGATGACATTGCCGCAAAAGAGGTTCTCCGCTTCAAGAGCGGTATCGAGGCAGGCTCGGCTTTGGCAAGCGGCAAGTGCGATGCTGTTATTATTGATAAGCTCCCCGCAGAGGCGATAGCAGCCAACTATGGCGGCGCGCTTGAGGTTCTGCCCGAGGCACTGACCGAGGAGAGCTATGCGATTGCTATTCAAAAGGGCCAGAAGGACCTGCTTGATGCAGTCAATGCAACCCTTGCAAAACTCATTGCAAACGGCACAATCGATGAGCTTGTTGTAAAGCACATGGCACAGGCATAAGCAATTTTTAAGATAGGCTTATTGCTCATTTGAATACGAGCCATAGCGGATGTATTGTTCCGCTATGGCTTGTTGTAAAACGGCGTAACTGTTTATCATTTCGCTGCGCCGCTTTACAACAACGGTATTCCATTGTAATAGCTTAATTAGCGGCAGCACCTAGTGTGCCGCTGGAAAGGTACAGGAAGGCGAATGGAGAAATTTCTACAAGATTTATATAGCGCTGTTATAGCAGAGGACCGCTGGAAGATGTATTTTGAGGGACTCGGCAACACTCTGCTTATATCGGCTGCAGCTGTTTGCATTGGTGTTGTCATCGGCGTATTTGTCGCCCTCGTTAAGTATTATGCTCCGAGGAAAAAGAGCCTTTGGCTTTTAGACAAGTTCTGTGACCTCTATGTCACGGTAATCCGCGGAACCCCTACCCTTGTACAGCTTCTCATCCTTTATAACGTTGTATTTTACTCATTGACAAACGGTCTTCCTGTTGGAATCATCGGTTTTGGCATCAATTCAGGTGCCTACGTTGCCGAGATTATTCGCGCCGGCATCCTGTCAATTGATAAGGGACAGTACGAAGCGGGCAGAAGTCTTGGCCTTAACGACACAATGACCATGTCACAGATTATCCTGCCGCAGGCAGTCAAGAATATTTTGCCGGCTCTGTTTAATGAGTTTATTGTCCTGCTCAAGGAAACCTCGGTTGCAGGCTGGATTGCGGTGCGCGATCTGACAAAGATAGCCGATGGTATCCGCGGCAGAACGTTCAACAGCTTGCCCCTGTTTCTTGTGGCGGGCATCTACCTGCTGCTGGTTGTTGGCCTGACCGCAGTACAGAAGAAAATGGAAAGGAGGCTTGCAAAGGGTGATAACCGTTAAGAATCTGCAAAAATCCTTTGGAGGCAACAATGTACTGCGCGGCATTGACCTGACCATTGAACGAGGGGAGAAGGTCGTAATTGTCGGGCCTTCCGGTTCCGGTAAGAGCACCTTTTTGCGCTGTTTAAACCTGCTGGAGGTTCCCACAGGCGGCGAGGTATGGTTTGAGGGGGAGAATATCACCTCTCCTAAAACAGATATCAACCGTGTGCGCCGTAAGATGGGCATGGTGTTTCAACAGTTTAATCTTTTTCCGCACTTATCAATCCTTGATAACATCATGCTTGCTCCCGTAAAGCTTGGACTGAAAACGCAGGAGGAGGCAAAGGAGCAGGCTCTGCGCCTGCTTGAGCGCATCGGCCTTACCGATAAGGCTGACGCCTATCCCAACCAGCTTTCGGGCGGTCAGAAGCAACGTATTGCCATTGTGCGTGCGCTTGCAATGAACCCCGATGTGATGCTGTTTGACGAACCAACCTCAGCCCTTGACCCGGAGATGGTAGGCGAGGTATTGGAGGTTATGCGCGAGCTTGCTCACGACGGCATGACCATGGTGGTGGTCACACACGAGATGGGATTTGCAAGAGAGGTAGCAACCCGCGTGCTGTTTATGGATGAGGGGCAGGTTTTGGAGGAAGCACCTCCCGCCCAGTTCTTCGGCAATCCCAAAAACGAACGGCTGCGCGAGTTCTTATCCAAGGTTTTATAACCATTTGCGTTATTGCATATCAGAATTTTAGCAGTAAAGCAAATTTCACGATGCGATTATGGTTCCATAACCGCATCGTTGTTTTTTGGGCAATCGAGCCGTTCATGGGGCAAATTCGATCATGGAATGACATGGAAGTAAACGCATATAATATTATGCGAAGGTATTGGCTGTACGCACCAGGATTGGTTAAATTTAATAGGAAATGACCCTGTCGCCCCACCTGTAATTGTAAATGATATATTACAATTTTGTTTCTAAGCACGAGAAAGCCTTGAATTTTTGGCTTTGGTGTGTATAATTAGTTTATCCACGAAATTGTAATTCTGTTTTTCGGTATGCCTTTTTGCGCATTGGGCGCGGCTGCAAAGGCGATGAAGCAAAGCCCCTTTGCACCGAAAAATGAAGGAGTTGATGCAAGTGGCACTCGCAAACGACACCGGCGGCTCGATAGAGCGAACGCCAATCGTATTTGGGGGAACACGGAAAGAAGTTGTATCTTCGATTGTGCTACAAGAGCTGAGCAAGCTGTTTACTAGACTATATAGAATTTGCTACTTTGTTGGAATCCAGTTTATGCGCACAATGAAGCGCTATCGGCGCAATATTCGGTATTATGTGCGCAATAGCATGGTTTGGGAGTTTTTCCACAGCGGGGTTATACGCAAGCGCGTAGCAGCGCATCTTGTGCATACCGCACAAGAGGTGTTTGACCCATTTGTAAGTTTTGCAAACAAGTTTTCCCGTGCGATAAAGCGTATTCAGGAAAAAGGAAAAAGGAGTGTGTGGCTTGCAGCGAAAGAGTGTGCAGGCTGCGTAAAACGAGGAAGTTTACACATCCTCCGTGCCATGGTTGGGTTATCTCACTATGTTGCACCGGTTTTGGGTATTCTGTTCCTTGTTATGACGATTCAGTATTTTTCCGGCCTTACCTTTGGGCTTGAGGTAGAGTATGGCGGAAAGACGCTCGGCTATATCAAATCCGAGGCTGAGTTTAATCAGGCGGAAAAGATGATGCAGGGGCGTATTGTTGCAGATGCTGCAGCAGAACCCATCTACACAATCCCGACCTACAAGGTCACGGTAGTGGACCAAGCAGAGCTGTCTAGGGTTGATCAGATCTGTGACGAGCTGATAAAGGCATCTAACAGTGTTATTGTTGAAGCGTCAGGCTTATATATCGATGACCAGTTCTATGGTGCCACCTATGATAGGGATTCACTCAAGCAAACACTCAACGGGCTTTTGGATGCTTTCCGAACAGGTGAACCGACCGAAGAGGTTAGCTTCGTGCAGTCGGTCAAGCTGGTGGATGGACTCTATCCCCAGTCAACCGTAAAGGAAACCGATGAAATCACACAATTGATTACGACCGAGGTTGAGGGCGAAAAGGTCTACACCGTTAAGGAGGGTGACAGCCCCTGGAAGATTGCACAGACGGTTGGAGTCAGCGTAAACGACCTTCTCTTGCTAAATCCCGGCATAGACAAATCTCTGTTGCCTGGCCAGGACATTACAATCTCTCAGGCACAGCCCTTCCTACCGATTAAGGTAACCAAGACGATCGTATATGAAGACACCCTGCCTTACGAGGTAATTCAGAACAAGAGCAGCAGCTATAACCGCGGCTATACGAAGATTACCAAGAAGGGTGTTAACGGCGTTCAGGAGGTAACCGCACAGGTCACACTGGTGGATGGTGTTGAAACTGCGCGTAAGGTCCTAAGTACCCGCGTTATTCAGGAGCCTGTAAACGAACAGGTGACCGTTGGAACCAAGGAGATTAAGGTCTCCACCGGCAGCGGAACAACAACAGTCGGCTCTGGACAGTTCATGTGGCCGGTAGTCGGTGGCGGTAAGGTTTCCTGCGGATTCCAGGGCTATGTGGGCCATACCGGTACTGATATTACCCTCTACTATGGTGCGCAGATTGTTGCTGCGGATTCGGGTGTCGTCGTTATCGCGAAGACAAATGCGCGTGGCTACGGCAACCATGTAATGATTGACCACGGCAACGGAGTACAGACACTGTACGCTCACCTGAGCAAGCGTTACGTCTCTTACGGACAAAAGGTCAGCAAGGGTGAAGTCATCGGTTTGATGGGCCGCTCGGGCAATGTTACCGGAACGCATCTCCACTTTGAGATCCGTATCAACGGCCGCTATAAAAACCCAATGAAGTATTTCTAGACCTTATCAGTCAGCAGGCTTTGCAAGTCGTAAAGCCTGCTGATTTTTTTCAAAATGGATGCCTAGAATCATAATATGTCCTTTGTTAGCTCTCTGAAGATCAAATTAACCCCCGTCGGTTAACCCGACGGGGGTTTTGCTTATGATACAATCCTATTTTACTTGACGGCGTACTACCGTGCCTTTCTTAACCGGAGTGGGGCAGGGGAATGAAAAACGCATCATCGGGTGAGGCGTACTCTCAATCTCTTCGCCTTCGGCGGAAATGAGCTGTGTAACCGTCATTTCAAACGGCTTTGAGCGCGGCTGCAAAAGCTCAACAACATCGCCCTTTGTAAACTTGTTGCGCTGAGTGCAAAACGCAATGCCGTCCTGCCAATCATCCACCACGGCAACAACATCATATTCGCGGACATACCCGCCGGTCTCGTAGTATTGTCCGTTATCCGGCTGACCGAAGAAGAAGCCCGTACCGTACTGGCGGTGGCTTACCTTGTGCACCTCATCAATCAGCCATTGTTCGGTGCGGTAGTTTTTCGGGTCATTCAGATAGCCGTCTACCGCCATTCGGTAAGCGTTGGTGATGACTGACACATAATAGTCGCTTTTTGCTCTGCCCTCAATCTTAAGGCTTGAAACGCCCGCCTCAACCAGCTCCGGGATGTGCTCAATCATGCACAAATCCTTGGCGTTTAGGATGTAAGTTCCGCCCTCGTCCTCAAAGATGGGGTAGAACTCGTTCTTGCGCTTTTCCTCCATCAGTGAATACCGCCAGCGGCAGGGCTGGGCGCATTCACCGCGATTGGCATCCCTTCCCGCGAGATAGGAAGAAAGCAGGCACCGCCCCGAAAAGGACACGCACATTGCGCCATGCACAAAAACCTCTATGGCAAGGTCGGGCGGGGTATGGTCACGGATGTAGCGAATTTCTTTTAAGGTCAGTTCGCGCGCAAGCACCACACGGCGGGCCCCCATTGCGTACAGTTCGTTAGCTGTAAGATGGTTTACAACGCCTGCCTGAGTGGAGATATGTAGCTCCATATCGGGCATACAACGGCGCGCAAGGGCAAGAACACCAATATCACTGATGATGACCGCATCTACGCCGGAATCCTTAATAAACGCAAAGTAATCAGAAAGCCTCTCTGCTTCCTCGCAATGGGGCAGGGTATTGCAGGCCAAATACACCTTCACGCCCCGCTCATGGGCGTAGGCAACCCCTTTTAAAAGCTCTTCTTCGGTGAAGTTTGCCGAAGCATTGCGCATGGAAAACTCCTTGCCGCCCACATAAACAGCATCGGCGCCAAAGTCCACCGCTGCAATCAGGCGAGAAAGGTCACCCGCCGGTGCCAAAACCTCGGGGAAACGATGATTTGCCATGCCCAAATCCCTCCTTCTACAACAATAACGGGCGACAGTAGCGCCGCCCGCTTTGGGTTATTCTCTTAGTACGTTTATTGCTCCTCATGGGTTGCTACGCCGCCGACGTCGTCGCCAACCTTCTTGGCCTTGGCGAGGTTCGACTCATGCTCTGCAAGCGAGCTTGCGAAGTAGTAGTTCATCTCAGCGTCGGTGAGGAAGTAATAGTATGGGGTATCATCGGGGTAGATGGCCGCCTTGATGGCGTTAATGCCGGGGTTACAAACCGGCCCTACCGGCAGACCCTCGCATTTGTAGGTGTTGTAGGCAGACGCATACGCCTGTTTGTCTTCCTCATTGCTGACAAACGGGAAGATGTTGTCGTTGACGTAGTTGATGGTTACGTCAGACTGCAGGAAGGGGAAGGTCTTCGGCTTTTTCAGACGGTTGTTAAAGACGCTTGAAACCATATACATATCATCCAGCGTGCGGCCTTCCTTCTGGATGATGGAAGCAAGGGTGAGCGCCTCGTCCAGCGTCATGTCCATCTTCTCAATGCGGGTAAGCAGGTCTGCGGTAATCTTCTTGTTGAAGTTTGAAAGGAACTTCTTTGCTACACTTTTGGGGCTTTCATCGACAAAGAAGGTGTAGGTATCCGGGAAGAGATATCCCTCGAGCTTCAGATAACGGTTGCCGCCGGTGGGAATCAACTTTTCAAACTCATATCCGAACTCGGTGGTGTTGAGCGTGTTGATAAATTCCTGTGAGCTGCAAACGTTGTTTTCCTCCAGTTGCTTAGCAATGTCAAGGACAGTCACGCCTTCAATAAAGGTGATGGTTACCTCCTTCTTCTTGTTGCGCTCAACCTGAATGATGTTGATAATCTCGTCGTAGGACATATTGGAGTTGAGCTCAAAGCTTCCGGTCAGGTAGGTATCCTCATAATTGCGGTATTTTGTATAAAGACGGAAGGTCAGCGGCTGCGAGATAACACCGTTGTCCTTGAGTATGGAGGCAACCTGCTGCGTGGTTGCTTTTTCAGGAATCGTTATGGTAATCTCCTTCTCGGACTTGAACAGACCGAGCACATCGCTCATCGACTGTAAAATGAAAATTGAAAGCAAAATAGACGCAAACAGCACGCCGATGGTGTAGATAATGCCGTTTGCAAGGCGTCCAAGGCTGCGCATGGTTTTATTGCCGCGCGATGTCTGCGGACGCTGGCTTGCAGAAGGGGGAACATAATCAAACTCATCCTGCGCAGAGTTAGATACAGAACGGGTACGCCGATTGGAGACTGCCGCATCACGCGAAGCAGGCTGTGCCTGACGGCTGCGGTTATCGAAGTCGGGGATGGAGTTAAAATCCTCATCGGAAATATGCAGCTTAAAGGGCTTTGACGGCCTTACGGGGGTCTGCTGCGGCATACTGTAATAAGGATTTACATCCTGCTTGTCGCCGTAACTCTTTACTCCATCGGAAGGAGACTTCATCTGCCGCTCAATCGCCTGACGGGAGATAACGCGGGTCGGTTCACTTGCCGGCTCGGTACTCTTTGCAGGGGTAGAATCAATATCCGGCGGCAGCTCAGTGAATGAGTTGGGCTTATACACGTTCTTCTTGGGCGTGATAGGCGGTGTAGGGGGAGTAGCCGGCGGTGTAGGAGTCGGCTGCGAGGGGGTCTTCTTGGTGCCGAAAAACTCCTCATCCGATTTCTCTATATCGAATAACTGGGGCTTCGGCCTTGCATGCTCTGCCGCTCGCTTTGCAAGCTCATCGGAGAGCGTCAGTCCCTCATCCTTTTTGGGATCGTATGGAGCCATGTGGTTATCCTCCCTGAACTATGGTATCGCCGCTTTGTAAAGAGGCTAATCTCTTGACAGGCGGCAGGTGATAATTTCATTCTCAGTGACAATCATATCGCACGCGATATCAAACCGCCCTCTATGCAGGCTGCGCAGAATGCAGGAGCGGTAGCAGAGGCCAACCATCGTACCGCGGTAGCGCGAAAGAAATCTATCGTAATAGCCTTTGCCATAGCCTAGGCGAAAGCCTTGTCGGTCAAACGCAAGCCCGGGCACAATGCACACGCTGTCTTCAAATGAAGTGAGCTTTTCACATTGGTCGGGGATTGGTTCTAAAACGCCAAAGGTGCGTTTTTGCAGGTCGTTTAGCGAGTGGATAAGATAAAAGCACATATCCCGCGTGTTGTCGATGCAGTAGGGAACAGCCACCTGCTTGCCTTGGGCAAACGCCCATTCAATCAGCGAGAGGGTATCGACTTCAATAGCGGTGGAAACATAGGTAAGTATGAGTCCTGCGTTTTTAACCTGCCAGATACTCTTTAGATTTTCAAATATCTTCGCATCGCTTTGTGCCTTTTGCTCTGGGGCCATAGTCAAGCGAATCTCTTTATACCTGTTTCTCAGGTTTTGCTTATAGACCCTTATATCGAATCTTTGCATTGCAATGAGGCCCTTAAGATGTCGGACCGTTCCTTTCCAAGCAGTGCTTCTACGAGTGCAAGGCCAAAATCAACGGCTACACCTGCGCCGGCGGCGGTGACGAATTTACCGTCGCGCACAACCCCGCCCGGGTTGTAAAGTCCGCCTGTCACCTGTGTCTCATAACCCGGGAAACAGGTAAACTTTTTGCCGTTTAGCAAGCCTTTGTGTCCTAAAATAGAAGGAGCAGCACAGATTGCACCTATCCATCTATTATTTTGTGCGCAGAAATCAATAAAACACTGCACAACCTCGTTCTTTTCAAGATTCAAAGTGCCCGGCATACCGCCCGGAAGAACAATCATCTCAGCGTTATCAGGTGAAGCATCCTCTGCTTCCATGTCGCAGGCGATAGTGATGCCGTGCGAGCCCTTGATAAGCTTTCCGCCAACACCAACTGCAGCTACATCAAGCTCGGCGCGGCGCAGAATATCAAGCGGCGCGATTGCCTCGGTCTCCTCAAATCCGTTTGCCAAAAACAGATAAATCATCTATACACAGCTCCTTTCAAAAGAAAGAGGGGGTAATCTTAGTTTTACCACATTTTAACTGTATGATACCACACTACGTTACTTGCATGCTTTAAGCGCTGCATACTTTGCCCGCACCTCGGTCATCTTGCCGCAGGTCATCTTGCCCTCGGGGCAGGGACCGTTTAAGCAGGGCGGACCGGCCGATGCAAACAGATTGGGTGCAACAGCAGTTACTAAATGCAGCATCTCATCCGCAACCGCCTGAATCTCCCACTGGGCGCGGTTGCAGCAGCGGTGTGCAAAGAAGTTGTGCAGGCTGCGCGCGTTCATCGTCACCACCATGCGGGTGTCACAGGCATTGGGCAGCACAAAACGCGCGTCCTCAATGGCGAGCTTTTCCGCCTTCTTTTGCGCCGCTTCCTCGGATAGTCCCTGCGCCACGAGCCGTTTTGTATGCTCCTGCTTTAAAATCTCGCTTAGGTGGTCATAGTGGCGCGCCGCCTCTTCCATGGCGAGGATGTACTCCTCCTTTGCCTCGGGGATGGCGGCTATCTCAGGCGGAACGATGTACTCAAAGCCGCTCTTGCGCACATAGCGCTGGCTTTGAACAGAAAAGGACGCGATGCGGTGACGGGTAATCTGCGCAAGCAGCGCGCGCGATACCCCTTCAATACCGAAGGTAAAGCTCGCGTGCTCAATAGGGCTTTCATGCCCGATTTCCGCAAGCATCGCAACGAACTTCGCGGTGCTTTCCGGGGTCAGCCCGTCGGTCAGGGCCTCGATGCTGTCCGCGTTGCTGTAGCATAGCTTTGCAGCGGCAGCGACCGTCTTTTCCGGTTCGGGTGTGTGAGAAATCAAAGTGACCTTCGGCATACAGACCTCCGTTCTGCCGCGACTTTTGCGCGACTGCCGCTATTAGTGATATGTTTACTTCATTTACAAGAAGCAACTTCGAAATATCAAAGCACTTTAAATCTTATCTAGCTGTGTGATATTCTGCATGATTTTCTTAAAGAAATTAGATTTTATCAAGTTGAGTAAAATTCTGCATGATTTTCTTTGTCCCGCGCGTATCAAAAGCAATCTCAAGCAGGGTATCATTACCCATCGGAGTAACGGAAATAATCATTCCGTCACCGAATATCTTGTGCCGTACCCGCTCGCCGGCTGCAAAGGTCTGCTTTGCACCGGTTCCCTTGGGGGTAATTGCAACGCGCACAATGTCGTTAATCCCGCCCGTGCGGTTTTGCGGCGTCGTATAGGCCGGGGTTTGCGGTTTGCTTGTCCATGAGGAAAGCCCGGTCTCGTTCTTGTACTCAGCCGGTATCTCGGTTAAGAAGCGGGAGGGGCGGTTGCGGGAAGTCTGTCCAAATAACATACGAGATGCAGCGTTTGTAATCGTCAACTTTTCCTTCGCTCTTGTAATTGCAACGTAGGCAAGGCGGCGTTCCTCCTCCACCTCGGCGGGGTCGTACATCACCCGCATGCCGGGGAAGATGCCCTCCTCCATGCCCACGATGAATACAAACGGGAACTCAAGCCCCTTGGCGGAGTGCATCGTCATCATTACCACCGCATCGGCGTCGGCATCGTAGTTGTCAATATCGGTTAACAGCGAGACCTCCTCCAAGAAGCCGGAAAGGCTTGCGTCCTCGTTCTCCTGTGTATATTTTATAACGTTTGTCAATAGCTCGCTTAAGTTCTCAATTCTGGTAAGGCCCTCGTCGCCCTGTGCGCGCAGCATATCCATGTAGCCCGTTTCTTCCATCACGTTTTCAAGCAGGATGTCAAGCTGTGTCTCCTGAGCGGTATCGATAAAGCCCTGCATCATCCTTGCAAAGTCACGCAGAGGCCCGGCCTTGCGGGCAAGACCTGCGTAATTCTCCGGCTCGCTGATGACCTCAAACATCGAGACGCCGAGGCTGTCCGCAATCTCGCGGGCCATGGCAACCGTTGCATCGCCGATGCCGCGCTTGGGCTCGTTGATGATGCGGGCAAGGCGGACGGTATCAGCCGGATTGTTGATGACGGATAGATACGCAAGGATATCCTTAATCTCTTTGCGCTCATAAAAGCGCAGGCCGCCGATAATGCGGTAGGGAATAGCTGCCTTAATAAAATACTGCTCCAGCTGTGCGGACTGCGCATTCATGCGGTACAAAATGGCGTGGTCGCCGTACTTGCGGCCCTCACGCACGTTTTCCTCGATGGCGTTTGCCACAAAAGCGCTCTCGTCCTCGGCGCTTGTTGCGCGGTAGACCAGTACCGGCTCGCCCTTGGCATTGCTTGTCCAAAGCTCCTTGCCCTTGCGCTGCGTGTTGTGGGCGATAACCCTGTTTGCGGCGTTCAGGATGGTCTGTGTGCTGCGGTAGTTCTGCTCAAGGCGCACCACCACAGCACCGGGGAACTGCTTTTCAAACGAGAGGATGTTCTCTATAGTAGCACCGCGGAAGCGGTAGATGCTCTGGTCATCATCGCCCACCACGCAGATGCGTTTATGGGCAGCAGAAAGCAGCCCGACTAAGCGGTATTGGGCGTGGTTGGTGTCCTGATACTCGTCAACCATCACATAGGCAAACCTGCGCTGCCACGCCTTGAGCACCTCGGGGAACTGCTCAAACAGGCGGACGGTGCATACAATAAGATCGTCAAAGTCCAGCGCATTTGCCGCCTTGAGGCGTTTTTCATAAAGCT
This sequence comes from Bacillota bacterium, assembly GCA_023415575.1. Lineage (GTDB taxonomy): Bacteria > Bacillota > Clostridia > Oscillospirales > Ruminococcaceae > Acetanaerobacterium. The sequence goes on from JAEZKF010000055.1 coordinate 85,067, forward strand.
CATAAAGCTCCGCAATCTTTGTCTCGCGGAACTCACCGTTAGCACTCTGTTTTGCCTGCGCAGGGGTTAATAGCTGGTCCTTTAAGCGGCTGATGGAGCCCAGCACCTGCTTGGGCGGGAACTGCTTATCGTTGATATTCAGCTCTTTGATGCAATCCTTTAAAACGCGCACCGAGTCGTCGGTGTCGTAGATGGTAAAGCTCTTATCATAGCCGAGCGCTTCAATCTCGCGGCGGAGAATCTTGGAGCAAACCGAGTGAAAGGTGCCCGCCCAGATATCTCTGGCCGTTTCGTCCAGCATCGCCTCCAGACGGTCCTTGAGCTCGCCCGCCGCCTTATTGGTAAAGGTGATGGCAAGCACGTTCCACGCCTTGGGAGGATTATCAGCAAGCAGCCACTGTACCCGCTCGCGGTCGAATATCCCGTTTTTCAGGCAATCAGACAAAAAGTCAATGTCGTCCTGCGTAAGGTCACTAGGGACGTAATCGCTGTGATAGGCATTGCCGTACTGAATCAGGTAGGCGATGCGGTTAACGATTACGGTGGTCTTTCCGCTTCCGGCACCCGCGAGAATCAGCAGGGGGTTCTGGGTGTCAAACACTGCCGCGCGCTGGGTATCGTTAAGCTTCGAGTATTCCTTTTCAAGCAGCCGCTTTTTTAGTTCTATGTAGGTGGAACGGATATCCATACTAGGTACCATGCCTTCCCGGCATTATGCCGCAAAGGACATAAAACCGTAATGTGATATACTTCAGTAATAGCACCGTAAGGGCGGTGCGGTCATCAATATATTATAACAAATGCCCTATGCAAAATCAAACAATTGCAAAGGTGTTTTATAGCTAATGTTAACGCCGAATGTTACCCTTGCTAGGGCTTGTAGCATCGCAAAAAAACAGGCAGCGCATAACTTGCGCTGCCTTAAAAAGTGGGGTTATCTGAAAAGGGGTCGCAAAAGGAAAGCTTAGGTTTATGTAAGCTCTCCTTGAGCTCTCCCTTCCGCCGTTAGGCCGAAGCTGATGGACAGTGCCCGGTCGACCTGTTGCATCGCCCCGTCATCTAACTGTCCCATACGCTCTTTGAGCCTTCTTTTGTCGATGGTTCTTATCTGTTCCAGTAGTACGACCGACTCTTTTGATAGTCCGCAGCCTTCAGCGTCAAGGGTAATATGTGTCGGCAACTTGGCTTTATCCTTTTGACTGGTTATCGCCGCTGCGATTACTGTCGGGCTGTACTTGTTGCCGACGTCGTTTTGCACAATCAGTACAGGGCGTATTCCGCCCTGCTCCGAGCCTACTACGGGGCTCAGGTCGGCGTAATAGATATCTCCCCGTTTGACCGCCATGCTAACACACTCCGTTTTTTTGATTTCTTTTGCCAGAGAAGTTGTGATGTTTTTCCCTAGCATCAATAGTTTAGCCCAATATGAAGGACGTTAATCATCCGCACTGCTTCAGGGGAGAAAAAGTAGTACGGTAATTTTTCTAAGCTGCCCTCCACTACATTATATTCGTTTATCCAAGGTTTTGACATCTGCGGTCTAGTCTATGTAATGTTTTGAGTTATTTTGTCGTCGGCAATACTGTTCTAGTAAAAAAGCGCGACGCATGGTTTCACCCGTGCGTCGCAAATGCTTTGTTTGAGATTTGATGCTACTCAACCGTTACCGATTTTGCAAGGTTACGCGGCTTGTCGATATCAAAGCCCTTTTCATCGGCAGTGTAGAACGCAAGAAGCTGTAATATAGCAGCCGTTAAGAAGGGGTAGAGGAACTCATCGCAGGGGGGAAGAGTAATAATGCGGTCGGCTGTTTGGTCGTCAAGCTCCGTTGCGTTCGGGAGAATTGCCACAACATATGCACCGCGCGCCTTTACCTCCTTGATGTTGCTCACCGTCTTTTCAAACAGAGCTGGCTCAAGCGCAATGGCAATCACCGGAACCCCGCCCGTGATAAGCGAAAGTGTACCGTGCTTAAGCTCGCCTGCCGCATAAGCCTCACAGTGGATGTAGGAAATCTCCTTAAGCTTTAAGGAGCCTTCCATCGACAGATAGTAATCGCGCCCGCGCCCGATAAAGAAGATATCGGGTGCCTGCATGATGCGCTCCGCGGCGGCCTTTACCTCGCTCGGGTCTTTTAAGATGATGTCCAGTGTGCTGGGAAGTTCCGTTAACAGGGCAGTCAGCCTGCGCGCCTCGCTTTCGTCAAGTCTTCCGGCCAGCATCGCCATGCGGATGCCGATAAGATGCATCACCGCAAGCTGAACCATATAGGCCTTGGTACTCGCAACCGCAATCTCAACACCCGCGTAGGTGTAGATCACACTGTCTGCCTCGCGGGCGATGGAGGACCCAACCACATTTACGATGGCTAAGGTCTTTGCTCCTTTGGCTTTTGCAAGGCGCAGGGCGGCAAGGGTGTCTGCCGTCTCACCGGATTGCGAGATGATGATAACAAGGTCGTCCTCGCCGATAATCGGGTCACGGTAGCGGAACTCCGAGGCAATATCCACCTGAACGGGGATACGGGCATAGCGTTCGATGACGCTTTTGCCGACAAGCCCTGCATGCATCGCGGTACCGCAGGCGGTGATGTACACGGATTTTACACCGCGTAAAAGGTCATCCGAAATGCTGTCTTGTGTAAAGTCCGGCACACCGTTACGGATGCGGGGGGAGATGGTATTGTTGATTGCCTGCGGCTGCTCGTAGATCTCCTTGAGCATAAAGTGCGAGTATCCGCCCTTTTGCGCCTGCTCCGCCGAAAACTGGGCAATCATCATCTCCTTATGAACCTCGCTGCCGTCTGGTCCTAAAAAGGTAATTTTGTCGCTGGTCAGAATTGCAATCTCGCCCTCGTCGAGGATGTAATACTGCTTGGTGTACGCAAGGATAGCAGGGATATCCGAGGCGATGAAGTTTTCGCCCTCGCTTTTTGCTACAATAAGCGGGCTGTCTTTGCGCACGGCAAAGATGGTGTCGGGGATGTTGGAGAAGACGATTCCCAAAGCATATGAGCCTCTTACCCTTGAGAGCGTCTTGCGGATGGCATCCACCGGGTCGCCTTCATACAGGCTGTCGAGGAGCCTTGCGACCGCTTCGGTATCGGTCTGGGATACAAACTGCACACCTTCCTTGCGCAGCTCTTCGCGAATCTCCATATAGTTTTCAATGATGCCGTTATGAACAATTGAGACCCGCCCCGCCGAATGGGGGTGGGAATTGATATCGGACGGCGCACCGTGGGTTGCCCAACGGGTGTGGGCGATGCCGCAGCCGGAGGAAAGGTCACCTGCCGTTGACAGCTTCTGCTCAAGGCAGGCAATCTTGCCCACTGACTTTACGGTTTTAAGCGTATTATGACTAAACACTGTAATTCCGGCGGAATCATATCCGCGGTATTCCAGCATCTTCAAGCTATCGACTAATACTTCGGTGGCATTTCGGGTGCCAACATATCCTACTATTCCACACATATAGAAGTAATCTCCTTATTTAGTTTATTTAATAAAACCACAAGGCCAAAAAGGACTGTGGTTGTGCCTTGCCTGCATCTTTGTTTTTCGGTTACCCGACATTTTGTATGCAGACTTCGCTTCGGCACCAAAGCGGAGAGGCACCCGCCGAACATTTCGATACTCCTCTCACCTCGTTAACCTCGCTATATTGCGAGGTGCATGGCGCTTTTTGATAAGCAAACCCTATCTCTATCAATCCTCCTTCGTATTGTTTTGATTTTGCTATCTGTATTCCTCGCCTCCTTTCAAAAATGTAGTGGTGATAAATACGTTTATTGCTGCTTTTGTAAACGGAAAAAACTAGTAAACGTATACACCTTCACTATATTATAGCGGGATTGGTGTATAAAGTAAACTGAATTATCTTCCCTGAAATGGATTGGATAAAGCCAACAATTCCTATTTTAACTTGTTGATATCAACCTGTTACTATGCTATAATTTTTAAAGATATTATTCTGTCGAACGTGCGGTTTTCCTTGTATTTTAAGGCGTTGTTTGCGCTTTTAATAGGTATGAACCCTTACACTTACAGCCACTTTATGATACCGACACAAGCAAAATTACATCTGCCATGTTTTGAGCTTGATCGCCGCAAAGGGTCTTGGCATGGCACTTAATATAAGAATGAAAACAAGGGGGATATCGCGTTGGATACCAATCAGTTTCGTGGCTTTGATATAATCGAAGAGCTTGGCAGCGGAGCCTTCTCCAAAACCGTGCTCGCTGAGCAAAACGGCAAACGCGCCGTCATAAAGACCATCGAGATGCCCAATCAGGCGACGCTCGACGAACGTACACCCGAATATGTAAAGAGCGAGGAGTTTGCCGAGGCCATGCGCACGGCAGGCACGCAGCTAAACCGCTTACTAAAAACACTGGTTGGTATGCCGCAAACCACCGGACTTATGCGGTATTATGACTATACCCTCAGTCTGGATAGCGACCGCGGGATCTACACCCTTGCAATACTGATGGAATACGACACCCCGCTGCACGCCCTGTTGGAAACCGGGGAGGTGCCGGTCGGGGCAGTTCTTCGCATGGCGAGCCAGCTGTGCGAAGGGCTTGATGCCATGCACAAAAAGTACATCGTGCACGGCAACATCAAGGAATCGAACATCTTCTACAATCCCAGAAACGGCTTTATGCTGGGGGACTTCTTTATCAACGACATCCTTAGCACCTCGCTCGTGCCCGACCGCAACTTTAAAAGCTATGGCTACCGCTTCTTGGCACCCGAGGCCTACGAGGACGGCGAGTACTCCTACCGCACCGATATCTTCAGCCTCGGCATGATGCTGTATAAGATATTCAACAACAACCGCCTGCCGTTTGACGATGCGCCGAATACCTCTCTGCGCAAGGTCAAGAACAGCTGGGACGAGGCAAAGGTTTTACCACCGCCGGCATTTGATATCCCCGAGATTACCAAGGTGCTCGCAAAGGCCTGTGCCTACAACGCCGACGACCGCTACTCTACATACCTGCAGTTTAAGGTAGTAATCGATCGCCTGCTTTCCACCCTACCCAAGGATGTGTTGTACACTAAGCTCGGCTCCGCCCAGCAGGAAACAGTAGAGGAGCCAGAGCAGACTCAAGGCTATAGCGCACACCAAGAGGAGACTGCACTCATTGAAAATGAGATGGGTGGGGAGGAGACCCCGCCGATTGTAAGGAAGCTAAGGCGCGTTCCCGTGCAGCCTGCGGAGCCGGAGGAGACAGCCGAACCCGATGCCCGCCCCGCCGACTATGAGACACAAGCGGTTGAGGACACACAGGAGGCCGAAGAGGAAAATCCGCTTATTCCGCCCTCTATTCGCGAGGATGCCGAGTCAGGACAGGTGTATGACCGCCCCGTGCGGCAGCTGGTGCGTCACTACGAGCCTTCCGCAAATGCGCTTGCATCACCGCCGCCTACCACTGCGGACATCGAGTCTGCCGAAAGAAGAAAGCGTCGCACAAGGATTCCCAACGATAGCTTTAACTATTTTGACTACAACAGCGAGGACTATTCAGACCCCGAGCCCGGGAAGGCCCGCCGTCGGGTGCTGATTTTCGCAATTGTTGCGATTATCCTGTCGGGCCTTGCTATAGGCGCCGGATTCCTTGTAAAGCTCCTAGCGGGTTGATTTTTGCAATAATAACGCAGGTCGATGTTCCCATACATCGGCCTGTTTGCCTGTAGTGGGTGTTTTTGCGTATGAAATCTGTTTTGATTTTACGTTTTGCACGCACTTGTAATTCACGAACAAATGTATTATAATATTGCTTACTGAGTAAACAGTGATTTTCATCATTGATGTTTATTCGGTCAAATGATTTAATAGAAGTATGTTGTACAATCGGCATCAGGCAGGCAGGGCGTGCGCCCTGACATGCGGGTATGCGGGTCCTGTGCGACAGAGCGCCGTGAACCATGTCAGGCGGGGAACCGAGCAGCATTAAGCGGATGTCTTTGTGTGCCACAGATCAATCTGTATATCCGCTTGTGAGGGCGCAGGCATATCCGTAAGGGATCTGCCCGCCTTTTTCAATGTATGGGATAATCAAAAAAGACCTTTCTATAGCTACCTTACTATCATTATGCGGCGTAAGGGGTGTGAAATACGATGTATAAAGCGCTGTACAGAACATGGCGTCCGGCAAGGTTTGACGATGTCGTTGGGCAGCAGCATATCACCGTTACCCTCAAAAACGAGGTAAGGCTTTCACGCGTCGCGCACTCCTATCTGTTTACCGGTTCCCGCGGAACAGGCAAGACCACCTGCGCGAAAATTTTAGCCAAGGCGGTCAACTGCCTATCCCCCGTAGACGGCGACCCGTGCGGCGAATGCTCGATCTGCCTCGGCATTGAGGACGGTACCGTCACCGATGTCATGGAGATAGATGCTGCCAGCAACAACGGTGTAGACGATGTCCGCGCACTGCGCGAGGAGGCGGCCTTCACCCCGGTAAGTGCAAAGTACCGCGTATATATCATCGACGAGGCCCACATGCTCTCCACAGCGGCCTTTAACGCCCTGCTTAAAATTATGGAGGAGCCGCCCGAGCACGTCTTATTCATCCTTGCCACCACCGAGGTACACAAGGTGCCCGCAACCATCATCTCCCGCTGCCAGCGGTTTGATTTCGGGCGCATCGACACCGGTGCAATCAAGGACCGTCTCTTGTATATCTCGCAGCAGGAGGGCATCAAGATAGACGAGGATGCCGCCCAGCTTATCGCCCGAATCTCAGAGGGCGGTATGCGCGACGCCATCTCGCTGCTAGACCAATGTGCATCGCCCGGTCAGCCGATTGATACCGCTCTGGTATCGCGCATAGCAGGACTTGCGGACAATGCAAGACTCTACGAGCTGTGCGATGCTATAGCAGAAAAGAACAGCGCAAAGGCGCTTGAAATCATAGACCGATTAAGTGCTGCATCGGTGGACTATGCCCGACTGATGCATGAGTTGATGGTGCTCTTTCGCAACATCATGGTAGCGAAGGTCTCTCCGCAACCCGACGAACTGATTACCTGTACGCCTGAGGATTTGGCGCGCATCCGCGATGCGGCAAAGCGCTATCCGATGGAGATGATTCTACATGCGATGTCGGCCTTAAATGAGACGCTGGACAGCATCGGCAGAACGCAATCAAAGCGGCTTGCCGCCGAGATGTGCATGGTTCGGTTGACCTCCCCATCGCTGGATAGCTCCACTGAAGCTTTACTGCGCCGGATTTCGGAGCTGGAAAACAGGATTTCCACAGCGGCCGTTGCTACCCCTGCACCTGCACCGGCAGTACAGCAGGCTTCGCAGCAGCCCGTGCGGGAAGAACCCCTCCCGCCGCCACCAGAGGTGCTGGAGGTCGAGGAACGGTTTGCAGCGTGGGACAGCGTCCTTGAGCGGCTATCTAAGACAAACCCCGCCCTTCACGGGACACTCGTTAACTCCACCGCATACATTGTCGGCGACCTGGTGCTAATCGACGCAAAAGACTCTATGTTTGCAGAGATGATGCGCAAGAACGAATACACCAAGATGAGCCTGCGCGAGGCAATCCGGTTAGAAACCGGCAAGGTCTACCGGCTTGGGCCCGTTAAAAAGAACGTAGAGATCAAGGAAACGGGCGGTCTGCTCGCAGAGCTTGAGAAAAAGGCAAAGGAAGCGGGCATCGACATCAATTAGTAAGTGAGAGATTATTACTGTTAATAACGGTCAAAGCTCTATGCAGGATTTGACCGATTTAGAATTACGGGGCAGTCTCAAAACTAAGGCAGACTACCGCCCCAATACCATAAAAACTTTCTACAACAAGGTATTAAGCAGGGAAGGCGTGGTTACAAACTATGAAATCTAGATTACCCGCAGGGTTCGGCGGCGGCCCACAGAACATGCAGGGCATGATTAAGCAGGCCCAGAAGATGCAGGATGAGATGGCGCGCGTTACCGAGCAGATTGAGGCAATGGAGTTCACCGCAACGGTAGGCGGCGGCGCTGTCGAGATTACCATGACGGGCAAAAAAGAGGTAAAGGCACTCACCATCAAGCCTGAGGTAGTAGATTCTGAGGATGTCGAGATGCTGCAGGACCTTTTGATTGCGGCATACAACGAGGTCATGGCCAAGGTTGAAACCACCAGCAGCGAAATGATGAGCAAAGTAACGGGAGGATTTAACATGCCCGGACTGCCCGGCATGTTTTAATTGACGACATGGCTAAGAGCATACTTCCGCTGCCGCTCATCAAGCTCATCGAGCAGTTTGAACGGCTCCCGGGTATCGGTCACAAATCCGCACAGAAGCTTGCGTTCTATGTGCTCAACTCAAGCAAAGAGCAGGCAGAGGCGTTTGCAAGTGCAATTTTGGATGCCCAAAAGAGCATTCATAACTGCAAGATATGCCAAAACCTCACCGACGGCGAGTTGTGCGCGGTGTGCGATGACCAAACCCGTGATAAATCGACCATCTGCGTGGTGGAGGACACCCGTTATGTGGTTGCAATCGAACGCACGAAGGAGTATAATGGCGTGTACCATGTACTCCATGGACTTATCTCGCCGATGGACGGCATTGGTCCCGATGATTTGAGCATCAAGGAGCTGCTAGCCCGTGTGAACGCGGGCGGCGTGTCGGAGATTATTGTCGCGACCAATGCAAACGTCGAGGGTGAGGCAACCGCAATGTATTTAGCTCGCCTCTTAAAGCCCCTCGGGGTAAAGGTCTCCCGCCTTGCGTATGGCATACCGGTCGGCGGCGATTTGGAGTACGCCGACGAGGTAACACTCTACCGGGCAATCGAGGGCAGAAGCGAGCTGTAGATGACATTCTCCGCGAAGGGAGGGCAAGACCACGGTGGCAAAGGGCAAGGAAAATACCAAAACCATTGCAAACAACAAAAAGGCATTTCATGACTACTTTGTTGATGAATCCTATGAAGCGGGTATCGAGCTGTGCGGCACCGAGGTCAAGTCGATTCGAGCGGGTAATGTCAACCTCAAGGACAGCTGGTGCGAGATTAAGGACGGAGAGATCTTTGTTCGCGGGATGCATGTAAGCCCCTACGAGCACGGCAACATTTTTAACCGCGACCCCATGCGCGTCCGCAAGCTATTGATGCACAAGCGCGAAATCATGAAGCTGCTTGGACTAATTAAGCAGCAAAGCTATACGCTTGTACCGCTCTCGCTCTACTTTAAGGGGTCTCGCGTCAAGGTTCAGCTGGGCCTTTGCCGAGGCAAAAAGCTGTATGACAAACGTGAGGACATGGCAAACCGCGCAGCCAAACGCGACATCGACCGCGCAATGAAGGACAACGCTCGGTCGTTTTAGTCAATCTGTTTTTATGTAAGTAATAAGCACAAAACGGAAATAATACCAAAGAAACCCCAACCCATATACATGGGGGCGTAAAGGTTTCGACGGGGATTTTGAACCACGATAAGCGGGCAGAGTTAGCTGGACACTCTTTAAACGCCGGCACTTTAAAATTAAACGCTAACAATAACAAATTAGCTTTAGCTGCTTAATGCAGCTCGTCTGGCCAATCAGTACCACGGGGTTGGTTTAGGCGTCATTTAGTGGTGAACGTCTCGTAAGAGTTTCTCGGCTTACCTGATGTATTAGGGAATACCAAAAGGCACAGCCTGCTTTTCGGCGGTGCCCGGAGGGAATTCTAAAAGAAAAGCTGCGCCCGGAGAAGTTTGTGGGGATAGGTTTTCGGACGCGAGTTCGACTCTCGCCGCCTCCACCATATAAGAACGTCAGTATTGATACAAATGCTGGCGTTTTTATTTTGCACACAGCGGCCGTCAGAATGTCTTGTAAGCAAGGCTTTCTGGCGGCTTTTTTGCTATTTCCGTTTACATAGTGTAATCAAAAAGGCTTGTCTATTGAGCATATAGCTTGATTACGCCGTGCACTCGGCAAACGGTAACTTGGGGGTGTGTATAGGGTGTGCACTCGGAAAATGGGAACATTGAGATTCCAAACAGTGACGTCCCTGTGTCGTAACACGGCATTATATAGACACCATCTTTGATACAAACAGAAAAAGCCTCTCCCGATGTAAAGGCACCGGAGAAGGCTTGGTTTCATCTGTCCAATGTAAGGTATTTCTACAAATCTATTTCTTCAAATGATTTTACAGAGCATTTAAAACCTATATAGGTAAATAATGAGTATATAGCAATTCCTGCAGCTAACCCCAGCAATTGAACTTCAATGTTTTCAAAGCCAAAAGAATTTAAAACATCCAATCCCGGAAAATATCTAAGGGCTTCAGCGAGTCCAATTACAATAAAACATGCAATGCAAAACGAGATAAAAGGTTTCCCAAAATAATAACCTGTTTTAAAATATCCTCTGACAAATAGGATATTGAATAATCCAAAGAGTGTCAAAGCAAATCCTAAAAACACCAGATTTGCTGTTAGTAATGGATTATTAACATATATATCTGCATCTTTAAATAAAGTCATTCTTATGAATGTGATTATCAACATCAGTAAAAAAGTTGATAATTCTATAGTACAAACAAAGATAAATTTAGCTTTTACAATATCTTTTTTGGTTACAGGAAGCAGTATTGAATACGCTATATCGTTAGATTCTCTATATGATTGGAATGATTGAAATATTCCCTGACATGAAAAAAACACTCCAAGCAAAATGGGATAGCCCGGAATAAAGGTCATTAATCCAAAGGCAATAAAATAATAAGAAAGAATATGAGCGCTTAATTTAAACTCTTTTCTAATAAGATTATTCATGTCTTTCCCTCTCAAGTCTTAATATAATATCCTCCAAAGTCTCATTACCCGACTTATGTTTTTCAATGAAATCTTCTTTGCTACAAGCACTCACAACTTTTCCACCACTGATATATACGATATCGTCCGCACACTTTTCCAAATCAGATGTTATATGGGTTGAGAACAATATGGCTGTTCCTCTTTTTTTAAGCTCAATAAATACTTCTAATATTTCATCTCTAGAGAATGGATCGAGTCCGCTTGTTGGTTCATCAAGTATCAGAACTTTAGCGTGATGACTTAGTGCCAATAATAAATTAAACTTGACTTTCATGCCTTCAGATAATTCGCTGGGGGTTTTTGATAGATCCAATTGGAATAAATCTTTATATTCATTCATAATACGATCATCCCAATTGTCGTAGAAAGTCTTGGTTACATTAATAATATCCGTCAGTTTTTTTCGGGGATAGTAATTAGTCGTTCCACTGGAATATCCGATTTGATTTTTGATGATGTTTTCATGGCCCTGTAAATCCAGGTTGAAGAACTTTACGTTTCCACTATTTGCTTTAACAATATTTAATATTGATTTTATGGTCGTAGTCTTTCCGGCGCCATTTCTTCCAATGAAACCTACGATATGTCCTTCTTCTACATTAAAACTAACATTATCTAGTTTAAATGCTTTATATTCCTTTGTAATATTTTTAATTTCTATCGCATTCATCATTTATTTCCTCCTAATAAATTATTAAAAATGACCTCAAACTGACTTTTGGGAGGAATCGCGATGCCTCTTTCTTCATCTGCCAAAATGATTAAACTGTCTCCTGGTTTAATATCAAAAATATCTCTGGCCTGTTTGGGTATGACTATTTGCCCTTTTTCTCCAACAGTAACTGTCCATATATATTTACCTTTAGGTGCGTTCATATTAATCCTCCTTATATGACCAGTATAACTTTTCATACATATTATACTGACATAATTAATGTGAAAAAGCAAGTTTTTTTCTCTGGTTTGGTGAAAATGAAAAAATTCAAAAGGCCGAAGTTAATATTGAATGGCTTCTGTCACCCTGAAAAACAAGGGTGTGAACAAAGCAAACGGATCAAACGGGAACAAGGCTACCGGGTGCATTTTGTATCCAACGCGTGCCCTTCTCCATCATTATGCTATAAAAGAAAAGCCCGATAAGATCGGGGTTTTCGCCGTTATATAGGCTAATTTTTATAGTCATGATAGAGTAATATTCTCTATTGGATTTTTCTCATTTAGGCTTTATAATAGATTAGGTATGAAAAATGTAAAATTACCGAGATATGAAGTCTGCAAACGTTATAGCAATCTCACGGCTACTGAACCAGTTGTGGCAAAGTCGTTGCAACCGATGCCGATTTACCGTACAAGCTCCTTTAACGGATGAACGCGGCATTGTATCACAGGCAATTTCCTACAACATCGCGCTTGATTTCTTCAAACTATATTCAATTCTGCGCTATGGATTTTTTGGGGTAGGTGCTTACATGAACATTACGAATCTAATCGAACTAATTACTGGCATAGCCATGTTCCTGTTCGGGATGACACTGATGGGAGACGGCTTAAAACAGGTAGCCGGAAATAAGCTGGAGATCATACTATACAAACTAACGGGGAAACCGTTAAAAGGCCTCCTGTTTGGAGCGGGAGTTACTACGGTAATTCAATCTTCATCTGCTACGTCCGTTATGGTCGTTGGATTTGTAAACTCCGGCATGATGAAGGTCAGACAAGCTATTCCTATCGTGCTCGGCGCAATTTTCGGCACAAGCATCACTGGCTGGGTTATCTGTCTATCCGCGATTGACGCCGGTTCGGGATGGCTTATACTGTTCTCCAGCGCTACGATAACCTGCGTTACCGCCCTTGTCGGAATCTACTTTCGTATGTTCTCAAAAGACCGCTTCAAGAACCATCTGGGCAACGTACTGCTTGGTTTTGCGATATTGATGCTTGGTATGTCCGTTATGAGTAGCTCTGTAAAGCCTTTGCAGGAAAGCGAAGCATTTATAAGCATTCTCACGCAGTTTTCTAATCCTCTGTTGGGAATTATTGTTGGCGTCGCCTTTACAAGTATTCTGCAAAGTGCTTCTGCAGCCGTGGGAATATTACAGGCTTTGGCTATGACTGGATTTGTTCAGTTTGAAATGGCGCTTCCCCTCATAATGGGTATCGCCATCGGAGCATCCGTTCCGGTTCTGCTATCTGCCGTAGGCGCAACCAGGGATGGAAAGCGCACGGCACTAGCTTATCTGACAAGCAACACTATTGGTGTATTTCTCAGCGCGACGATTTTCTATGGACTGAACGCTTTGTTGAATTTTTCATTCATGAACGAGACCATGACAATGGTGACGGTAGCAGGCCTCAACAGCGTTTATCGATTTTTGGTTGTTGCCGTCTTGTTCCCCTTGTATAAGCAGATAGAAGCAATCTCCAACCGTCTTGTTCCCGCCGATAATGAGCAAACAGGCGACGATTTGCCGATTAAACCGCTGGAGGAACGCTTTATTGATTACCCCTCCCTTGCCATTGAGCAATGCCGGGATGCAATCAATGATATGGCGCTGCGGGCAAAAGAAAACATGTTCCTTTCCCTCGGTCTATTAAAAAAGTTCTCTCGGGAAGATTATGAACGTATGCAGTTTATTGAGGAAATAGTTGATCGATATGACGACAGGTTGGGAACATACCTTCTGAAAGTTACAAAAAATGAGCTTAATGACGAGCAAAACGAGAGCACAGGTAGATTCCTGCATACCATGTCCGACTTTGAGAGAATCTCCGACCACGCTATGAATCTCGCGGAAGCCGCAAGAGAAATCCATGAAAAAGAAATCGTTTTTTCTGCCGAAGCCAGACATGAGCTATCTGTATTAAAGGATGCTGTTGAGGAAATTGTGACAATGGCTATCGATGCTTTTCTCAAAAAACCGCAGTATGTCCTGTGAAGCATATCACAGGACATAATCGTTTTATGGGCATACGCCGCTAAATCCGTAGAGCAGTTCAGAATCTAGTTAGGAGTGAACCCAAGGGCCAATGGAATTTTGCAAAAAGCTTCAGCAGCTGCGCAAGCTGCATAACCTGACCCAAGAAGAGCTTGCAGAGGCGCTTTTCGTCTCCCGTACTGCCGTTTCCAAATGGGAATCAGGGCGCGGATACCCCAGTATTGACTCGCTCAAAGCAATCTCAAAGCAGTTTTCTGTATCGGTTGACGAACTGCTTTCCGGTGATGAGCTCATTGTCCTTGCCGAAACGGATGGCAGGGAAAAACAAGAACCATCTGCGATTTGGTGTTCGGAATCCTCGACTGCACCATGGCTCTGATGTTCTTCCTGCCCTTTTTCGGGCAGCGGGGAGAGGATATGGTCTATATGGTTTCACTGCTAAACCTCTCTGACACCGAGGCGTATATTCGCATTCCGTATATGGTGCTTATATCGTTGACAGTCGTGTTTGGAGTTGCGATTATTACTTTTCAATCCTTTCAAAACCGGCTGTGGTTAAAAAGTAAGCTGGTTGTTTCTCTTGTCCTCAGTGCCTTAGGAGTAACCTTCTTGTGATGAGCATGCAGCCCTATGCCGCCGTGTTTGTGTTTGGTATGCTGATTGTAAAGGGCGTTTTATTCATAAAACAGCGATGACACGAATCGTGTCATGGATGTGACGGAGTGATTCTTTCATTGTCTTATGCCCCATGATAGGCTCATGACACATACCAAATCAAACAGGAGTGTACAAATGAAAAAGAGCAATCGAATCAACTTTATTGTAACAGGGCTATTCCTTCTATTATTTATCGCGTTGACCGTAGCGCTTGGGCATGTGGATGTGCAGCCCATTGGGCCAGATGGTTCTACCGTCGGATTTGCCAGCCTAAACGGATGGGTGTCTGAGAAACTCGGAGTAAATATGCTTCTCTACACCATCACAGATTTGCTTGGCCTTGTGATAATTCTTTACGCCTTTTGCTTTGCCGTACTTGGAATAGTGCAGCTTATTACGAGGAAGAGCATAAAGCGCGTGGATTACAGCATACTGGTTCTGGGTGGGTTTTATCTGCTGGTTATTGTTGCTTTTGCGTTCTTTGAGTTTAACGTCATAAACTATAGACCGACACTGATTGAGGGACGCTTGGAGGCCTCGTTTCCGTCTTCTACCACGATGCTCGTCATGTGTATCATCCCTACGGCCATCATGCAGTTTAACCGCTTGATTAAAACGAAGAAAGCAAGAATTACAGTGAACACGTTTACTGCTGCTTTAGGCCTTATCTCCGTGTTTGGCCGTATTTTCTCAGGTGTTCATTGGATTACCGATATTCTCGGAGGCTTTCTCTTAAGCCTTACACTTGTTACCCTATATTACTCGGTTAATAAGCTCATAGAATCAAAACTGCAAGATCCCGATAACATTCAGGCCTAGATGGTGACGGAAAACATAATACGGTAGAGAAAACAAGCAGAGCCCGCCATCTTTTCCGAGAGCGGGCTCTTGCAGGTTTCATACAAAGACTGAACGTTTTAGAGAGAATCAAAAAACAGCCCCGCTGAGGCTGTCTTTTGAGCTAGTATTATGAGATTGTGTTAACAACCTTTTTATGCTGCTATCTGGGGTTGTGTTCCGCAAGCTCATCCTTGCGAAATAGCAGTGAAATGCACCAGATGCCAGCGAGCGCTACAAGGGTGTAGACAATCCTGCTTAAGATAGCTGTCTGTCCGCCGAAAATCCACGCAACAATGTCAAAGCTGAATATACCGATGCTTCCCCAGTTTAAGGCGCCGATAATCACCAGTATCAGTGATATCCTGTCAAGCATGTGTATTCATCTCCTTTTTTGGGTATAGATATAGCGTAGCGCTATCTCTGCAATATTGCAGATAACCCTATTTTTCCGAAAAATGCGCAGATTATGCGTAATGCATTCTTCAAGCGTGATGACTACATTAAAACAGACATAGGATATTCATTTCGACCTATTCAGTTTTGCCGCGGTTTTTCAAACGCTCGTAAAGCTCCCATAGCTTAAACCGGATGGCGTAGCTGCCGTTTTCGGTTACAATGCGCAGTTCATCATCGGTTAAGACCTCTGAAAGCTCAATTTCCTCAGATGCAGCAGGCAGACACATGGGCGGGAATACCACGCACCACCAGTTTTGCCCCTTTGCTTCACCTAGGCGGATGCAGAGTGCATCATACCGGCCGGCGGGCAGGGTCACACTGTTATAGGTGCGGGTGTTAAACCAACGCTTTTCAATCGATGCGTGCGCCGTATAGGAAAAGCCCTGTTCGGCCAGTAACTCGTTGGCCTTGGCTTCAATAAGCGGCAGGCGAGCAGAAATATCAGCCTTAGCCTGTTCCTTCTCCTCGCCGTCAAACAGCAGATTGCCGCATGTTTTCAGAATATGGTCACGTACACTCAGCTTAATGCGCTGGTCAATTTCGTTGTCGGAGTTTGCAATCACATGCAGGCGCAAGAGCTTGCTGTTAATCTGCTCACATTCCTTGCTAAACTGTGTAAAGCCCGACAGCAGGGTGGTGAGGATGGCAAGTAACAACCCAATGAGCAATGCCGATTCCGTTTTTTTCATATGTAAAAACCGTCCTTTGCTGATGAATTACCAATTATCACCAGTAATATGGACGGTTTTTTGTGCTTTTATTCAATTGTGCATTTTTCTTGCCTTTTTAACGTTACTGTAGCACTGCCCCGTGCGCACAGGGCGTAGTCAAAAAGACCTCATCAACCTGCTCTTTAAGTCTTGCAAAGCAATGCTTGGCATCCGATTTATCAGAAAACAGCCCGAACACAGCGCTGCCGCTGCCGGTCATCAGTGCGCCCAGGGCACCTTCGGCAAGCATTACCGATTTAATCTGAGCTACCTCAGGCAAAGGGCATACCGCTTCAAAAACGTTTCGCATAAGCCTGCCCACCTCAGTAAGGTTACCGGCGATTAGGGCCGCTGCAAGCGCATCATTATCGGGTCTGTCCAAAGCAGGAGAAGCGTCATATCTCGCGTACGCCTCAACAGTGCTGATGCCCGCATTGGGCTTTGCAATGACAATGTAACATTCGGGAAGGGTAGGCAGGGGCTGCAGAATCTCGCCGATACCCTCGGCCAATGCTGCGCCGCCCACGATGCAAAACGGCACGTCCGCACCGAGCGTAAGACCCAATTCACACAGCGCGCGTGTGTCAAGCTTTGAATCAAACAACTCATTGAGTCCGACAAGTGCTGCGGCTGCATCGGCGCTGCCTCCGCCAAGGCCTGCCTGCATGGGAATTTCCTTAACCAGCTGAATCCGCACACCCGCACCAGTGATGCCCTGATGTGCAAAAAACTGCTTTGCTGCACGCACAACAAGGTTGTCATCACCTATAGGAAGCTCACCGCGCTCACTGTAGCAGTGAAGCTCCACCGCTTCACAGTCTATCCGTGTCAGGGTCAGATGATCGTGCAGGGCTACCGAATGCATGATCATGCTTAAAAAATGGTAGCCGTCATGCCGCCTGCCTGTGATGTCCAGCGACAGATTGATCTTTGCGGGCGCTATAACCCGACATTCATGCATGGCCTTTTCACCCCATTATTCGGCAGGGATTTGATGCACCTAAAGACTATTGATAAACAGCTCAATCCGCTTGAGTGCTTCGATGATATGGTCAATGGAGTATGAGTAGGAAACGCGGATATATCCTTCGCCGCAATCGCCGAATGCGTTGCCCGGTACCACGGCAATCTTCTGTGAATACAAAAGCTTTTCGCAAAACTCCTCTGATTTTAGACCGGTGCTCTTGATGCAGGGGAAGACGTAGAATGCACCCTCCGGCTCAAAGCAGGAAAGCCCCATCTTGTTAAACGAGTCCACCATCAGACGGCGGCGCATGTCGTACTCCTCAACCATCATGCGTATCTGGGTGTCGCAATGGCGCACCGCCTCAATGGCTGCATACTGGCTGGTAGACGGCGCACACATAATGGCAAACTGATGAATCTTGGTCATCTGAGAAAGAATCGGCTCTGGTGCGCAGGCGTATCCAAGCCGCCAGCCCGTCATGGAATAAGACTTTGAAAAGCCGTTTACCACGATGGTGCGCTCCCACATACCCTCAAGCGATGCAATCGACACATGGGTTGACGAGTATGTAAGCTCCGAATATATCTCATCGCTGAGTACCATGATGTCAGTCCCGCGCAGGACCTCGGCAATCGCCTCCAGATGCTCCTTGCGCATAACAGCGCCAGTGGGGTTGTTGGGGTAGGGGAGGATGAGCAGTTTTGCTTTGGGGGTAATCTTCTCGCGCAGCGCCTCCGGTGTCAGGCGGAAGTTATCCTCCTGCTTGGTGACAATCGGCACCGAAACGCCGCCTGTCAGGTTGACAATCGGGGTGTAGCACACAAAGCAGGGTTCGGGAATAAGAACCTCATCGCCGGGGTTTACCAAGGCGCGGATGGCAATGTCAATCGCCTCGGACCCGCCTACCGTTACCACAATCTCATTCTTGGGGTCGTATGTTAAGTTGAATCTGCGTTTTTGGTAGTTCGCAAGCTCCTTGCGCAGCTCAAACAGTCCCCAGTTGGAGGTATAGCGGGTGTGTCCCTGCTCCAGGGAGGCAATCGCCGCATCGCGGATTACCCATGGCGTTTGAAAGTCAGGTTCACCAACACCAAGCGAGATGACGCCATCCATCTCGTTGGCGATATCAAAGAATTTGCGGATGCCCGAGGGCTTGATGTTCACAACGCGCTCGGACAACACCTTATTGTAGTCTATCACAGCGAAGCGTTCCCCCTCTCATCCTTGATATCGTCGCAGAGCACGAAACCATCATCCTTATAGCGACGAAGCACAAAGTGAGTGGTGGTGGACAAAACCGAATCCATCGGTGCTAAGCGGTGGGCAACAAACAGGGCAATCTCCTGAAAGGTCTTGCCGGATACCATAACAGCAAGGTCATAACCGCCGGACATCAAGAAGACGCTCTCCACATGGTCAAACTGCATGACCTTTTTGGCAATCTCCTCAAAGCCCAAATCGCGCTTTGGTGTAACGCGCAGCTCAATGAGTGCGGTAACCCGGTCGATGCCTGCCCGCTCCCAATCTATGAGTGCCTTATAACCGCGAATGACTCCGTCTGCTTCATATTTTGCCACGGCGGCGGCGACGTCCTGTGCCGATGCGCCCAGCATAACGGCGATCTGCTCGTTCGATAAACGTGCGTTTTTGTCAAGAATCTTTAGAAGCTTTTCCATGACAACAGTCACTCCAGTTCATTTCATAATTTTATTATAAAAACGCGCAAAGGCGTCCTTATTCGCGAGTTTACTTTAAGTCAATCAGCATAGGGGTGCGCGAAAGGTAAAGCGCAAACTGCTCAAAACCGGCATCCGCCGCTATCTGCATGCCATCCTGAATGTTCTTACCCACATCGACCGAGCGGTGGCCGTCCGACCCGATGGTGACATATTCTCCGCCAAGCTCTTTAAAACGCTTTACGATGGATAAGGGAGGAAGGGTTGTTCCAAGCCCCTGCCTAAAGCCGGAGGTGTTAATCTCCAGTGCCTTGCCGTTATGGGCGAGTGTTTTTAAGATTTCATCGATGATGTCCGAGTAACGCGAAAGGTTCACCTCAATGCCGCCGGCGGTCAGATACCGGATGGGGTAGTTAAGATGCGCAAGGCTGTCAAACTGGTTCCAGCGAGCGATAGCAAGTACATCTTCAAAATAGCTCTGCAGCATCGAGTCGATTTCCGCTTCACTTAGGTCGGAGTAATCAAGATAGAAGTAATCCGCGCCGCTTCTTGAATTATGCATTGACGCGAGCACAAAGTCAAACTTATACTCGGAAAGAAGTTTCTGAGAGATTTCTAAGTTTGCAAGCGGCTGTCCAAGCTCAATGCCGGCCGAGACAATCAGACTGCCGCGGAAAACCGATTTTGCCTTCAGACATTCAAAATTAGATTGCCGAATTGAAATGTGATAGCGCCCGCCTTCAAAGTTGTCAACCTCACAATGGTCAGTAATGGCGATACCGCGCAGACCCGTTGCCAACGCGCGCTCGCACATATAGGTGATTGATTCGCGAGCGTCGGGGGAATTGTCTGAGTGTGTATGACTATCGTAAAGATTAGCAAAATTCATCGCGAAGCTCCTTCCCAAGTGACCAAGACCGCAGTAAACACCTGCCGAAAACTGCCTATATGAAACTATAATAACACAATTAAAACTAAAATTATAGATGACAAAATGCCAACTTGTATGGAACTGGCCACAAAGATTTGGTGATTTTTCCTTGAAAATCACAAAACAATTGCATTTATCTGTTGGTTTGTCCGATTTTTCATGGAGTTATCCCATATATGATTATGCCGGAAGAATTGTTTTGAGGTTGATTTATTCTAAGGCCAATATATGATATAATGTTTTCAAAACATCATTGCGTATCTATTTTGGCATATGGATTTCTTAACAAAGCATCTGACTTACATAATAGACAAGCATACACTGCGGAGGAAGCTATGGAGTTTTCAGTCAATTACGGCATATTACAGGGCGTTTTTGCGGTGCCCAACTGCGTTGTGGACCAGCATCTCAAGCTAGCAGGTGCGGCCCAGCTCAAGGTGCTGCTGTTTTTGCTGCGCCATAGCGACAAAACGGTAGATTGTGCCGAGATGGCAAAAAAGCTCGGCTATTCGCAGGCCGATATCAAGGATGCCGTGAACTACTGGCAGGAGGTCGGGGTGCTGACCCAGCTGCCCGAGCAGGTTGATACCGATAATCCGCCGATAACAAGAAAGGCAGCCGCAAAGGAAGAGCCTTCCGAGAAACCGGAGGCTGCTCCCTCTATCAACCAAAAGCCCACACCCATCACGGACGCCGTGGTGTACGAGCAGGGCAATATCAAACGGGTGAGCACCAGTTATCGGTTTACCCAAAAAGAGGCGTTTATGCGCTTGGAGGAGAGCGAACCGCTTCGATTTTTAATCGAGCAGTGCCGCGTGCTGCTTGGGCGGGAGCTTCACGGCAGCGACGTTGCAGCCCTGGTTTCTATCCACGACTGGGCTGGGCTGCCGCCGGATGTTATCTTGCTTGCGGTAGGGTACTGTGCATCACGGGGCCTGACTGATATGCGCAGCATCGAGCGCCAGTGTACGGCATGGCTTGACCGCGGCATCCGCACCCACGAGCAGGCGGATGAGTACATAAAGAAGATGTCCGTGCTTCATACGCGCGAGGCGATGGTGCAGGGGGCATTCGGCATTACCGGACGCCGCCTATCCACCAAGGAGCAGGAGGCCATCACCCGCTGGTTTGACGAGTACGGCTACGATATTTCCATCATTCGAGCGGCCTTTGATAAAACGGTGGATACCACCGGCAAGCTGAGCTTTGCGTATCTGGATAAGATTCTTGCTAACTGGCACAGCAAGGGCATTAAAACGGTGGAGGAGGCCCTTGTGGAAAGTGCCGAAAAGCCAAAGCGTGCAGCACGAACCTCCTCGCTTGACCTTAATACGATAGAAAACGAAGGCATCTACGATACCCCCAAGATTTAAGATGCAGCCCCTGATTTGCGTCTACATAGTTTATCCCGTCGCTTTTAGATAATGATAGCCGCATCTTGTTTGATGTGGCTTGAAAACCGAAAGGGTGAAACCCGTATGGGATATTCAAGTGAAATCTATGCGGCAGCCAAATCGGTGCTTGCCGAGCGCAGGCAGGCTGCGCGTTATATCGCCCGTCAGCGGCGCGACCAGCTTTATAGTGATGTTCCTGAGCTGGAGCAGATTGAGCGGGAGCTGATTACAACCGGCGCTTCACTCTCAAAGGCCCTGCTTTCTGCCGAGGCTGATACACAGAGTGTGCTTCATGCGCTTAAAGAAAAGACCGACCAGCTTGAAAAAAAGCGTCGGGAGATTCTAAACGCTTGCGACGTGCCCGATGATTACCTTGCCATTCCATACACCTGCAAACGGTGTGAGGACAGCGGCTACATAAACGGCGAGATATGTGAATGCTTAAAGAAGGAGCTCAAGCGCGAGGCCTACCGCCGCTTAAATGAGCAGTCGCCGCTTACCCTCTCGAGCTTTTCGCAGTTTAGTCTTGACTACTATCCCCGCACACCTGACCCGTCAAGCGGAGTTATACCGCGTGAAAAGATGGCGCAGATATTTGACTATTGCTTACGGTATGCCGATATCTTTTCGCTTGCGTCCCCCAGCATCCTCATGCTGGGTGCAACGGGCCTTGGAAAGACTCACCTGTCTCTTGCCATCGCCACCAAGGTGATCGACAAGGGGTTTGGCGTTGTGTACGGCTCAGCCAACAATCTCTTTCGCGCGGTGGAGCAGGCACATTTCTCCCGCACCGCATCCGAGCAGGATGCGCTCGATTCGATGCTCGACTGCGACCTACTCATAATCGACGACCTCGGCGCTGAGTTTGTCACCCAGTTTACCGTATCCGCCTTGTACAACATTATCAACACCCGCCTCTTGACCAAACGCCCGACCATCATCAGCACCAATATGACGATTTCAGAGATTCGCGACACCTACTCCGAAAAGGTGCTGTCCCGTCTGCACGGCAGCTACAGCTTTTTGCGGTTTTTCGGAAACGACATCCGGTCTCTTAAAAAGGCGCGTTGAGCTACATATCAGCATAAAAAATGACCGCTGCGTACTTCCGGCGGTCATTTGGTGTTTAATATCCCTATTGAGAAAACATTGCAAGCCCGATGCCCATGACCACAAGCCCCAGCATAATCCCCACAATGGGGGTCCGCTTGCCGTACCGCAATGCTGCGGGAATCAACTCATTGAACGACACAAACAGCATAATACCGGCAACGATGCCCAGTATTACACCCAGTGAAAGACTTGTCAAAAAGGGGCGGAGGACTATCCACGCAAGCAGGGCCCCCAAGGGCTCACCAAATCCCGAGATAAGGGCGCAAAGAAAGCCCTTACCCTTGCTGCGCGTGGCATAAAAAACGGGTATGGCAACCGAAATCCCCTCCGGGATATTATGCAGTGCAATGGCAGCCGCTACCGATATGCCGAGCGACCGTTCTCCGCAACCCGCCATATATGTAGCAACCCCCTCGGGTATGTTGTGTGCAACCACCGCAGCCATGGTTACAATCCCCACCTTTGCAATCCCGGGCGGGGCGCCTTGAACAGGCTCAATCCACCCCGTCTCATCCGGTAGGGCATTGGAGCCGAGCGCTGCAAGCAGCATCCCGAATATCATGGCAAGTAATGCACACACCCCGGCCGCTCCCTGCCGAACACCGCGTTCGATAAATGCAGTTGCCTCCGGTAGGATGTCAGCCAGCGAGACCATAATCATAACTCCAGCTGCAAAACCGAGGGAGAAGGGCAAAAGCCGCCTTGCATTCTGCCGTGCTGCCACTGCCGCAATGCCGCCAAAGCCGGTGCACAGGCCCGCGGCAAGCGAGAGCAGCAGGGCAAAGCTGTCGTTATTAAGCTGCATGACGATTCCCCCTCGGTGTGTTGTCCCATGAATCAAATATATGCCGCGAAAAGCTCGTTTATTTGCGTATTGATGATATGGGGGCCGTACTTGTATCAAAGGTCAAAAAGTAATATAATGAAATCCGTTGCATAGAGGACTTGTTAATATCTTGCGGAAGGAGCATAACTTTGGAGAAGAGCCTCAAGAAGGTTGAGATATTTACCGACGGCGCGTGCAGCGGGAACCCCGGGCCGGGCGGATATGGCGTCATCCTGCGCTACGAAGGGCACGAAAAGGAACTTTCGGGCGGGGAGGCCAACACCACCAACAACCGCATGGAACTCATGGCTGCCATAGCGGGTTTGGAGGCGCTCAAGGAGCGCTGCGCCGTGACCCTATATACCGACTCCAAATATGTTGCAGACGCCATCACCAAGGGATGGGCGCTAGGCTGGCGCAAGCGCGGCTGGAAGCGCAGCGGCAACGAGCCGGCGCTAAACCCCGACCTTTGGGAGCGGTTACTGAACCTGCTCGCCAAACACGAGGTCGAGATCGTATGGGTCAAGGGTCATGCGGGTCATCCTGAAAACGAGCGTTGCGATCGCCTTGCGGTTGCGCAATCCGAGCGTTTCAAAAATTCGTGATTAGGTTTTATCTGCGTTAGCAAACTTTGATATTTGAGGCAAAACGGATAGACTAATCATGTATTATTTTTAAGCAAAATGTGACGATTTGAGATTTTTTTAACATACCACTTGAAATTGCTACTAGAAAGGTATATATTATAAAAGAAGATTCACTCTTTATAATAACGGTGAAAACCGCAATCGATACGTAAACTGCTTTTACGCATCCGGAAAGGCATTGGTGAGTACTATGAACGGTACAAACAATAAGACTTTTGTATACGCAGACAACGCCGCAACTACAAAGCTGTCCGATGAGGTTTTGGAGGCGATGCTGCCTTTTCTGAAGGATCAGTACGGCAACGCATCGAGCATCTACTCTCTGGGCAGGCAGGCAAAGGTGGCGCTGGAAAAGGCGCGCGCGACGGTTGCAGCAGCCTTTAATGCGCAGCCGCAGGAGATTTTCTTTACCTCGGGCGGTTCTGAGTCCGATAACTGGGCCATCAAGGGTGTGGCACATAATCTGGGTAAGCGGGGCAAAAAACACCTGATTACCACCGTGTTTGAACACCACGCTGTGCTGCATGCAATGCAGGCGCTCGAAAAAGAGGGCTTTGAGGTTACCTATCTGCCGGTAGGGGAGAACGGAATTGTGGACCCTGCAGCGGTTAAGGCCGCCATCCGCCCCGACACGGCGCTGGTCACCATCATGTATGCAAACAACGAAATCGGCACCATCCAGCCTATTGCTGAAATCGGTGCAATCTGCCGCGAAGCGCGCGTTCTTTTCCACACGGACGCTGTGCAGGCGGTGGGTAATGTAAAGATGGATGTCGTTGCGCAGAACATCGATTTAATGTCGATGTCAGCGCACAAGATACACGGCCCCAAGGGCGTCGGTATGCTCTACTGCCGCAAGGGCATAGTGCTTCCCACCTTCATTGACGGCGGCCAACAGGAGCGCGGCAAGCGCGCCGGCACCGAGAACGTTGCAGGCGTTGTGGGGCTGGCTAAGGCTGTGGAGCTCGCTACAGCGGATATCGACGGCAAGGTCGCAAAGGTGACCAAGATGCGCGACCGCCTGATTGATGAACTGCTTAAGATTGACCGCACCCGTTTAAACGGCGACCGCGAAAAGCGCCTGTGCGGTAACGTAAATATTTCGGTTGAAGGCATTGAGGGAGAATCGCTTCTGCTGATGCTCGATATGAACGGCATCGCCGCTTCCTCCGGTTCGGCATGCACCTCCGGTTCGCTCGACCCAAGCCACGTACTGCTTGCGCTCGGCCTCAAGCACGAGGTTGCGCACGGCTCGCTGAGGCTTTCGATTGGCGACCAGACCACCGACGAGGAGATTGACTACATCTGCAAGACGGTTCCGCCGATTGTCGAACGCCTGCGTGCGATGTCTCCGTTGTGGGAGCGCATGCAAAAAGAGCGTGCGAATGCAAATTAAGTTTGCAAGGCGAAACCTTTAGTATTCCCGTTTTAGTTAGTTTGTACCGCCGCAAAGCGGCGAAGATGGAGGTTAATATGTTATATAGCGATAAGGTAATGGACCATTTCTCAAATCCGCGCAACGTCGGCGAAATTGAAGACGCAAACGGTGTAGGTGAGGTAGGCAACGCCAAATGCGGCGACATCATGAAGATGTACCTGAAGGTTGAGAACGGCGTAATTCAGGACGTCAAGTTTAAAACCTTCGGCTGTGGTGCGGCAATCGCCACAAGCTCGATGGCAACAGAGCTCATTAAGGGCGGAACCATCGATGATGCCCTTAAGCTGACCAACCGTGCCGTTATGGAGGCGCTGGACGGTCTGCCTCCCGTGAAGGTGCACTGCTCGGTGCTCGCTGAGCAGGCCATCAAGGCCGCCGTTGCGGACTACTATACCCGTCAGGGCATCGATCCCACTCCCATTGTGGGCAATATTGAGGACTGCGAGGCCTGCCATCACGGCGCCGACAGCTGCAGCTGTCAATAATCCTAGCAAAATAACAGCATAAAATAAGACGACCCGGGGTTTATAACCTCGGGTCGATTCATTTATATGGCTGTAAAATCTGATGGATGCGTGCTTTTAGCGACCTTAGTTTTTCAGGCTCTGCAGCGGTGCGGGGATGCGGCCGCCGCGGTTGATGAATACAGCAGGGGAGGTGGTGTTGACATGCATGACGGGTGCCGAACCGAACAGGCCGCCCCATTCAAGCCAGTCGCCCTCCTTAAGACCGATAGCAGGAATCACGCGAACGGCAGTAGTCTTGGAGTTAACCATACCGATTGCCGCCTCATCCGCAATGATAGCGCTGATGATTTCGTCCGGGGTATCGCCGGGGATGGCAATCATATCAAGGCCTACCGAGCAAACGGCAGTCATTGCCTCGAGCTTTTCCAAAGTCAGAACGCCGTTCTTAGCGGCGTCAATCATACCGGCATCCTCAGAAACGGGGATGAATGCACCCGAAAGTCCGCCGACGTGCGAGGACGCCATAACGCCGCCCTTCTTCACTGCATCGTTTAGCAGGGCAAGGGCTGCAGTGGTACCGCAGCAGCCGCACTGCTCAAGGCCCATCTCTTCGAGAATATGGGCTACCGAGTCGCCTACCGCGGGCGTAGGTGCAAGGGAGAGGTCTACAATGCCAAAGGGTATTCCAAGACGTTTGGATGCCTCATACGCAACAAGCTGACCCATACGGGTAATCTTAAACGCCGTCTTTTTGACGATGTCAGCAACGGCGGTGATATCAATGTCTTTGCCCGCCTTTGAAAGCGCGCAGCGCACAACGCCTGGGCCCGAAACACCCACGTTGATGACACAATCCGGTTCGCCCGGGCCATGGAAGGCGCCAGCCATAAAGGGGTTATCCTCCGGCGCGTTGCAGAAAACAACCAGTTTGGTCGCACCGACGCACTGGCGGTCTGCAGTCAGCTCGGCAGTGCGTTTGACGATGCCGCCCATCAGCTTGACGGCATCCATGTTAATGCCGCTCTTGGTGGAGCCAACGTTTACCGATGAGCATACGCGCGTGGTCACGCTCAATGCCTCGGGAATGGATTGTATGAGTTCAAGGTCGCCTGCCGAAAAGCCCTTATGCACCAGGGCGGAGTAACCGCCAATCAGGTTTACACCGCATTCCTTGGCGGCGCGCTCAAGGGTCAGCGCATACTTTACGGGGTCGCCCTTGCTGCTTGCAAGCAGCATCGAGATAGGGGTAACCGAAATGCGCTTATTGATGACAGGAATACCGTATTCCTTTTCAATATCATCGCCGGTCTTTACAAGGTTTTGCGCTTTTTTTGTGATTTTATCATAAATCTTTTCACACGCACGGTCGATATCGCTGTCGCAGCACTCAAGCAGCGAGATGCCCATGGTAATGGTGCGGATATCAAGATTTTCATCCTGTATCATCCTGATGGTTTCCAGTATATCGCTCACATTTATCATATATGTGCCTATCCTCCAAGCTCACCCGCCAAAACGATGCGCGGGTGTAGTCCCTTTCCCAGCAAAGAATACATCAGATGCGGTGCATGGAATTAAAGATGTCCTCGTGCATGCAGTGCACGCTAAGACCCATCTCCTTACCCTGTTCACTGAGACGGTCAGAAAACTCCGAGAATCCGATGGTCATCTTAGAGATATCCACCATCATAATCATTGCAAACATATCCTGCAGAACAGACTGGGTCACATCCGAAACGTTGACGTTGCATTCGGCGCAAACTGCACTGATTCTTGCAAGGATGCCCACCATATCCTTACCGATTACCGTAATTACCGCGCGCATGGCAAATCCTCCATCACTATAGTTTCTCACGCTTATGCGTCGTAGGACAAAGCCTTATAAGGTCACCGCTTTGTCTTGCTAAATATAATATATCATAACA
Organism: Bacillota bacterium; assembly: GCA_023415575.1. GTDB lineage: Bacteria > Bacillota > Clostridia > Oscillospirales > Ruminococcaceae > Acetanaerobacterium. The sequence goes on from JAEZKF010000055.1 coordinate 112,863, forward strand.
TAACTAACCATAGAATGAAACAGCCAATCATTTATTTTACATTCTGCACGAACACAGCGTTTATTTAAAAAGAAAATACAGACAATAGTGTTGTAGCAGGGCAGAAGATGTGTTTTAATATAAGGGTAAAAGGCTTTACTTGACGCCTTGATTACCCCTAAAGGCCCCGATAGACTTCGGGAAGATTTCTCATCTTTTCTTTCATATTTGAGGATATGTGAAAAATGCTTTTCGTGGCGTAAATACGGTCAAATATAGCACAAAATGTATTGACAAACCGCACTTTAACCCCTATAATATATCCCGTGGCGTTATGGGCTGCCGAATTACGGCGGCGTTTTTTATCGAATCGCCTTACTTATGTTTCATCTGCCTGAATCATTGGTTGGGAGGCTGAACACTTATGCTGATTGATTTGCGTCAGCTTTTCGACAATGAGAACGAGCGCATCGAACTAAACTGCGATTTTGATTTATCCGAGGAAGTGCTTTGGGGCAGATGTCCCTTTGCTTCTCCCGTACATGTCGTAGGTGAGATTGCCAACCGGACAGGCATTGTAACGCTAAGCTATACCGCAACCTATACCTTGGGCGCTGATTGCGACCGGTGTCTCGAGCACTTCGAAAGACAGGAGACGCACAGCTTTACCCATGTATTGGTGCTTAGTTTAAGTGGGGATGACAACGATGAGTTTGTGGTACTTGAGGATGCGACGCTTAACCTTACGGAGCTTGTAACATCCGATCTGGTGCTGACGATTCCCGTCAAGCTGCTGTGCAGCGAGGACTGCAAAGGTCTGTGTCAGACTTGTGGCGCAAACCGTAACCATACCGCCTGTTCGTGTAAGACTAGGGAGATTGACCCGCGACTGGCGGCGCTTGAGCAGCTGCTTGACTAAGCGACCGGTTTATGCCGGCCTATCCATAAGTTTTAAAGGTATAAGGAGGTGCACGGCATGGCTGTACCAAAGAGGAGAGTATCCAAAGCAAGACGCGACAAACGGCGCTCGAATGTATGGAAGCTTCCGGTTCCCGCTTTTAGCAAATGCACACAGTGCGGTGAGTTGAAGCTGCCCCATAGGGTTTGCCCCAACTGCGGTTATTACAAGGGCAAAGAGATTATTAAAAAAGAAGCATAATGCTTGACCGCGATAGAGAAGGGAAACCTTCTCTATTTTGTTTGTTATAAAACTTTCGGACTGAATAAAAAAAGGTAAAGAGGGGTCGTGTATGCCGGTACTTATCAGCGGGGTTGAACCTCGTTCTCACGCCCACCGCGCAGGGCTGCGTGCGGGCGATACGCTGCTTTCAATCAACAACAATAAGATTAACGATGTTCTGGACTACCGTTTCTACATGACCGACCGCGTGCTCCACCTTGTGTACCAGCGCGGTGGAGAGGTTTATAATGCTGTCGTCAAAAAGGGAGAATACGAGGAGCTGGGGCTTACGTTTGACACCTTTTTGATGGATAATCAGCTCTCCTGCAAAAACAAGTGCATCTTCTGCTTTGTTGACCAGCTGCCAAAAGGTATGCGTGATACGCTCTACTTTAAGGATGACGACTCGCGCATGTCGTTTTTGCTCGGCAACTACATCACCCTTACCAATATGACGGACGAGGACATCGCCCGCATTGTAAAGATGAAGATAAGCCCCATCAACATCTCGGTCCACACCACCAATCCCGAGCTGCGGGTGCGGATGATGAAGAACAAGAATTCGGGCGACAGCCTGCGCCACTTAAAGACACTGGCGGATGCAGGCATACGCATCAATGCCCAGCTTGTTCTCTGCCCCGGCATTAACGACGGCGAGGAGCTTGTGCGCAGCCTAAATGATTTAGCCTGGCTTTATCCCGCCCTTGAGAGCATCGCCCTGGTGCCGGTCGGCATTACAAAGCACCGCGAGGAGCTTTACCCCCTTACCCCATACACAAGGGAAGGGGCCAGAGAGACCATCCGCATTGCGCACGAGTTTTCGGATAGGTTTTTAGAGCAAAACGGCACCCGCCTTGCATACCCTGCCGACGAGTTCTTTATTAAGGCAGGCCTTCCAATCCCGGACAGCGAGTACTACGGTGAATTTAGTCAGCTTGATAACGGCGTCGGTATGATTGCTCTGATGCGTGAAGAGTTTTACACGGCGCTTGAGGATATATCCCCTAGTGACACCGTGCGCAAGGTCACCGTGGCGACTGGTGTCGACGCACAGCCTTTTCTTGCCGAACTGGTTGACGCACTCAAAGAAAAATGGCATAATCTAACCTGTGATGTGGTTGCAATCCGCAACGAGTTCTTTGGAGAGACCATCACGGTTGCGGGGCTCGTTACCGGACAGGACCTCATTGCATCCCTCAAGGGCAGAGACCTCGGAGAGGAGCTGCTTATCCCCGAGGTGATGCTGCGCTATGAAAAGGATATGTTCCTTGACAGCGTTACGGTTGCCGAGGCAGAGCAGGCGCTAAACACACGCATTACCTGCGCTTCCTGCGGCGGAGAGCAATTTTTGCACGCAATCTGCGGCGAGTGACCTGCCTTTTTGCATGAAACCGCTGCTTTTATGACAATATAAAACCGAACCGCAATCCCTGATTGCAGATATATAGTTCGGCTGGGCTATTGCCCCGAAGAAAGGACAAGTTCCTAATATGGCAAAACCGATTATTGCAGTTGTGGGCCGCCCCAATGTAGGCAAATCCACGCTGTTTAACAAGATTATAGGCCAGCGTCTTTCCATCGTGGAGGACACCCCCGGTGTTACCCGCGACCGTATCTACGCCGAGTTTGAGTGGCGCGGAAAAACCTGTATGCTTGCCGATACCGGCGGCATAGAGCCGTTTTCGGATGATGTCATCCTGTCGCAGATGCGCAGGCAGGCAAACCTCGCCATCGAAAGCGCCGATGTTATCATTCTGGTCACCGATGTGCGCTCAGGCGTAACCGCCACCGATGCGGAGGTGGCATCCATGCTGCTTAAAAGCGGCAAGCCGATTGTGCTGTGCGTAAATAAGTGCGACGCGCTTGGCGACCCGCCTGCGGAGTTTTACGAGTTTTACAACCTCGGTCTGGGAGACCCCATTCCGGTGTCCTCAGTGCACGGACATGGCACCGGTGACCTGTTGGATGCCGTGTTTGAAAAGCTCGGCGACTTTGATTACACTGACTACAGCGACGAGTACATCAAGGTCGCTGTAATCGGCAAGCCCAACGTCGGTAAATCCTCGCTCATCAACCGCATTGCTGGGCATGAGCGTGTGATTGTCTCTAATATCCCCGGCACCACGCGCGACGCGGTGGATACGGTGGTGGAAAACGAACACGGCCGCTTTGTGTTTATCGATACGGCTGGCATACGCCGCAAGGCGCGTGTGGATGAGGCAATTGAAAAGTACAGCGTCCTGCGCTCCTATATGGCGGTAGACCGCGCAGATGTATGTGTGATTGTCATTGACGCGCTCGAAGGCTTTACCGAGCAGGATTCCAAGGTGGCGGGTTATGCCCACGAAAAGGGAAAGGCAAGCATTGTTGTCATCAACAAGTGGGATGCGGTAGAGAAGACCGACCGCACCATGGACGAGTACACCAAGCGCCTTGCCGAGGACTTCAGCTTTATGTCCTATGTGCCGTTTTTGTTCATCTCTGCAAAAACAGGCCAGCGCGTGGAAAAGCTCTATGACCTTATCAAGTCGGTATATGACCAGAACGCCATGCGCATCTCTACGGGCAAGCTCAATGAGGTGCTTGCATACGCAACAGCCAGAGTACAGCCTCCGTCCGATAAGGGCAAGCGGCTGAAGATCTACTATATAACACAGGCGAGCACAAAACCCCCGACCTTTGTGTGCTTTGTAAACCGCGCGGAGCTGTTCCACTTTTCTTATCAGCGGTATTTAGAAAACCAGATTCGCGAAACCTTTGGGCTTACCGGCACGCCGATTAAAATGATCGTGCGCGAGCGTGGCGATGGCAAGGGCTAATTTTCGCCTGATAACTCGGTTTTATCACTCATCGAAAGGTTTGAATCTTTGATGACTACAGTGTTGTATGTTATATTGACAGCTCTGATATCCTATCTGCTCGGCAGCATCAGCTTTGCGGTTATCGTATCCCGCGCGCTTGCCCATAAGGATGTGCGCGATTACGGCAGCGGCAACGCAGGGCTAACCAACGTCGTCCGCAATTTCGGCAAGCTGCCCGGCCTTTTGACGCTGGTGGGCGACTTCTCAAAGGGCGTTGTGGCGGTCATGCTGGGCAGGGTAATCTTTGCCCGCCTAGCGGGACTTGAACCCCAGTATGGTGCCTGTGTTGCCGGCTTATTCGTTATCATCGGCCACATCTTTCCGGTATTTTTCGGCTTTCGGGGCGGCAAGGGTGTGCTTACCACAGCGGGCATTGCCCTTGTGATTGACCCGCGCGTGTTTTTAATCGCGGTTTCAATCTTTATTATCGTCTTCTTAATCACCCGCATCGTATCGATCTCATCGATTACCGCGGCGTTTTCCTATCCAATCGCAACCTATGTTGTGAATGCTCTGTCGGGTCGCCCCGATGTAGTGGATACCGTACTTACTGCCTGCATTGGTGTCATCTTGATTTACATGCACCGTGCGAACATAAAACGATTGATAAACGGCACAGAGCCGAAGTTTGAGCGCAAGAAAAAGGACTAAACCGCACTGCGTGAACGGGAGGCGTTTATTGTGAAGATAGCCGTACTGGGCGCTGGTGGCTTTGGTATAGCACTTGCGGTGATGACCGCAAAACAAGGATACGACGTAACCCTGTGGTCGGCGTTTGAAGCCGAGGTTGCGCATTTAAAGCAAAAGCGCGAGAACGAGCGGCTCCTGCCCGGAGTCCATTTGCCCGAATCGGTTGCCCTTACTACCGATGTCGGCTGCGTAAAGGGCTGCGAGCTTGTAATCTTTGCGGTTCCGTCGGGTGCTCTGCCGCAGGTAGCTAAGCAGTTTGCCGGTACCATCGAGCCCGAAACCGTGGTTGTAAACGTCGGCAAGGGCTTAGAGGAAACAAGCCTAAAGCGCCTGTCCGAGATATTAAAAGAGACACTGCCCGATAACCGTGTGGTAGTCCTCTCGGGCCCCTCCCATGCAGAGGAGGTTGCGCGCGGCGTACCAACCACTGTGGTGGCGGCCAGCACCGACCATGCTGCGGCAGAATTTGTACAGGACGCGCTCATGAACCCCTCGCTTCGTATCTATGTCAACGACGATGTCGTTGGGGTGGAGCTCGGCGGAGCCCTTAAGAACATCATCGCCCTTGCCGCAGGTATCATCGACGGTCTGGGTTTGGGAGACAACAGCAAGGCCGCCCTTATGACGCGCGGTATTACCGAGATGGCGCGCTTAGGTGTGCGGCTTGGCGCCCGCACCGAGACCTTTGCCGGCCTATCGGGTATCGGGGATTTGATTGTTACATGTACGAGTATGCACTCGCGCAACCGCCGTGCCGGTATCCTGATTGGTCAGGGTAAACCAGCCGAAGAGGCCATCCGCGAGGTGGGTATGACGGTAGAAGGCTACCGCAGTGCTCTGTGTGCATACCGACTTGCGCAAAGTGTCGGTGTGGAAATGCCCATTGTAAACGAGGTTTACCGTGTCTTATATGAGGGAAAGAGCGCAAAGGATGCGCTTGTGGACCTCATGGGCCGCCCCAAAAAGCACGAGGGCGAGGAGATTTGGCTTTACGGTAATCAGTAATAAATCAAAAGATTTTAATAAGAAGCCGCAGGATGCACTCCTGCGGCTTTGACACTTTATATGCTTTTTTCATATGATGGGGTACACGAAGGGAAGAAAAACGTATGAAAGGGTGGTGTTTTTGCTTTTTTCAAAGATGCACGGTGCGGGCAACGACTACATATTCGTCAACTGTATGCATCATACCGGCACGGTAGGAGAGTACAACTACGACGAGCTTAGGCTTTGCGATGTGCACGAGGTAGCACGCACGGTCAGTGACCGCCATTTTGGAATCGGCGGAGACGGTTTGGTGCTCATCTATCCCTCAAAAATAGCAGATGCTAAGATGCTAATGTACAACGCAGACGGCAGCGAGGGCGCTATGTGCGGCAACGCCATCCGTTGCGTGGGCCGGTTTCTCTATGACAACGGCATAACAAATAAAACGGACATAGACATAGAAACCGCGTCCGGAGTAAAACATCTACGTCTTCACATGCGGGAGGGTGAGGTAAACGAAGTCACCGTCAATATGGGTGCACCTGTCTTTGAGCCGTGGCATATCCCGATGGC
>JAEZKF010000018.1 GCA_023415575.1 Bacillota bacterium
GTTTGACGGCGAGAGCATGGTGCTTCATCCCTGCATTCCCGAGCACAGCTGTGCCGAGAATATCCTCTCCACCATCCGCGCTGACCGTGAGTTCACCACTGAGGAAGCGCTGCTGCTTGACTTGATGCTGATTCTGCACGCTGAGCACGGCGGCGGCAACAACTCCACCTTTGTGTGCCGCGCGCTGACCTCATCCGGCACCGATACATACTCCGCAATCTCGGGAGCAATCGGCTCCTTAAAGGGTCCCAAGCACGGCGGTGCAAACTCCAAGGTTATGCAGATGCTCGACTACATCAAGGCCGGCGTACACAACTGGGAGAGCGAGGGCGAGGTTGCCGACTTCCTGCGCAAGATTATCAACAAGCAGGCCGGCGATGGTTCCGGACTTATCTACGGTATCGGCCATGCCATCTACACCAAGAGCGACCCGCGCGCCGTTATCCTTAAGGAGAGGGCATCCGAGCTTGCCAAGGGCGGAGAGTATGAGGCGGAGTTCCGCCTGCTTGAGCTCATTGAGCGTCTTGCCCCTGAGGTATTCTACGAGCACAAGGGCGGCTCCAAGGTTCTGAGCGCTAACGTCGACTTCTACTCCGGTCTTGTGTACAAGATGCTGCGTATCCCGCCCGAGCTGTTTACACCCATGTTTGCCGTTGCCCGTATGGGCGGCTGGTGCGCACACCGCATCGAGGAGCTCACCACCTGCTCCAGAATTATCCGCCCCGCATACAAGGCAATTGACGGCGACCATCAGTATATACCGCTCAACGAGCGCTAAAATGCGGCTTTATTCGAGACAAAATGACACGAACCGTCCTTGCCAGGACGGTTCTTTTGTTTGAATTTTCCACACTAGTGTGCTATAATAAGGCTTACCCTTTATGGGTCTGCCCTTTATGCAGGACACCGCATTCCCCATTCAGTAGACTAATAAATGGAGTTGTTGATATTGAGGCGTAAATCGATTTGTGCGCTCGCCGTCGTGGCCGCCGCCGTTTTCACGGCTATTCGGGTATGGCAATACCTGTGGATCATTAACATATCCACCGGCTTTTTTAGCACGATAGACCTGTCGGTGTATCTCTTGTACGGCGGGCTTGTGGTATTGCTTGTTCTGGCGGCCCTAACCAGCTTTCTTGATAAAACCATTGCAAAGGCGCGCACCTCTTTTCTTCACAGCCGCGCAACCGGAGCAATGCTGCTGCTTGCCGGCGGCGTAAACCTGTTTGCAAGCGCTTTTATGCTGGCGGGCATCATGGACGGCACGTCCATTCGCCTTGTCATCGCATCCGAGGCCCTTTTGGGCTTTGCTGCCTCGCTGGTGCTGTTGTATTTTGGTGTGCTCATTCTTTCTAAGCGTGGGATTCGGCACAAATTCCTGCCGCTTGTACCGCTTGCGTGGATAGCGGTTCGCCTTTTAAATGTCTTTCGGCGTACAAGCACGGTGCTGACCATCAGTGAAAACCTGCTTACGCTGATGTCGCTGGTCGCACTTAGCATCTACTTTATGTATTTCGCCTTTGCCGTGGCAGGTCTCTTCTCTAAAACGGGTGCCCGCTGGATGTTCTTAAGCGCCATCATGGGTGTTGCGTTAGTGGTACCCGCCACGCTCGGCATGCTGATTGCGGCAGCCGCACACGCATTCTATACTCTTGAGCCCATTTGGTATATCGAGCGCATCGCAACCCTTTCCCTTGCTCCCCTTATGCTTTACACGGCCTATTACACCGCTTTTGAGAAGGAGAGTTCCGAAAATCCGGCTACTAATCCGGTACTCGAAGGCCCCAGCGGTGATAGCTCGGATAACTAGATTAGCAAAGCAAAAACCCGTTCACGCCTAAGGCGCGAACGGGTTTATCTGTTTTATAGGCTAATCAAGGTTTAAGCGTTTTGTGAGGATTTGCTCACTTGCAATATAGTATCCTATACCCATAATCAGGTTGATGGCAAGCGTTCCGATTAGCATGATATAGATAAACGTAGGAGTAGTTTGGTTGTTAACTATAAAGAGCTGAGGATTCACAAAGTAGGTCATAGCGAGAAGAATGCTTGAGAGAATCTGCGAAACGATGTTTAGCCCCAAAAAGGCACCAAACGAGGCTATCAGCTTATGGCGCGAGAACAGCTGTCCAATCGAGATGCTGGCATATAGGAAGAGGATTCCCGTAAACAGCGATACTACTATGCCTACAATAAACAAGGCAGCCGATACGCCAATGTTCAGGTTAATTGATTTCAGTTCATTGACAACTACTTCAATCGCCCTTGAAACCTCCGCCATCATGCCCTTTTGCGCTACCATGATAAACACGGAGCCGAAAACTACGGCAGTACTGATGACCACCCATGCAGCCGCAATCAGGAGCTTTGCGGTGATGTTCTGCCATGTCTTGACCGGCAGGGTGAACATCAAATACCCTTCGTCGCCGAGCAGGTTCTTATAGAATCGCTGGATGATGATAAACACAGTGAGCGCCAGCGTCGCAAGGATAGCCAAGGCGTATGCGGTACCGGATAGGCCGGCTATAAGCCCGGTCCAACCCTCCGTAATCTGCATCGCGATAAAGAAGCGGTTGATGGTCGCAAACAGCACAACGGCAAGATAAAACGGAACGAATACGCGGGCAGTGGCCTTCCACTCATATTTAAGCAGTTTTCCTAACATCTGAATACCTCCCGAAACAGTGCATCCACCGATTTGCCGTGGCGGTCGCGGATTTCATCCACGCTGCCGGTCAGGTTAACCGAGCCGTTTGACAGGAAGATTACATCGTCAAGCACCTGCTCGATGTCTGCAATAAGGTGGGTGGAAATGAGGACGGTCGCATTCTCGTTATAGTTGGTGAGAATGGTGCTAAGAATATAGTCTCTGGCTGCCGGGTCGACACCGCCGATGGGCTCGTCAAGCAGGTAAAGGTCTGCCTCGCGGCTCATGACAAGGATGAGCTGCACCTTCTCGCGCGTGCCCTTGGACATGGTCTTGAGCTTATCCTGCGTACTGATGCCGAGCTTGCCGAGCATATCATAGGCCTTTTTGGAATTGAAGTTATCATAAAAATCCGAGAAAAAGGCGATGATGTCGCTGACGCGCATCCAGTCGCTGAGGTAGGTTCGCTCCGGCAGATAGGAGACGATGCGCTTTGATTCTACGCCCGGCTTGTTGCCCGCAATCAGCAGTTCGCCCGATGTGGGTGTTAAAAGGCCATTTGCGATTTTTATAAGTGTGGTCTTGCCGCTGCCGTTGGGCCCCAGCAGGCCGACGATGCGACCGCGGCCGATGCTGATGTTCACACCGGAAAGTGCGGATTTTCCGGAATAGGATTTGCTGAGGTTCTTACATTCCAGAATCGGTGCGCTCATTGTCCCTTCTCCTCCCTTACCTCTGTCATTAGCTTGATGGTCTCTTCCCGGCTAAAGCCAATCTGCCCCATTCTCTCTAAGAATTCGGCAATCTGCTGCCGGGCAAGTTCGTTCTTTACCCTATCTATCATGCCCTTATCCTCCGTAATGTAGCGGCCGCTTGTGCGTTGTGTGTAAACAAGCCCGCTCTGTTCAAGGTCTGCAAGTGCCTTTTGCATGGTGTTGGGATTCACCCCGGCTTCGGCCGCTAAATCGCGCACCGACGGTAGCTTCTCCCCCGGTTGATAGCCGCCCGAAACGATCATAAGCTGAATGTGCTCCACCAGCTGCCGGAAGATCGGTCGGTCGGATTTGAGTTCCCACGTCAATCTATCATCTCCTTTTGTATTATTGTACTAAGAGCTTAATACAATAATACAGTAATACAGTTCTGCTGTCAATACCCTATTTCAAATAATTTCTTATTATTTTGATGGGGGTTAAATGGAAAAGGGCACCCATGGCGGGTGCCCTTTCTTATTCTTCTGATATGGCTCTTTGAATATGCGGATAGGCTTATTTATCCCCCTTGCGGCGCTGCTGGCCGTAGGCAATCCGCAGCAGGAAACGGTCTGAGGCAAATCGGCTGAAGAACTTAACCAGCTTCATTTGGTTGCCCGGGATGATAACAAGCTTGCGGCGCAGCATCTGGTCGATGGCATACTGTGCGACATACTCGCTTGAAAGCCCTTTAAGACTAAACTGCACGCCTGCAGTGCTGTCAAACTCGGTGTGCACAGGCCCCGGGCAGAGTGCGCTGACCGAAACCGCACTGCCTCTGCGGCGGAGCTCCTCGTATATGGCAAGGGTTAAGCGAAGAACATACGCCTTGCTTGCGTAGTAGCTCGATAACAGCGGCCCCGGCATAAAGGCGGCCGAGGAAGATACGTTGAGGATATACCCGCGATTAGCCTTAATAAAGTCCCGCAAAAAGAGCTTTGTTAAGATGTGTACCGCCCGGATGTTGACGTCTATCATCTCAAGCTCCCTGTCAAGGTTACTCTCCTCAAAGGAGCCGAATACCCCAAAACCCGCATTGTTAATAAGGATGTCGATGTGTTCATCCTTTACCTGTTCATAGAGGCTGTAGCATTCCTCTGCCTTGGCAAGGTCAAAGCACAGTACTTTAACGTTGCCCCCCAGCTCTTGTTTTAGCTCCAGCAGGCGGTCCGCCCTGCGCGCGGTCAGAATCAGATCGTATCCCATGCGCGAGAATACCCGCGCCATGTCGCGCCCGATTCCGGAGCTTGCACCCGTAATTAATGCCTTCATACTTGTTGCTGCGTCCTTTCTTTTTTTGCTGCTATGTTTAGTTAGTATCTGGTTTTAGTATTTGCACAATCCATTCCGGTTCCGGCAATGGGAGCTCAGGGTTTAGGGCCACGTGCTCCGCAATACCCTGAATTGCCCCCCAAAAGGCGACGGAGATTGCAAGGGGATCGCCGGTGCGTATCTGCCCAAGCTCCTGTCCCTTTGCAATGAGGTCTAACATCGGCATTACCACATCAAAGCCACATACACGCTGCTTAACCAAGTCCGGTACGTCCTCGGAGTTAATTGCCTGCATCATAAGTAAGAACATCTTTGCGGTAAACGAGCTTTCGCGCAGGGCGCCGGTTGTCCCCTTTGCGATTTCATAAAACACATCAAACGGCGTCGGCGCCTGCATACACTGATTTATCATCTCTGTCGGAACCTGCACGCCCAGTTCGACCAGCTCAAGGTATACCTGCTCCTTGCTTTTAAAGTAGTTAAAGAACAAACCGGTGCTCATGCCAAGACGCGTGGCAATATCCCGGATGCCGGTTGCCGCATACCCCCGGGCGATGAACAAATCCATTGCGCACTGCATGATCTCCTGCCTGCGGCGCTGTCTGTTTTGCTCACGTTTTGTCATGCTTTGTCCCTTCCTGTTACCGTACCTTTTTTAGAACCTTATATGCAGCGCTGCGACCTGATGCCACTGCGCTGCACAGGCCACCGCCGACTGTTGTCCACTGACCGGCAAGATACAGCCCCTCTACCCCGTCAATGGTGGGTTTAATGCGGGTGTTAACGGTCTTTGCAGTCGGCGCAAAGCCCTCCCATGAGCCTTTATACAGGTTAGCATAACGCACATAGGTTGCGGGAGTTGCCACATCGGTGACCTCGATGGCATCGATAAACCCGGGCCACCGTCTCTCAATCGCCTGCGCAGCGTCCGCTGCAAGCTTCTCCTTGCGGGCGCGGTAGGCCGTAATGTCTGTTTCGCGCAGGTTCTGCCAGTAATCAAGCGGCGCACTAAACAGCATCATCACGCTGCTGTGGCCTTCGGGTGCTGCGGTTTTATCAAACTCAAACGAATTAATCGCAAATTGAGCAACGTCTATGTAATCGTCCGTTCCCTTCTCACCGGCACAGGAGAACTCATCCTTGCATTTATAGCTGACCGAATAGGGGATGTCAAAACGCTTGCTGAGGCCAAACGACACCACGCACAGCGGCGGGAATAAGGGTGCCTCACGCAGCATCGTTTCAAGCTGCGGGTGGCGGTACTGCCCGCCCAGCATGCGGTAGATGGTATCGTACATATCGCAGGCAGCGATGACAAAGTCTGCCTCGTAGCGCACACCTTTAGACTCAACCGCGGTCGCCCTGCCGTTTGTCACCTCAATCTTGTCAACCTTAGAGCTCAGATGCAGGGTTCCGCCGAGGGAGCGGTACTTCTCGCTCATGCGCCTTACCACATCGCGCGCACCGCCAATGGGGTAGCCAGCATCTCCGCCCATGCGCGTACCCAGCATTAAAATAAGCGCAAACAGCGTGAAATCCGGCGGCATTAGCTCAAAGAGGATATCGCGGATCGTTTCGCTTGAAAACCGGCCAGCATAGTCTTTTACCGTTATGTTCATGTTGCTGCCTGCAAGGGTAAGAAAGCCCATGCCGGAGAAGATCGTGCTAAAAAAATCCGAAACGGTGTCGATCACGCCGGTGGGCATCGATGTTTTGGACATCTTTCTTACCTTGCGGCACAGGTCGCGAATCGGTTTTTCGTCAGAAGGTGAAATGCGAAGCAGGAAGGCCTCGAACTCGTCGACCTTCATGGGGATATCGTACATCTCGCCCTTTATTTCGGCACGGATGAAAGGTGCGTTGTAGATTTCGGTATCCGGGGCAAGGGCGCCCGTTTGAAGATAGAGCTTGTGAAACCCGTTGTCCCTGCGGGTGCCTACCATCCAACTGATGCACCCGTCAAACCAGTAGCCCTTTCTCTCCCAAGCGGTGCACATGCCGCCCGGCTGACCGGAGATTTCAAAGATCTCGGTCTGCACACCGTTTTGCTGTAGATAAATACCGGCGCTCAGACCCGCAAGTCCGGCGCCGATAATTGCCGCACGTTTTGTCATTCGGAAAGCCCCCTAATAAATATTGAACAATTGTTCAATATTTATTATACCCAATCTGTTCCAATTGTCAACCATTATTAACCTTTATTATCAGAAGTTGATGTTGTCGGGGTCAGAGCCGATTCTGCCCGTGGTGCCCAGACCGTCGATTTTTGCCATATCCTCATCCGAAAGGGTAAAGTCAAACAGGGCTGCGTTCTGCTCCATGTGCTCCTTGCTTGATGCCTTGGGCAGCGGGATGATGCCCTTTTGCACATACCACCGCAGGGTAATCTGGGAAACCGACCTTGAGTACTTCTCGGCAAGTTCGCGCAGCAGGGGGATCTTAAAGATTCGGCCCTGCATCAGCGGGCTCCACGCCTCGACGAGGATATGATTGTTCTTACAAAACTCTGCAAGCTCCTCCTGCGGGTATTCGGGGTGGAGCTCGATTTGGTTTACCATCGGCTTAATCTCGCAGGTTTCCATGAGGTCTTTGAGGTGGTGAACAAGGAAGTTGCTTACACCAATCGCCTTGATGCGGCCTGCGCGGTAAAGCTCCTCAAATGCCTTCCACGAGCCCTTATTGAGCTCCTTATAGTCGTGCTTGTGCCCGACCGGAACCGGCCAGTGTATAAGGTAGAGGTCAACGTAATCAAGCCCCAGGCGCTTTAAGCTCGCTTCAAAGGCGCGCATGGTGTTATCGTACCCGTGGTCGCTGTTCCACAGCTTGGTGGTAATAAACAGGTCCTTGCGGTCTACCCCGCACTCACGCACGGCGCGGCCCACGCTTACCTCGTTTTCGTAGGCGGAAGCGGTATCGATATGGCGGTAGCCGCACTCGATAGCCTGCTTAACTGCGTTATAGGCTGCATCTCCCTCGGGAATCTGCCAGGTGCCAAAGCCGATACAGGGAATCTTTATCCCGTTGTGTAGTGTGTAGGTATCCTGCAAATTATTCATCGCTGCCCCTCACTTTCTGCTTCCCCCTACCGGGGCAAGCTGCTTAATCTTGCTGCACGAGCGCCGGCCTTACGAGAGTAAATAACCATCCCGTGCAGCGGAACACATCGAAATTATTATAACACAAAATTGGTATATTATGAAGTAAATCCATACCAAAAGACCGCATGGGAAAGCCTCATGCGGTCTTACGATAATCAGATATTAAGTTACTGATTGCCCATCAGTTTGACCAAAACGGCCTTCTGGGCGTGCAGGCGGTTTTCGGCCTCCTCAAAGATTTCAGCCGCGTGCTGTTCAAACACCTCGGCGGAAATCTCCTCGCCCTTATGCGCCGGCAGGCAGTGCTGAACTATGGCGTCCGGCTTCGCGACGCCCATAATACTTGCATCCACTGTAAAGCCCTTAAACTCCTGACGGCGGCGGACAGCCTCCTGCTCCTGCCCCATCGAGGCCCACACGTCGGTGATGACGACATCCGCGTCCTTGGCGGCCTCCATTGGGTCGGTGCACAGGGTGAAGGCGCCTGTGGATTTTGCGTAGTCGAGCACCGTCACGGCGGGCTCGTAGCCCTTGGGGGTAGCGACGGAAACCTTCATGCCGCACTTGAGTCCGCCCACAATCAGCGAGTTTGCCATGTTGTTGCCGTCACCGATGTAGCACATCTTCAGCCCCTTGAGCACACCCTTATATTCGCGGATGGTCATGAGGTCGGCAAGCACCTGACAGGGATGGGCATAGTCGGTAAGCCCATTGATGACGGGGATGGTGCCGTATTTCGCAAGGGCCTCCGCTTCCTGCTGCTTATAGGTTCGAATCATGATACCGTCAAGATACCTTGAGAGCACGCGGGCGGTGTCCTCTACCGGCTCGCCGCGGCCTATCTGCATATCGTTTGCGTTTAAGAACAAGGCCTGGCCGCCCAGCTGGTACATGCCAACCTCAAACGAAACGCGGGTGCGGGTGGATGCCTTTTGAAAGATCATGCCCAGCGTCTTGCCCTTGAGCAGGTGGTGGGTGATGCCGTGCTTCTGCTCGTACTTAAGCTGGTCGGCAAGGTTGAGTAGCTCTATAATCTCCTCGCTGGTTAGGTCTGCCATCTTGAGCAGATGTTTCATCGGTATTCGCCTGCCTTTCCGGTTTTGTCAAAAACCCTTTGATGTTTACTCCGCAAGAGCGGATGGAATACTTACATAGCGCTGCTTAAAACGTCCTCGAGGATGGATAGGCCCGCGTCGATATCCTCATAGGGGATGTTGAGCGGCGGCAGAATGCGCAGCTTGGTCTTTGCTGTGAGAATCAACAGCCCGTTTTGCGCGCAAACTTTCGCAAGCTCTGCGGCGGACGTTTCGCAGGAAAGAGAGATGCCAAGCATGAGTCCAAGCCCCGATACGTCGGTGACATGCGGCATGGCAAGGACTCTTTTGCGGATATAATCTCCCTTTTCCTTTACTGCGGCAAGGAACGCGGGGTCACTTACACGCCTAAGCACCGTCAAGGCACCTGCGCAGGTGATGGGGTTGCCGCCGAAGGTCGTTCCGTGGGTGCCGGGCGTCAGCACATCTGCATACTCGGCGTTTGCGATAAACCCGCCAAGGGGCAATCCTCCGCCGATACCCTTTGCAAACGACACCACATCCGGCTGTATGTCATACTGCTGGTAGCCAAATAAGGTACCTGTGCGCCCGATGCCCGCCTGAACCTCGTCTACGAGCAGGGCGGCATCCTTTTCGCGGCACAGGGTCTCGACTGCTTTTACAAAGCCATGGTCAAGCGGTATGATACCGCCCTCCCCCTGTACGACCTCGATGAGCATACCGCACACATCGTCGCCCCACAGGGTCTTTACGCTTTCGATGTCATTCGCCTCAGCGAAGGAAAAGCCCTCGGTAAAGGGGAAGAAATAGTTGTGAAACACATCCTGCCCTGTTGCGGACAGGGTAGAAATAGTTCTGCCGTGAAAGGAGTTCTTTAAGGTGATGATTCTGCTTCTACCCTTGCCGTACTTGTCAAAGCTGCGCTTGCGCGCAAGTTTAATCATTCCCTCGTTTGCCTCTGCCCCGGAGTTTGCAAAGAAGGTCTTTGCAAGGCCCGTAAGCTCGGCTAGGCGCTTTGCAAGCTTTATGCAGGGCTCGGAATAAAAGATATTAGACGTGTGGTTGAGGGTAGCTGCCTGCTGTGCCACCGCCTTGGCCCACTCGGCATCGCAGAAGCCAAGCGAGTTTACGCCGATGCCGCTGGTAAAATCGATGTAGCCTTCGCCGTCCGCTCCCGAGCATCGGGCGTTTCCCCCCTTAACCAGCACAACGGGGGTACGGCTGTATGTATTCATGAGGTACTCACTTGCATCGCTGATGATGGCCTGCGTCTTGCTTGTGGCGGTTTGCATACCAAAGCACTCCTTTTAAGTCATATAAACATGGTGCCGATGCCTTCGTTTGAGAACATCTCAATTAGGATGGAATGCGGGATACGCCCATCGATGATAAAGGTCTTGCGCACGCCTCGGCGTACGGCCTCCACGCAGCACTCTACCTTGGGTATCATGCCGCCTGAGATGATGCCCTGCCGAACAAGATGCGGCACCTCGCTGACGTTGACCACCGGAATCAGCGAGTCCTCGTCGTCCTTGTCGCGCAAAAGGCCGCGGATGTCGGTCATGAGGATGAGGTTTTCAGCGCCCAAAGCCGCTGCAATGCGGGCAGCTGCCGTATCGGCGTTGATATTATAAACCTGTCCGTAGCTGTCGCACGCCACGGTGGCGATTACGGGTATGTAGCCGTTTGCTAGGGTATCGAGGATGGGCTTTATATCAATATGGTCAATCTCCCCAACAAAGCCGAGGTCCTCTTCGCTAACCAGCTTCTTGGCGGTTATCATGTTGCCGTCAATGCCGCATAGGCCCATGGCCTTGCCCTTATGACTGGTTAAAAGGCTAACCAAATCCTTGTTGATGCGGCCTGCGAGCACCATCTGCACAATGTCGGCCGTCTCCTCGTCGGTGTAGCGGAGCCCGCCCACAAAGCGGGACTCCTTGCCGATCTTCTGCAGCATCTCGGTGATTTCCGGCCCGCCGCCGTGAACGAGAACAATCTTGACGCCGACGAGCGACAAAAGCACGATGTCGCTCATCACCGCCTGCTTGAGCTCATCATTGACCATAGCGTTGCCGCCGTATTTGATGACGACCACCTTGTTGTAATACTTTTGCAGATAAGGAAGCGCCTCGATGAGTACGCGCGCCTTGTCGCTGTTTGAAATCTTCATGATTAAATCATGCCTTTCCGGTGCAGATACCTTTATGATTTCTTGCCCATATCAGGTGCGGTAATCGCCGTTAATCCTTACATAGTCATAGGTGAGGTCACAGCCCCATGCGGCGGCGGATGCCGTACCGTCATGGAGGTCAACAAGGATGTTGATCTCATCATCACTCAGTACCGCGAGCGCCTCCTCCTCGGAGAACTTGACCCCCGCTCCCTGCTCGCAGACCTTTACGCTACCGACCGTGCTTTGCAGGGTAATATCTGTTTTGTCAATTGCAAACTCTGCATCCGCATAGCCTAGAGCACACAGGATGCGTCCCCAGTTTGCGTCCTTACCGAACATCGCAGCCTTCAAAAGGCTGGAGCCGATGACGCTCTTTGCCGCCACCCTCGCGGCGTTTTTATTCGGTGCGCCGTTTACGGTGCAGGCAATCAGCTTGGTTGCGCCCTCACCATCCTTGGCGAGCATCTTGGCAAGGGATGTGGTGACACTCAGCAAGGCGGCACAGAAAATCTCGTAGGCGGGGCCTTCCTCTGTAATCGGCTTGTTGCCGGCAGCACCGTTTGCAAGAACGCAGGCCATATCATTTGTGGAGGTATCGCCGTCGACGCTAATCATGTTAAAGGTGTCCTCAACGCAGGCGCGCAGGGCCTTTTGCAAAAGCTCGGAGGAAATGGCGCAGTCAGTGGTGATAAACCCGAGCATGGTCGCCATGTTGGGGTGAATCATTCCAGAGCCCTTTGCCATACCGCCTAGGGTGCAGGTGACGCCGTCAATCTCAAAGGAAACGGCGGCCTGTTTTGCAAAGGTATCGGTGGTCATAATCGCCTCGGCAGCAAGGCTTCCGCCGTCGACACACAGGCCGGCACACAGGTGGTCAATCCCCATGCCGATGACCTCGACGGGCAGGGGAACGCCGATAACACCCGTGGATGCAACAATAACCTCATCCGGTTCGATGGAAAGTGCGCGCGCAAGCATTTCGCACATCTCGGTTGCAACCGCCATACCGTCCGCGTTGCAGGCATTGGCGTTGCCGCTGTTGACGATAACAGCACGCGCGCTGCCGTTTGCAAGGTGCTTCTGCGTCACAAGAATGGGGGCTGCCTTCACCTTGTTCTTGGTGTACACTGCCGCCGCAGCACAGGGTAGCTTGCTGAAGATAACGCCGACATCCCGCTTGGGCGGCTTATCCTCAGCCTGCTGCGGCTCGTTTGATTCAACGGCGGCCTCAGTGGCCAGTCCGCCTGTTTTCATCGCCTGCTTGATGCCGCAGTAAACGCCGTTTGCATAGAATTCCTTGGCGGCGGTTACACCGCCTTCTATCTGCTTTATAGCCTTGCTCTCCATCCCTACCCTATTCCTTCCTTAACATATCCTTGTTATAGTAAGCCTGTTGTTTCGTCAAGACCAAGGGCGATATTCATACACTGCACCGCAGCGCCCGATGCCCCCTTGCCGAGGTTATCCAGGCGTGCGACAACAGTCAGGTGGTCGTCGTTGCCGCATACGATAATCTCAAGCCGGTTGGTATCAGCAAGCTCGTTTGCGTAGATGACGCCCTCCGGCAGGTCTTCGTAAGAAGTCACCGAGATAAAGGGCTGACCCTCGTAATAGGCCCCGTACTGGGACGCAAGCTCCTGCGGGGTGAGCTTTGCGTTTAGCAGGCACGAGTAGAGCGGTACGCTGACCGTCATGCCCTTGTAGTAGTCACACACAATGGGGCTAAACAGCGGTGCAAAGGAAAGTCCTGAATACTTGTGCATCTCGGGGATATGCTTGTGCGCATGTGACAGGGCGTAGTGCCGCGGGCTGTCGTACTTGACCGGACGGTTTTCCTGCTCGTACTCGGCAATGAGCTTCTTGCCACCGCCGCTGTAGCCGGAGATGCCGTATGCGGTAATCGGGTAGTCCTCCGAGATGATGCCAAGGCTTACAAGCGGGTGTACGAGGGATACAAATCCGGTTGCGTAGCATCCCGGTACCGCTATGCGCTTACTGGTTTCAATCGCCTTGCGGTAGCTGCTGCCGAGCTCCGGAAAGCCGTATGCCCAGCCCTCCTGCGTACGGTGGGCGGTGGATGCATCAATGACGATGGTCTTGTCGTTTTCCACGAGTGACACAGACTCTCTCGCCGCGTCATCCGGCAGGCACAAGAACACTACGTCCGCTTCGTTAATCAGTCGTTTGCGCTCTGTGATGTCCTTGCGGTTTTGCTCATCAATGGTAAGCAGCGTAAGGTCATTTCTCTTTTGCAGCCGCTCGACAATCTGCAGGCCGGTTGTTCCCTCTCTGCCGTCAATAAAAACCTTGGTGGTCAAACTGTCTCCCCTGCCTTACTATTTCATTATCTGCTTTTTACCCTTGAGAAATCCCCTCTCACGGGCACAAAGCGATAACGAACATATATACATTATGTTGTGGGTTGGTCGCCCATCCTTATTTGTAGCCGGTTAGTTGCTCTTTTGCGCGTGCAATTTCTGCCTTTACTTGCTCCGGTGCGGGCCCGCCGAGGACGTTTCTTCCCTGCACACAGGTAAGCAGGCTGACCGCATCGTAGATGTCTTCTTCAAACAAGTCGCTGACGGCCTTGTACTCCTTAAGCGAAAGACTTTCCAGTGTATGTCCGTTTGCGATGCAATATGCAACCAGACTTCCCACCGCCTTGTAGGCATCGCGGAAGGGCATGCCCTTTTTGGTCAGGTAGTCTGCGCAGTCGGTTGCGTTGATAAAGCCCTTGGCAGCCGCTGCCCGCATATTCTCGGGCAGGACGCGCATGGTCGCTATCATGGGGGCAAAGGTCTTTAGGCACAGCTTTGCGGTATCCACCGCGTCAAAGATGGCCTCTTTATCCTCCTGCATATCCTTATTGTACGCAAGGGGCAGGGATTTCATCATGGATAGTAAGGTCATTAAATCGCCGTAGACCCGACCTGTTTTTCCGCGCACAAGCTCGGCGACGTCGGGGTTTTTCTTCTGCGGCATGATGCTTGAGCCGGTGGCGTAAGCATCGTCAAGCTCAATGTATTTAAACTCCCACGAGCACCAGAGGATAATCTCCTCGCTAAAGCGGGACAGGTGCATCATCAAGATGGAAAGGGCTGAGGCAAGCTCAATGCAGAAATCGCGGTCGGACACACCATCCAGCGAGTTGCGCGATACCTGCGAAAAGCCGAGTCTTTCTGCGGTAAACTCCCTATCAAGGGGGTAGGTGGTGCCCGCAAGGGCCCCGCTGCCAAGCGGCATGACATCACACTGGGCATAGGCATGGTCTAAGCGGTCGAGGTCGCGCAAAAGCATCTGCACATAGGCCATCAAATGGTGGGCAAAGGTAATGGGCTGGGCCCGCTGTAGATGGGTATAGCCGCACATCACCGTCTCGGTGTGCTGGGTTGCCTGCGCAAGCACCGCATCAATAAGGCCCGCAACAAGGGTCTTGAGCTCTACAATCTCGTCCTTGAGGTACATCCGCAGGTCTAGCGCAACCTGGTCGTTGCGGCTGCGTGCGGTATGCAGGCGCTTGCCCGCATCCCCCAAGCGCGCGGTGAGTTCCCCTTCTACAAAGGTGTGGATGTCCTCCGCCGCAGGGTCGATGGAAAGTGCGCCGCTTTCAAGGTCTTCCAGTAGCTTTGCAAGGCCGTCGCACAGGAGGCTAGCCTCTGCCTTATCGATGATACCGGTCTCGCCGAGCATAGTGGCATGGGCGATGCTGCCTAGGATATCCTGCCTAGCCATGCGGCTATCAAAGGATATGGAGGAGTTAAAGTCGTTTACTGCGGAGTCGACCTCCTTGGAAAAGCGTCCCGCCCACAGCTTCATAGTTGTAGTCCCCTTCGTTTTTGAAATGACCGCCAAACAAAACGGTGAAAATAGTGAGGGCGGCTGGCGGCATATTCGCCGCCCCTGCCGCACATCACGTTGGGTGAATATTATAACTTTTCGTCGTACTTTATTTCTTGCCTTCCATGAGCGCCTTAACCTTGATGGGAAGGCCAAACAGGTTGATAAAGCCTGCGGAATCGTTTTGGTTGTAAACCTCGTCCTCGCCGAAGGTGGCGATGTCCTCGCTGTACAGCGAATAGGGGCTGGTTACACCCGCGTTGATGATGTTGCCCTTGTAAAGCTTGAGCTTTACCTCACCCGTAACGGTCTGCTGGGTGGTGTTCACAAAAGCAGAAAGGGCCTCGCGCAGGGGGGTGTACCACTGACCGTTGTACACAAGCTCCGAGAACTTGATGGCAACCTGCTGCTTGTAGTGCTGGGTATCGCGGTCAAGGCAGATGCTCTCAAGCACCTCGTGTGCATGATAGAGGATGGTTCCGCCGGGGGTTTCGTACACGCCGCGGCTCTTCATTCCGACAAGGCGGTTTTCCACTATGTCCACGATGCCAATGCCGTTCTCGCCGCCCAGCTTATTGAGGGTTTTGATGATGTCGGTACCCGACATCTTTTTACCGTCTACGCTGACCGGAACACCCTTTTCAAACCCGATGGTGACATAGGTGGGCTTATCGGGTGCCCGCTCAGGGGAAACACCCAGCTCCAAAATCTTATCGTAGTCTGGCTCGTTGGCGGGGTCCTCCAAATCAAGCCCTTCGTGCGAAAGATGCCAGATATTCTTATCCTTGGAGTAGTTGGTTTCTCTAGTTATTGCAATCGGCACATTGTGCGCCTCTGCGTAATCAATCTCATCCTCACGGCTCTTGAGCTCCCATGTTCTCCACGGAGCGATGATGGGCATATTCGGGGCAAACGCCTTGATGGCAAGCTCAAAGCGAACCTGATCGTTGCCCTTGCCGGTGCAGCCGTGGGCGATGGCATCCGCGCCCTCTTTCAGGGCAATCTCAACGATGCGCTTTGCAATAATGGGACGCGCAAACGAGGTTCCCAGCAGATACTTGTTTTCGTACACCGCACCCGCCTTGAGGGTTTCAAAGATATATTCGTTTACAAACTCATCGGTCAAATCCTCAATGTACAGCTTGGATGCGCCGGTTTTAATCGCCTTTTCATTCAGGCCTTCGAGCTCTGCACCCTGTCCGACATCCGCTGCAACGGCGATGACCTCGCACCCGTAGTTTTCTTTGAGCCACGGAATGATGATGGAGGTGTCAAGTCCGCCGGAATAAGCGAGTACGACCTTGTTAAACTTCTGCATATAAAAGACCTCACTTTAAATATAATCTGTGTCATAGCGGGAGAGTTTTGCTTTTGGGATGGTGTACCCTATATTACCAAATGAGTAATCTATCTGCCGATATTTATAATTATACATTAAAACGGCACATTTGCAAGGTTTTTATGCATAAAAATACAATCCGAGTGCAACATTGTAGCTTAGCACAACTTTTACAACACTTTTATCTTTTGACTGTGTAGATTGTATAATACAAAGCCCATCCGGGCGTGGTTTTGCCGCTTACGGATGGGGCTTGCCTGCACGATACTCGTCCATTACCTTGGTGAATATTTCGCCGCTTGTGGGTGGGGTCCATGTGATGGCATTGGCACCGGCCTCGATGGTACGCTTGATGCTCTCCCCGTTCGGGCCGCCCGTTGCGATAATGGGCACAAGCGGGAAATCGCGGCGAATCTTCGCGACTATCTCGGGTGTTTTCGCTGCGGCGGATACGTTTAGAATTGCAGCGCCTGAATCCAGACGCGCAGCAATATCGTCATTTTCGTTCACAACAGTAATGACAATGGGAATGTCGATGCGCTCATACACCCTTTTGAGCACGCGGTTGGAAGTAGGCGCATTGAGCACTACGCCGATTGCCCCCTGAAACTCCGCGTGCAAAGCGAGGTTGATGACGCGGGTGCCCTGGGTAAGGCCTCCGCCGACCCCGCAGAATACCGGAATATCCGCTGCCAGCATCACGGCTTGGGTGATGATGGGCTGGGGTGTAAAGGGGTATACCGCAATCACCGCATCGGCGTTGACGTTGCGGATGATGCAGATATCAGTGGTAAAAACAATAGAACGAATCTTCTTGCCGAAGATCTTAATACCGCTTGCCTGTTGAATCTCCTCGGGAACTTTTAACATGAACTTGCGCAGGTTTCCCTGTATCTCGGGAACAAACTGAGACATAGTATCATCCTTTCGTTTTATGGATAAACCCATATGGCATTTCTACATTCCAATGATAATATCGGTAAGCTGACGCTTGGGCACATGCCGCACCCCGTCATTGTCTAGGTAGCAGTCGGTGTCATAGCCCGATTCTTCAAGTGTGATATCCTCATAGGGCTTGCCGAGCGCAATGACCAGCAAGGGCTCGTATGCGCCGATTGACACCATGAGTGCATGCTTTAGCCGCATTCGGTCAAAGCTTGTTACAATGCACCCGCCAAGGCCCTTTTCACAGGCAGCAAGCAGGATGGTTTGTGCCGCAATTCCGGCATCCACATAGGCGGCGGATAGAGTTGGAACGAGGTTTGTGTCTACAAACATGCAGATGTAGGCGCCGGGCCTTCCGCGCTCCTCATCCGGTCTTTTTATGCCCGCCCATTTGAGCAGCGGGTAGATTAGGTCGTTTGTCTGCTGCTCGCTGCTTAAAAAGTACTTAAGCGGCTGGATGTTGCCTGCAGAGGGGGATAGCCGCGCGAGTGCCACCAGCTCAAACAGGACATCCCTTCCTATGGGGTAGCCCTCGACAAAACTGCGGTAGCTTCTATTTTGCAAAACCAGTTGTTCAAACACAGCATGTCCTCCCTTTGCATGTAAAGTTTCGTTGATATTATACCAAAAATATGAGTTAAAAAAAACAATCTATTTGTAAACTTGCCAAACACCTGCTAAATTATTGTAAAATAACGGGAAATTATATAGGTAACGTCAGGCTGGCAATAATTTTTTTGAGCTATTTATGTAAACTATGCTATAATGTTCATAATCTGTTTCCGGTGTGCGGGAAGTTTTTTCCTCCATTATTGAGGGGGTTCCCCCTACTATCCGGCAGACCGGCTTTGGAGATATTTTGATTATCCAAAGCCAGAAACAAGCCTAGGCTTTGTTTGTCCCTTGCCGCGGCGGCTGTTTTCAACTAAACTGTTGAGTGAATTTTTTAGCATAACAAGAAAGCCGTTTTACAAGCAAGGTCTTAGCAAAAGGAAAGGATGATATCAAATGCGAATGAAGTTCAAACGCCTTGCTGTCGTCTTCTGCCTGTTGACGGCCATCTCTCTTATGCTGTTTTCCTGCACCGGCAACGGTGCGGCTGTTACATCATCTTTGTCAGACTCCTCATCCGAAGACATTTCAGGCGAAGATGAAGCACTGGGCGGCACAACCTCTGATGAAATAAGCTCCGAACCCGATGCGCCGGGCTCGTCTAGCGAAGAGCTTACTTCCTCTGCCACATCGTCCGCGAAGGAGGCAAAACCTGAGTCGAGCATCTCCTCCAAGTCTAAAGACTCCTCCAAGGCGGCTTCCAAGGCAGCAAGCTCGAATACGAGCTCTAAGGCCAAAAACTCCAAGTCGGAAAGCTCCAAGGCTACTAGCTCAAAAGCTGCAAGCTCCAAGGTAACCAGCTCAAAGGCATCGAGTTCAAAAGCTGCTAGCTCGAAGGCAGGCACATCAACCTCCTCCAAGGTAACCGGCGGCACTGAGATTGACTACGGTCCGCGCATCAGCGATGACCCTGCACAGTCCAAGGATACCAGCTTCTACTCCGACATTGAGGATGAAATCTTTGACCTGCTTAACGAGCTGCGCGTATCGCAGGGACTCAATGAGCTTAAAAAGAGCTCCTCGCTTTCTGCCGGCGCACGCATCCGCGCAAAGGAGATGTATGACTACAACTACTTTGCCCACTCCCGTCCCGACGGCGGCAGCTGGGACAGCGTGTTTAAGGTGGAAATCCCCTTAAGCGGATATTCCTATTTGGGTGAGAACCTAGCAAAGACTACCGGTACCTCGCCCAGCGCCTCCTACTTCATGGAGCTGTGGACCAACAGCCCCGGCCACTACGAGAACATGGTGCGGGATGTATATACCCATGTAGGTATCGGCGTATACTACGGCTATGTCATCGGCAAGGGCAAGGTTGCATATGCCGTACAGGAATTCGGTACCTTCAAGTAAATATCCATATACAATGAAAACATAGAAAGCGTCCGTGCAAGTGTCTTGCCCGGACGCTTTTATTTGTCAGCTATTTTGTCTGTGTTGCCGTCAATCACCAAGATTAATACCAAACAGGCGGCAGGTGTTTTCGGTTGCGATATCGATAAGCTCCTGCGTCGGGATACCCTTGATTTCGGCAATCCTCTGGGCAGTGTGCTCAATCATGCGGCTGTCGCACCGCTTACCCCGATGGGGTACGGGCGCCATGTAGGGGCAGTCGGTTTCCAAAAGCAGGCGGTCAAGCGGGGTTACTGCCACCGCCTCGATGACGTGTTTTGCGTTTTGGAAGGTCACAACACCCGTAAAGCCGAGATACATCCCCATGCCAACAAGCTCCTTGGCAGTCTGGGCGCTGCCGGAAAAGCAGTGCACGACCCCCTTGGGGCGATACTTTTTTATATAGGCTTGGGTATCCGCAGTTGCCTCGCGGCTGTGGATAATCACCGGCTTATCAAGATCGCGCGCAAGGGCAAGCTGGGCCTCAAAGGCGACCTTTTGAATCTCGCGGCCGGGGTCTTCGTAGTGGTAGTCAAGCCCTATCTCCCCGATGGCTACCACCTTTTCATCTTCGCACATCTTGGTAAGCTCGTCTAAATCCTTTGGGGCGTATTCGTCCGCTGCCTGCGGATGAATGCCCACCGCGCAGTAAATGAAGTCATACTGTTTTGTATATGCAAGTCCCATGCGGCTGGTGCGCATATCGGCACCCGCGTTGATAGCGGCCCGCACTCCCCCATCCTTGAGGGAGGGAAGCAGGGTTTCCCTATCCTCATCAAACCGTTCGTCGTCGTAATGCGCATGGGAATCGAAGATGTTGTTCATTGTTATCCCTTTCCGGCTGCGTCCCGGTACTCGGGCGCAAAAACCACAACAAGCGTTATGAGCCAAAGCCTGCAATATGCCTAAGCACACGCGTGCTGCATATTACCGGCCTTGGCTCTTTGTGTTATTATATATCCGTTTTTTAGCGTACGGTCGAACCGTTCGGCACAGAGGCATCCACAAACACGACGTTTGCACGCCCTTCAAAGTCGGCTGCAAGGATCATGCCGTTGGATTCTACCCCGCGCAGCTTGGCGGGCTTGAGGTTTGCTACGACGATGACCTTTTTGCCGATCAAATCATCGGGCTTATACCACTGGGCGATGCCTGATACCACCTGACGCATACCCACTCCGTCATCAAGCGTCAGCTTTAGAAGCTTGTCGCTCTTTTCCACCGGC
Organism: Bacillota bacterium; assembly: GCA_023415575.1. Lineage (GTDB taxonomy): Bacteria > Bacillota > Clostridia > Oscillospirales > Ruminococcaceae > Acetanaerobacterium. The sequence goes on from JAEZKF010000018.1 coordinate 20,349, forward strand.
TCGCACGCCTTAATCTCGGCGGTGCGCAGGGAGACCTTTGCAAAGTCATCAATCGTGATAACCCCGGGAATCGCCTCGGCTGGTTTTGCCTCTGCCTTTTGCTCCTTGGGCTGCTCAGGTGCGGCCTTGGCAGCGTTTTCTGCATCAATCTCTGCAAGCTTCTTCTGCTCATCGATGCGGGCGAACAGCGGCGTTGCCTCGCCTACCTTATATTCGCTTACTGCGCCAAAAGATACAAGGGATTCATAGCTGCTGTCGGGCTTGCCGAGCTGGGCGATGATAGCAGCACCCGTGTCGGGCAGCAGGGGCGAAATCATGACAGCAATAAAGCGGATGGCCTCGGCGAGGTGATACAGAACGGCGGCAAGGCGGTCCTTTTTGTCCTCGTCCTTGGCAAGTGCCCAAGGCATAGTCTCGTCAATATACTTGTTGCTGCGGCGCGCAACGTCCATAATCACATCCAGCGCGTCAGCAGTCTTGTAAGCGTTCATGAGCTCGGTGTAGCGGCCTACCGCCTTCACAGCGGCCTCGGAAAGCTGGGTATCAAGCGCGTCAGGCTCGGTGGTGGGCTTTGCAACCGTTCCGCCGAAATACTTATGAATCATGGCAACGGTGCGGTTGACAAGGTTGCCGAGGGTGTTGGCAAGATCGGAATTGTAGCGGGCAATGATGTTCTGGTAGGTGATGGTGCCGTCGTTTGCGTAGGGCATCTCACTGAGCAGGTAGTAGCGGATGCCGTCTACGCCAAAGTGGCGCACAAGGTCGTCCGCGTACATGACGTTGCCCTTGGACTTGCTCATCTTATCCACACCTGACAAAAGCCACGGGTGGCCGAACACCTGCTTGGGAAGCGGCTCGCCCAGCGCCATCAGGATGATGGGCCAGTAAATGGTGTGGAAACGCAGGATGTCCTTGCCGATGACATGGACATCTGCGGGCCAGTATTTTTTATACAGCTCGCCGGGGCAGTCGGGGTCGTAATCGAGTGCGGTGATGTAGTTGGACAGCGCGTCAATCCACACATAGATGACATGGCGGTCGTCAAACGTCACCGGGATGCCCCACTTAAAGGAGGTGCGCGATACGCACAAATCCTGGAGGCCGGGCTTTAGGAAGTTGTTGATCATCTCGCGCTTGCGGGACTCAGGGCAAATGAAGTCGGGGTTATCCTCGATGTGCTTCATGAGCCTGTCCTGATACTTGCTCATCTTAAAGAAGTAGGCTTCTTCCTTGGTCAGCTTAACGGGGCCGCCGCAGTCGGGGCAGCAGCCGTCTACCAGCTGGGTATCGGTAAAGAAGGATTCGCATGCCACACAGTAGTTACCCTCATAGGCGCCTTTATAGATGTCACCCTGGTCGTAGAGCTTTTTGAATATCTTTTGTACGCACTTAACGTGCTTTTCATCCGTGGTGCGGATAAACTGGTCGTAGGAGGAGTTCATCAAATCCCAGATGGCCTTTACCTCGCCTGCAACCTTGTCCACATACTCCTGCGGCGACATGTTGTTCTGTATGGCGTTGCCCTCAATCTTCTGACCGTGCTCGTCGGTACCGGTGAGGAAATAGGTATCGTACCCCAGCATTCGCTTGAACCGCACAATTGCGTCCGAGAGCACAATCTCGTAGGTGTTGCCGATATGCGGCTTGCGGGAGGTGTAGGTAATAGCCGTGGTAAGATAGAATTTTTCCGCCATGCAAATATACATCCTTTCGCCCTGATGCAACAGGGAATGTCTGAAATATTATATCACAAATAATTGCAAAGTAAATTCCGAACCAAACTAAAATCCACAATCAGACTTGTCTAATGCAGTCCATCACAAAAGTAAACCGAAGGTTTACCCAATGCGAAATGAAATTTCGCAATGCGATTCCAAGGTTCGCATTGCTATGTTATTATACCACGATTTGCTGTAAAATAGCAAAAAGATTTCATTTGATTATCCAAGCGATAATGTTCGTCATTCGCACCGGTAGACAACGGCCTCATAGGGGCGCAGGTCTTTTGCCGGTGCGCCGTAGGTTGCAAGCAGCGGCGTAAAGCCCTTGGTCATCCATGTGCGCTTCTTCGGCCGGTCAGACAGGTTGCACTCGATAAAGAAGCGCTTGTCATCCAGCACGCGGTAGTAGCAAAAGCGGTCGCGCCCAGTCTTGACGGGGACAAATTCGCCGTAGATAAGGGCGGGGTTTTGCTTGCGCAGGGTGATGATGTCTTTGTAGTAAGCAAGCACCGAACCCTTGTCTTTGAGTTCATTTGCTGCGTTGATTTCGCGGTAGTTCGGGTTTACCGCAATCCACGGTGTGCCGGTGGTAAAGCCTGCATTCTCGGTGTCGTCCCACTGCATGGGGGTGCGGGCGTGGTCGCGCGTGCCTGCGCGGATGACCGCCATCGCCTCATCAGGCGTTTTGCCCTTACTAAGCAGCTCATGATACAGGTTTCGGCTTTCAACATCCCGTATTTCATCGATAGATGCAAACTGGGCGTTTGTCATGCCGAGCTCCTGCCCCTGAAACAGGTAGGGGGTTCCGCGCAGGGTAAACTGAATGGTGGCAAGGCACTTTGCCACCGCCTCGCGGTACTGCGGATTGGGGTTAACCTTGCTGACCATACGGGGATTGTCGTGGTTTTCGTAAAACAAGGTCTGCCAGCAGGCATTGCCGTAATGAAGCTGCCAGTCGGTGTAGTAGTCTTTGAGGTAGTTTAAATCGTAGCGGTAGTCATCAAATCGCTTATGCCCCGGTGTTTCGAGATGCTCAAAGTTGAATACGCTATCAAGCTCCGCCCGCCGCTCATCGGTGAGCAGCTTTGCCATCTCCATACCCATTATGGGGGTCTCACCCACCGTCATAACGTCGTATTTGGAGAAGGTGTTCCACCGCATCTCCTTTAAGTAGTCGTGCAGGTGCGGCCCGTGGAAGTAGTGCTCCAGTCCACAAAAGCCGGAAAGCTCGCCGAGAATGGGGCTTCCATCGGGCAGGGCCGGGGTTTTGGAGATAAAGTTGATCACATCCAGCCGAAAGCCGTCTATTCCCTTATTAAGCCACCAGTTGATCATGTCGTAGATCTCTTCGCGCAGGGCGGGGTTATCCCAGTTTAAATCCATCTGCTTTTTTGAAAACAGGTGGAGGGCCCATGCCTTGGCCTCGGGGTAGTAGTTCCACGCACTGCCGCTAAAGAGGGATGTCCAGTTGTTGGGCGGGGTGTTCTCATCGGGTGAGGTTCGCCACAGGTAATAGTCGCGGTAGGGCGAATCGGGGTTATTGCAAGCGTTCTGGAACCACTCGTGTTCGTCCGAGGTGTGGTTGATCACAAGGTCCATAATCAGCCGCATACCGCGCTGATGGGTTTCATTTAGCAGGCGGTCAAAATCCTGCATGGTGCCGAACTCACGCATAATCTTCTTGTAGTCGCGGATATCGTAGCCGTTGTCATCGTTCGGGGAGTCGTAGATTGGAGACAGCCAGATGACATCGACGCCGAGGTCCTTGAGGTAATCAAGCCGCGAGATGATGCCGTTTATATCACCGATTCCATCGCCGTTTGAGTCCTGAAAGCTGCGCGGGTAGATTTGATACACCACAGCTTCCTTCCACCATCTGCGGTTGGGCTGACCCAAGTAAGGCGGCTCGGGCGCAGGTGCGGTGTTTAGTAAGCGAACCAGCGTATTGATAAAGGCTTCGTCTACTACACCGCGCGAAAGGGCGGGCAGGCTCTTAAGCCGAATGGAGCGCACCAGCGGGTTTTGCACTAATCCCATACTCTTGCCAATCTGAGTGATTGCAAGCTTTACCATGTCGTAGCCGACGGGGTTATCCAGCACCTCGCCTAGGGTGCTGTTCGGGGTAATGGTGCTCATTGTACTACTGCCTCCTTCTTCTCCTCTTCGCCGCGGTTGATGCGCATAATCCTGCGCACCTCCTCCTCATCGAGCTTGTAGAAGAACAGCATGATGATAATCATAACTGCAAAGCCCGCGATGGGCACAAGGGTGAGAATCGTCCAGATACCGTCAAGGGCCTTTTGCGTCTGTGCGGCGCTCTGCTGGACATAGCCGAACCAGATAAGCAGCTGCAGGCAGATGGTGTTGCACACCGTACCGCCCAGCTTTGTAACGAGTGTCTGCACCGAAAAGGCGATGGCCTCGGTTCGCTCGCCGTTGACGTAGGCGCCGTACTCGATGCAGTCGGCGGTGAACATCCCATAGATAAGCAGCGGGAACTGCATACACAAAACACGCACTGCGGTAAAGGCCAGAAAGAGAATGAAATTCCCGTATCCCATGAAGTACTGGATGATGCTAAGCACAATCGCAGCAGCAGAGGAGTAGATGGTGAGCTTCTTCTTACCGAGCTTGCTGATAAAAAAGGGCAGCATAGGCGCTGCGATGAGTACAGGCAGGACGCTGAGCCCCATAACAATGGTTAGAATTTCCTCATTGCCGAGGTTGGAGTTGCAAAAATAAGGTGCAATCGGCTGCAGGGTGTTGACCGCGCTGATGGCGAAGAAGCCGAGATAGTAGATGAGCAGGTATTTATTCTTAAACAGGCATTGAAAAATCTTGATAATTGAAATGTTCTCGGTGCGCTTGTACTGCACGCGCTCCTTTGCGGTAAACTGCAGCGGGAACATTACTATAAACGAAAAGACCATGTAGATGGCAATGGCGCCCGTCCACCCCGCTGCCCCCTTGAGGGACATAAAGACTGCCGTCATGATGGCGGCAAGCGCCGCGGCAAAGCGGCCGTAGGAGATGAGGCGGTCGCGCTCATGCATCTGCGAAGTCATAACAGTGGCAAGCGAAAAGATCGGAGAATCCGAGAAGGTGTAAAGGACGCTCCACAGGATATATGTAACATAGGCAAACGCAAGCTTTGCCCAATCGGGTGCTGCAAAAAAGCTGCCGATGTTGAGAAAGACAAACACAAGGGTCAGCGGAACCGTATAGGTGACAAGCCTTAGCCACGGCAGGTACTTTCCGCCCTTTAGGTTGACCTTATCCACAATGGCACCGACAAGCGGGTCATCGAAGATATCCCATAGGCGGGAGATTAAAAGCATCGTCGCAGTAGATGCAAGCGGCAGTCCAAGGCTTTCGGTGTAAAAGTAGGTTAGAAACTGGAATTGCAGCGCGTAGATGATATTCTGCCCGAGAAAGAATCCGCCATAGGAAAGACGCTCAAAGCGCGTTGTTTCAAAGACCTGTCTTGCCATTGTTCGTTCCTCCAGACATTCAAAATAGGGTAACGACCTCCGCACCGTTTTGGCTTTATTTACCTAGTATTGTATCATGCAAAAAGAAAACATACAATCACAAGAGGGAACGATTGGGGTGTACCTATTTATAGCACCACAAGGACGCAAAAACGGCGCCGATTGATAATCGACGCCGTTACATGTGTTATAAACTTTTGGATGATGAGATTAGTCCTGCATCGCCTTGGCGCGTTCGAACTCCTCCTGAATCTCGGCGGAGGGCGCCTTGGTTATAAGGGATACAACCACGATGGCTATGCAAGAAGCAAGAAATGCGGGCAGAAGCTCATATACACCGAAGATTCCACCGATGGGGCGGATAAGGAGCTTCCACAGGAATACCATACCGCCGCCCGTTACCATGCCGGCGATTGCGCCCGCACGGTTGATGCGCTTCCAGAAGAGGGAGAAGATCATCAGCGGACCAAAGGTTGCACCGAAGCCTGCCCATGCAAAGGATACGACCTGGAAGATGATGCTGTTCTCATCCAGAGCAATCAGCACGCCGATTACAGCAATAACAACCAGCGTAATGCGAGAGAACACCATAACCTGCTTGTCGGTTGCATCCTTTTTAAAGATGCCCTGATATATGTTCTTACTAACCGCACTGGACGCAATAAGCAGGTAGGAGTCGGAGGAGCTCATCGTTGCAGCCAGAATACCAGCCATCATAATGCCGGCAATCAGCGGAGGCATCAGGCGGGTGCTCAGCAGAACGAATACGTTCTCCGCATCGGATGCGGTCAGAAGGTCGGCGGGGTAGGCTGCTCTGCCGATTAAGCCGATGCATACGGCGGCAAACAGAGAGATAGCACACCAAACGGTGGCGATTATTCTGGACTTTCTGACCTCAGATGACTTGCGGATTGCCATAAAGCGCAAGAGAACCTGCGGCATACCGAAGTAACCGAGACCCCACGACATGGTGGAGAGGATGGTTAAAAAGCCGTATGAGCCTGCAGGGCCAAACACCGGCTGACCCGATGTAACCTGCTGCACCCCATCCACAACCTCAGGGGTTGCGATGCCGAAGAAGCTGAGGAATCCGGGGATTTCTTTGATGTTGGCAACTACCGCACCGGGGCCGCCAGCCGCGAGAGTACCTGCGGTCAGAACTGCAATCAGAGCAATAATCATGACAACAGCTTGAACAAAGTCGCACACGCTCTCAGCGAGGAAGCCGCCGAGGAAGGTGTACAGGATAACGAAGATGGCACCCAGAATCATCATGAGTGCGTAGTTCATATTAAACAGGGTTGAAAAGAGCTTGCCGAAGGTTACAAAGCAGCTTGCCGCATAAACGGTGAAGAACACAAGGATAAACAGTGCCGAAATCAGCATGATAACCTTGTTCTTTTCCTTAAAGCGGTTGCTGAAGAAATCGGGCAGCGTAATCGAGTCGCTTGCAACTACCGAGTAGTGGCGCAGACGTTTAGCAACAAGCAGCCAGTTTATGTAGGTACCGATGCCAAGGCCGATAGCCGTCCAAACGGCGTCGCTGAGTCCGCACCAGTAGGCTACACCGGGCAGGCCCATCAAAAGCCAGCCGCTCATGTCGGAGGCCTCGGCGCTCATCGCCGTTACCCACGGGCCAAGGGTTCTTCCTCCTAAGAAGAAGTTCTCAGTGTTTTGGTTGGATTGCTTGGATACGGCGAGTCCCACCGCAATAATCAAGACTAGGTACAATCCCATTGAGATCAGGATTTGTACGGAGTTTGCAGGCATTGTTGTTCCTCCTCATAAAAAACTGATATAATTATATAGAATACAGGACGTTTTTGGCAAGCTATTAGGGGACATTTCAATAAATTTGTGGTTTATGACTAAACCGATATGAATAAATATGGTATAATAACCTTATTGCGGATATTGCATCTAACTTATTCTCACTCTGGCACCGCTTTTTAGGAGGGAACATTGCGCATGGCGGATAAAAAAACGCGCGCACCTATCCGCACGCTTATTAGTCTTTGTGTCTTTCTTGCCTTTCTGCAGGCAGTCAGATGGTTTTTAATCCAGCGCATCAGCATCGATGCTCAAAACACTGCGCTTTCCTATTCTTTGGCTATCATAGTGCTCATTGCACTTTCAGCGTTAATTTTAGCGCTTGCCCGGTTTTGGCGAATTCGCCTCTACCTTACGCCCGTGTTTACCAGCACAAAGGACAAGATCATGTATATCATGTTCTCTTGTTTGACGGGACTCTTACTCTTGTCAATACCGTTTGAGACAGGAAACTTCTCCCCTGCCGCTTTGGTGATGCTGTTATATTCGGCGGTCGTCCTGCCCATGTTCGAGGAACTGCTGTTTCGCGGATACATATGGGCGCGGCTTCGCAAGTCCTACTCCCCTGAGATTACGGTGTGCATGGTAACCGCCCTGCTGTTCGCGGTATGGCGGGCAGGCGTCGGTGATGTGTGGCTTTTCCAGGGGGACATATCAGCCTTTAGCTTTGTGATGACGGTTATCACTAATGCTGTGCAGGGGCTGATGGTTGGGCTTATTACGGGATTTGTCCGCCTGCTTGCAAAAAACTGCGTACCCGGACTGCTTATTCATATCATACTTGCTTTAATAATACACTCATAAGAAAGGACGTAACGTTATGCCAAAACCCGAATTTAACACCTCACGCGAAGAAGCTCTGAAAATCCTTAAGAAAGGCGAATATGGCGTACTTTGCACCGCTTCTTTGGATGGACAGCCCTACGGCGTTCCGCTCAACTACTGCTACGACAGCGAAAAAAACTGCATCTATTTTCACTGTGCAAAAACAGGGCTTAAGCTTGATAGACTAATCCAAAACCCAAAGGTATCCTTTGTGGTGGTGACGCGGTCAGACCTTGTTCCCGCTAAGCTTAGTACCAGCTACGAAAGCATTATCGCCACCGGTCGCGCCGCCGTTGTAGTGGACGACGAGGAGGTTTTGCACGCGCTGGTTTTACTATGCGAGCACCTGTCTCCCGAGATGGCGGATAAAGTCGCCAACATGAATTGTCTTAAACACGTATGCATTGTGCGCGTGACGATTGACGAGATTACCGGAAAAAGCAAAGATATCTCTTCCCTTTAATACGAAAGCGCCCCGACAAGGTTTGTCGGGGCATTTTTTATGTACTCTACCGTCAGTTTACCTGTGAGTTATCAGCTTACAGGAAGGCCCAAAGAATGTGATAAATTAAGGGTTCTCTATATTCTCCCAAGGGTTGGTTGTGTGCCGAGATAAAAAATGGTACGATAGGGGCAGAAAGGCGGTATTGGTAATGAACAGTGAGAAGATAGCCGAATTCATTACAGAGTTAAGAAAGCAAAAGGGTATGACGCAAAAGGAGCTTGCCCAAAAACTCAACATCACCGATAAGGCGGTATCGAAATGGAAGCGGGGCCAAAGCTATCCCGATATAACCATCCTGCCGCAACTAAGTGAGCTGTTCGGGGTAAGCATCAATGAGCTGCTCAACGGCGAACGCGATACAGCATCGGTAGCTACACAAATGAAGCCACAACCTAAAGAACCCTCTGCGCCTGCTGCGCAACCGCAGCTGAAAAAACCTATCATCTCAAAGGTACGGCGACTGGATATCGGCCGGATACTATTATATGTGCTTACTGCGTCCCTGTTTTTAGGCACGCTTGTGAGTATGATCTGCAATCTGGCGATTACGCACCGCTTTACCTGGTCGCTTTATGTTTCCTACTCCTCTGTTTTGACCTGGTGCATCACGGCACCGGTTTTATTAAAGCGGTGTAAAGGTATTTTGCCTTCGCTCATTATCTTAACCCTGCTTGTCTTCCCGTATCTATGGCTGATACAGGGCCTAACCGGCGCTAACTGGTTTTACCCCATCGGGGTGTTGTCCGCCCTTGGCGGCCTTGTTTACATCTGGATTGTAGCTATTCTGTGGCTATTTACCCGCATCAACCGCTGGTATGTCGGGGCAATCTCGATGTTTTTGTGTATAGCGCTTGACCTTTACATCAACTTTGTCATCAGCCGCGCGCTTGGATCTGCCGCTTATAACCCGCTTAACCCGATTTCGCTTTTGTGCTATATTGCACTGGGCACGGGGTTTGCCTTAACAGGAGCACTACGCCGCAAAAAGGCGTGACGTTTGCCGTCATTCTGTATTGTCTTTCGGTCTGCACCGCACAATCAGACGGTTGACGGGGTTTAGAACCGGTGTGCAGGTGACAAGGGTCAAAAGCTCGTCTTCCCCTTCCTGCGGCTCAAGCACCGAGAGGTTATCCGCCTCTGTGACAAACGAATCAAAGACGTAGTAGCGGTACTCCTTGTCGTGGTACCTGAGAATCACCTCGTCGCCGATTTCCACCTTGTCCAGATGGCGAAAGGGGTGCATGATATAGTAGTTGCGGTGGCCTGCCAGCACACAGTTCCCTTGTTCGCCGGGCGCAGCCGTGCCCGGTATATGGCCTACCCCGTAAAACAGTTCGTCCCCGCCGCCCTCCACGAGGTTTTCGGAGACCCCGATGGACGGAAGCTTGATATAGCCGACGGCGGTGATATCAAGGGCCGGGCGGGCGGCAAAGAAGCTGCCGAGCTCCGTCGGTTCGGGCAATCCCTCCTCCTGTACCTTTTGTACCGAAAGGCTGCTTTTTTCCACCTGCACTGAGACCGGGATGGGGTCCGGGTCAGGCAGTTCCTTGGGGCCAGTAAGCCCCAGCGATGAAAGCAGTGCTCCCCACGGGTAGTAATAGGCCTGATATGCAACAGAAAACAAGAGCATTAAAATACCGATTACGATTAAAAAGTTTGGAACAAGCCTTTTTTGATTTGCCGACATATCTAAAGCGTCCTTTCTGTTTTAGAAATGAACAAAGACCGCCTATGCGCAAAGCATGGCGGTCTTTACTCGTTTTAACCTACTCTACCGCTTTTTTCTGCCGAGCACGAGACCGCCAACCAGCAGTACGGCGCCCATGGGCAGCAGCATTTCAACGGGGAACCCGCCTGTCTCGGGCATACGCAGGGTGGTCATTGCGGGTACATCCGACTCTGTTTCGCTTTCAGTCGAGGAGGAGGTTGTGGTTACCTCCTTGCAGTAGAACACCCACTTGACCTTGCCCACCGCATCCTGAAACTCGTTGCCCAGGGTTTCCGGGACGGTGAGGGTTGCGATAATGGTTGCCTTGTCGCCCTTTGCATAGGTGCCGAGCACAATCTCCTTATCGGGGTCTCCCGATGCGGGCCCTGAGTACAGGGTGGTATCCGCCTTTCCGGGGCGTGAGAGTGTCAGCGTCAGCTCCAGCTCGTCGAGCAGTTTTGCGGAAAGCTTCCGCTCACCATCGAGCAGAGATCCCGCTGCCTCGGTCTTAAGGTATAGCCTTACCTTTTTGTAGTACTGGTTGTGAATCAGGATGGTTTGCGTGCCCACATAGCCCGGCATCATATCCTTAAGCTCTGTGAACAGGTCATCGCCCGGTATCGTGACAAGATTACCGGTATCTTTGAGTACCACCTGACTTTCCAGCGCCGACACGTCTGCCGCCAGCCCCAAACCAAACAGGGCGACCGCCGTAAGGCAGAGCAGCGTTTTAAATAGAAGATGTTTCATCTTGCAGTTCCTTTCCGCCTGCAGCGGCTGCAGAGCTGGATAGTCTTGTTAGGGTCTATTCCCTCAACTAATTAATCCTCTATTGTAATTTTGTTGCCCCAGCCGATAATCTTGCCATTTTTATTTCTCTTTGGGTTAAAATGTTCATACTGAATCGCCTCGGCCGTTACGATAACTTTGATGTCCTTGTCTGCATAAGCATTACCCCAGCTTGTGGGAATCTTAACTTCTTTAAACAAGACAGCCTTTTCTTGCGGTTTCAGCTCTTTCTGGTAGTAATAGTATCCATCCTCACCAAGTACCCAATCCTCAACCACTTTGATGAGCTTGTCATCATCGGGAGCTCCAGGACCACCAGGAGCTCCAGGACCACCAGGAGCTCCAGGACCGCCGGGACCACCAGGGCCGTCAGGAACACCAGGACCGCCGGGACCACCAGAACCGCCGGGACCACCAGAGCTAGCAGGCTCGCCAGGACCAGCAGGACCAGCAGGGCCGGCAGCGGCAAGGGTGGCAGCTTCGATTGCGGCATCATCTTCAGTTACAACACAGGACTCTGCTTCTTCGATACCCGTTATGGTAATCAACGCGCGAACATAGCACGGGTTTTTGCCGGTGTTAGTAATGGTGGGATCCTTTGAAATCTTGTCGCCGGGCACAATTGGGCCGAGGCTTCCGTCGGGATTGTTCGGCTTGAACGACGGCTCAGTCAGCGAAATCTTGACATTACCCATGGTTACAACGTTTTCTACCTCAGCGCGCGAGGTAAAGTATGCAATGGTCCCCCCCACTGCGAGCAGGGCCGCGGTGAGCAAAGCCACTGCAATAATGCCTGCTTTTCTCATGGTCATAATAAATTCCTCCTATTTTATATGTGAATATTACTGGGGACTAGGTTCAAGAATCGGCCATTGGCATCTGGGCTGCAAATGCGCTTACAGCCGATGCAATAAAGTCACTGCCCGGCTCAAAGCCGCCCTCACACTGAACAGCCTCGGCAACGATAACCATATCAAAGCCTTCCGCATCGCCCTCTACGGTTGAGCTGGGGAGGCTGAGCGCGGTAAACAGCGGCACGGTCTGGTCGATTTCATCGCCAGATGCGCCATTCAGGATGCGGTTATAATAGAAATAACCGTCCCGGTAGGTCCACGAATCAGCCGAACTGCCGAGGTTTGCACCTTCGATGACAAACGCGCCGGGTGCGTCAATGGTCGTGCCTTTACAGTCCACACCGGTAACCTGCAGGCGAACATAGCAGGGGCTTACGCCTGTGTTGCGCACAACCGGGTCTTTGGAAGCGGTCTCGCCGGGCGCCATCTTTTGGGCGACTTCCTTGCCTGCCGGTTTGCCGTCTATAGCGTTATCCCACGCATTTTCAATCAGCTCGATGGTAATACCGCCTACCGTGAAAGTATTGGTTACGAGGGCCGTTTTGCTGGTGAAATAAGCTACGGTTCCGCCGATGGCAAGGGCGGCTGCAAGAGTCGGGGCAAGAAGGCTAAGCAATATCGTTCTTTTTTTCACATTCATTCCTCCATATTGCGTTTATATTGGTTACCCGATATTGGGTTTGCCTGGGGCCTTAGTGGTTTGGTTGCGGATTGGTTCTTCTATGAGTCCGACAGCCTTGGGCAATAGCAAAACAATCAGCATCATCAGCACAACGCAGATGAGGCCGGGCACCGTTTGCACAAACAGCGCGATATACCCTAATAGGGGCAGATAGAGCTTTGCCTTGCCGATTACCGCATCAAACGGCACGGGGGAGGGGTCCTCGGTCGGGTTTGCATCCCCTTTGGTGATAAAGGTGCGCTGGGTGCTGTCTGCCGAAACCACTCGGTGGGTGACCGGCACTCCGTTAGCGAGTTGGTACATCACTACGTCGCCCGCGTGGAGGTTTTCAGGTGCTGTTGGTTGCACAAACACAATCCCACCCACCGGGTAGGCGGGCTCCATACTGCCCGAAAGGACGGTATAGGGCATATATCCCAGTATGCGCGGCACCAGCATCAGCGCCGCAATCACAATAACGGCTGCCAAAACCGCATTGGACAGGATGCGCGCAATCTTTGTGAACACCATCATATCCTCTAGGCTACCTCTTTACGGCAAAGGAGTTTCTCACCACATCGGTGTGGGAGTACCATTTGCTTTGCCACTTATCGTTTATATAGCGAGCGCTGCCGGTTGGAGATGTGCTTGCTATGGTAAATACCACACTCTTGCCGCTAACCGTTCCATTTGACGAGGCTGTAACAGACTTGGTGTTGTAGCGGATGGAGTCAAGCTCGGTAAGGCGATAGGTTCCGGCACCCAGCTTTTCAAAGACGATGGTCTTTTCGCCGGTTCCGTCGGTATTGCCGCCCTCTACCCATTTGCCGGCACCGCTGCTGCCGCCTGTAAAGCGTACATAGTTGCTTGCAATCTCATGGAAGCTGCCGTCGTCGCCAAGCTTTTCAAGCTTGTATGCAAAGATGGGGTCTCCGTGCGGCGCCCAGTTTTCGGTGATTACCTTGGTTACGGCAATCGAGCCGTTGTCAACATCAATCGTAAACCAGCCATCATTGTTTTGGTTGTAATTATTGTTCAGATAGCAGGCATAGGTCGAAAACTGATACGTCTCCGGAACATCCAGACGCTTAGCCAGTACATTGAAATCGGTCTTTTCGTCAAGAATTACGTTTGCGGGGTCGCTGACCGCATCGCCCTTGCCGCGCAGCGAGAACTCATACGAGAGGGTCGGCGGTGTGCCGCTGCCTGCCCCTGCGTATACCCATTGTGCGGGGATGTTGGAGCTCCAATCATTCGGGCCGGTCTTATACTGCCATACGGGGGTTTTTACGCGGTCATTGAGGTTTGTCTTTTCACCCGCAAAGATTTTGGTGTCACTGAGTTCAATAAGCGGGGTAAGGATGTGGAGCTGTTTATTGTCGTTGACAAACTCGGTGGAGCGATACTTGCCTGTATTAACCGGTTGGACGGTCGCAACAAGCTCAAAGTCGGTATCCTTATCAGGACGCTGTGGCATCGTCTGCTGCCCTACTTCGCGCAGCGAGTACACAATCTGCGTGTCGCCGTAGGTCTGCCAGTCGATATCAGAGCCCGCATCGAGCTTGCTTAGGTCGGCTGCGAGTGCATCACCGGCATAGAGATAGGCATCGCGTCCGACAAGGTCGTAGCGCAACGGAACATCCACTTCGGGGACACTGAATGGACGGGAAGCGTCCGGATAACTGGGATGGGTAATCTGCGAGCCCGCACTGTTGGTGGGCACCTGGTTACCGCCTACATAGTTCTCCCTTGCCTGGACAACAAAGCTTGCCTTCCAGCCGGAGTCTGCGCTGCCCGAGCCGGGTATGGTCTGATTTGTCCAAGTTATCACATCTCGCCCTTGGTCGTCGGTGGTAATCGTTGCGCCGCTAGCAATCAGGGCCTGCCTGCTCGCCTGAGTTAGGGTAAAGCGCTCGTTGACGACATCTGTGATTACAGCACCGCTTAGAGCACCCGAGATGTTACCGAATATAGTGGCAAACACATTGCCAAGCCCGGAATTATTGGCGTTATAGTAATGCGAAGGAGAAGTTGCAAGCGCCTTCAAGAAGTCTTCAAGCTCGCGAATCTTGTTTGAACTAATGCCACCACCGTACATGCCGATTGTAAACAGCGTACATTTTTTCTTAAGGGGTTCTGCAACATTGATGGCGTCCTGCTTGGTGCTGCCTACGGGCTCACCGTCGGTAAACAGAATGACGTATTTGCTGCGGTCGGATTGACCGGCACCATCGATAATCTCTCTCGCTCTTTTCAGTCCTTCATCGTGCTTGGTGTTACCGGTCAGACGGATGTTTTGGATTGCACTCTTAACTGTGGAAACACCGTTTGAGTTGAGGGTAGTCAGCCCACATAGGGTTGTGCCGGTATTGTTGAAGCTCACAACTGCAATCCGGCTATTCGGAGAGGAGTTCGCGACATTTGTCACAAAGTCCGTCGCATATTCCTTAAGCATATCAAGCTTGGTTTTGTCGTTCTCGCCTTTGACGTAAACCACAGTGTTGCCTTCAAGCTTTCCAGACGCGATACTTTTTTCTCCGGTACTTTTGGATTCAATCCGATACCAGCCCGTGCCTTTTATTTCGCCATAGTAGCCTTGGGGTTTTTCATTTGCTTTAAGGTATTCGATGGGTCGATACTCGTTCTCTACAAACACGAAATATTTATAATAATCAAAGTTGGTTGGGTCTGGTGCCGGATGATCCCACTCCGGTTGATTCGGGTTTGGCAGTTTGCTCACGGTTGTTGGTTCCGAGGAAACAGTCATTAGCCACGGCATACTTCCCGAGGCATCCAGTACCAGTACGATGTCGGCTGGCGCAGCCTGCTGTGCCGGCCCCCATACGGCGAGTGAAATCTGATAGGTTCTGTCATCTTCTGATAAAAGTTCGGCAGACTTATCTAGGTGGATCTTGCTTAAGCCAAACGTGCTGCTTAATGTCGCTGCTGCCGCTGAAAAACCAGTCTCCACCTTTATGGGCACTCCTGCAAACATACTGAGCTCCAGCTTTTCGCTTGTGGGGCTGAGGAGCAGAATGGTGGTCTGCACCTCAGATTTGTCGGATGTTTTGGGCTCAGAGGGGGAGACATCACCCGTATCGGAGGATGTGTCTTGGTCATCCGACGAGGTATCATTGCTATCGGAGCTTGCTTCTTTAGAAGAAGTTTCATCCGAGGGCGTTTCCTGCGAGGAAGTATCTTCTGAGGAGGTATCTTCCGAAGAGGTTGCATCCTCGAAGCTTGTTTGCTCTTCTTCTACTGTTGTCATATCCTGCTGAGCTACAAAGCTGTGCATCTGAACTGGTTCATAAATGATAGAAGGTTCCTCTGCTTGCTGTGAGGATGTCTCTTCTGCCTCTTGGGAAGAAGATTCCTCTGATGGCTCAGACGAAGTTTCCTTCTGACTGCTGGTCGTGTCGTTGTTTGTTTCACTATCGGTACCGGTGTAGGTTACCTCAAGCACCTCAATGAGCGCGTCAGCAGGCAGGTTTGCTTCTGCGACCGTACCGTCCAGTACGCGCTTATCTGCGGTAAGCCCGTTTTTCTCTGCATCCTGGACACGCAGCGGCATACCGTTTTCATCAAGAATATTCAAGATAAAGGTGTGCGGCTTTGATTCGTCCGCGTTGATGGCGGTGACACTCACCTGCTTGGTGGCGGGGTTTATGGTGACAATCGCCTGACAGTGCGCACATCCGGTGTCAGTACTGCCAAAGAAGTGCACAAGACGCACTCCCACAAGGCTTTGTGCAAGCTGAGCCTTCATGAGATTGCTGCCATAGGGGAGTTTAATCTGATTAAGCACCTCAACAAGGGACTTCTCTAGCTGATAGCTGTAAACCTGCCCGTCCTCCTGCTTGGGTTCGTCGGCCTGGGAGGATGATTCGGAAGAGGATTCGGAGGAAGAGTTGTCCGACACCTCGGAGGATTCATTCTCACCTTGCGCTTCCTCGGATGAAGTGTCCTCGCCGGCAGGCTGGGCGGAGGTGCTCGCATAGCTCTTTTCAGGCTCTGACGCTACCTCAGGTGCGGCCTCCGGCTGTGACTCAGGTGCGGATTCAGATTCCTGCTGAGAGGATTCAGTAGGTTTTTCTGTCTCCTGCTCATCGCCGGCAGCAGGCGTCGGAGGGATAACAACTTTATACTCCGCCGTTTCCTCAGCGGTAAGTGCTCCGCGCTCAAACGCCTCGAGTACCTCTTTTGCGCTGATGGTCAGGCTATGAGACTTTTCGTCTCCCTTTTGCTCAGCGTCGGTATCGGAGGTATAGCCCGAAAAGCCTGCGCACATAAACATTAAAGCTGCAAGAAAAACGGCAAAACACTTTTTTGCTGCTGAGTCTTTTAGGATGTGAACCATCACAAGGCACCTCTCTTTTCAAAACACACATACTGCCCGCCTTAGTTGCGGGTCGTAGTTTACAAACCATTTATCTTGGCATACTATGGACAACTTCCAAGCAAAATATATGAACAAGCCCCAATTTTTATACACTTAGTATTGAAATTTATTCCGATAATAATCATTGATGTTTGCATTATTTTATAAGAAAAATCCTTGATTTCGGGCGTATTTTGTCTGCAAAACCGCGAAAGCTATTGGTGTGTAATACACTTTTGCGAACTTATCAATCTATGCGATGCGCAAGGTGCAATGAAAGGAGAATACCTATGCCACTTGATCAACTGCTTATGCAAGATAAGAAGCTTGAACACTTTTTTTACTCCCTGCCCGAGTATGTGCAGGAGACCATCCGCGAAAGGGCAAACAACATGAATGACCCCGACGACGTGTACGTCTATGCCGAGAACTTTACGCGCGGCGATAAGTAGAGGCCTATAAACTGCAAAAGCGGAGAGCCGTAAAAAGCTCTCCGCTTTTGCAATCGGAATCTGTTATTTGCGTAAAGTGGCAGGAGTTGATATAATAACCTTTGGTATGCTACACAATATCGAATAAAGGGGTGCGCACCACTTGCGTTTATTTACTGCCATCAATTTTGATGAGTCTGCTAAAGACCAACTTTGTGAGGTGATAGACTCCCTGAAGAAATCGGCGATAAAGGGCAACTTCACCCGGCGGGAAAATCTGCACCTAACCCTTGTGTTTTTAGGGGAGATTGAGACCGGGCGCGTGCACAACATCAAGTACGCGATGGATTGCATAGAGGAAAAGCCCTTTGTACTTGAGTTAAGCGGCGCGGGCCGCTTTCAGCGCGACAGCGGCGAGATCTTTTGGATTGGCGCTTGTAAATCTCAACCGCTTGTTTCGGTGCACACCCAGCTTGTTGACCGGTTTACTCAGGCGGGCTGTTCTCTTGAGATGCGGGAGTACAAGCCTCATCTCACACTGGCAAGAGAGCTTAATCTACCCGAAGACTTCGACCGCAAGCAGTTGGCAGAACAGACCGGCATTATCCGCGTGCCGGTGAAAAGCATTGATTTGATGAAGTCTGAGAGAGTCGGTGGTGTGTTAACCTATACCCGAATCCATTCCAAGTCCCTTCATTCTTAATTAGGCTTGTTACATATTGCAAAATAGATAATAAAAAACCGTACGAAGAATTTTTACTTCGTACGGTTTTTTGCATTGACAAAACTGTGTATACTGGTTATATTGTATATATAGTATATATACAATATTCTATTCGGAGGTGACCGAGTGGATATTATCATCAGCAACAGCGGCGATACACCAATCTACGAGCAAATTGTATCGCAGATTAAGGGCATGATACTAAACGGCACACTGCAGGAGGGCGATATGCTGCCGTCCATGCGGCTGCTTGCCAAGGAGCTGCGCATCAGCGTAATTACCACCAAGCGCGCGTATGAGGAGCTAGAACGCGAAGGCTTTATTACATCGGTAACCGGCAAGGGCAGCTTTGTCTCCCGCCGCAATACCGAGCTGATTCGCGAGGAGCAGCTAAAGACGGTAGAAGGCTATTTAACTAAGGCGATATCCGCGGCAAAGGTTGCCGGACTAGATGGGCAGGAGTTGTGTGAGATACTTCTGTGCCTTTATGGGGAGGAATAGTACACCATGAGCGAAATCAATATTCTTGAAATTGAAGGACTGCGCAAGCAGTATACGGGCTTTGCGCTGGATAATGTAAATTTTTCGCTGCCGACCGGCTCTATCATGGGGCTAATCGGTGAAAACGGGGCCGGTAAAACCACCATCATCAAGCTGATTCTAAACCTGATTCGTCGGGATTCAGGCAGCATCCGCATCTTCGGTTTGGATAACATTAAGGACGAAAAGGAAATCAAAGCGCAGCTTGGTGTTGTTTTGGACGAGAGCTGTTTTCATGATACGCTCAACGCCAAAGACATCTCGCGGATGTTAAAGCAGATTTATATCGGCCAGTGGGATGACCCGCTCTACCAGCAGTATCTGAACCGTTTTAGCCTGCCCGCGGACAAAATTGTCAAGGAGTACTCCCGCGGCATGAAGATGAAGCTTTCAATCGCTGCGGCACTGGCCCATCACCCGCGCCTGCTTATTTTAGACGAGGCGACCAGCGGTCTTGACCCCGTGGTGCGCAGCGAAATCCTGGATGTGTTCTTTGACTTTATTCAGGATGAATCCCGCGCGATTTTGATGTCATCGCACATCACAACCGACCTTGAAAGGATTGCGGACTACATTACCTTTATCAGCGCCGGAAAGATTGTGTTCAGCGACACAAAGGATAATGTCCTGGAGCACTACGGCATTGTCAAGTGCTCTGCAAGCGAGTGTGGAAAGCTTGACCGGTCACAGATTGTAGCGGTGCGAAAGAACAGCTTTGGCTGCGAGGCATTGACTAAAAACCGCAGGGAGTTTAAGGCGCGCTATCCCGAGTACACTGTAGACAGTGCTACTTTAGATGACATCATGCTGTTTTATTCAAAGGGGGAAAAGTAACGATGCTGGGCCTGATTATTAAGGATCTCCTCGTGTGCAAAAAGAATCTGCGCACTGTTTTAATTCTAGTCGCCATCTTTACGGTGTTTGGACTTACCTCGGATGACACTTCATTCATAACACTGATAACATGCCTATACTTTTCCATGATGGTTTTGACCGCATTTGCCTATGACACTCAGGCAAAATGGGATGCCTACGGCATGACCATGCCGGTTTCGCGCTCCGAAACCGTGCTTGCAAAGTACCTGCTCGGAGCCATCCTCTCAGCGGCGGGCACTGTGCTCTCGTTGATTGTAAACATGGGCATCGCACTGTATAAGCACAACCCAATTGTCCCTGATCTTATTGTCGCTCAGCTTGTCGTGTTTGGTGTCTCGTTTGTTATCCTAGGTATTATCATCCCGCTTATCTACCGTTTCGGCGTGGAAAAAACAAGGCTTATTATGATTGTAATATTTGTTCTTCCCTCGCTGCTTGTGCTCTTCTTTGCCGAGTCCAATATCCCAGCGCCCAGTGAGAATGCGCTGCGAATCCTTGTAACCCTCTCCCCTTTCCTTGTTGTAGCGTGGATAGTGCTATCCTACCTGATTTCGGTGCGCATCTTTACGAAAAAAGAGCTTTGATAATGAAAAACCCCCGCGGTGTGTTTGGTAAGACCCAACCACTGCGGGGGTTTTGATATTTACGCTGCACTTGTTAATGCCTGCTCTATCGCCTTAAGGATAGCCTTGCTGCTGTAGGTCGCGCCCGCGACAATATTTATCGATTCTACCGACTGGGCGGCGACTACCTGCTCGGGGATAACCTCTGCTGCCCCGCCCATTCCGTTGTTGTGCTTAAGAAGGGTGATGTCGGTGATGGTGTGGTCCTTCACCACGACCTCCACCTCGACGGAGATGGGCATCTGCTCAAAGCTGCCGCGGTAACTTCCGTCGGGTATGGCGGCAAGGTCGGGGTCACTGAGCTTGATAGTTTCAAACACCGACAGACCTTTGTCAAGCTGGCTGCCGATTACCGTAACGGCAACCACGAACGCCGTGATTATACCGGCGACAACAAGCAGGATAACTATAAGACATCTTTTCTTTACCACAGCGGATTTTGACCTCCTGTCACAGGGCTGCAAGCGACTGGCACAGGGCGGCAATCTGCGCTTGACGCTTGGAGCTTGACCAATTAATCACACCGGTTGCATAGATGGCGGCACCCATGTCCTCGCACGGCTTTTTCATCTGGCGGATTGCGTTGTTGCCGCCCAACCAGGCCTGCTTAAGATGCTGGGTGACAAACAGCCCTACCTTCTTACCCGAAAGGCCTTGTATCTGCTCAAGGCAGGTGCTCATGGGCAGGCTGAGGGAGAATGCCTGCACCGGGGATGCAAAGATTACGGCATCATAGCCGCTGACATCGGGCACGTTCTTAAGGTTGGGCTTTTCGGGCGGCTTGATTTCACCGACTACCTCAATGGGTATAATCTCGGCGGTGTGGCCGGCATTCTCGAGGGCCTCCACCGCAGTCTGCGCAACCGACATGGTGTTGCCGGTTTGAGAATACACAACTAAACCTACATTCATAGCTCTGCTTTCCTTTCTATGCTGTCATAAATTTCGAACTGCTAAAGGATTACTTTGTGCGGCAGTAGGAGTCAATCAATACCCGCACGCCGTGCATGGTTTGGGTGACAAGTTGCTCGGGGGGGCAGTCTGTTCTTTCACGGGTCAGTATCAAGATGCTTCCGATGCAAAGCGCCATCACAGTGTCGTTGAGCTGTTTTACGGCGGTTGGCGGGATATTCAGCTGTACGGACATCTGTTGCAAAACCTCGATGTTTTGCGTAAGGAGAGAAGATTTGGAGATTTCGCCTGTTACCTCTTCAGTGGAAATGTCGCCATAGCTATCCACAAACACCGCGGAGAAGATGTTTGGATGTGCAATTGAAAACTCGCAAAAACGTGTCATGCACCGCAGATAGCAGCTAAGGGCATCCTCCTCGTCGGGCTTATCCTGCTCCATGTACCGGGCGTAACGGTCTAAAAACTGCAGGACTGCCTGCAAAATTAAGTGGGGAAAATCCTTAAAATACAGATAGACCGTCGAGCTGTGGTAGCCAGCCATCTGTGCTACCTTGCGAATATTCAGCTGCTGCATGCCCTCCTGCTCAATGATTGCACAGGTGCAATCCACAAAGCGCTGGGCGACCTGCTGTCTGCGCAGTTTTCGGGTATCCATCCACATCACCCCAAACAAAAAATAAACATTGTTTATATTATAAACAATGTTTATTTTCATTACAATAGTTTCATGTTAAATTTTTGCATAATTTTTCAGGCTTCCAGCGGCTTTTACTCCCAATTAGAAGTATTATGCCGAACGCTCGGTACGCATGCTGTCCGGAATTGCGATTGTAATAATTGTCGCAGAGCTTTCTTTATGCGGGGTGCTGGTCTCGGCCTGTGTTTTTTGCTCTTCCAGACGGAATGGGTCGTACCACCTTGTATGTTTTGTGCGGGTATAGAGATGATATGCTGTCATTGTTATCCTTCCTTTCGTCACGCCTTATGCGGCTTTCATCTCGCGCAGCTCGGTCATCGCTTCCGCTTCGGTGTCGGCAGAAAACAAAAAGTTGCCTTCTTTATCGTACACCTCTACGTGGCCACCAACATTCTTCATTTTGTAATCCATCCAAGACACCTCTTTTTCTTTTGTTGTTATCCTCATTATATGGTGTCAGGTGTACAAAAGAACGTACAGTAACTCTAAAAACGGCTTAAAAATGCCCTTTTGGCACTACATTTCGTGTGATTTTGTTATAAATACCCGAATATGATTTATTTCATTCAGGATAAATATTTCATGCAAATTATGCGGTTTTATAGTTGACAAGCATGCACAGTCATGATATTATAGTAAGGCTGATTGCAGCAGTTAATTGCGCTCGTAGCTCAGCTGGATAGAGTGACTGGCTACGAACCAGTAGGTCAGGGGTTCGAGTCCCTTCGGGCGCGCCAAGAAGCCGATTCCTTTTGGAATCGGCTTCTTTTGTTTTGCTGGCAGAATTTAAATGTGTGTTTTTGTGGATTATCGAAAGGGAAGGATTATACATCCTTCCCTTTTTGCTTTTTGTGAATAGATTCTATCCTGCTATGTCCAATAAACTAAAAGCCGAGACCACCTCTGCATGGGCAGAGGTGGTCTCGGCGGCTAATTGCGCACAAGCTAATGTTGCCTGTTCTTGCGCATCGTAAGGAGGCTTTGCAAAACGATAAAGAATGCAAGTAGTGAGGCAATGATGATTTTCGACCACCAGGAAGAGAGGTTGCCCTGGAACGACACAAAGGTCTCAATTAGGGCTTTAATCAATACTCCAAACAGGGTTCCTATTACATTGCCCACACCACCGGTTAAGGGCGTTCCGCCGATGACCGTCGCTGCAATTGCGTCCATCTCAAAGTCCTTGGCAAGCTCTACGAAGGCACCGGATGTATTGAGGCAGAAGGCAACTCCTCCAAGGGTTGCTAGGAAGCCGTTGATGATATACACAATCAGTTTTGTGCGCTTTACGTTTAATCCCATGAGCAGGGCGGACTGCTCGCTGCCGCCCACGGCGTAGATGGAGCGACCGAACTTTGTATACCGCAGCAGCAAAAATACCACGACAAGAACAATCAGCGCAATGATGACAGTCGGATATATGTATGGGTAAACCATTACGCCCTTCTTGTTCAGCGTACCGCCAAACGGCAGATAGATCTTGTGCTGCGCGATGGATAGAAAGGTCTCGTTTGTAATGGTAATCATCTCAAGGCTGATGACCGCCGTTAGCCCTCGCGCAAAGAACATGCCTGCAAGGGTTACGATAAAGGGCTGCAGCTGCAGATAGGAGATTAGCCATCCCTGAACAGCGCCAAATACGATGCCGAACAGGAGCACGATGGCAATTGCGGGCAGCACATCCATCTGCAGCTTTTCCATCATCGCCGCAAGCATCATACAGGTAACGGCTACCACTGACCCGACGGAAATGTCAATACCGCCGATTATAAGCACCAAGGTCATCCCCACCGAGGTAATCACAAGACCTGCATTGCTTATCACCAGATTCAGCAGCACCTGCAGATTGCCGAAGTTTTTATCATGGTAGACGATGAGCCCTCCTAAATACATGAAAACAAACAGCACGATGGTGACAAAGAGCAAGAAGTTATGCCCGAGCAGCATATTCTTAATGCGGGTTACCGCCTTTGTGGTATCGGGCCGTCGCGCGATGGTTGCAGTCTTGCTCATTTAGTTCGCCTCCTTTGCAGGCCTGCTAAAGAGGTTTACTTTACTTGACCGAATCCATTTCATGAGCGCCGGAGACTGCAGCGCAACAATAATCACCACTACAACAGCCTTGTATAAGGGCAGCTGGTCTGCCGAAACGTGCATGGCATAAAGGGTTGTTGTCAGTGCCTGAATGGTTATGGCTCCGATAACGCTGCCCATCAAAGAGAATTTTCCGCCCGTCAGGCTGTTGCCGCCGATTGCTACCGCCAGTATCGCATCGAGCTCGGAATACTTGCCTACGTTATTTGCATCAATAGACGCGGTTCTGGAAACCGAAATCAGTCCCGCGCAGGCGGCGCAGATGCCGCAGAAAACATAGCAAAAGAACATCGTCAGCTTTGAGTTAAGCCCGACGAGACGGCTTGCCTTGCGGTTGATGCCAATGGCCTCAATGTACATGCCTAAGGCAGTTTTCTTCAGTACAAGCCATGTAATTAGCACTGCGAATACTGCAACAAAGCAAGGGGTCGGAATCGGGACTCCCGGCAGGAAGGAACCCAGGTATTCAAACTGCGGCGGCTTGACATACAGAATAAAGCTGCCTGTTACAAGCTGGGCTATGCCGCGCCCCGCGGTCAGCAGAATCAATGTAGCTATCATAGGCTGAACCTTCATATAGGAGACCAAGAAACCATTTGCGGCCCCGCAAACCGCCCCGACCAACAAAGCGAGCAGGATGCTCACAATATAGGGCACCTGATACACCTCGCCTGTACCGAGAGCCGCCACGCAAACAGCACCCGCAAGCGCGCTCACAGCACCTACGGAGATATCCGTTCCGCCGGAGGATGCTACCACCAGCGTCATGCCGACGGTTAGAATAACAAGCCCGCTCGCGCGGTTGAGAATATCAATGATAAAGCCGTAAAACACGCCGTTTTGCACGGTAATCTGAAAGAAGGTCGGTGTCTGAATCAGGTTTACGATGAGCACCAAGGCAAGGCAAAGCAAGGGCAAGAACAGCCGAAAGTCTCGGATGCGTTTAAGGATTAAGGACAGTTTTTTCATTCCGCGCCACCTCCCGCGATTGCCTTCATAATATTGTCCTGCGTGATGTCGTCACCGCTCAGCTCACCGATTTTTACACAGTCGCGCATGACAATCATGCGGTTGCAGGTGCGCAGCATCTCCTCAATCTCAGAGGAGATGAACATCACGGTTTTCCCCTGCTCAGAAAGATTAATGATAAGCTTTTGAATCTCCGATTTGGTACCTACGTCAATGCCTCGGGTTGGCTCATCCAAAATCAGAAAATCGGGGTTGGTGAGCAGCCACCGTGCGAGTACAACCTTCTGCTGGTTGCCGCCGCTCAGCTGCTTAACCGGGGTTTCACGGTCCGAGGTCTTGATCTTTAAAAGGTCAATATATCGGTCGCAAAACTCCTCCTGCTCCTTTCTGCTAAGCTGCTTGAAGGCACCCTTTCTCGCCTGCAGGGCTAAGATAATATTCTCCCGCACCGAGAGGTCCGGGATGATGCCCTCATCCTTGCGGTCTTCCGGCAGAAAAGCCATGCCGGCCTTCATGGCATCTAAGGGAGTATGTATGTTGAGGACATCCCCATTCACCTTGAGCCTGCCGCCCTTGGTTGCATCTGCCCCGTATATCGCCCGTGCCAGCTCGCTGCGGCCTGAACCGAGCAGGCCGGAGAGTCCGATGACATCGCCCCTGTAGATTGAAACATCAAAGGGTTTTAGGCCGCTCGTGCTTTTTAGCCCTTCAGCCTCAACCACCAGTTCGGCGTCAGCTGCACTGGCTTCATTTTCACGCTTGACCTCGGCTAGGTCGTCGAAGTCCTTTCCGAGCATCCTCGCTACAAGCTGCAGGCGGGGCAGGGACTCGACGTCGTATTCACCAACCAGTTCCCCGTTGCGCAAGACCGTAATACGGTCGCATATCTCATATACCTGCTCTATAAAGTGCGTGACAAAGATAATACCGATTCCCGTTTTACTGAGCTTTCGCATAATCGAAAACAGCTTCTCTACCTCGGAGTCATCCAAGCTGGAGGTGGGTTCATCGAGGATGAGGACACGGGAAGAGGTATTAACCGCCCTTGCGATTGCCACCATCTGCTGGATTGCTACCGAGTAATGGTCAAGGTTTGCCGTGACATCAATGTCGATATCTAAATCCGCAAACACCTCCGCGGCTTTTTTGTTCATGGTCTTCCAGTCAATTGCCCCGAACCGCTTCGGTTCCCTACCCAAAAAGAGGTTTTCCGCAACCGAAAGGTTCGGGCAGAGGTTGACTTCCTGATACACCGTGCTGATGCCGTTTAGCTGCGCTTCATGCGGCGAGCGGTTAATAATCGGGCGGGAGATACCGGCAAGGCGAATTTCTCCCGATTCAAACTCCTCTGCCCCGGTGAGCACCTTAATGAGAGTGGACTTTCCCGCTCCGTTCTCGCCCATGAGGGCGTGAATCTCTCCCCTTCTGAGTGTAAAATCAACATTACTAAGCGCGCGAACGCCAACAAAATTCTTGCTGATATGCCGCATAGTCAGAATCTCGTCGCCGCTGGACAATCTCCTCACCCCTTTAAAAGTGTCGCCGGAGAACCATCTGTAGTCTGGCTCTCCGGCGGTTCTGCAGTTATCCTGATATTATGCTGTTATCACCTGCAATAGCGCTTAGTACGCGCGTGTACCGATTATATCCTTAGCATCCGCAGCATAGAAGACGCCTTCCTGTACATAGGCAATCTTGTCAACCGGTTTGCCGCTCTCGAGCGCTTCGATGATGCTGGCTACACGAGGACCATGCAGCGGGTTACACTCTACATCCGCGTCAATGTCGCCTGCAATCATCGCCTCAAAGGCTGCCTTTACAGCGTCGAACGAGATGATGGTGATCTCGCCGTTTGGTCCGCAGGTCTTGCCCGCAGCTTTAATCGCCTTAACCGCGCCAAATGCCATGTTGTCATTCTCTGCAATTACGACATCGATATCCGGATAGGACTTTAAGAAGGACTCCATGACCTCCTGGCCCTTTTCCTGTGTAAAGTCGCCGGATTGTCTGTCGAGCATCTTCCAATTCGGATGGGCTGCCATCTTTTCGGCGAAGCCTTCGGTACGGCCAATCTGAGCGGAGGAGCCCATGGTTCCCTGCAGGGTAACGATGTTCAGCTCCGAGTCGGGGTCAATGCCCTTTGCCTTGAGGGCATTCTCGAGTGCAGTAACCGCGTCGTAGCCCTCCTGTTTGAAGTTTGAGCCGACCCAAGCCGTAAAGAGGCTGTCGTCGTTGGTCTCAATCATACGGTCAACGATAACAACGGGGATACCGGCATCCTTGGCCTCTCCGAGAACCGTATCCCATCCGGCCTCGGTGTTTGGAGCAAGCACTATGTAGTCTACGCCTTTTTGAATGAAGTCGCGAATTGCCGTTATCTGCTTGTCGGTTTTCTGCTGAGCGTCTACCATCTCAAACTTATAGCCGTTTGCTTCGGTAAACGTCTCCTGCATGGACTTGGTGTTAGCCATGCGCCAGTCGGATTCTGCGCCTACCTGAACAAATCCGATATAGATAAGGTCCTTAGAAGGCTCTGCGGGGGTCGGTGTATCTGCTGAAGGAGTATTTGCTGCAGAGGGGGCGACCGGTGTACCGGTGCAGGCCGCAAACGCCGCAAGCATGAAAGCTGCCATAACCAACGCGGTTATTCTAACAAAAAGCTTCATCTCATTTAATCCTCCATTTATAATCTATAAACCCCGTATCACTCAGGTTTACATCCATATTATAGAAAACGTAATTTCATAGTTCAATTCATATTCTTTTTATGTTGTTTTGATTTTTTACTATCTTTTCTTTTCGATTTCAAATTTTTATTATAAACTTGATTTTTTTACGATTTATATGATTTCAAACGGAATTCGAACCTGAACCCTCGTACCTTTGCCGTATGTGCTTGTGATGGTAATGCCGTACCCTTCGCCGAATTTCAGTTTTATCCGCTCATTGACATTGTATAGGCCGTACGAGTCATGCTTACTCTTTTCGCCGGACGAGTACTTCTCCTTTAGCTGTGCGGTGACCTCAATAAGCCGTTCGGGTGTCATGCCAATGCCGTTGTCTTCCACAAAGATGATAACATCGCCATTGACAGCCTCAGCTTGGATATGTATCATTCCCCTGCCTCTACGTTCCTTGATTCCATGGTAGAGCGCATTTTCCACCAAGGGCTGCAGGGTTATTGAGGGCAGCAGTACCTCCTTGAGTCCCTCCGGGATGTTTATTTCATAGTCGAGGATATCCTGATACCGCACCTGCTGTATCTGCAGATAGCTTTGGATATGCCTTTCCTCCTCGCGAAGCATGGACATCCCGTTGCCGTGGTTAAGGGATGAACGGAAGAAGGCGGACAGCGCACCTACTATTTCGACTACCTCTTTTTGCTTTCCGGCCTCCGCCAGCCAGATGATTGTATCCAGTGTGTTGTACAAAAAGTGGGGATTAATCTGCGCCTGTAACAGCTCAAGCTCGGCCTCTCTAAGGGTGGTTTGGTCCTTTTGAATGGCTAAAAGCAGGTTTTCAATCTTCTCAATCATGCTGTTTAGGGAGCTTGCGAGCTGTTTGACCTCGGCGCCATGCACCGCATTTACACGCACCGTCAAATCTCCCATCGCAACCTGATTGGTAACATTGGTGAAGTACTGGATTGGCTTTGCTATGCTGTTTGGAATGACGACCGACAACAGCAGCGCCAGAAGGGTAAGCAGGAGAAATACAATCACACTAAAGAGGGTAATCTTCTCAAGACTGTGCGAAACCTCTTCTCTAACCTCTGATAATCCTTTGGTTTCGTAATAGGTGTATTCCAGCACGGTAGACTGGATGAGAGCCGTTACAAGCTGAACGTCGTTCTCCCATATTCGGATGTTGTCATCGTAATGTCCACCTTCAATCTTGTTCTGCTCAATGCGTTTTACGTACTTTTCAAGGTTGTTTAAAAGCTTCATGATGCTTTCCGCGCGGCGGGTGTTGTCCTCCATGCTGGAATTCTTGATTAAGTCAGATGCGATATCACGGGCCTCGTTGATATTGATGTAGGGGTCTTCCTCATCAAATGTAGAATGCCCCGCTATCAGCAGGTAGATTTTATAGTCAAACTCCTCTTTGAACTTGATACTGAATCTCCCTGCCTCGGAGGCATTTGCGATGATATGGTCATATCTTTGGTTGTATGTGTAAAAGTTATAAAAGAGAAAGGCAAACAGGCAAAACAACGGCACGATAATCATAATCAGGGAAAGCTGAATCTTTCGGTTAAGCTTTAGGTCGCCAAAGAAGCTTCTTACCCTATACAGCGGACTGTTTTTCACATTCTCTCCCCCAATGGCGTCATTTTCCCTTGTTCTTACCCTTGTGCTGTGTGACGATACTGCGTCGGTGAACAGTGAAACATCTTTTTAAACAGGTATGAAAAGTAATGCGGGTCCTTATAGCCAACCCTCAGCCCGATTTCGGCACAGAGGAGGTCTGAGCACTTTAGCAGCTCCTTGGCCTTTGACATACGAAATTCGGTGAGATACCGAATAAAGCTTTGCCCTGTTTCGCGGCTGAACACCGAGCTTAAATGGCTCGGGCTGATGTTTACATACTCTGCGACATCATTGAGGGAGATATCTTCTGCGTAGTTTTCGCAGATATAACTCTTTACCTGCTCGATGATATGATGGTACCGTTTTGTCCGCAGGGCCTCCCTGCGCATCAGCGCCTCAGTAAAGAGTTTAACGAGGTAATCCTTAACCTTGTCAGGGTCGTTTACCAGTTCAATCATCTGTTCCGGGTTTGAAAAGGGCTCCCTTGAGAATACACCCTCATCCCCGATGTTCTTTAAAAATGTTATGACCGTAACATAGATGTCCATAAAGACATACTGCCGAAACAGCAGTGAACGCGCACTTGCACCGCCGATATGGTTTAGTAATTTTTCTACAAAGAACAAGACCTCGCCGAGCTCCCCGCCCCGTAAGAAATCCTCTACCTTTGTCAGGTCCAGACTTCCCAGCTCCTGTGCGTCCAGACGCATATTTTCGGAGCCCTGACGCTGTGCAGATATGGTATCGCAATCGATGATGTCGTTTCGGTCTAAGACAAATCGTTGTGCAAAGGCGCGCTGGGCGGATTCAAACGATTCATTTAGCCTTGTCAGCCTGTCGACAACTGAGCCTATGCCGCCGAAATAGCGCACATCAGGGTAGCGATGAAAAAGTGCCTTTAAGTCATCCAAAAAGCTCTGCCATATTGAGTCTAGGTGTTCGGGGGACTCCCCTTTTATCAGCAAGGCCCATCCTTCAATGGCACGGTCGAACAACAAGATGTTGTCTGTGTATGTATTGAGTCTAATAAACTCCTCCGTCAGCGACAACAGCTCAGTAGAAAAGGCCTCATCAAAGGAAGCGTGACTGTATTTGAGCAGCACAACCCGATAACTTTTTGCGCTTAACTTCAGTCCCAGCTCCTGCCCTCTTTCTAAAATCTTATAGATAGAAAGGGAGCCCGCAACCATCTCGTTAAAGAGCCTTAGCTTCAGGTTCTGCTCGGCCTCCGCCATCTCCTGCCTGTAGCGCTCGTAGTTTTCTCTTTCCTCCCGCTCGCGAAGAATCTGCCTGCCGATACGCTTTACAACCTCAATAAGCTCTGTACTGTTAATGGGCTTTAAGAGGTATTGTGTAACGCCGATTCGAATAGCCTCCTGCGCGTATGAGAACTCCTCATGGCCGCTTAAAATGATGATCTTGCACTGCGGCAGCTCTTTTTTAACAATACGGCTCAGCTCTAGTCCATCCATAAACGGCATGCGTATATCCGTAATGATGATGTCGGGCTGCTCGCTTTGAATGAGTGGAAGTGCAAGCTCTCCGTCCGCCGCCTCGCCGCAGAACTCAAACCCTTCCCCCGCCCAATTAATATTGTTTTTGATGCCTTCGCGGACAATCAATTCATCCTCGACTAAGAAAATCTTCAGCATCGAGCAGCCCCTCCAACTCAAAATATCGGGTAATTCCAGTAGAGCCGTTCAACCAATCCTTATATTGTAATCTTTAGATTAATATTACATTATCCTTATGTGGATGTAAAGACAACCAAGTCGAAAGACTGTACAACCCACTGCGACAAAAAATGTAATTTCCCCCTTGACTTTTATATCACGCTATGATACATTGATGGTAGTATATCACGTTGTGATATAAAACGCCGAGATATAGTGAGGTGTGATACATGGATTTAGGAAAGCTGAAAAAACGGTTTATTCCCATGACCGAGACGATGTTCTATATTCTGTACGCCCTGCAAACCGAGCGGCACGGGTACGGGATCATGCAGCACGTTCAGGAGATTACAAACGGGCGCATTGTGCTGGGGGCCGGCACCATCTATCAGAGCCTATCAAAGCTTGAGCAGGAGCACCTGATTGTCCCTACTCAGGAGCACAACCGCCAAAAGAAGTACATCATCACCGAAACGGGAACGGCTATCCTCAAAGAGGAGGCCAAACGGATTACCGAACTTTATTCCATTGCAAAGGAGTTGATTTAGGTGAGCAAGAAAACAGCATGGTTTTCGGTCTTTCGCAAGGTGGTTCCTTCTGACTATGAAAATTGGCTTGAGGACCTCGCAAAAAAGGGCTGGAATATCGATAAAATCGGGCAGTTTAGCTCATTTAAGATGGATTTTCACTTAACCGAACCAAAGCAGTACCGTTACGTCTTTGATTTAAATGCCTTCCCCAAGCAGGATTACATTGCCACCTATGAGCAGTTTGGGTGGGAGTATGTTGGCAAGATGTCAAGCTGCTTTGTATGGCGCAAGGAGTATACCGATAAGCGTCCGGAGTCATTTTCCGACCTTGATAGCCTGGTTAAGCGCAACAAGCGCGTGCGCAATGCGGTTACCGCCTGCCTTGTCTTCTTGCTGGTCGGTATTTTGGCCTGTATAATCGGAATTGTAGTAAAGGCTGTGATTGGCGATATCGAGCGCCTCATCGAGCTTGTGGTTACACTTATATTTGTGGCGCTGTGCTCGGGGTATCTGGGTTGGGTTGTGAATAAAATCAACCGCAATATTGACCGTTAATCACAGCTATCTTGAGGATTGACATCAAAGGAGGAGCACCATGTATCAGGGAATTATCATTAAAGAAAGCCTGCGCGACGAGGAAATTCTCGATTGTGTGACGGTACATTCCGCCGAGCTGTGGAAAACAGAAAGTACCCCACGGTACTGGACGGCTCTGTTTTTTGAGTCGGAGGATGAGCATTTCCTACAGAAGCTGTCGCATTATTTAACCGGCAACTGGTATGTGGATATGAAGTGCGAAAATACCAAGATACTTGTGTTCAAAGACAAGGTCATGAGCTACAAAATTGGCAACAACGCAGCAAAAGATAAAATCGTTGACTATTGCCTTTCTATCGGCATCCCCCAAGAGCAATGTGATTGGCCGGAATAGTTGCTTACAGAATATTTATAATTTCTTAGTAATAATTCAATAAAATCTTTACGGAATATCTCAAAAACCGCACACTGTTTTATGCTATAATCATTCCATAGCACATATCAAATACAAGATGTTTTGGGCATCGCGAAAGGAATGGTACCAGTATGAACAGGTTGCCATCAGATTCCGGCAGCGTGTACTATCCTTCCCCTTCCACCGATGACCTCACTGGAAAGCTGGGCAGATATGGGCAAACCGCCCGCAGATACCTGCAGGAAAACCGCACCGATCTCTTTCGGCAGTGGCAGAAATCCGGGTATTTGCAGGAATTTTTGCTTAGCTTGGATGCACGATACGAAACATGGAAGACCAAGATGGTACAACACTTAAAAGAGAGCGAGTATACACAGACGTCAAGCCTCATGAGCAAGGCTCATGCCTACCACATTCAAACACAGGCAGACAGCTTTGTGCTTGCACTTCTACACGAAGAGTTATTAAGCCTATAAAGTGTTAACAACATCATTGGGTACAGCAGCACCCCATTTGGGCAGGGTTTGGTTTTTCCAAGCCCTGCTTGATTTTATATAAAGCAAAACGCCCCATGAATCATGGGGCGTTTTGCTATTTGTAGGTGAACGGCCTAGTACGCCTTGGCAAAATACGACATCAAGAATACAAGCGGGGAGTTCCAGTAGATTGTAACCTCGTTGGTGGAGTAGCTCTGGCTACTGTCCGCATAGCATTGCGCAGGAGCCAGCCCTTTTAGAACAGCCCGCGCGTATGGGTCCTCCAGACTCTTGTTGGGTCCGCCTACCAGCATGCCGGGCACTGTCTTCTCTGCTGCCATCGAGGGACGGTGATGTGTGTTGTCCGGCGACTGTGAGCCGTGTCCGGTCACATAGCTGTAGGATAGGCAGTTGGTGCCAAACAGGTAGTTTAAGTGATTTGCGGCAGCCTTTTTATAAGCATCATTGGGCGCAATCTTATCTGCAAGCAGAAGCAGCATTGCGTTGTTTGCCACCGTCATGTTGCTGCCCCAAGCATAATCTGTTCCCAGCGAGATTAAGTAGCCGTCCGCATTAGCGGCTTGCAGAAGCTTGTTTGCCTCCGCAAGCAAGGCCTCCTTAATCTTTGCCGCTGTCGCAGCGTCTACCTTATCCTGTAATGTGGTCAGATAAGCATAATAGCCATAGAAGCCTGTATTTGCCCAGCCAAGACCTCCTGCAACATTCCTTTGGAGCAGCTTTACAATCTCGTCGTTGTACTCCTTCTTTCCGGTAACCTTGAGCAGCTCACTGGCTGCCCAGAAGCGCTCGTCTTCCGTGAAGTTATCCGGGTATTCACCTGTGACAATATCAACCGGGTTTTTAAATGTTCTGTAGGAGTTTTCGAGTGTATAGCCCCAGGCCTTTTCAGCCGCAGCCAGACATTTCTTCGCAAACGCGGCATCATAGGGCTTGTAAACCTCCGAGGCCATTGCCATCACTGCGGCGAACGTTGCGGTAGCAGTGGTGGAAATCGGAGAGAGATATAACTCCTCTGTCACCTCATCCGGCATGACCTCTCCCTCAAAGTTCATTGTGGTTACCTTGTGGTACACGCCGCCCGTTTCCTTGTCCTGCATCTTGAGCATCCAATCAAGCTCATAGCGTACCTCCTCGAGGATAGCAGGTACGGATGAAGAAGCCGGATCAGCAAATGCCTGTGGATTGAGTTGATAGGCAAGCATGAGGTCAGCCGCTGCCTTTGCACCCGGAACGACATAACGGCCATAGTCGCCAGCATCGTGCCAACCACCTGATACATCAAGCTTGGTAGTGGTTCCGTAAACAGTAGCAAGGCCGGTATGGCAGGCTTTGTGTGCCCAATCCTGTGCAGTATCTGCAGATAGCTTTTTGCCGCACCTCTGGATGTAGAAGAAGTTGAGAACATCCGCAAATGCGCTGTCATATACACTGTCAGCGATAGTAAACGGGAATGACTCGCCCAGCTTTTCTGTCTTTATCTTGTATTCGCCGGGTGTGGTCAAGGCTGAAAAATCACCGTAACGGACTGTCTGCACGGATGCGGCATCCTGAACATTTCCGGTGATGTTGCCCGAGAATACGACGCTACCCGTCTTTACATCCACTACATCAAACTTTGAGTCTTCTGCGCTGAATACGGCTATTTTACTATCCTGCGGACGGTAGCCAAGCTGATTAATGTTGATGGGCATCGCAACAGCACCGCTATCCTCCCCGACAATTTTTTCGGAGTCGTCATACATAATGAGGCTTACGTTATCAAGATAGAGCTGGTGGGGCCCGATATCGCCGTCCTCCTCATATTTGCCGATGTTAAAGGCAACGCGTGGGGCCGGGTCGGTTATCTGGTCCATCTTAAACTCAAACTCATAATGCTGCATCTCTGTGGTTATCTTGGCATATTCCTCAAGATAGCCGTAGTAGTCGCCGCCGTTCTTTTGCACACGAACGCAGATGGTACGCGGAACCGTTGCATACATATCAAAGCTCATGCGGTAACGGCAGCCCTCTTCTACACTCAGAATATCCTGATAGATTTGCACGCTGTGTCCTTTGAACCCTATTTTCTCAAAGTCCACCTTCAGCATGCCGTTTTCTACGCTGTTTTTGCTAGCTCCGCCGCTCTCGTAATAGGCGTACCATTCGTTCATATCGTTGTCGAATCCGCCGTTTACAATCATCTCGCCGTTTGTCGGTTCTTCAACCGGTGCCGATACCTCTTCTACTACCGGTTCGGAAGAGGACGGGATAGGCATTTCCTCCTCGGACGATTCCGCTATCGGTTGTGCCGGAGCACAACAACACAAAAGCAGTAAAACTGCTATAAGAATTGCGAGAATTCGTTTCATATTGGCATCCTCCTCGTTGTTTGGTCACACGATGTATATACATGCCAAGTTAGGATTTTGATGGGATTAAAATGCATGCAGAAATAAGTGCCGCTTCTATTATGGATTCATATCACAGAAACGGCACTTATTCCAAAAGAGAAATATGAAGGTTTTAGAAATTAGCGTAATGATAAAATAGGTATTGTAAGTGAAAACATAAACCGCCAGCTGATTGGCGGTTTATGTTTTTGAACAGCAGGACATACCGCCTGTGTTATTCTTTTACACCGCCCAATGCAACGCCTGCGATGATGTACTTCGATAAGAGGAAGTAGATGACAAACAGGGGGAGCACCGTAAGTGTAAGTCCCAGATAGATGGAACCAAACTCGGTCTTGTAGATATCGCCTCTGAGCAAGCTTACCATGATAGGCATGGTGTACTTCTGCTTATCTGTCAAGAGTACCAGCGGCATAAACAGGTTGTTCCAACTGGTAACAAAGCCGAAGATAGCTTGTGTTGCAAGAGCCGGTTTCATGATTGGCAAAATGATTCGGTTAAAGGCATAAAACTCACCGGCGCCATCGATACGCGCAGAGTCTACGATATCAAGCGAAAGAGTTGCTAATAGATACTGCCTCATGAAGAACACAACGGCAGGTGCCGCAATTCCGGGAAGAATCAGCGGCAGGAAGTTGTTTGTCCAGCCCAGCTTATACATGAACTGATAGAAACCGATACTCGACATCTGCGCGGGTACCATCAATACAGCCAAGATAAAGGTAAAGAACGGCTGGCGCAACCTCCAGTTATATGCCACAAGGGCATATGCTGTAAGAGAGGAGAAGTAAATAGTACAGATTGTTGCACAGGTAGAAATAATAACCGAGTTAACAAAGCCAACTAGAGGGTTGAAGCTTTTACTAATGAGTACCTTGAAGTTATTATACAGATACTTCGAAGGAATAAGAGAAATAGCGGTCTGCTGAATCTCATAGGTGGAGCGTGTAGCATTCACAATCATAACCCAGAAAGGGAATATGCTTAGAATGCAGAGGAAGATGCAGACAATATAGATAATTGTCTTTTTCACGCCGTGGGACATACCTGACTTGTGACTCATGCTCTGCCCCTCCTCATATTCTTTTCCGCTTTTCTAAGAGCTCTTAGCTCCTTTTGCTGTTTAATCGCATCCATATCACGCATGACATAGAACAGAATAGCCGACAAAATGATAATGATAACAAACAATATCATACTAGCGGCCGATGCACGGTTGTACAAGCGGCTTGAGCCAAACGCCTGATTGTAAATAAACACGCTGGTAGTAAGCGTCGCGTTATCAGGACCGCCATTACCGCCAACAATAAACATCTTCGGGATATCGAACATCTGCAATCCGCCGATCATACTGGTAACCAGCGTATAGAGAAGAATCGTCCTAAGGTTAGGTATTGTAATGAGGAAGAACTTCTGCGTGTTTGACGCACCATCAATCTCCGCCGCCTCATAAAGAGTGGGATTGATGCCCATAATACCTGCAATCAGCACGATCATCGTATTTCCATACCACATCCAAAACTGAATGAAGGATACGATAAATCTTGCCGTCCACCGTTGGATTAAGAAATGCTCTGGTTCTTGAAGAACACCGAACAGGATCAGCAAATCGTTTATCGGGCCTTTCGGATATGCAAACAGCGAGTTAAAAAGAATCGCTATGGTTGCTGCCGTAATAATATTCGGCAGGTATATAAGTACCTTAAACAAACCCTGGCCTTTAATCTTTATCCGATTGTTGGTAAACCAGGCTGCTAGTAAAAGTGCAAGCGCAAGCTGAGGAATAAAGTTTACAATCCACATCAGGGCTGTGTTAAACAAGGAGATCTGAAAGGAGGGCGCTGAGAGAACATCTTTAAAATTCGCAAATGGGTCGCTTAAAAAGTGAATCTCCGTTTTGCCCAATCCTTTAAGATCAGTAAACCCGATTATAAGCGTGTAGACAATGGGATACAGAGTAAATACAAGGAACGCAAGCACGAACGGTATCGAAAAGATGTAGCCGTATTTCGCGTAGCTAACGCTCTTGCGGCGCATAAGCGTTCACCTCCGGTATAGTGCGTAATGCTTTGATTTCGTCAGTTACAAAAACGGGGCGGACGGAAAGGCGTCCGCCCCATAATCGGGTTTGGATTATTCTACAGGGATTGCGAGGGTGTCAGCTACCTGAGACTTGAAGTCAGCAAGAGCCTGCTCTCTGGACTTCTGACCAGCAGCATACTGACGAACCTGGTCACGCCAGATGATGTTGATGGACTCATCGCTCGGAGTGAGGTTCTTACCGGAAGCAAACTGACCAGCGGGAACGAATACGTCAAACATGTTCTGACCGCCGAGGAAGTCGAGCTTACCGTCAGACTTAGCCATTACAGTACCGGAAGCAACGGTGTCCTTGGTGCCGCCAGGGCCGTTGAGGGTGCCGTTCGCCCAGAAGTACTGGAGACCGGTGTCGGAGCTGTCGAGGGTGATCCACTCAATGATCTTGCCTGCAGAAGCGGGAACCTTGGTGTCCTTGTTAGCGAATACCCATGTGCCGCCCCAGAAGAAGCCTACAGGAGGCTCACATACTGCCCAGTCGCCATAGGTGCCGCCAGCCTTAACAAAGTTGCCATTCTCATCATACTCTGCGCCAGAGTTCTTAGCCAGAACGTAGTTGATGAGCCATGCGGGACCGAAGAAACCAAAGATCTTCTTAGGACCAGCGTCCTTCATGTCTGCATACCAAGCATCCTGCCAGTCCTGGGTGTCGTTGTGATAGCCATTTTCCTTGAGCATCTTGGACTGATCAAGGAAAGCCTCACGCTTCGGGTCGATGTAGAGCTTGCCGTCTACAATCCAGCCCTTCTCGGAGCTGTTCTCAACGGGATGCCACAGGTCACCGTCACCGGAAACGATGCCGTAACCCTTAGCCTTGAGCTCTTCAGCTGCTGCGAAGAACTTATCCCAGCCGGGACCGATCTTGTCTTTAATAACTGCGGGATCATCGGTGCCCCATACATCCTGCGCGATGGAACGACGATAGATGTAAGCGCCACCGGTAGCCTGATAGCCGAGACCAACAACTGCGCCATCAGTAGGTCTTGTGCCGATTTCGATTGTGTACTTAGCAATGTCTGCTTCCTTGATCTTAGCGTCTACATCGATGCCGAGATCCTTATAAGCAGCGGCATACTGAGCGCCTTCGCCCTGAGCATACTTCAGAACAAATGCTGCTTCAGCTGCATAGATGTCGGGAGCATCTGCGCCACCGGTTGCAAGAGCAGCGTCCAGAGCGGGCTGATAAGCACCGTCGGTGGTAGCAATGATGGTTTCCTTAATCTCGAGACCGAAATCAGGATTAACCTCTTTAAACTTGGTCATCATCTTGGGAATTTCATCTGTGAAGGACCACAGATTGAGCTGCTTTACGCTGGGGTCATCGGTTACGCCTTCTGCTACGGGAGTGTCATCCGCGGGAGCGTCAGTGCCCGGAGTAGCAGACGGAGTGTTGCTCGGCGCTGCGGGGCTGCTGGAGCAACCAGTCAGGCCAAGAGCCATTACCATAGCCAGAGCTAACAGTAATGATACGATACGGGTTACATTTTTCATTGGTGTTTTTCCTCCTTCGATAATCGGGTTCTGATTCCGAACGATAGAACCTTCTCAAAAGCGCAAAGAATCATACTTCGACTAGATTCTTTACCGACGCGCCTTCAAGAAATTTGCCATATATAACAACCCTCTCGGTAA
Organism: Bacillota bacterium; assembly: GCA_023415575.1. Lineage (GTDB taxonomy): Bacteria > Bacillota > Clostridia > Oscillospirales > Ruminococcaceae > Acetanaerobacterium. The sequence continues at coordinate 59,058 of JAEZKF010000018.1, forward strand.
GGGTAGTTACCGGATGTTCAATGAGCTGTATCAGCTGTACAGCCGCCTCTTTTCCCAAACGCTTTGTGTCCTGCTGGAAGGTGGTAAGCTTGGGCTTTAACACCTGGGAGATAAACAAGCCGTCATATCCCATAACGGATATATCGTCTGGTACGCGCAGGCCTGCTTCTTCAATCGCGTTTAGCCCGCCTACTGCGGCAAAGTCGTCCGGAAAGAGGATGCAGGTCGGACGATCTGCAAGGGCCAGCAAGCGTTTGGTTGCCTGCCGCGTGGCTTCGGGCTCCTGATAAGCCCCCTCCTGCAGGTATTCAAACGGTACCCGGAGGTTTAAATCCGCCATCGTTTTGTAAAAGCTGCCTAAGCGGCTTTCGGTCACAGCGCTCTTTCTGCCGTGTACGTAAGCAATCTTGCGGTGACCTTTTGAGTATGCGTATTCAATGAGTTCGCGCATACCGTTGCGATTGGCTGATACGATGGATGTTCTGTTATTAAACACGTGGTCAATGGTGACCAGCGGGATATCGCTGTTTACAAGCTCAATAACCGCAGGATGGGAAAACTCGACACAAGCGGCAACCACGCCGTCTACCTTTCTGTAAAGGCAGTGTTCTAAATAGGACATGCTCTTGTTGCCGATGTTGTGGCTGATAAACGTAATATCGTAGCCGCGGCTTTCGGCCTCTACCTTAAAGCTGTCAAGGACCTGTGCGAAATAAGGGTGGGTTAAGCCGCTTTGCGCTTCATCCACAAACAAAACGCCCAAATTATATGTACGATTTGTTTTGAGGGCACGCGCTTGCGAGTTCGGGAAGTAACCCATCTGCTCCGCGGTTTTGCACACAAGGTCTTTGGTTGCCTTGCTGACATCGCTGTAGCCATTGAGCGCCTTGCTCACCGTGGCAACCGAAACGCCGCATGCAGCGGAGATATCTCTGATTGTAACCATTCTCGTGTGTGCCCCTATACAAGTTTACTAAATATCGCAAACGCCTAAAACAAGTTAAGCATAAAACGTTTTCGTAAGCACATTATATATCAATACATGAACAAAAGCAAGACTGTTTTTTAAAAAACTATAAATTTTACACATAAATTTTCGCGAAAACGATTACAACATTGTGATTGTGCGATTTTGTTAACACACTTCGTGGAAGCGAAAACCAGGTTTTCGTTTCCACTTTCGAAAACTCCTAGATTTTTATTCGAAAATATTCGTGTATACCCTTCTAAATTTGACAGCAAGTCCTTGTGGATTATGCATATTTAATTTGCAATAATTGCGCCAATTTATTGCGCAATTATTACAAAATTATTGAGTTGCGCTAAGAAACAAGTCTAGTAAATGTATAATTTAATGAATATTTTGAATTGGCTTGTATCCGAAACCGTTTTCGATTTGAGGATAAAATTTGCAATTTTAATGTTCATGATGCACAACATTTAGCGGTTGAAACTTGCTATTTGTTACACATATTGACCCTTAATGCTTTTTGCGTGTATGATAGACTTACAAAAGCCAGTCGAAAGGGCATTAAGTATGAAGGCCGAAGGCAAACCGCAATCTTTTTGCTACCACATTGTGCGAAAACGAGTAAAGAATATCAATCTGCATATTACACAAGATGGCGAGGTTTGGGTTTCCGCCCCGCGCAATGTGTCTGCCAAAACAATTGATGCTTTTGTTAACCAAAAGGCTGATTGGATTGCAAAGGCACGCAGCAAGATAACACAGCACGCAGGCCTTTCCTTCTTTGACGGAAGCAAGGTGCTCCTGTTTGGCGAGTATGTTCCGGTCATAGCCACCGCAGGCAGTGTAACCCGCGCAGAGCTAAAGAACGGTTCACTGGCCGTCACCCTGCCAGACCCAGAGGACGCGGAATCGGTTGCCAAGGTAGTGGACGACTGGCTCTATACATATAGCGGCGAGGTGTTTGAACGGCTTGGAGAATCCGTGTTTGCGATGTTTGCCTCGCTTTACAAGCCCAAACCCCAGCTTCGTGCACGACGTATGAAGGCACGGTGGGGCAGCTGTCATCCGCAAAAGGGATTGATTCTCTTAAGTCACCGCCTTGTCTGTGCACCGCCCGAATGTATACAGTACGTCCTAGCACACGAGTTCGCCCACCTTGTTCACCCGAACCACTCCCCTGCCTTTTACAGCCTGCTTTCGGATGTGATGCCCGACCACAAAAGCCGCCGCGCCCTGCTTAGTCAATACTCGGGTGTAATGCGATAAGAAAGCCCGCAGGAAGAATGCAACCAGCATTCCCCTGCGGGCTTCGTTTATGTTACTATTCTACCGATTTGAGCGATTCGACCATGCTGATGTGTTTTAGCCTAAAATGCAACACAAGATTCACAAGCAGTGAGAAGACTGCCGTAAGCAGCGCACTCATCATATAGCCAAACCAGCCGACCTCGCGTCCGAACATCACAACGTCGATCTCTGCCTGGCTTACGACAAACCGGTGAAGGAAGATGCCTCCGAAGAGGCCAAACGCAATGCCCATCAGGGTGAGCAGAATGTTCTCGCGGTAGATATATGACGACACCTCTCTGTCGTAAAAGCCGAGCACCTTAATGGTGGCAATCTCGCGTATGCGCTCGGTTACGTTGATGTTGGTCAGGTTGTACAAGACCACAAACGCAAGCAGTCCGGCCGAGATAATCAGCACCAGCACGACGTAATCTAGGCTCTTGAGCACATCGTGGAAGCTCTTTTCCACCGAGGAATTGTAGGTAATCGACACAACGTATTTGTTGGAAATCAAGGTTTGAGAGAGCGCATCCTGCGCGTCATCCGATGTATCAGCAAGGCGCATAAAGAGCGTATTGGTTACAAAATCCGTTCCAAACACCCGCTCATACTCCGCCCGCGACAGGTAGATGTAATGATAGACATAGTTTTCGGTGATGGCTCCTACCTTGACATCATACAGGCGGTTGTCGCTATCCCGCAAGGTGATGGTGTCCCCCACCTCTAAATGGAGCAGCTTAGCGAGCTTTTCGGTTATCACGGCGCCGTCTATGTCAAGTGAGATCGGCTCCTGACCGATTCGTGTTCGCAACACAGCGTAATCGCCGATGGTGTCGTTATTCTCCGGCACAAACTGAACCGCGTCAATCTCCTTCTTGTTGCCTGTCACCAGAGCCGTGACCTGCTCCTGACGCGCATCCAGCGTTCCGGTGATGTTCTTCTCGTGTTTGAGTGTATCATCCAGTGCTTCTTTATCCTCAGCGTCGGCATCCTGATTGAGTATCACCATGCCGTTATACAAGAACACCTCGCCGTACTGCTTGGAGGCAATGGAGGCGATGGAGTTTTTCATTCCAAAGCCTGCGAGCATGAGAGCGGTGCAGCCTGCAATGCCGATGACCGTCATAAGCATGCGGCGCTTATACCGCATGAGGTTGCGCACGGTAACCTTTTGGATAAACCCGAGCCGCCGCCAGACCGGTGTCACCCGCTCAAGCAAAACGCGTTTTCCGGGTTTTGGCGCCTTGGGCCGCATGAGGGTGGCAGGCTGTTCGGCAAGTTCCTTGTAGCAGGCAAGCAGTGCCGCGAGCATGGTGCTCAGGACTGCAACCAGCATGGTGGGAATGGCGTACTCCCAGTGGAAGGAGGTCTGGATGGCCGGGATTTGATACATAATCCCATAGGCTGCACCTATTACAAAGGGAAAGACGCGAAAGCCCACCGCAAGTCCGGCAAAGCTGCCTAACAGGCTTGCTGTCCCCGAATAGAACATAAACTTAAAGACCGCTGCCCCCTTGCCGTAGCCCAGCGCCTTGATGACGCCAAGCTCGGTGCGCTGTTCCTCGACCATGCGGGTCATGGTCGTGAGACATACAAGGGCGGCAACAAGGAAGAAGAACACGGGGAATACCTTGGAGATGGCGTCGATGCGCATGGAATCCTCGTAGTATCCTGAGTTGCCGGGGATGCTGTCTCGGGTTAGGATGTACCATTCGGGCGGAGAGAGGTCGTCAATCTCGGTCTGCGCATCATCGATCTTCGTCTGCGCGTCGGCCAGCTCCCGCTCGGCATCCTCTTTTGCTTTTTGATACTCCGCTTCGCCGTCGGCAAGGTCCCGTTCGCCCTTTGCAAGCTTAGCCGCGGCGTCGGCGAGTTCCTTCTCTCCCTTAGCCTTGGCGTCCTCAAACTCCGCCCTCTTCTCTGCCAGGGTTTTCTCGGCCTCCTCGAGCTCCAGCCTTGCGCTTGCAAGCTTTTCACTCGCCTCCGATAGCGCCTTATAGCCTGCGGACACCTTGCTCTTAGCTGCGTCAAGCTCTGCCTTTGCCTTGTCAAGCTCCTGCTTGGATGCATCTAAGGTTTGAGCAAAGCCGTCCAAGGCCGCCTGCATCATATAGATATTGATTGGGTTTTCAGGAGCGGCTGCATACGCGGAAAGTACGCCTGCAAGCTCTGCTGTATCTTCCTGTTCCGCAAGCACGGATGCAATACCCGATATCGTCATAAGGGCCATCTGCCGCTGCTCGGGTGTGGCTTCGGGGTTTTGCAAAAGGGCAAACGCCTGTGTAAGGGCTGTATGGGTTTGTACCCCCTGCTCATAGGCGGCAAGGCCCTGCTCATACCGGGCCTGCCCCGCCGCAATCTGCCGTTCTGCATCAGCAAGCTGCTCATAGGCAGACGAACTCTGCTTTTCATATTCACTTAAGCCTGCACGGTACTGCTGCCAGCCTTCGGCGAGCTCTTTGTAGCCGTCATCAAGCTGTTTCTGCGCATCCGCAATCTCGGTTTGGAAGGTCTTAAGCCCATCTTTATACTCTTTATATCCGTCATCGAGCTTTTTTCTTGCATCGTCAAGCTCTGCGCGGGCGTCATTAAGCTTTTGATATGCTTCCTCCCGTGCATCGGCAAGCTCACGCTTCGCCTTGTCAAGCTCGGCGGTTGCCTCTGTGATGATTTCGTCGTAGCGCTCCTGCTCGCGGACTTCGGCAACCGCCTCAAACCGGTCAGTCAGTGTGTCTACAATCTCGTTATACTTATCCGAATAGCTCTGCTGCTCAAGTGCGCCGCTGAGGGTCACAAATACATCCGTATGCACCTCATAGCAAAAGTCCTGCTCGCGGACATAGAGGTAGCGGTCGACCGCACCGCTGCCGATGGAGCTGTTACCCCGCTCAAACGAGATGTAGTAAGGCGACATCACAAGTCCCACGACGGTAAACTCATCTGTCGCCAGAAAATCCTCTAGCGGGTCATCGGTGCCCGACTGCACGGAGATGACATCCCCAATCTTGAAGCCGACCGTCATGGTGCCGGAGGCCTCCGCAAGGCACTCTCCCGTTTTTTGCGGCATACGGCCCTCCAAAAGCACCGGACGGTTAAGGAGGTTTTCATCCTGGTCGGCATCTACGTTGATGGAGTGCATGCGCAAAACAAGCTGCTTGCCGTCTTCGTTGGTCAGCACGTCAGCGGTATAGGATGGCATAACCCCGTTTACACCCTCTGTATTGCGGATGGCGGCGATGTCGTTCTCGTCAAAGCCCATGGTGGAAACAAGGCGGATATCGGCCAGATGATTTTCATCAAAATAGGTGTCGATGGTCGAGAGCATATCGGGGGTAGTCGCCTTGATGCCGGCAAAGAAGCCGGTGCCAAGCGCGACAATCAGGAAGATGGACATAAACCTTGTGAAGGTGTGGCGAACCTCGCGTAGCGTTGCAGTGAAAAGGGCGTTCTTCATCGCTACCATTCAATCCTTTCCACATCAATCGGTTCGCTGTTTAGTACCATCTCCTGCACTCGGCTGTTCTTAATTCGGATAATCCGGTCTGCCATGGGGGCAATGGCTTGATTGTGGGTGATAACGACTACCGTAATGCCCATGTTACGGCAGGTATCCTGCAAAAGCTTGAGGATTGTCTTACCCGTGCCGTAATCGAGTGCGCCGGTCGGCTCGTCGCACAATAAAAGCTTCGGGCGCTTGGCAAGTGCGCGCGCGATGGCGACACGCTGCTGCTCGCCGCCCGAAAGCTGGGCGGGGAAGTTGTTCTGACGGTCGGCAAGCCCCACCTCGCGCAGAATCTCCTCTGCCGGCATGGGGTCTTTGCAGATTTGTGTAGCGAGCTCGACGTTCTCGCGCGCCGTTAGGTTCTGCACAAGGTTATAAAACTGAAACACAAAGCCGATGTCATATCGGCGATAGGTTATAAGCCGTTTGGGGCTATATTGGGCGATGTCCTCGCCGTCTACGATAATCTTACCCGAGTCACAGGTATCCATGCCGCCGAGCATGTTGAGGACAGTGGTCTTGCCGGCGCCGCTGGGGCCGACAATTACAACAAACTCACCGCGGTTGATGGTCAGGTTGATGCCGTCTGCGGCGTTGATGACCACTTCACCCATACGGTAGCTCTTGCGAACATCCTCAAAGGTTACGATACTGTCCATATGGTATTCATCCTTACACAAAATAGTTCTATGTATATGCTCATTCTTGCATTATAATAGTTGACAATATTAAATTCTAGGCGGATATTATTAATAAATCATCTCTATTCAAGGCCTGGCAGATTTTTTATGATGATATGTGGTATAATCAACTTAGATTATTTTTGCATATTGCCCCGCCGACCTAACCGCTGTGCGGCGGGTCGTTTTTGCATCAAGACGTATAAGCTATCAGAGTGAGGGATAACATGGATTTTTTAAACGGTATTTGCGCCCCTGAGGACATACATTATATCGGAGTGGGCGAATTTGCTTCTTCATATATCGGAGAAGGCTACAAGATTATATATAAGGAAGAGGAAATAGACGAGTATTCAGAGGCGCTGTGGCTGTGCCTTGTAGCAGACGGCGAAAGTCTTGCTGACCTTGCATTGCTTGAGCGTGTACTTGACCGCTGCAAGGCGGACGAGGTGTTTGTCATTCTTGCAAACTCCACTTCACCCGAGCGGGCCAAGGCTCTCAAGCAAAAGTGCAGCTGCATCTTAACCCTTGGCAGTGATGATGCCGAGACCGGAGTCGTCCCCTTGATGGAGCTTGTGGGGCATATGTACACCGATGCCCGCCTGCTGGAGCTTGATACCGCCGAGCTGCGCGCCCTGTTTGACCCGGTGCGCACCGTGGCTCATCATTCGCTTTGGTATGAGGACATCGACCCGCAGGCATTTGAGCGGGATGTGCGCGCGCTGGAGCTTGCCGAGCACGCATGGCCTACCATGATCTGCATCCTGCTGCCGCTCAGTGAAGATGATATGCAGCTGAATGAACTCATCGCGCCCCTGTTTGGGCTAATCCCGCAGGGCGGCCACCGCTTGGTGCTGTGGAATGTCTACCGCTCGGAACTGGCGCATTACGGCGGTATGCGGGTAGATATTGTACGCGCAAAACCTGCGCTCGGTACGATGCAGGTGTTGCGGGATGCAAACAAGCAGCTGCGCACAGAACAAGAAAACGAAGAATAAGGAGGGGTAAAACATGGACTTTCAACCCAAAGGCGACCTGCCCAAGGTGGACTTGGACAAGGTAAAGGAAAGCATCAAAAAGCGGGGCAAGATTGCCGGTGAGTTTAAGGAGTTTATCTCGCGGGGCAATGTGGTGGACATGGCAGTCGGTATCATTGTCGGCAGTGCCTTTACCAAGATTGTCAACTCGCTTGTGCAGGATATCATCACCCCCATTATCGGCTACCTGATTCGGGGTATCAATTTTACAGAGATTATGTACACCTTCCCCGACACCGTGGGCACCGATGCGGAGGTCAGCATTCGCTATGGGGCATTTGCTCAGGCCATCATTGATTTTCTGCTGATTTCGCTGGTAGTATTTTTGATGGTGAAGCTCATAAACCGCATTCGCCGCAAGAAGGAAGACCCGCCCGCTCCCCCGCCCGAGCCAAAGGTATCGGACGAGGCTGTGCTGCTAGCCGAGATTCGCGACCTGCTAAAAGACAAGTAACCGCTGTTGCGGTATTGCAAAAAAAGTAACCGGATGTTATATACATCCGGTTTTTTGTTACATGGCAGAGGACAAGGCATAATCCTGATACTGCTTTATGGATTTGAAGCACAAGGCTTAGCGTTTTTCTCAAAAGGGCCGAATATTTGGGGTGTTCTGGTAGCGCACATGCGCCTATGTATGGTATAATAAATCACAATACTACTGTGCCACGTTGTGGAATAGGTGATTTAAATAAGGCTGAATTTCTTATCCGTTATTAGGGCTTAACATACATAGTAAGGAGTAAAACAATGACATATAAAGAACAGTTTATCGATATCTATACAAGAAACATCACCCGGGATGGGGCTGATGACCTGCTTAAATGGCTGGAGACCACCGACTTTTTTACTGCCCCTGCAAGCACCAAGTATCATTGTGCGTGTGAGGGCGGTCTTGTGCAGCACAGTGTGAGCGTTTATGAGGTGCTGATGGAAAAGCATTTTGAGGCGGGTGTTGATAACCCCGAGAGCTTTGCCATCTGCGGGCTGCTGCACGACCTGTGCAAGACCCAGTTTTACAAGACCTCCCTGCGCAATGTTAAGAACGACAAGGGGCAGTGGGAGCAGCTTCCCTACTACTCGATTGACGATGCCTTTCCTTTTGGCCACGGGGAGAAGTCGGTATTCTTAATTGAGCGGTTTATGCGGCTAAAACCGGTGGAGGCGATTGCCATCCGCTGGCACATGGGCGGGTTTGATGAATCGGTGCGCGGGGGCGGCTTTGGCGTGAGCAATGCATATGAGAAATACCCCCTCGCCGTAAAGCTGCATCTTGCCGACTTGGAATCGACCTACCTGCGCGAACAGGGCACCTCTGCGGTGAGAAATAAATAAGGGAGTGTGGTTTACCTATGACTTTTGAACTGGATAAATTTCGGGCAGGCATATTTAACCTTAGTTCAGCTCGTTTTGGTAAAATTGCAGTATTAATGATTCAACAATTGTATGGTTACTCCGAACCTCCTGTTAAGTACTATAATCTCTATGATGCATCAAGTGATTTGCGTATAGAAGTTGGTTTTTCTCGTGCTATGAATAAACCTCATACTATCAATAAATCCAATGTAGTTTCTGAAATATATAATGCTGCTTCAAATAGAAAAGAGATTATTGACACTTCAAATCTTCCCGTCTGCAAATTTACATGTAACATTCAACAGTTAAAACTTAATCATTTTGACATTCTGTATTATGGAATTTTCTTTAATAACACGATAAATATATATAGAGTCACTGCATCTGAATTACCTACTTTACCTGGATTTAACAGCAAACAGCATGAAAGTAGTGTAGGCGAAGCCCAAATGAATATCACCGAGGCCAATATTTGTCAGCACAAAGAATACTTGGTAGCCCAACTGAGTTATCATGAACTTTTTAAATTGCTCTCATAAATACACTAGTGGAGGCTACCGTACATATGGATAGAGCTCGTACCGTTAATGAAGATGTCTTAACGATAGAACAGCTGTGCTCGGTGCTGATGATCTCGCAGGCGACGGCGCGAAACTGGGTGCGCAGCGGCAAGCTCAAGCCCGTTAAAACGGGGATGCGCAAGCTGTGCTTTAATAAAAACGATGTGCAGGATCTTGTGCGCAGCATCCAGAGCGGCGAAAGCGACCGCCTGACCCGCCGGCGCAACAAGACCAAGCACACAGGCAACGTAGTGCCCGCAGGGTATGTTGCGCAAAAGGAGTACACCGATGCGGCAAAGCGCATCATTGCCTGCTTTGATGCTTTGGGCGGCGGCGATGCACTCATGCGGCTGATTTTGGCCGAATACTCGATTAAGCTGCTTGCAAGCAGGGGGCTTATCCCCTGTGCGGGCAGCGTTTTGCTGCTCGACTATCTCAATGACAAAAACGCCGCGGGCGCTTACTCCTCTCTGATTGAGGATATGCTGGGAAGAAGTGTCACCGAGCAGGAGATTGACTATGCCCGCCCCGCCCTGTGCGAGGAGATTCGCTACATAGAAAATGAAGATTTTCTCGGCCTTTTGTATATGTCTATCAGCAGCATTGCAAAGCGCAAGACCGAAGGGGTTTACTATACCCCCAAGCGCATTGCGGAGGACTGCGCCTTTTATCTGGACGAAAAGGGCCTGCTTGCAAACAGGTGCATCCTAGACCCCTGCTGCGGCACCGGCAACTTTTTGATGAACATCTTTCATATCCTATTGTCGCATGAACCGGATGCCGACCCAAATCGTCTCATACAAAACCACCTGTTTGCGGCGGACATCGACCCCGTGAGCATCTGCCTTGCAAGGGTAAACCTCACCCTTGCTGCCCGTCTTACTGACCCTGCAGTTCTTTACAGGAACCTAAAGGTCACCGACAGCCTGTTTGATTTTGAGGACGAGAGCTTTGACCTTGTCATCTCAAACCCCCCGTGGGGCAGCGCCTATGACGATGCCTATAAGGATAGGCTGCGCGAGCGGTTTGCGGGCTCTGAATCGGTGCACATCGAGTCGTTTGCGGTGTTTCTGCTTAAGGCCATTCAGGTATGCAAAACCGGCGGGTCGGTTTGCTATGTGCTGCCGCAGTCATTTTTAAACGTGATGGCCCACGACCGTCTGCGCGGCTTTGTTTCGCACACCTGTGACATCCTGCACGTGAAATACTGGCGCAATATCTTTGACAAGGTGTACGCGCCCACCATCACAGTCACCCTGCAAAAGCGAGAGGCAGACGGCTCCCTGCCCCGGTGTCCCATTGAGGTGGAAAACGGCGGGCAGTCCTACCGCATCTCCCCTGTACGGCTCGAGCAGTCTAACCTCTTTAACTTCAGCGTAAGCGACGAGAAAAACGACCTTGTCATGAAGCTGGAGGGTCTGCCGAACGCAACACGCCTGGAGGGCAACGCTGAGTTTGCGCTGGGCATTGTAACTGGCGACAACAAGACCTTTGTCAAAGACCGCCGGTACCGTGAGATGGAGCCCGTCCTGCGCGGAACAGACCTGATGGCCTATACCTACCGCACGCCCGAGACCTTTTTGCGGTTTGCACCCGAGCGGTTTCAGCAGGTAGCGCCTGAGCGGTTCTACCGCGCGCCTGAAAAGCTTCTATATAAGTTCGTGTCCTCCTCCCTGTGCTTTGCCTATGACGACAAGCAGACCTTGTCACTAAATAGCTGCAATATCCTAATCCCCCGCTTTGCAGATATTCCGATTAAGTATGTTCTGGCAGTGCTCAACAGCTCAGTTGCGCACTTTTACTTCACCAACAAGTTTCAGTCGGTAAAGGTGCTGCGCAGCCATATTGAATCGATACCCATCCCCATACCGGATGCTAAGTCGTGCGAGCACATCTGCGCACTGGTGGATGAGGTTTTGCACGCCGAATGTGCCGATTTGCGCGCTGCTTTGATTGACCGCATCGACGAGGTGATTATGGATTTATTCGGTCTATCCCCTGCCGAGCGGAAACTCGTGTGTGAGGATAAAATGGCGAAGGTAGACTAGCCATCGACATCTAATGTTTCAGAAGGAGAAACCCTATGCAATCGACATCAATCTCAAAACCCAAAAAGAAGCACAAGGTATTAAAGCGCGTTTTGATTATCACGGCCTGCGTGATACTGGTGCCTGTCATCGGAATGTTTGCCGCCATTCCTCCGCTTGTCATGGGCGACCTGACTAAGCGCCCCGCAAAGATGAGCTTCTATGAGCCAGAGGAGTTCGGGGTGGAGGCTTCACGCGTCACGCTGCAGACTGAGGACGGGCTGAACATCGCCGCGTGGGAGGTTACACCCCAGTCACCCAAGGCGACGGTGATACTGCTTTCCGGCATTCAAAACCCGTCGGTGACAGGATTTTTCGGTTACGCAAAGATGCTGCGCGACAACGGCTACGCCTCCCTGCTCATTGAGATGCGCGCCCACGGCGAAAGCGAGGGCGAGGAGATTCAGTTCGGCATGAGCGAGTATCTGGACGTAAAGGCCGGTGTTACCTACCTGACCGAACAACGCGGCGACCTGCCCATTGTCGTATGGGGAACCTCTATGGGCGGCGCTACTGCCATCAACGCGATGGGGGAAATTCCTGAGCTTGATGGCCTAATAAGCTGCTCGGCCTTTGCTTCCCTGAGTGATATGTTCTGCGATTCAATGGAGCTCATGGGAACACCTAAGGCATTTGCCGTTATTCAAAAGCCCTTTGTTTCGCTTTACTGCCGTCTTGCATACGGCAGCAAGATGGCGAGCATTTATCCTTTAAACGAGATACAGAAGCTCAACGGCCGCCCCGCCCTGTTGATGCACTCCACCGAGGATTCTCAGGTGCCGTATGTCAACTTCGAGCGCCTGATGGCAAAGGTAGAAGGCAGCGTCGAGACCTTTGTGCGCGAGGGAGACTATCACTTTATCATTAACGAAGACTACTTTAAAGACCCAACTTTAGACGCGGAGTTTTCATCCGCCGTGCTTGATTTTTTAAATAAGCATTTCGGCTGATAAGTAAAAATAGGAGGGAGCTTATCAAAGCTCCCTCTTTTATCATTTATCCTGTTCAATCAAGGTTTTCAAGGCCTCTACGGCAATGGAAATCGCCTGATGGGTGTCATGCGTCTGGGCATTGGGTAAGCCCTGCGCCGCCCGCTCCTGATTCCAGATGCAGTGCAAGACCGCTCCCGCGCGGACACCCAGTGATGCCGCAACCGAAAAGAGTGCGGCGCACTCCATCTCGGAGGCAAGGCACCCAGCCGCCTTCCACGCCTCCCATTTGGGAAGAAGCTCATAGCTTACCGGCATGCGCTGGGGCGAATGTTGGCCGTAAAACGAATCCTTGCTCTGGGCAACCCCCGTGTGCACGCGGGTGCCCAGCTTTTTCGCCGCCCCAACCAAAGCACTTGTGACCGAAAAGTCTGCAACAGCCGGGTATTCGGGCGGCAGATATTCCTTTGAGGTGCCCTCCATGCGTATAGCGGCGGTGACAACGATTGCATCCCCCGCAAGTACCTCGGTTTGCATACCGCCGCAGGTACCCACGCGGATAAAGGTGCGCACGCCCGTCATGTACAGCTCCTCTACTGCTATGGCAGCGCTCGGCCCACCGATTCCAGTTGAGGTAACGAGCACCCGCTCTCCGGCAATCGTTCCCGCGTAGGTGGTATACTCGCGGTTTTGTGCCACGAATACGGGGTTATCCAAAAAAGCTGCAATCTTCTCCACCCTGCCCGGGTCGCCGGGAAGGATAGCATACCTTGCGCCGTCCTCGCGCGCAAGGCCTATGTGGAACATCTTTTCTTCGTTCATTCTTTGGGTCACACCTTTCCCTGTTGGTAGTAAGGTTTTCTCTAGCACAAGGCCCCGCCTTTGCACCGAATATGATGCGGCGGGGCCGGATGGTTTAAAACAGATCCTTTTTCTTAAGGATGTAGGCGATTACGACCATGACAACCAGCGAAAGCCCAATGGGGAACCAGAAGGTGGGCATGGGAAGGTTATCAACATTCATGCCGTAAAAGCTTGAGATGATGGTGGGAATCGCCATAACGATGGTAATGGAGGTGAGCACCTTCATTACGATGTTGAGGTTGTTTGAGATAACCGAGGCATATGCATCCATCATACCGGACAATACGTCTGAGTAGATGCCGCTCATCTCAATGGCCTGCTTGACCTCGATGAGTACGTCCTCGAGCAGCTCCTTGTCTTCCTCATACAGCTTAATAAAGCGCCCGCGCAGGATTTTTTCAAGCGTCAGGTCGTTTGCCTTAAGCGAGGTGGAGAAATAGACAAGCGATTTTTCAAGGCCCAAAAGCTGAATAAGCTCCTTGTTTTTGAGCGACTTATGAAGCTGCTGCTCCATAAGGTTTGAAATCTTGTCTATCTGCTTGAGGTATTGCAGGTAACGGCCTGCAATGCGCAGCATCAGGGTTAAAAAGAAGCGGGTGCGCAGATGGGTCTGCACGTTCTTTACCATATTGCCCGCAAGCTCGGTGATAACAGCGTTTTCCTTGAGCGCGATGGTGTAAATTACCTTTTCGGTGATGATGACGCCGATTGGCATGGTGGAGTACATCATGGTGTTCTCGCTCTGCTTTTCGGCTGTCGGCACGTCCACGATGACAAGGGTTTGACTGCCTTCCGACTCAATACGCGAGGTTTCCTCTTCGTCAAGCGCGCTGCGGACAAAGTCCATGTCAAGACCAAGGGTTTCGACAAGGTAGCGGATTTCCTGCTCGGTGGGGCTTACAACGTTTACCCAGCATCCGTCCTGCAGGGTGTCAAGGGTTACAAGGCAGTTGTTTTCTGTTTTGAGGTATGTAATCAATAGCACCACTCCCTATAGCGCGGCTACCGGTACTTACCGTACCGGAGCACGTCTTGATTACGGCGGCAAACAGAGTATTGACACCGTGCCGCCAGCCATGTGTTAAATTGTTGCAACTTCGGGGATTACCAGGGTCGGGATTCACAGTGTCACCTCCATGCCTGTTTGCCGTGTGGCAGATAGGCTATTGATCGTGTGCAAAAGTTGCTGGGTAAAACGCTTGCAAAAGTAAGATATTTTACACCCTGTTTATTATACCATATCACCCGGCAAATTCAATAGCGTTGCAACAAAAGAATGAAATATTGCGTAATATAGGCAGATATCGGGTAACAATCGGTCGTAACGACCCTATTTGCGACTTGATACCGTGCAAACGGGGATATACCGCAGTTTTTTCGCTCTAACGGGCGCACTATTCAATCCCCGTGATTTCATCATGTAATCGTTTTCTAAAAATAATTAGAAAATGCTAACCAAAATTTGTTCAAGTATATAAAAATACAAAAAAGTTCCCAAATATGATGAAAAATATGCTAAAATGTGAGCGGATAGAGATATGCTTAGTTTAACCAAAATAGCAAATAATAATATCAAAGCTTATACTTCGTACTCACATTTAAATGAAAGGTAAGTACACGGGATGCACGACGAGCAACAGCTTGCCGGTTGCGGCAACTATCCGTCTGTTTGGGAACGCTATCTAAACGGCGACAGCAACATCCCAAGCCGACGTTTTACGGACAAGTACTTCAGGGAATATTCCGGACTGCTGGACACGCTGGTTGAAGGCCTGTTTGAGTGGGATTGTGAAACGGACGTTGTCCTTTCTTCCCCCAGACTGCGCAACATTCTGTCCATAGGCGGGGGCGTCCATACGATGGATGGCTTCTTAGCCCGTCAGGTGCTTCCTGAATATCTTCCCTTGTGCCGACAAATTATCAACACCCTTAAAACCAACCCCAAGGAGACCGATTTTGCGCTTCGGCTTTGTGCGGTTACTCCTCTTGGGGCAGTGAAAACCCTGCGCGTTCAGGGCAAGGCGCTTAGAGCCGACGACGGCACACTTTTGCGTGTTATAGGCAGTGTGCTGGATTTGGAAGAGCAAAACGAGCAGCCCTATGACAATACCCCTGTAGTATATGATGAATTGACCGGCATGGCGACGAAACACACCCTCTCGCGCCGGATTCAAAACGATATTCGCGCAGGACTCATTAAGACCGCCGCCGTTATTGTACTTGACCTTGACAACCTCAAGGCGATTAACGATACCCTTGACCATTACGTTGGCGACAAGGTTATCACCCAGGTTGCCTGCATTCTTTTGCAGCGAACCAATAAGCGCGGGCTTGCCGTTCGCCTGAGCAACGACGAGTTTGCCATCTACCTGCCCGGTGTGGATACCGATGAAGCGGTGGAGTTCTCCCGCAGGCTCAAAGAAGCCATCAAGGCACCCATGCAGATTGGCAAGCTGACCCTGTGCATCAGCGCAAGCCTCGGTATTTCGATGTATCCCGAGCATGCGCAGAGTGATAAGTCCCTGCTGCGCTACGCTGACATCGCCATGCAGCACGCAAAGACCAAGGGTAAGGACACCACAACGGTGTTCCACTACTCGATGTTCGAGCGAATCCTGCGTCACGAAACAGTCGGGCGCGCCATCCGGCACGGCCTTGAGCATAACGAGTTTCAGGTCTACTATCAGCCGCAGTATAACCCTTATACCGGCGATATCGTTGGGTTTGAGGCGCTTTTGCGTTTAAACTCAAGCCTTGTGGGCAACGTTTCCCCCAACGAGTTTATCCCCGCCGCTGAGGAATCGGGAATTATCCATGACTTAGGCCGGTGGGTATTTAAAGAGGCCTGCAAAACCGCGGCAGAGTTTCGCGACAAGGGCTTTCGCTTTGGCAAGATGGCGATTAACCTCTCGCTTGTACAACTGCAGCGACCCTCCTTTGCCGAGGAGGTCAGCGAGGTATTAAAAAGTCTCGACCTGTCCCCTAGCTGCATAGAGCTTGAGGTCACCGAGACCCAGCTCGTTGAATATGTCGGCGGCAGTGCGGATATCATAAAAAACATGGAGGCACTGGGCCTTGACCTTGCGCTGGACGATTTCGGTTCGGGGTATTCTTCCCTCAATCAGCTCCGCCAGCTATGGATTAGCACCTTAAAGATTGACAAAAAGTTTATCGACCACATCACAACCGATCCGAAGGATTATGAGATTGTAAAGCTTGTGGTAAATCTCGCCCACTGCTTAAACCTGTGCGTTGTGGCAGAGGGCGTTGAAACAGCAAGCCAGCTTGAGCTGGTTAAGCAGATTGGGTGCGACAAGGTACAGGGCTTCTACTACAGCCGTGCCGTACCCAAGGACGAGGCAGAAAGCCTGCTTCGCCGCCAAAAAATAGGATGATGACAAGTCTTAGCGCAACCGTTATCTTCCCATAAAATGGGCATATCGGTTGCGTTGTCTTGTTTGTTGACAAGCCACGAAAACGTGTGTAAAATTTGAGTAGGTGGATAACTTCAAAAGCCTTTGTTTTTGAATTTGTCCATGAGAGACATACATCAAAATATGAAAAAGCGTCTGGGAGGTTTGCGGTCAATGGATTATATTGGCAGTCACGAATGTAAGGTAGTTGATATCCCTGTAGGAACCCTCGGTATCATAGGCATGAGAGGCTGCGAGGAGATTACAGACAAGGTAGACAACTATCTTACCAAATGGAGGCTTGAGCGCCACAATGAGCAGAACCCTGAAATCGAGGTTCCGGGCTATCTGCTAGATAGCTTTAAAATCAAGGCGACCTGCCCCAGGTTCGGTACTGGCGAAGCAAAGGGGCTTATCAAGCAATCCGTTCGCGGACATGACCTTTATATCCTATGTGACATGTTTAACTACGGTGTTCAATACACCATGTACGGACAAAGTGTACCGATGAGCCCGGATGACCACTATCAGGACTTAAAGCGCATTATTGCTGCCGCAGGCGGCAAGGCTAGGCGCATAACCGTAATCATGCCCATGCTCTATGAGGGCAGACAGCACCGCCGCAACTCCCGCGAATCGCTCGACTGCGCACTGATGCTGCAGGAGCTCGCACATATGGGCGTTGATAATATTCTGACCTTTGACGCACACGACGCGCGTGTGCACAACGCAATCCCCCTCAACGGCTTTGATAATATCCAGCCCACCTACCAGTTCTTAAAGGCCATTGTCAAGCAGGTTCCCGACATCCGCTTTGACGGAGACAATCTGATGATTATCTCTCCCGACGAGGGCGGTATGTCCCGCTGCATCTACTACTCCTCCATTCTGGGCGTAGATCTGGGTATGTTTTATAAGCGGCGCGATTACACCACCATCGTACAGGGACGCAACCCGATTGTGGCCCACGAGTTCTTAGGCTCGAACGTCGAGGGTAAGGACCTTATCATCGTAGATGATATGATCTCCTCCGGAGACTCGGTGCTTGAAATAGCCTGCCAGCTCAAGGAGAAGAAGGCGCGCAGAATCTTTGTATGCGTATCCTTCGGCCTGTTCTGCGAGGGCCTTGCAAACTTTGATAAGGCCTATGCCGACGGACTCATTGACAAGGTATTTACCACAAACCTCATCTACCGCCCAGAGGAGCTCAGAAGCCGCCCCTGGTATGCGGAGGTTGATATGTCAAAATACCTTGCTCTGCTCATTGATAACCTCAACTACGACCAGTCTATCAGCGAGCTGCTCAATCCGTCTAACCGCATCCGCGCCCTGCTTGAGCGGGTAAGACAGCAAAACGGCTAATTGCAATACAAACCCCACGGACGGCATATTCAGGAGTCTATTGCCCCATCTGAGGTTAGTGGACGCCTTGTTATAGAAATCTATACAGTATAACTGTGATGACATGAAAGGAATGATAGACTTTGCCGACCTGGAACGACAGCTTTAAGATTGGGGTTGCCCTGATTGACGAGCAGCATAAGGCCTTGTTTGACGCAATGGATGATTTGTACGCAGCCTGCTCTGTGGGTAAGGGACGTCAGGAGGTCGTAAAGACCGTAGAGTTTCTTGAGAACTATGTGGTAAAGCACTTTTCGGATGAAGAGCAGCTGCAGAAGTCCTCGGGTTACCCGAAGTATGCCGCCCACAAGAAGATTCACGATGACTTTATCCTTCAGGTAAGAAACCTGAAGAAGGATATCGCCGAGCATGGGCCCACCGTTGTTTCGGTGGCCAAGATGAACACCATGCTGTCTGGATGGCTGCTCAACCATATTAAGAATGTGGATACCGAGCTTGCTCAGTATGTAAAATAATCAAAATGTTAAACCGCTGTCGCGAAACCGGCAGCGGTTTTTTGTATATATAGTATCGTATTCAAACGGTTTTTGAGTGTAAAAGCGGCATACTCTACCCTATCATTGAGTAAACCTTCTTATTAATTAGGCTGAAAGTTTACCCAATCGGGCACAATACGGTATTTTGCAGCATAAACTCCTATATACCCCTATTACACAAAAAAGGAGAGAATGCTGTGAAAAAGCAAACACATTCCGACCTTTCAAGAGAGCAATACCTGTCCCGTGCCGTGCAAAAGAGCGGCCCCAAACCGATTTTTCCGAACTTATCCGCCTTTTCGGAGTTTGGAACCTTTACCGTAAGCGGCATCATACACTGCATGCAGACGCAGTTACAGTCCGATGTGAAAAAGGGGCTGCCGATTCCGTTTGACTTTATCACCTCAACTATGGACGGGGTCAGCCTGCAAAAACAGAGCGCGATTACAATGGATATTCGCAAGGAGTGCATCGCCCTACTGTGGTATACGGCCTGCGTGTCTCCCCAATTTGGAACGACTGCCTCGCTTGAAGTGATGACAGACGGCGCGGTTGTGGCAGGCAGCAGCGCCTATGCCCAGAGCTCCTACCAGATTGGCGCACAGATGACGCTCAGCGCACTGACAGTTATGTCACTGCATAAGCGGAGTGCGCAGGCGTTTGAGCTAATAAACACCGACAGCACTGCAGACATCAGCCATGCATCCCTTGTAATGCTGCTGCTTGACGGGGCGGCCCCTCCTGGTTTCAGTATATAGCTTCGTGTATTACAACACAAAAAGAGAGGCGCAACGGTTAGCCGTTACGCCTCTTTGTTAATGAACTTAAATTAGTTCAGGATGCACTCCTCAGACTCTTTGTCGAACAGATGCATCTTGTTAACATCCATAGCAACCTTGATAACGTCGCCGGTTCTCGCGGTGCAACGCGGAGAAACTCTGGCAATCAGGTTGTTGCCTACGCAATTGAGGTAGAGGTAGGTCTCAGCACCCATCAACTCGGTAACCTCGACGCTGCACTCAACTACGCCGGTTCTGGCAGCAGAGATAAACATCTCTTCGTCGTGGATGTTCTCGGGACGGATACCCATAACAACTTCCTTGCCGACGTAGTCGGAGAAGTTATCGGGCTTAACCTTGGAATCCGGAACCTCAACAACGTACTTCTGCTCTTCGTTGCCGAACTCTACCGCATACTTGCCATCCTTCTGGATGAGCGTAGCATCGATGAAGTTCATCTGCGGAGATCCCATGAAGCCTGCAACGAACATGTTAGCGGGCTTATCATAGAGGTTCTGCGGGGTGTCAACCTGCTGAATGAAGCCGTCCTTCATAACAACGATGCGGTCACCCATCGTCATAGCCTCGGTCTGGTCATGTGTTACGTAGATGAAGGTTGTGCCCAGACGGATGTGGAGCTTGGAGAGCTCGGTTCTCATCTGTGCACGCAGTTTAGCGTCGAGGTTGGAGAGCGGCTCGTCAAGCAGGAATACCTTCGGCTCACGAACGATAGCACGACCGAGCGCAACACGCTGGCGCTGACCACCGGAAAGAGCCTTGGGCTTTCTGTCAAGCAGATGCTCAATATCGAGGATGCGAGCAGCCTCGTCAACGCGGCGCTTAATCTCATCCTTCGGAGTTTTTCTCAGCTTTAAGCCGAATGCCATGTTCTCATATACGGTCATATGAGGATACAGAGCGTAGTTCTGGAACACCATCGCGATATCGCGATCCTTCGGGGCAACGTCGTTTACCAGTCTGTCGCCAATGTAGAGCTCACCGTCCGAGATCTCCTCAAGACCTGCGATCATACGAAGGGTTGTAGACTTACCGCAGCCGGAAGGGCCAACGAGAATTACAAACTCCTTGTCCTGAATTTCAAGGTTAAAGTCGGATACTGCTGTAACCCCGCCGGGATATCTTTTATAGATGTTCTTTAGGGTAACACTAGCCATAATGGACCTCCTGTTTTCTATTAGAAGTATACTGAATATACCCTTTGCTTACAATACTTACTATAACAAAAAAGGGGGGATATGAACAGTTGCTTAATGTCCAAACTTAATTTTCACGGTTTATGGAAATTAACTAATAATTGATTTTTTCTCATAAAACCAACGCTTTTCTATCAAATGCGTGTCAAAAGTTTCTCAACATCTTTGTGGAATATTTCTTTACATTCCCCTTCGCGCAGGCTCTCGTCCAGCGCAAGGGAGCCGATTGCAACACGTTTTAGATGCAAAACCTGTCTGCCGACAGCGGCAAACATACGCTTGATTTGGTGGTACATCCCCTGCGTGATGATGATTTCCACCGTGTTAGGGCGGTCAGCTTCCACAACACGCACACGCGCAGGCTTGCAGATGGTGCCGTCACCTAGGTCGATACCTTGTTCAAGCCTTGCAAACCCTTCCTCATCCAAAAGTGCGTCAAGAGAAGCAAGGTAGGTTTTCGGCACATGGTTTTTGGGGGAAAGCATGCGGTGGGCAAGCTCACCGTCGTCGGTGATGAGGACAAACCCTACGGTATCCTTGTCCAGTCTTCCGGCGGGGAACAGCCCCTTGCGCGCAAGGGGCGCGGGTATGAGGTCCAGCACTGTTTTTTGTTTAGTATCGCGCGTAGCGCTGACTACCCCAGCCGGTTTATTGAGCATGATATAGATAAAAGGTTTGTATAAAAGCGGCGTTCCGCCGACTGCAATCTGCGCGGCAGAAGGGTCAGCCTTTTGCTCGGGAGCGCGCACAATGACGCCGTCAACCGTTACCTTGCCCGATGCAATCAGCTTCTTTGCGTCGGTTCTGGAAAGGTTTAATTGACCTGCTATGAGTTTGTCAAGGCGCTCTGATGGCATGGCATTTACCCCCGCTTTGTGATAGTCATTCCTTATTTTTAAATAGTATAACACATTTTAATGGAAAGTGAGGAGCAATTAGCCCTTTTTGTCCTCCGCTGCCTGAATCAGCATCTCAAGCGCGTTTTCAATCTCCTCGCGCGCCTGCTGCTCTATGTCGTCAATCATCTCAGCGGTCTGATTGTTCTTGTTCTTGTTTTCCTTTACATTTTCTCCTGCGTTACCTTGATTCTCACCCGCAGCGGAACCGGTGTTTCCCTGATTCTCGCTAGGCGCGTTGCCTTGATTTTCGCCGGCTGTATTGCCTTGATTTTCGCCGGCTGTATTGCCCTGATTTTCGCCGGCTGTATTGCCCTGGTTTTCGCCGGCAACGTTTCCTTGATTATCGTTGTTTTCATTATCCTGCGGCGCGCTGGATTCACCCTTCTTTTGCTTGGACTTGGGTTTCTCGATGCCGTTTAACTCATAGGGTAAGTCGGATGCGAGCAGTCCGTGCTCCGCAAAGGCGCCTACCTCATCGGGTGAGAAGCCGTGGATAAATCCGCCCAGAGCAACCGAGCAGATGTCTCCTGCAACAATCTTATCGTCGCACACAATGACGTTTGCATGAACTTCATCGTCTGACGGATAGTTGAGTACCATGTACGTCCACCGCTTTGCGCGCCGTCCCTTGTATTTATCAAGATTGAGTCCCTGTGTCTTTTGCAGCTCGTTGTAGCGTTTGTACACCTCATCGAAGTTCTCGGGCAGAATAATCTCGCAAACCTCGATGGGTTCATCGCTTACATCCCAGCCGAAGCTTTCCAAAAAAGCAACACGCTGTGCATTGTTTGCGGCCTCGAAGCCGCCCTTGTTCGGCTTTTTACTCCCGCCTCCTTTGCCGGAGAAGATGCTGAATAGCCCGATGCCAAGCAGTATCAGCCCGACAATGACTACGCCTATTGTAAGCATCTTCCGTTTTTCAAGCTTCATAGACATAATAAACATATTCTATTGCCCATCCCCCTTATGTTGATACCGCGGTATTCTGACGGTTTGTACTAGATTATATGACCTGAAATTCCGTTCAAGAACAAGCATAAAGCCAATTGTAGCAGGCAATGGGCGGACGGCTGATATCAATTTGCAAAGAAGTAAAGATGCGCTTGAATATGCAATCTCACCGAGAATTTTGAAGTTCTGTATATAAGCAACCATGACCAAAACGGATGGGTTATAACAAGTCGTTCATATATATTAATGAGGCCGCTAAATTTAAACAAGGCGTTTTTAGCATTGTGCTGATTTTTGTGATAAATATTTTCAACATTTCCTGTAAATAGTGTTGAATTTACTAAATTGATGTGCTATTATATAGGTGTTGCTACATTATTATGATAATTACTACTTCATCCTTTTCCCATGCTATGTATGTCTCTATCCCCGAAAAAGACCGACCTTTTTTAAAGGTCGGTCTTTTTCTATTTGGATAGCAAGCTAGACGTATTTGTAAATATTTTGAAAATTCCCCATTCTTGCTACGATTTTATAGTTGCATTTTAGGCGACAGTATTATATTATTTATCCTAGCTGCTACTTGCACAACTGGTCTTAAGAATATTTTTGAGTTTTCTTGGCAAAAGTTTTGTAAGACCGCAGTAAAACTGCATGATTATGACACTTGTTAATTTAGCAGGATTTATTATTTGGAGGTATATCAAACATGGTAATGAAAAAATACGGACGGCGCGCAGTCGCACTTTTGCTTAGCGCCATTATGCTGTTTGCCCTTGCCGCCTGCGGCGGAAACGAGCCGATTGAGGAAGATTCCAGCAGCGTTCCTTCCTCTTCTTCTGCACCTGCATCATCCTCTGAGGTAGCTCCGGCAAAGATCAGCGATGACACTGCAAAGAAGCTTGACGAAGCCAAGGTCACAAACCCCGAGACCGTTTCGTGGCTTTACATCCCCAATACAAACATTGATTATCCGGTTCTATATAATGCGGATGATAACTTCAAGTACGAGACTAAGGATGTCAATGGGCAGAAGTCCACGCTTGACACCAGCAAGTTAGACGCGGACGTGAAAAAGAATCTCGGCAACACCAAGGCCTATATCGGTGCTATTTATTTTGATGCAAGATCTACCACTCCCGGTTCTTCCAAGCCTTCGCGCAACCTGCCGATTTACGGACACAACTGGACCAACATCGTTGAGCCTTACCGCATTGGCAATGCAAAGGATTACGACGTAATGTTCGCTCAGCTTATGTCCTATACCGATGAGAAGTTCGCGAAAGAAAACCCCTATATCTACCTGAGCACCGGCGAGGAGACCAAGGTGTACAAGGTATTCAGTGCCGTCTATTTCAATGCTTACTGCCTCAACTACGGTACTCCCGATCTTGAGGATGAAGACTTTAAGAAGCTTTTGGATGATGCGCAGGCCCGCTCGGTAATCAAGTTTGATACCGAGGTCAGCACAAGCGACAATATCATTAACCTCATTACCTGCTGCCGCAAATATCCGAAGAGCAAAACACAAATCACCGCAGGCGGTTCCACGTTTAACATCCAGCGTTTTGCCGTACTCGCCCGTGAGTTAAGACCCGGCGAAACCGATAAGGATCCGGTAAATGTTTCTAAGAACACCGGCAACATCGATCCGACATGGACCACAAAGAACTTCTATCTCTAAGCCTTATAAATCATAAGCTCTAAGTCATATAGCCGCTCATCCGTAAATCGGATGGGCGGTTTTTATGTGAAGATTTCCCGCCGTCATTCATCGTTTCGACAGCATAAACCTGATATTGTCCAAGATTATGATTGAACAATTCTGTGCATATATGGTATAATCTATGTGCTTTCACTTCCAAAGCGCTTTGTGCCAGCTTTGGGCTGTTATGATATCAACCCCTCCAGGAGGAATGACTGTGGATCGAGTAAAAAAGGTTGCCCGCCAATGGAGTGCGCCCCCTCGGCTTTGCGCTGTTCTCTGCGCCTTGCTTATTGTGGGTATACTTTGTGATAGTGTCGCGTGGGGTTCCCTGTCTGCTATGGGCAAGGGAGGCGTATCCCTTTATCAGGTCGCCGGGACGTTGACTGCCCCCACCTTTGAGAAAAACGATTTTATCCTTTCTAAAAGCGCCCGCCTTTCCCTGCCTGCTCTTGAGCTTGCAGAAGGCATTACCATGACCGAGGAGGCACTCAAGGCCGAGCAGGAGATCATCGAAGCGCGCAAAAAGGCCGCATCCACTGGTTCTTCCGGCGGCTCGCGTGCGGCAATCTCGTATGGTGCTGTCACTGTTTCGGGCAACGGACAGGAAAACCTTGCAAACTGGAAGTCAATTAACCCCGATACCGTTGCATTCTTACGCATCCCGGGCACCAATATCAACTACCCCGTTATGCGCGGAACCTCATACGAGTTTAAGCAGCAGAGCGGTGCCTACGGCAAAAAGCCGGGTGCCATCTGGGTACACACCGGCAGCCTTTCGTCCAGAGCGAGCATGCAGGGCAATACGGTTATTACCGGACACAACTGGGGCAACTGCACCGGCGGCTACCCTTATATCGGCAATGTAACCAGCGCGGGACGTATGGACCAGCTACTTTCATACACCTCCCCGGCCTTTGCTTCGCAGAACCCCTATATTACCCTTTCCATCCCCGGTGAGGACCTCACGCTTGCGGTTATCGCGGCCTTCTATGTGCCGAACATCTATGTTGATTACGACTGCATCTACAACGGCGACCCTGTAAGGCTTGCATCAAGCGCCAAGGCGCGCAGCCTGTTCTCCTCGGGCATAGAGGTTTCGTCGGGCGATAAGCTGGTCACCTTCTTTACCTGCTCTCGTTACCTCAACACCGGCGCAAAGCAACGCTTTGTAGTGGTAACAAAGGTACTGTAATCACATCACATGAAGCGGCGGCTTATTAAAAGGCCGCCGCTTTTATACTTGCCCAAAAATTTACTATATTACTTTGCAGTAAAATACACCTTCTCAGGCACTGTATCATCAGTGGTAAATTTAATAAGAGAAACTGTTAATATTTTATCGCTTAATTTCTGCTTACAGGAATGGTATAATAAGCACACTTACTGGTTTCACCAATTTTTTTGGTATTGGATTTACCGCGTTGGACAAAGCTATTGTTATGTTCTGTAATATATATGGTTTTTGTTCCACCCCCTTCCAAGTGAATTCTATCGGAGGTTTCATTATGCAAAATAAAGGTCGTTCACACCGTTTTTATACAAAGCTTGTTCCCTTGCTAGCCGCAGTGCTCGCTTTGTGTATGCTCGCATCCTGTGCCCAATCAGACCCCGTTTTACCTTCGCAGGATGTAGAAAGCTCGGCGCCTGTTTCCTCCGAACCTGTCGAGTCTAGTCCCGAGCCTCCCCCATACGGTGAGCCGATTACCCCAAATGCCGAGCTTGCCGAAAAGCTGTCGATGACCTCAAAGATGGGCGAGGTCAAGGGGTGGCTGACCGTGCCGGGCACCACTATAGACAATGCAGTCCTATATGACCCAGAGAGCAACAATCTGGTTAAAGAACGCTATGACTACGACGGCAAGTGGTACTTTCCTGGTATCTTGGTTGCAGACTTCCGCAACACCCTATCCAACCGCACCCGTCTTTCGCGCAACACGGTCATCTACGGACACAACGTTGAAACGAACGGCAGTAACGACGGCGCCCGCTTTTCCCAGCTGCTGAAGTACGAGGACCTTGAGTTTGCAAAGGAACACCAGTTTATCTCCTTCTCCACCAAGGAGGATGAGATGCTGTGGCAGATTTTTGCCGTGTTTACTACCGATATCGATTTTTACTATATTGAGCCGGACCCCACGGATGAAGGCTTTATGTATATCGTATCTGAGGCCTGTGTGCGCAGCGAACACCACTTTGACGTGGACGTCACCCCGCAGGATAAGATCTTAACCCTTTCTACCTGCACCTATAAATATGGCCGCTTTAATACCGACCAGCGCTTTGTTGTCATGGCAAAGCTCCTGCCCGGATTAGAGGGTACCCCCGCTGAGGTTTATAAGAATGAAAATCCCAAGCTGCCCTCCTTTGTAAAATAGGGCGAAGGGTATTATAAGAGAAATACTAAGAGGCAGACTGTGAAAGCAGCTGCCTCTTTTCATATTGCAACAAAAGGGGATGACCGGCATTGGTCATCCCCTAAATTGTTATTCACCTTTATACTCAATCGCCGCACGGATAAAGTCGAGGAAGAGGGGCTGCGGACGGTTGGGTCTTGATTTAAACTCGGGGTGGAACTGTACTCCGACAAACCACGGATGGTCGGGCATCTCGATAATCTCCACCAGCCGCTTATCCGGCGAAAGGCCTGCAAGCATCATGCCGTTGGCTTCAAACGCCTCGCGGTAGGCGTTGTTGAACTCGTAGCGGTGACGATGACGCTCATAGATGAGTTCGTCCTGATAAAGCTTTCGTGAACGGCTATTCGGTGTGAGCTTGCAAGGGTAAAGTCCCAGACGCATGGTGCCGCCCTTTTCGGTGATCTCACGCTGGTCGGGCATGATGTCGATAACCGGATTTGCACAGTTTTCATTAAACTCGGTGGAATCCGCGTCAGGCAGGTTTAAGACGTTGCGCGTAAACTCGATTGCCGCAATCTGCATGCCAAGACAGATGCCGAAGTAGGGGATTTTGTTTTCCCTTGCGTACTTAACCGCCTCAATCATGCCTTGGATGCCGCGGTCTCCAAACCCGCCGGGCACTAAGATTCCGTGACATCCCGCCAGCTTTTCAGCGACGTTGGAGCGGTCGAGGTTCTCGGACTGAATCCAGCGGATGTTAACGCTCGCATCGTTGGCGTATCCTGCGTGGTGCAGAGATTCTACAATAGAAAGATAGGCATCCGGCAGTTCGACGTACTTACCGACGATACCGATTTCAACCGTCTTTGTGGTGCTCTTAATCCGCTTGACCATGTCGGTCCATGCCGCCAAATCCGGCTCGGGGTTATCAAGCTTTAGGTGATGGCATACCGCATTGGCAAGTCCCTGCTCTTCCAGCATGAGTGGAACCTCATACAGGGTTTCGGCTGTGTAGTTTTCTATAACATCCTCGCTGCGGACGTTGCAGAAGAGTGCAATCTTGTTGCGCATGTCATCAGGCAGATGGTGTTCGCAGCGGCATACGATAATGTTGGGCTGAATACCGAGCGAGAGGAATTCCTTTACGCTGTGCTGGGTGGGCTTGCTCTTGAGTTCGTTTGAACCAGAAATATACGGAACAAGCGTAACATGAATAAACACGGAGTTTTCTCTGCCTACCTCGGTAGAGAGCTGGCGGATTGCTTCGAGGAAGGGGAGGCTTTCGATGTCACCCACCGTACCGCCAATCTCGGTGATGACCACATCCGCGCAGCCGGACTTGCCCACGCGGTAGATGCGCTCCTTTATCTCATTGGTAATGTGGGGGATAACCTGTACCGTGCCGCCGAGGTAATCGCCGCGGCGCTCCTTGGTGATTACACTCCAGTACACCTTACCTGCGGTAATATTGGAGTTAACCGACAGGTTTTCGTCAATGAAACGCTCATAGTGTCCAAGGTCCAGGTCGGTTTCGGCGCCGTCGTCGGTGACGAACACCTCACCGTGCTGATATGGGCTCATTGTGCCCGGGTCGACGTTGATATAAGGGTCAAACTTCTGGATAGTGACCCTGTATCCCCTCTCCTTGAGCAATCGACCGAGCGACGCAGCCGTAATACCCTTGCCGAGTCCCGACACAACGCCTCCGGTTACAAAAATGTACTTGACAGCCATAACTGATACCCCCACGAATTATCCTGTGTTTTTCATTCCTATAATCAAATCACTAATAGCTTATTTTACCCTGTTTAATCGATAAGGTCAAGGTGGATTCCAATGGTTTATTGGAAATTTTATATCATTGCACATTCTCGCCTGTGACAATCGGATTCATAAAAAAGAGGCTCGCACACGGGCGAAACCTCGTTATTTATAATACTTGTATGGTCGATATCTCAGATAGCTCTACAAAAACCGGTGAGAAGCGGTTGCGCAGGTTTAGCGCTGTCGGCGATTGGAACACCTCCGGCGCCTCGTGCATCTGCAGGATGGGCAAGCGTATGGTCACTGTAGTGCCCTCATTCTCCTTGCTGTCAATGGCAATCATGCCGCCGTGCCGCAGGATGGTGTTGCGGGCGAGTGTCAGCCCGAGGCCTACATGCCGCAGCGGGGCATTCCCCGTATCATAGGAAAAGTGCGGCGAGAAAATCTCCCCCAGATGCTCCGGCGGGATTCCCACGCCTGCATCCGAAATACGCAACACTGCATTGTTGTTTGAGTATTTTAATGATATAGTGATGTGATTGCCCTCACGGGTATACATAAAGGAGTTGAGTAGGATGTTGAGGATAGCCTCGGATAAACGGGTTTCATCAACCATAACGAGGTAATTCTCTGCCGAGTCTTCCAACTCCAAAGAAAGCGGGATGCCGGTTGACCGCGTGACCGATTCGGTTATGGTATAAAGGTCCTTAATATATAAGGTAAAAGGAAGGGGAACCGGATTATGGGACGGAATGCCGTTGACATCCTTCATATAGTTGGATAGGTGAGCAACGGTGCGCAGGATGGAATAGGAGTTTTTTTGTATCGTCTTGACGTATTCAAGCGAGCTGTAATCCTCCATTGTTTCTAAGCGGTGGCCGATTGTGGAAAGCGCACTGAAGATATAAAAGAGCGGCTCGCGTACATGCTTGGAGAAGGTCGCGATAACCCGCGAGACATCCTCGTCGTCACATGCCAAGCACTCGGAGGCCTGCGCAAGCTGTACAAGGATGTAATATAGCTTTCCCTTGAGCATCAGCGGTGTCATGGTGCAGTTAAACCGAGTATCACTCAAATACCCGATCGAGAAGGAATATACCTTGTTTTGAGAGAGCATCTCAATTGCTGTCGCCCTCCTGCTTTCGGAAAGCTGCGAGGCAAACCCGTTCTTCACCTTATACTGAGGATAGACTTTGACTGCACACTCACTGAGCCAGACCAGCTCAAATTGGTCGTTTAGAATAATGGTTGGTACATCTACCTGTTCGTACAGGCAGATTGCGTTTTTTAACAAGGTTTGATCGTCCATAAGTACTCCTCCGAGTCAGATAGTAGGAGCGTAATCAGTACAGTCTATCTCAGGATAACAATATATTACCATATTGAAGTATAAAAATGCTATATCTCTAATAGAAATTAATGGTGTAACTTTTTGTATTTTCATCTAAATATGCAGATAAAGTCGCTTTATCATGCAATGAATAGGTAAAATATACATTTATTACGCATATACTGTACCGACTGTACGAAAAAACAAGAAATTGGGGCCAAAATTTTAAGTTAAATTTGTGTCAAAGTTCTTGTATGTTTGGCTTTTTTGGTATACAATATTAACTGGATGGATAGGCGGCAAATTCCTTTTAGTTATGCTCTTTTTAGCATATACTAGGGGGTGGATATACCGGTTATCAGATGCGGTATGTCTTGCTGTGTCCATGCAGCGGCGTACTGGAGTAAATTGCCGTGCGCAGCTTGCATTCTTTATTGCGCGTGCAACCCCTATTATAGTATTATCTTTGCGAATAGGGGTGCGCTTATACCTTATAATCTTGGCCGGCGCAAAGCGGCAGAATGGAGCTTGAAAACTATGGCAATCAAAGTTGGTATCAATGGTTTTGGCCGTATCGGACGTCTTGTGTTCCGAGCTGCGGTTGCACAGCCCGACATCTACGAGGTTGTTGGCATCAACGATCCTTTTATCGACCTCGACTACATGGTTTACATGGTGAAGTATGACACCATCCATGGCAAATTTCAGGGCGAAGTAAAGGCCGAGAACGGCAAACTCGTTGTAAACGGAAAGGCAATTTCCGTATTTGCAGAGAAGGATCCCGCTGCTATCAACTGGGCATCCTGCGGCGCTGAGTATATCGTTGAGTCCACCGGCGTATTCTGCACCACCGAGAAAGCCTCTGCTCACTTAAAGGGCGGCGCTAAGAAGGTTGTTATCTCTGCTCCCGCAAAGGATAAGGAGACCCCCACCTTCGTATGCGGCGTAAACCTCGACAAGTACACCAAGGACATGGTGGTAGTTTCCAACGCTTCCTGCACCACCAACTGCCTTGCTCCTCTTGCTAAGATTATCAACGACAAGTTCGGCATTGTTGAGGGTCTTATGACCACCGTTCACTCCACCACCGCTACCCAGAAGACTGTTGACGGTCCTTCTGCTAAGGACTGGAGAGGCGGCCGTGCTGCAGCCGGCAACATCATCCCCTCTTCCACCGGTGCTGCTAAGGCAGTTGCACTTGTTATCCCTGACCTCAAGGGCAAGCTGACCGGTATGGCATTCCGCGTTCCCACTCTGGACGTATCGGTTGTTGACCTGACCGTTAAGCTCGCTAAGCCCACCACCTACGAGGAGATCTGCAAGGCGGTTAAAGAGGCTTCCGAGACCACAATGAAGGGCATCCTCGGCTACACTGAGGACGATGTGGTTTCCTCCGACTTCTACACCGAGGTTCGCACCAGCGTATTCGATGCGAAGGCCGGTATCGCACTCAACGATACCTTCTTCAAGCTCGTTTCCTGGTATGACAACGAGTGGGGTTATTCCAACAAGGTACTCGACCTCATTCAGCACATGTATGCAGTAGACAATAAGTAAGCACTAACAGTATATTCTTGTTGTCACAATCGGGATAGTATTACTACCCTGCATATAAGGCTTATGGTTATGTGTACCAACGTGCACAAATAAGTGTTTATTAGGACGCTGCCGTCGATTTAAGACGGCAGCGTTTTTTGCGCAATCTGCACAAATCTGCACAAAATGGCCCTTTGTTAGAAAAATAACCACAAACCCTTGATATATCTTTATTTGCGGAGGATGGAGGTCAGATGTCCTAAGTAAGACGTCAGATGAATTTAGTTGTTTTTTTAGTTATATTGCTCATTTTTAAGGAAATATTTAAAAATATAATAATATTTTATATAAAAAACTCTTGCTTTTTGCTGATGTTTGCATTATAATTGCCTCAGAAACCACGGCGAATAAAAATGTCGCGCAACAAGAGGTCTGACGTCTGATTATTCGGCGTTTTAACTATGTACAATGAATTTTCCTCAAGAAGGGGGAATGTGCATGAACCGAATTACTACTACCCGTGAGCTATCCATGGTAGCGGCGACCAAAATACGTGAAATGATCCTTGCTAAGGATATGAAGCCGTATGATAAGCTTCCCAGCGAGGCAATACTAATGGAGATGCTCGGCGTAAGCCG
Source organism: Bacillota bacterium (assembly GCA_023415575.1). Lineage (GTDB taxonomy): Bacteria > Bacillota > Clostridia > Oscillospirales > Ruminococcaceae > Acetanaerobacterium. The sequence goes on from JAEZKF010000018.1 coordinate 90,814, forward strand.
GTCTACCGTTAGAGAGGCCATTAAGATTTTAATAGCAGAAAACATTGTTGAGATACAACGCGGCAAAGGCACCTTTATCTGTAAAAACCCCGGGATAGGAAAAGACCCCCTGGGCCTGCACTTTGCCGATCAGGTAAACCTACTTGAAAACCTGATGGAAACAAGGCTTATGATTGAGCCGCAGATTGCCTATCTTGCAGCACAGCGCGCTACCAAAAAGAACATTGAAGCGCTGCGGGTTGTCATCGAGCAGATGCAAGAGGCACAGTTCAAAAAGATTGATTATACCCCCTATGACGTAGCGTTCCACACAGCCGTCGCGGAGTGCACACAAAACGACGTCCTGCATCGAATATTACCAATCATATGTGAATCCATCCGCGAGGGCTATGTGGAAACGGTTAACGTGGAAGGAAGCTTTGAAAGAGCTATCATCAGTCACATCAAAATCTACGAGGCAATCCGGGAAGGAGGTGCGGAGGCCGCTAAACTGGAAACCGAAAAACATCTCAGACAAACGCTAGAGGATTCGAAATTGTTGGGAGGATTCAAGAAATGAAAAAAGTTTTAGCAATGGTTCTTGCGCTGGCATTATCCATCACCGTGCTGGCTGGATGTTCGTCCTCAAACGCACAAACCCCCAGTAGCTCCGCCCCTGTTGACAGCTCAAGTGCTGAACCCACCAATGAAGCTGTAACAATCACACACTGGTATTGGGCAGATAACTCGGATTACTCCGCAACCATGCAGGAGATGGTCGCTGACTTTAACGCCACCAACGGCAAAAACATCACCGTTGTTGCCGAGGAATATCCTTGGGATGGCGGCGCTTACAGCGAGACCGTGTTTACAGCAGCTATGGGCGGCGGCGGTCCCGACACTGCATCTTGGAAACTGACTGCTACCCCGCTTTTCACCGCTAACAACCTCCTTGCAAACCTTGATGAGTTCATCAACGACTGGGAAGACAAGGATGAGATTGAAGCGAGCCTGTATGATGTTATGCGCCAGGCAGGCGGCTCTGACAGCATCTATGTAATGCCTTGGAATACTCAGGTTCTTTACGTATACTACAGACCTTCGCTGTTTGAGAAGGCAGGCGTTAAGGTTCCCACCACATATGAGGAGTTCCTTGAGGCTTGCAAGAAGCTCACCATGGACACCGACGGCGACGGCAAAATCGACGTTTACGGCTTTGGCATGAGAGGTGCTAAGGGCGGTCAGGAGCCTTGGGGCAGCTTTATCTGGGCTCGCGGCGGCAACTTTGATGACTTCTCTACTCCCGAAGCAGTTGCCGGTATGCAGGACTTCATCGACCTATACAAGAACGGCTATACTCCTCCGACAGCTATCACTGATGGCTTCAACGAGATTATCGCAAACTTCAAGTCCGGTCTTACCGCTATGACCGTTCACCACATCGGTTCTTCCGCTGGTATGATTGAGACCTTCGGCGACGATGTTGACGCATTCGTATTCCCCGCAGGCAAGGGCCAGTGGACCTCGATGGGTGATACCGAGAACGTTATGTTTGAGTCCTGCAAGAACAAGGAAGCTGCCTTTGAGTGGCTTGCATACCTTGCAACCGGCAAGGGCCAGGAGACCTGGTGCACCGTTACCGGTAACGTACCTGTAAGCAAGTCTGTTCAGGCTCTGCCCTTCTTCCAGGAGAACCGCTTTATGAAGGTTTCGATTGAGGGCGCTCCTTACGCGGGCATCTTCCCGATCCTTGATACAACCACAGAGTGGATTAGCACCATCTGGCCGAACACGGTAGCCTCTGCGCTGGAAGGAACAATCACCGCAGAAGAAGCGATGAAGACACTCCAGAACGAGCTTTACAAATAAGACGCACTACTGTGTCGCGCTAAACATCTCACAACTATCTCACCAAAAGACATCACACTAAATCAAATAACATTTGACTACTAGCGCAGCATTTGCTGTCGGGCTGCAATGATTACCGTTGTAGCCCGACTTTTTTAAAGAGAGGTGACCTAAATGCAAAAACTTAAACGCAATATATGGCCTTATCTCCTCGTCGCCCCTGCGCTTATCATCGTTCTTGCGGTTGTATTTGTACCCGCAGGCAATGCGATTTTGATGAGCTTTCAAAACTATGACCTGAGAAGGCCAAATCAAATGGGTTTTATCGGTCTTGATAACTATATCAAGGCCTTTACGGACACGCTGTTCTGGCAGTCGCTGGGCAGAACGCTCCTTTGGGTCGTGTTCGGTGTAGGATTCCAGTTCTTATTCGGCTTTGCACTTGCACTGCTGCTTAACAAGAAGTTTGTTGCGCGCGGTTTTTTCCGTTCGCTCAGTCTGATTCCGTGGGTCACGCCCGGTGTTCTGATTGCACTGATGTGGCGCTGGATTTACGACGGAAACTTCGGTGTTTTAAATGACCTTCTGATGCGCCTTGGCCTTATCGAAAACGCAATCCCGTTTTTGTCCCAGCGCGCTACAGCGTTCCCGCTTGTTATTCTCACCATCGTGTGGCAGGGCATCCCCTTCTTCGCGCTGATGATTCTGGCAGGACTTCAGGGTATCCCCGGAGAGCTGTATGAGGCCGCGGATATCGATGGCGCCAACGGCATACAGAAGCTGTTCCGTATCACCATTCCGTCGCTGAGAAACACTATCTTTGTTACAACCCTGCTGCGTATCATCTGGGTTGCAAACTCGGTAGACGTTATCTTTAACATGACCGCCGGTGGCCCCGCATACTCCACCCAGACCCTGAGTGTTTATATCTTTAATCAGGGCAATGCCCTTAACCTCGGCTATGCATCCACAATGTCTATTATCATGACGTTGCTGTTGCTGACCGTTGCAATTCCTTATCTTCGCAGTATCTTCAAAGGACAGGAGGGAAAGAAATGACCGATTCAGTAAGCGCACAGAAAAAGCACCGCCTATCAAACTTTCTTGTCGGACGAATTCTGCTTTTGTATCTTCCCCTTCTGCTGCTCCTTCTGTTCTTAATCTTCCCCTTCTATTGGACCTTTGTTACCTCGATTAAGCCGGACAGTGAGCTGTACAGTAC
>JAEZKF010000038.1 GCA_023415575.1 Bacillota bacterium
ACATGGTGCTCACGGGCCAGCCGGAAATAACCGCCTTGGTTTTCATACCCAGAGCAAAGCAGCCGATAAGATAGGCGAAAACGATGGCCAGCAGGCCGGTGTTGAACTTGGTCTTGTAGCCGATTGCCACCGAAATAGCAATGGCTGCCACAATAAGAATGCTCAGCATAAGTACTACCTCCTGTCTAATGTCTTGGTTTTTAATCGATATCCAGCAGACGTGCGGGGATATCGTGTGTCATGGTACGAATGTGTTCCTCGGGGATGCCATGATCCAGCAGATATTGCATGTATTGCTGGAGAGCGTCCTCCCAATAGGGGTTTTCCACCTGTCCGCCGTCGGTAGCCACCATCACATTGTTGTAGCCGCAGGCAAGAATTGCCTCCAGATTCATGGGCAGATTGCTCTTGTACTTACCGCCGCCCATGGGTTGTGCAAAGCAGTGTTCCAAGATGACGTTGTAATCCTTAACGATGCGTACCTGATCCTCCAGGGACATACCCACCAGCCACCATTCAGGATGGGTCACCACAATTTTCTCCACCCCCGCGGCACGGGCTGCTTCTACTACGATGAAGCATTCCTCCGGTGAGATGTGGGCGGTTCCCAGAACCGCATTATGATCCTTTACCAGCTTGAATACATCCAGTAACTCTGGTACTACTTTTCCGTCCCGGATTACATCAACACATCCAGCGGGATCCTGATTCTGCTTGATCATATTGTTGCGGGAGGACTGGGTGGGTAGCCAGATGACTTTTGCACCTAGTTTAAGTCCGCTTTCTACCGCTATCGGATTGATGCCGCCAATCTGTCGGTTTAGGGTGACACTGCCGAACATGGTGAAATTGTTGGTTCCGCCATGAACAATCTGATTGTGCTGGTTGCAGAGATACGCCCTGTCCATAGTGGTGCCCTGATGGGTTTTGATAACAATAGCCCTTGCGCCCACACGGATGCCTGCCTCCATCAGTTCAAAATCGTCGTAAGCGCGATGGCGAATATCAGGATTGGAATGGACGTGCATATCGATGACGCCCTCAAGGGAAATTTTACTCATACCTTACCTCCTTGTGTTAAGCTGCAGCCATTTCCAACGAAGAGGGTGCAAAAACGGAAGTATTCCTGTTTCTGCCGCTGGAATAGCAGGCATGTCCTCAACGACCTCTTGACATTGTGGACAAAAAATATTTTATCTATCTTTTAATTTTATTTTATAACACAAGTGTTATTCTGAAAACGTAAAATATGATATACTATATATCGGTAAAACCGATTACTTTACAAAACGGTTGATACAAACGAAAGAATAAAGACGATTTTAAAATGAGGGTTGCAATATGCATTTAAAAGAACTGCGATATATTATTACCATTGCGGAGGAGCAAAGCATCAGCCGTGCGGCGGATAAGCTGTTTATGGCTCAATCCAGCCTGAGCCAGTTTTTGCAGCTTTATGAAACAGAATTGGGCACAGCGCTGTTTTTTCGGACAGCCCAGGGTGTAAGGCTTACCGAGGCCGGAAAGGTGTTTGTAGAGGCAGCCCGGCGGATGATGAAAGATTATCATGGAATGCGCAATCATTTATGGGATATGGAAATATTGCAGGCAGGTAGAATCACCATGGGAATCAGTTCCTTTCGGGGGAGCTACCTGCTGCCGCCGGTGCTCAAAAAGTTTTATGAGTGGTATCCTAACATCAGGGTGGATATTATTGAAGCAAACTCTATGGCGCTGGAGGAGCGGCTGTTGGAAGGAACCCTGGATTTGGCCCTGGTGGTTCTTCCTGTAACGCGTTTAAAACATGACACTCAGTTTTTACGCAAGGATGAGGTAATTCTCGTGGCAAAAAGGGATCATCCGGTTACATCGCTTCTTCACTCCAAGGCGGATTACCCTTATTATTGGATTGATTTAAAGGATACCGCCCCATTTGAATTTATTTTAAGTGACTATGATACTATTTTAGGCAAAGTGGCCCGTGAGGAGTTTAAGGCAGCGGGGATAGAACCTATTGCGGAAAACACCAACATCACCGCCGCCTTTGCAGCGGCCATGGCTAGGGCCGGGCTGGGTCTGGCCTTTACCTACAGCTCCTGCGCAGAGCCCCACCCCGACACAGTCTATTTCTCCGTAGGCCCGGAGGGTATCTTTTTAGATCTGGCACTGGTGTATCCTCCGTCGGGTTACCGTTCCAAAGCCGCCCTTGCTTTGGGCGACGCACTCCATCATTATGCGTCTACCGTAAACAAACAGGATATAAGCTTAATTTGAGAATCAGCATAACCTAAAGATAATTTGGGGTAGCAGATAGTAGATGGTGGTACGATAGTAGGGTTAGGAGTACCAACTGTAATTTTGGTTGGGAGCGCATTTTAACCTAATAGAAAAGATTTTTTAGTAGTTTCACAACTTGAAAAGTGGACTTTGCCCACAATTAAAACACCCTCCAGCTATGCCGGAGGGTGTTTATTTTTAAAAATAGAGAAGCTTTCACAGTTGCCAATCTTACTCCACCCGGATGGAAAGAAGCAGTGAATTTTTCTCTTTGATATTTTTGAGCTCATCCTTTGTAAAAGAAAGATGGTAATCTTCTAGTTCACGTTTGGAGAGCGGCACCTTGGAAAACAACATTTTGGTACACATCGGAGCCATTGGCTGATCCGAGAGACCCATGAAAAGCCCCCAGGAAGTCTGACTGGTTTGAAAAGGATGTATCATCTCGATGACCAGTGTCTCAATGGGTAGAGTAATATTTTCCAGTATAAAATAGGATACCACTTCATGAGAAGAAAGTGTTCCTGAATAGATGTACCTAGAGCGCTCAGGCTCGGCAAAGTCTGACAGATGCATGTAGAGTGAGGCAAGGATTACATTCTTTACGGGGTCAGAGCGAAATGTAAGCAAAGAGCGCGAGATTTGCTTGATACGTCCGTCATAATAGTAGGTATAAAGTACACCGGTATCAAAAAAAGCGATGTTATGTGCTATCAGTTCTTTT
>JAEZKF010000001.1 GCA_023415575.1 Bacillota bacterium
GACCTGTTTGGCCCCCAAAAGTGCAGATACGGGTCCCCGATGCCGCACGCACGAACAACAAATTAGGTGCTCCAAGGTGCTAACCTTTTTGGGGACCTTTTGCTAACATTTTTACTTGACGAACACATATTTATGATTCTTCACTCCAATCTTACAATGTTTCACTTTCAGCAATTTCAATATCTTTAAGTGTTTTTCCGTCGGGTGTTTTCCAAGCGTCACGTGCATTAATTGATGTTCCTGTAACAAAACAAGCAGCCTCAGCAGGGCTACGAAGCAATATATCACTTTTTAGTATACCGTCTTCAGATATTATATCAGCATATTTTTCACGGGCCTTTTTTGCATGCTTAGGACAAGACTGCGCAGTCGTTGTACGGATCTTACTGCCCTTATAAATAACAAAACCATCGCTAGTACGCTTGCCTTTCGCGTTGATTTTACCCTGCTTTAATTCAAATATGACTTCGTTGCCGAAAACCGAATTATCGGATGCAGATACTGATGGTGTTGAATTATCTAACTTATCAAAAACCTTATATCCAAGTGTTCCAATGACAATCTTCGCATAATCAATGAACTCCTCTAATTCGCTTTCTTTTTCCTCTGTGACGTTACCTGGAGTGGGGTCGTTGCTATTCTTAATTATGTATCTTCCTGCTTCGATAGCCAGGTTACAGAAACGGTTCTCAAGATAGCTGATTTCTGTTGGACCGAATGAGTTGTTCGATGTGGTAAAAACTACTGCTTCAGTCCAGTAATCCATACGTGTATCACGCTTATGCTCCTGAAGGCGCATAAAGATACCTTCGCCATTTTTTCGCACACCAGCCTGACCAATATAGACGATTATTTCTCCAGTATCGTCAGAGATACCAAAAAGAAAGTACACACCACTTTGCTTAAGCACAGAAAGATCTTTACACTTTTCAAGTTCGGTTCTTGGTATCTTATATGCTATACCTGTCCAGTTTGTCAGTGTACATTTAATTCGACCGCTTGGATCTCCATCCATAAGAAATAGAGTTATTGCCTTACCGCGTGTAGCCATGAGTCACGCCCCTTCTTAATATAATAAATCCTGTCGCTTAGTTAGTAGGTCTCAAAATGCCATGTATGCCATTTGTTACCATAAACGAGAATTCTCGCAGTCCTCCTGGTCTAGCAAGTCCATGTACAGGAATTTGTATGATATAAATAGTATTTTCATCTATCCTATATGTTTCTACTAGGCGTATCCTCATATCATTAACCATTCCAGTTTCACAAGGGTAAGCTAAGAACAGTGTATTACACCCAGTCGCGCGGCAAAAAGCGAGCGCCTCGTATACATCGGATCGGTCAACCTCACGATTATTATTGACCGACAACCTTTTATACTTTGCATCAACAAGATACACGATATCACCCGTATCGGTTCGTATAGCCGAGATATCAGGATATACGAAAAGCTGCTGCTCAGTTACTGCATGACATGAACCAAACGGGAACGGTTTCTGGCTAACTACGTGTAGGTTTGGTTCACCTATACGTATAGCTGTAGTCAGAAGCCACTCCCATATCTGCCATGTACTCACCACAAAACCAGGTGAGAGAATTGCACCATCTGTAAATACTGCACCCATCCCATGTATTATATCATAAGCCAAATCATATTCTTGCTTCCATCGAAGTGCCCTGCCAGGGAGTATAAGCCTTGGTCTATCAAGTCTTACATCTTCTTGGGGTAAAAGAAGAGTAATAGAATCTTGAAGAATTCGTTGGACTTCCGGATCAGATATGTATGGTTGCACATACCTCATAGCGGCAAGAATTGTCGCATTATACTCATTCATTTTATCAAACGTAACCATTTCTTGAGGAATACCAGCAGGGTGTCGAACAAATGCGTCCTCAAATCGAATTTCGCCTTCAATAGAATAATCTTCAAACTTCTTTCGCCTATACTTACGTATTAGGTGGCGACGCAGAGAAACAAAGCCTTCAGCTAGTGCTCTACCCGCGATATCATAAAGTGTACTTTTAAATGCTGTGGCTGTGTGTATATTATCGCCCTCTAAGATTCTACCGTGTCTTGATAGAGTTGAGAGTAGGTAAAAATCTTCCTTCCAGCGAATATCGTTTTCAGAAAATCCAAGGTATTTGGGGACAATCTCAAGCTCGATCTTTGGCGAAAGCCTGATGGTTCCCGCCACATTTACTGCACGGACGGCATTTGAATCCATGACAATAGGATTGGATGTTAGTGAGAGAGCCTTTGCAATCCTATTCCCAGCCTTATCAAGTAGAGAGCGTAAGTTCTGCGGAGTGGTACCTGCACCAGCCGCGAGCTCCTCTATATTTTTAGGTATTCCATACTCTTGAAGGATTATTCTATACATTTACTTCACCAGCTGCGAGCAGAGTATTATAAATGTTTGTAGACGTAATGGGTGGTTTCCTTAGAATCGCACGAACATCTTCCGCAAACGTAGCTTCGTCAAGTTCATAAGGAGATCTAGGGTCGGATGCATTTATCACATATCCTGCCGACACAGCATTTCCAAAAAACAGTTCTTCAACATGGGTAATAATAGTTCCCCACACCTGTGTTACGAAATCAAGAGCATCCGCAACGTCACGGGTTTGCGGTTTAGGTATACTCATAAATATGCCGTGTCCAAGCCTATATTCTTCACCACGACCAACTGCAATTTTCTCGTTAATACGCGATAGAGCAGTGATCGCAGCATGGTATACATCCTCTGGACTTGTCGGTACAGGAGGAATAGTTGTACTTGCCGTGATGCCGAAATACCGGTACAAAACATCATAGTCAGGCTCTAATGAAATTGTAGCCCAACGGCGAAGGAATGCTACATCCAATGGAGCAACTGACACATCTGCTTGGTTCATAGCCGCAAGAATATAAAGTCGTGGAGAAAACGCGTAGTCGATAGACCTTCCATCAATAGGGGATATAATTTCAAAACTTTGTGTTGTTGGCAGAAAATTCCCATCTTCAGCCAGTCGCTTGTCCGGTTCAAGTGCTGCTATACTCCCGCCGAAAGCTTCTATTGCAGGGCCACGGTTAATCTCATCGATAATTAGGAGAGCTGCACTGTCAGGTTGCTTTGCAAACTCGTTAGCACGATAAAGAATACCTTCTGAGACGAAGTAACCATCGCCATTTATCTTAGGTATTATTCCTGTAAGCATATCTCTGTACTTAGTGTTCTGGTGAAATGTTGTTCGAAAAACTTGCTTGTTTGTCGCTTGTAAAAACGGGAATCTACGCATTACCGGCGTTTCCACATCTGCTGGTATTGGAACAGCAGCACCCGGAATATGTGCTGGAGAAGGTATAGGGTGACGAGTAACCATGAACTCCTGCGCGACTTCGTTCATCAGTCTAGATTTTCCGGTTCCAGGTGCCCCTATAAGCATTACGTTACGCCTTTTCTGAAGCATTTCTAATACATCATATTTATCTACCATTGTTCCATTCCCTCCCGTTTTCAATATCTATGTATCCCATCGGTGTTATGTTAGCCGGTCTATTTGCCTCAAGTCCTCGAAGTATGGGGTCCTTTATTGCTGGATGCCAATTGTCGTGCCTTAAAGAATACTCTGATGTGAAGAAAGGATAAACTCGATCGTCCGAGCGAAGGACAAACAGAAGGATGCAATCATTGCTGTCGTTTGGTATTACTTGAGACGGGAAACATTGGTGAACAGTCCCTATTCTCACTTCATTAGGGCGCGCATTTGTGGGCGGATGTATGATTACATCAGTGGGAGGAAGACCGTCCCAATAGAATTGCCCAGTAAGAGTTCCATCAGCGTTGGACTGTGTAAACATCCTGTTAAATTGAGCAATAAATTCATTAGCGGGACTGAATCGCAAATCCCGTGCTCCGCCACCAGTAGGTGTATCATTTGATTGCGCTCGAAATTTTCGAAGATCACCAGGGACTATTTTTTTGTAAATAACGAGCTTTACCCCCATCAATGGGGCGTTTTCGTTTTCCATATTATATCATCCTTTCTTATCGATGAATATCGGTCGGAATATATGGTATAGCTCCATGGCTGAGAGCTTTATAATAACGCTTTATATATTCGTCAGCATTCTGATTAAAATGAATAGCAGCTTGGGAAAGAAGGTAGTCCCTAGTGACAGTTGATTTCTTCTCCCCATTAATAGGAGGTTGCTTACGGTCAAGAAGCGGAAAGTCCTCAAGAATCAATTTCAGGTCTGAAAAACCAAGGCCATAAGCCTCTGCCACAGCAATGTCAATTCGGCACCGCAGACATGCTATTTCCTCTTCATCAGGGTTAGGCTCATTTCGTCTATTTCTAATAGAATTAGTTGCATCTATAATTGTTTTCGCTAACTCTGAATCGATATCAATAGCAGGCATAGGAACACTTAAAATAAGAAAATAGTTTGCTGTTGTGGATATGACGCGCCTCAACATCCAATCATATACAAAACTATTTGTTATTCCGACCCACAGAAGTTCCCGCTTTCCATTTTGACTGTCCTTAAAAATTATGGTAGGTACCTTATTGCCGCAAACAACTCCTGCTGGAATGATAGCGCTCATCATCGTTCGCTCATTTGTCTGTCCAGCAATATCACAATAGCCAACGCGTTCCTTTTGCACTCTTTTATATATGCTCTCTGGTAAATCCTTTGGATTTATCCAAAACTGCGGTTTGAGCTCACCGTGCGATGGCTCCCATTTTGCAGCTCTTCCACTACCGGAAACATACTTTTTAACAGGGAAATTGTGTTGGTGCACCATTCTACCTTCAACAAGTGCAATAGTAGCTCCGTTAGGCTTCTTGGAGAATAACCCTTTATCGTTTGTCATATCAAGCTCTCTTATTATGTCAGCTGCCCATTCGGGGCTCTTTCCCCAGTCACAACCATTTTCATGAATTCTAAAAAACAGTTCTAATTCTTCTGGGGTTCGTACCTCTGGTATAGTAAGATCGGGTCTTGCTTTTTTAAGAAGTATAAAGGGTATAGTTATATGTTCAGAAACTATTACTCCCGCTTCAGTTCCCTCTCCATGTGCAAGATTTATTCCGTGTGGCTGCGATGAGTGCTCTGATAACTCGCAATCTAATAATAGAAACTTGAATCGTGTGTCTATGGCAAAAAAACGAGCACGATTATTTATAATAACAAAACTGACACGAGAACACTTCTTAAAAAGCTCCTCTCTGAGGAGATAGGTACCCTTTGAACGAATGATACCAGCAGGCAATAGCATAAATACCCGTCCGCAAGTTTTTACAGCACTAACTGCCCTTTCAAGAAAAGCTATATAAGTATCTGATTCGGCGCTCTTAAGCCATTCATATTTTTTTCTAAGTTGCTTACAATAATCAGATAACTTTTTCTTTTGATTGCTAAACTTATCTGAATCAATAAGGTCGTAGTCCGAACCGTAGGTATGATTATTGCCATTTCTATGCAAATATGAATATCGTGAGAGCTTAATCTTCCCCCATGGTGGATTGCCTACAATTATATCAAATTCGTGATCAGGGAGTTTATCGTCCAAAAGGCTATCTATTAAACGCCACTTATCCGTCATCGCTTTAATACTATTAACTCTGGACAAAAAAGTTGAAAGTGCGATTCTACATCCGCGAAGGGCATATTCTGACATATCAAAAGCAAAAACTTTCTGCTGTAGCCACAGCTCGATATCGTTGGGGAACTTCTTCTTGAATTCTGCAGCAACTGCTGCCAATAAAACTCCTGAGCCAGAAGCTAAGTCAGCTATTGTCTTTTCTCTTGACAGTATTGACTCGCACTTCTTCCCTATTAAACTAGCTAATCGGAAGTCGGTGTAGTATGCACCAATTTCTTTTTGCTCTGACCTATCAAGTGGCTCTCTTGAAAGTGCTGATATTATCAGTGCTTTATCTGCAGGAATTTTATCTGACAAATTAGTTAGCGCTTCAGAAACTTCCTGAAGCATATCGAGTTTGAAAAGTGGTCTGATCCCAAAAGTTGAGCAATATTCACGATAGTCGAAGCCTCCTAGACTGCTTGCCCAGTATTCAAGACATTGGAGCCGAGCTTCGTATACATCCGAGCTTTCCTTTGCTATTTTAGTCAACAGCAACTCTAATGGCTGCAATAGAGACGCTTCAAATGTTCTTGTAATAGCCATTACTTATAGTTTCCTTTCGTATATACAATTAAATACTCCTCGACCTGAGATTTCCGCTTAACAGCAGACCGATTAGGTCGGTAGCTACCAATGCTTTGCAGGTTTATTACCTCAACAGTTCCAGTCTGATTGAGTTCTGCTACCAATGAGTCGATATCTACATGACCGTCATTACTATAAGAGAGCAAAACCTTTTTAGCCGTTAGTTGATTTAGCAATTTAACTATAGCTTTTTGTGCTTTAGTCTTATAACAAAACACTGACGCATTCTGTTTCCACGGTCTAAGCCCTGCCACTCCTTCAACCACGGGCTCATCCTCTTGAGCAATAGTTTCAAGGATATGGTAATACGACGCATACTGCCGCTTTGTATAAGGTGGATCTATATAAACGTAATCGTTTGGATTGCACTCCAATTCAAACACATCGCAGCATGTGCTTTCATACTTAATAGGCTCTTGGAAAAGGTCAGAACAGGTAAGATGAAGCGAACGCTGCGATTGACTTGTCCACTTTGACAGAAAACATCCATATGTACCCGCAATATTGGCTACATCATTTACCGCAGAGATAAGGTTTGCTAGAAGCAGGGTATGTTCCTTATCATTTATCGTATTATCGCGTCGCCATTCAGCAATTTGGGTACGTATTGCATCAATGCGTTTGGCGTTTTCCTCAGTAAAATATCGTCTTTCGTAATTTGTAAAATTTATCGAGGCCGGGGAGTACTCTCTCCATATGAATCCTTCCGTAGGCGTAGCTGCATTCAGTTTGTCAATAACAGCCTGATAGCCACCCAGCTTTTCAAATACCACCTCTTTCTTTGATAGGAGCCTTGCTTCTGACATAATCACAGCATTTTTCATTCTATCATTTATTACTACCGGCCATCCAACCTTTGCAGCTTCATATGCTACAATCCCCGTGCCGCACATAGCATCAATAAATCTGTCGCTATTAGACTTAGGAGTACCTATATATTCAGTTATTAAACTCACAACCCTAGACTTCGATCCAATGTAGCGATATCCCATAAAATCCTCTTTCTCTCTTCTATATTGATGGTTTTATCTTCTGTTAAGGTCTATCGTCATCAGGAATTATTTCCATAATGTCGCCGATATCACATGATAACACCTTGCATATCTTAATTAAAACATCCATACTCACATTTTCTCCCTTTGATAGCTTCGTAATTGAAGCCCAACTGACACCTGTAGCAGCTTGAAGATCTTTTTTCTTCATATCCTTATCGATAAGCTTTTTCCACAATTTTTTATAGCTAACAGACAAAATTAACACCTCTTCAACTAATCTCTACGGAGATATAACAATTATATAGCATTATATGCATAATTTCAACGAATTTTCTTTGTATTTGCAGTAATTATCTTCACAATACCTTGAAAACATGCAACTATTATGATAATATTGGATATATAATCCATATTGTTTATATAAATGGCTATTGTCCTGTCTTTTATGGAGGTACAGACATGGCTCAATCGCGTTCATTCAGAGAGTATGTTGCTCACCGTTTTTATAATGAGCTTTTTGGTGCCGTTCAAGATTTTCTCAGTGATGGTGGAGCAGCATCGCTTGGGATCAGGTCGTATTCTGTTCGTTCAATTGATGATACCCGTCTTGATGATATTGAAGTTAAGTATGTGATAGCAGATGACCTACCTGGATCGAGAATCGCCTTCGATGCACTGGTCGAGGCACAGTTTGAGATATCCGAGCGAGATAGACATTACGACCGCTTTGACGACGAAACAACATGGTTTAAAGTATCATGTGAAGGTGACTTAGCATTAGACTTGGATGACTTTGTCATTACGAACGTGTGCGAATACACCTCCAAAGGCCGTAGTAATAATCCTATGGATGATTCCCTTGTACCAGTTATTCACCATGATCAACTTGAAAAAGAAGCCATGGAGTTTCTCCAGCATTTCTATCCTGAAGCTCTTAAGGAACCGACATATATTGATCCTGAAGTTCTGGCAAAAAGAATGGGTCTGTCTATTAAACTCCGACATATAACTGATGATTTCTCCGTATTCGGGCAGATACACTTCGCAGCCGGTGAGTCACAATACTATGATAAAGAAGCACATCGTTATGTAACCGTCCCCGTTGTTCCTGGTGAGATTTTTGTAGATCCCGATGCATATTTTCTGAGAAACTTAGGTAATGTAAACAATACCATTATCCACGAATGTGTCCACTGGTATAAGCACCGCAAAGCCTTTGAACTTGAGAGACTGTATAACTCCGATGCAACAAAGATAAAGTGTCGTGTAGAGGGTGGTATTAAAGACAATACCATGAAGTCTGCCTTAGATTTCATGGAATGGCAGGCAAATGCCCTGGCACCCCGTATACAGATGCCCTATACACAAACAAAGGTAAAAGCAACTCAGCTTATCCAGCATTATCGTCGCGTTATGCAAACCGACGAGATTGTTGATATTATGGAAGCAGTCATTGATGAAGTAGCTGCATTCTTCGTTGTATCCCGAGCTGCAGCAAAAATCCGTCTGGTCGATCTCGGGTTTGAAGAAGCCATTGGTACATTTACATATATCGATGGAAGATACGTACGTCCTCATGGTTTTAAAAAAGGCTCTCTGGCGCGTAATCAAACGTTTTCAGTCAGTATAAACGATGCAGTTATTGAGAGTGTTTTTAACCCTAAGCTGAGAGAAAAACTGCAAAGCGGTAATTATATATATGTTGATTCCCACTTCTGCCTAAACACTCCTAAATACATAAAAATCGGTGTAGACGGCACCCCATACATGACAGAGTACGCTAGGCACCACATTGACGAATGCTGCTTAATCTTTGACTTGCACATAAAAAAAGGCTCACGCTATGGGAAAGATTACTATACCGAGTGTGTTTTATGTAGAGATGACAAGTCCGATATAGTATTTGAGGCAAAGTTCAGCAATGGACATAACACCGAAACACCCGGTAATATCGAGTTGCTACGTGCCCGAAACAAAGAACTGGCTGAGTTAGTTCGGAAACTTCCAAGCAGTTTTACAGGTACGTTGAAAGGTTTGATGGAATGGCAAGGTGTAACAGTAGAAACACTAGCTGAGCGGTGCGGCATAAGTCCAAAAACTATTCAAAGACTCAGAAACGACGAAGAATGCAAAACGACACTTGAGACAATAGTTGCAATTTGTATTGGTCTGAAACTACCTCCACCCATGAGTTACGACCTTATCGGTAAGTCCAGGTTTTCTTTTATCGCCAGTGAAAAACATATGGCATACCGCTTTTTACTTGACGGATACTATACCCATACCCTTTTCGAATGTAATGATCTTCTATCTAAGCTAGGTATTGAACCTATAGGCGGAGAGGATGCATAAACCGTTCAAGAATAAATTCTTAAGGACTAATTCTTATCGTAAAAAAATGTGATTATAGTTTTAATCTTACATCTAATCTGTCAACTCGACCCCTATGAAAAATGCCCGTTATCTAATCTGTCAACTCAACCCTATCACTTTCAGGGCGGTTGATATGTTCCCGCAAACAATAAAAATAAGGGTTTCCTGACATTGTCACCTCAGGCTAAACAGCCGAAAGAAAAAGTCAATGTCTGGAAACCCTTTATTAATAAGCATTTTTAGCGTTTTATTTATCCACCCTTGACATCAATACTATTGACTCCACATGGCTCGTCCGGGCAAACATGTCAACTGCGGTGGCCTTAATAGGACGGTAGCCGAACTCCTCGTGCAGGATTTTGATATCACGGGCGGCGGTGGCCGGGTTGCAGGAGATCATCACAATGCGCTCTGGCGACATCTGAGCAACTGCCTGCAGGCAGGCGTAATCACTGCCCTTGCGGGGCGGGTCGAGGATGACGGCATCGGGGCGCAGGCCTCTTTTTTGCAGCTCCTGCGCCGCCTGTGATGCGTCCGCGCATAAAAACTCGCAGTTGCCAATACCGTTGCGGACAGCGTTGTCTTTTGCGTTTTCGATGGCCTCAGGCACAATATCCACGCCAATCAGGCGGCTTGTCTTGTGGGCCATGGATAGGCCAATGGTACCCGCTCCGCAGTAGAGGTCAAGCAGCAGCGGGGTATGCTCAGGGCAGGCGTACTGCTCGGCGATATCATAAAGCTGCTCTGCTCCCTTTCTATTCACCTGATAAAACGACATCGGTGATAGTGCAACCTTAACCCCGCGCAGCACGTCCTCAATGTAATCCGTGCCGTACAGGGTGACATTCTTTTTACCCAAAATCACATTGGTGTTTTCGGTGTTAATGTTGAGCACAATGCTTTTGATATCAGGGTGTTTCTGTGTTAAGGTTTGCACCAGTGTATCAGTGTGCGGCAGGCTTTTTGCATTGATGACAAGGCAGACCATGATCTGCCCGGTTGCCTCCGCCTTGCGCAGGTAGATATGGCGCAAAAGCCCCTTGCCAGTCTGCTCATCGTATGGGGTGATATGATGAGCGTTTGCAAAGCCAAGAACATCCGCCACAATCCTTGCAAACTCAGGCGGCTGTAATCTGCACTCATTACTTGGCACCAAGCGGTGGCTGCGCTTTGAGAAAAAGCCCGCGATGCACCTGCCCGATTCATCTGCCCGCACGGGATACTGGGCCTTATTGCGGTAGTTTTCCTCCTGCGGCGAGGGAACAATGCGTTGCTCCTCAAAACGTACCCCGCCGATTCGCGCTAAGGTCTCGTAGACCTGCCGTTGTTTGATGCGCAGCTCTGCCTCGTAGCTGATGTGCCGATAGGCGCATCCGCCGCAACGTCTAAAAACGGGACAGTCCGACTCAATCCGGTCGCTGCTTGGGGTAACAATCTGCTCGATAATGCCATAGGCGTAATTTTTAAGCACCTTTGTAATTCGGATGTCTGCAACATCCCCAACGGCGGTCATGGGTACAAAAACTGCAAGGCCATCAATGCGGCCTACCCCATTGCCCTCACTTGTTATATCGGTAATCTCTAGTGTGATGATATCATTCTTTTTTAGTGGCATTCCTAGTTATCCATCCATTCTTAATTGGTAAGATATATTGTAACACATTTTAGGAGATAAAACAGCGGTTTTCCCTTTGGCTGCATGGTATTGCCATTGCATTCATATGATTGTAGCAGGGTCTATACAATAATCGTTTCTAAGGTGCAACCATCATATGAGGGGTGAATACATGAAGCAGCAAGTTGGCTACAAGCTTTGGGCTATCCTGTGTGCTGTTGCTGCAATCTTCGGACTGGTGATAACGGGCGTACTTGCCGTGCGAAGTGTGAAAACACAGGGCAAGACGGCACTCGACATCACAGACCGCGTCTGCGTGCCAATATTGCTCTATCACCATCTCTCGACAGACAGCTCACTGTTCGGCGAGTTTTGCATCAGCCCTGTCGAGTTTGAAAACGACCTTATCTATCTGCAGGAAAACGGGTACACCCCTATACATATTTCCGACCTTATCAACTACTGCTATC
Source organism: Bacillota bacterium (assembly GCA_023415575.1). Classification (GTDB taxonomy): domain Bacteria; phylum Bacillota; class Clostridia; order Oscillospirales; family Ruminococcaceae; genus Acetanaerobacterium. The sequence goes on from JAEZKF010000001.1 coordinate 11,672, forward strand.
TGGGAACCGCTCTGCCCGCAAGGCCGGTTATCATCACGTTTGACGGCAGTTTCTCAAGCGGGTACAGCTATGCGTTTCCCCTGCTGCAAAAGTATAACACCAAGGCGGTGTTTTCGATTGTAGGCGAAAAGGTCAATGAGGCGAGCACCCAATCAAGGAGCGCAAATGTCGCGTACCTGCGCTGGAACGAGCTGCGCGAGATGGTGGAATCATCGCTTGTTGAGGTATCCAACCAAAGCTACAATATGAACTACTATACAAAAGACCAGCGCCGCGGAACCGCGAAGCTCAAGGATGAGACGATAGAAGAATACATAAAGGCTCTTTATACAGATGTCATGCTGGTTCAACAGGAGGCCAGCGACAAGGTTGGGGCGATCCCCGCTTGCTTTACCTACCCCTATGGCATTATTGATAGGGAGACCGTCAACCTTATCAGCGAGATGGGGTTTGCAGCAACCCTTAGCCGCGACAGCGGAGCAAACTATCTCTCGCGCGACCCCGGCGATTTGCTTGGTCTCAAACGAACCACCCGTAAGCATGGCGAATACATTGACGATATACTAAACAGCATCTACCGCTCAAAGGTAGCATAGAGAGCCTGGGGCAGGGCTCTTGGATGCAACAAACGCCTCATTTGTCCTTTGCGGGGACATGTGAGGCGTTATGTGACGTTTTATCAGCGCTGCTTGATGCGGACATAGATAACCGCGCTGCCGTTTTTTCCTTCCACCGAGCGTGTTTCAAACTCGTGCAGAGATTCCACAAACAGCTTGAGCTTGCTAAAGCCGTAGTTGCGCACGTCAAAATCCGGGAAGCGCTTTTGCAGGATATTGCCGATTTCGCCGAGCTGCGCCCAGCCCTCGTCATCTGAGACTTCATCCAGAATAGTGCGGATAGCCTTGGTAATTGAGCTTAGCTTGGCCTTATCCTTTGCATTGGCAGAGCCGTTATTCTTAAGTGCGGGGCCTTGGTTATCAATCTCTTTTGCAATGACCTCTAAATACTTAAACTTATTGCAAGCGGCAATAAAGGCGCTGGGGGTCTTCTTCTCGCCCATACCCACCACGATGATGCCCGATTCACGCAGGCGGGATGCAAGGCGGGTAAAGTCGCTGTCACTGGAAACGATGCAAAAGCCCTCGACATTGCCGGTATAGAGGATGTCCATTGCATCGATAATCATGGCCGAGTCGGTTGCGTTTTTTCCGGTGGTATAGCCGTACTGCTGCATGGGGGTAATGGAGTATTCAAGCAGAATACTCTTCCATGAACTCAGCGAGGGTTTTGTCCAATCGCCGTATATGCGTTTGTAGGTAATAACCCCTTCGTTGGAGATTTCATCAAGGATAAACTTAATGTACTTTTCCGACACGTTGTCTGCATCAATTAATACCGCAAAACGATTGTCGTTTGCCATTGTACCGACCATGCCTTTCCCGCCTTATACCAAGGTGTATAGGGCTTATTGATTTCTGCGGCGTTGTGCGCGCCGTTTACTAAATTTGTATTCAGTATAGCAGACTTGCGTCATTTTTACAACGGAAAACACAGTTTTTGAAACGCTCTTATCCACAAAACGGAAAAAGGCGCCCGAACAATCGGACGCCTTTTTGATTGCTAAAATTACTCAGCGGTAGAAACAATCGCGGTGGTGGTGTCGCCCTTCTGCGCGTTTTTGAGGGCTGCAGTTACGAGTGCCTTAAAGGAGTTGGTGGAGTTGGTGGCACCGGTGATGTTATCCATCTTATCAACGGAACCCTTAGCCTCAAACTCTGCAACGATGTCAGGCAGGAACTTCTCAGGATATGTTCCGGATACAGGCTCCATCGCCTCGCGGTAGCTGGGGTCCTGTGATTTCTTATCGCCTGCTTCGTTAACGGAATCAAACTCCTGAATGGAAACTTTTCCACCGGAAACAGACACGATAACGTAATCCTTCCAACCATGTGAATACTCAGCAGACTCTGCCTTATATACACCGTCTTTGTAGCCGCCCGAGCAGCCAACAAGAATCATACTAACAGTAAGAACAACAAGTGCGATTGATAAAAGCTTCTTCATACTATCCCCTCCGTTTAGTTTAGTGGTATGTTGCTTGTTAATAATATAACATGTGTGTATCGAATTGTCAATGGTAATAGTAACTATTTCCGAAATTAATGGCACTGCCCTTCCTCATTTTAGTTTTACCTTGACGAACCGGTACGCAGCGTTTAAAATTGATTAGAATCAAGATAGATTCATTCCTTATACTAGTATAGCCACTATTTTTTGAATTACAAATGACAGGATGGGCCAAAAATGAAAAAAAAGACACTCCTTTTTACAATAGGCGGCTCTGTACTGATCCTGTTGATAGCCGCAATCTCCTTAATAGTCGATATGTATTCAGTAAAGCTTGCAACCGGCAACGGTTTTGCCATGAGCACGACCATAGACCAGCAGATATATGCCCGTAAGTCCCTGCGTCCAGATAAGATTATCAGCGAAACGATGAGCTCCCTTAAGGCCTTTGAGGACCGGTTCTCCCTATTCCGAGAGGGGTCGGAAATTGATGAGATTAACCGCAATGCGGGTGTTGCCTATGTCAATGTTTCGGAAGAGACCTTTGCGCTGATCAAAAAGGCGGTTTCCTGCTGCGAGATGTCGGAAGGCTTGTTTGATATTACCATAGCCCCCGTAACACAGGCATGGGGAGTCAACAGCGATAACCCGCGCGTTCCCCCCCAAGAGGAGCTGGATGCCTTAAAGCAGCTTGTAAACTATGAGGATATTCTGCTCGATGAAGAGAACCACGCAGTTATGCTGCGTCAAAAGGGGCAGTCCATCGACCTCGGTGCCGTAGCTAAGGGCGAGGCCTGCAACGTTGTAAGAGACCTGTACCGGCAAAACGAGGTAACAGCGGGGCTGCTTTCTATCGGCGGGAATATCATGGTCACAGGCAAAAAGCCCAATGGCTCTGATTTTGTAATCGGCATTCGCAACCCGCGCGGACAGCCGAATGACGTTATTGGCACAGTCCGCCTGACTGACGAGGTGCTCTCTACCTCCGGTGATTACGAGCGTGTATTCGTGCAGGACGGCAAGCGGTATCACCACATCATGGACCCTGCTACTGCCGCACCAGCCGAAACCGATTTGATGTCGGTCACCGTGGTCTGCGAGGACGGCATATATGCAGATTTTCTCTCCACCTGGCTGTTTTTGCTTGGGCGGGACGAGGTATTAAGGCGCATGGAATCCATTGATGCGGGCATTGTTGCGATTGACAAGGACTATAACATCTATGTATCTCCCAACCTTCGTGATGTGTTTACCCCGGTAGAGGGCAGCGCATATACCTACCATCTGGACTTTTGATATTTATTAGAGAACGGCGGTTTCATAGCATGAACAAACATCCGGCAAAAAAGGTTGCGTTTTTAGGGCTGCTCTTTGCCCTTGCGCTTGTGCTATCGCTGGTGGAGTCAGCAATCCCGATTAGCGGACTCCTGCCCGCCGGGGTTAAGCCCGGCCTTTCCAACATTGTGACCATGTATGCGGTATTCTTCTTAGGATATAAAGAGGCGTTTTGCATTGCACTTTTAAAGTCGCTGTTTGTGTTCATTACGCGTGGTGCAACCGCCGGCTTTATGAGCATAAGCGGCGGACTTTTCTCGGTGCTTATCATGCTGTTGCTCCTCTTACCCAAGCGCAAGCTGAGCTACCTAGTCATCAGCGTGTTCGGCTCAGTATCACATAACCTTGGGCAGTTGGCAGCCGCCTCAGTCCTGCTTGGGCCTGCTGCGCTGTACTATGCGCCGATATTAGTCATATCGGGTGTACTTATGGGCGTGCTGACCGGCCTTCTGCTGCGTGCGGTTTTACCCGCTCTTTCCCGGCTGCGCGACCGATTTTAATAAGTTGAGGGATGAACTGTGAGAATTGTAATACTGGATGCAGCTGCTATCAGCAACAACGATGTAAGCTTTGCTCCTATACAGGCGTTAGGAGAAACCATTCTCTATGACGATACGCCCAAAGAGCTTGTGGTAGAGCGGATTCGGGATGCGGACTGTGTGATGTCTAACCGCACTCCCCTGCGCGAGGATGTGCTAAAGCAGGCGCCACGTCTCAAATGGATAGGCACCTTCTCCACCGGATATAATCAGGTCGACATTGATGCCGCAAAACGGCTTGGTATCGTTGTTTCGAACGTGCCCCATTATTCCACTGGCGCCGTCGCCCAGATGACATTCTCACTTTTGCTGGAGCTTGCGATGCACGTGGGTGACTTCAACACTGCGGTGCAAAACGGTGTATGGCAGCGGGATGGCGTGCGTGCCATGTGGCATTGCCCCATGACTGAGCTAGCCGGCAAGACGATGGGCATCATCGGATTTGGCAGCATCGGCGGCGCGGTGGCAAGGCTTGCCCTTGCGTTTGACATGAACGTTCTGGCATACAGCCGTACCCCCAAGCCCGGGCAGGTACCCTTTGTTTCGCTTGATGAACTTCTTACAAAGAGCGATGTGGTATCATTACACCTGCCGCTTTCCGATGAAACACGCGGGCTGATTTCGGCAGACCGCATTGCAAAGATGAAGAAGAATGCCTTTTTCATTAACACGGCGCGCGGGCCGATTGTCGATGAACAGGCGCTTGCCGATGCCCTGAACGCGGGCAGGATTGCTGGCGCTGCGGTAGATGTGGTCAGCAGAGAGCCCATCCGGGATGACAACCCCCTGCTTACCGCAAAGAACTGCATCATCACCCCGCATGTTGCGTGGGCACCCATTGAAACCCGCGTTCGGCTCGTTTCGCTTGTGGCGCAGAATCTGGCCGCCTTCCTTGCGGGCAGCCCCATCAATGTAGTAAACCCGTAAAGACATACCTAGTTGTAGTATAGCTTTAATCAGGCATGATAAAGGCTGACATGGTTTAGACCATGTCAGCCTTTTTGATGTGTCTAACTTATTGCGCAAGTTCTTCTGCGCATTCGGTCATAATCCAAGACTGGGCAAAGGAATCGGCTTTGTGCGGGTATGAGTAGCCCAGCTTTTTTGAAATATCCATGGTAATTATGCGGAACAGCTCCATTATGGCCTGCAGAGCTTTTATCATTTCCTTTGGCTCGTACCGCGAAAAGACAAGCGGAATGCGGGCGATAACGCTTCCGTCTGCCCACTTTTCTATCAATCGCCCGTTATGCCATGTGTCGTATTCCGGCCCGTTGTTAACGTGGGCTTGCAGTTCAATCACTCTTAAAAGGATATACTTCAAATAGGAATCGGCGCAGGATTTGGCGGTCCACAGCTCACCCCGCTTAATCTTCTTTACCGTCCATATGGTGTGATACCAAAAGTCATTTGCGAGATTGAGAAATTCCGCCTCAGCCATGATTGTGTAGGTATTGGGGGGAAATGTGAGTTTATCTAAAGCAGCACCAATGCCGATTTTATCAACCAAAACCCGATACCCGCGGGAGAGGATTGCCCCACTCGAGGAGTCTACCGTTATGCCGGACGGCAGGATGACAAAATCGACATCCAAACAGCCCTCAAAAAGCACTCTGCGCTCCTTTTCTCCTCCAGGTGTATCTTCAATAAACGAGATATGGAAATTACCGAGTGTATGTAGCCACTCGTCGTTAAATAAAAAGTAGTCCGTGTCCTTTACAAAGAAGAGTAGATCAAGGTCTGAGTACTCATCGGCAGGGGTGTTCTCTCTTGCCTGCGAGCCAATCACAACGACTGCATCAACTAAGGGACTTGACTGCGCAAACTCTGTAATCTTCTGTATGAGGGCTGAGTATTTTTGCATCTTTGTTTCCTCCTAATGTGTTGTAACTACCGCTCTAATTTTAGGATACTGCTCAGTGCGATGATGTACACGGCTGCCATGAATTCGTCGGGCAGGGTTGCGGCAAGCAGTGCAATCATCCGCTTGTTTTCCTCCAGGTGTTCGTAGTCAGACAGATATGAAAGGACATACATCATGCGGTTGAGCGGCGAGATGGGCGATACCGTCTTGGTGATGGCTGCGATGCTCTCGCGAACCGAAAGTGCCGGCCCCACCTCTAGCCCGAGCTCCGAATAAGGCAGCCTTGCGTGGCGGACAGCATGGTTCATCACCCGCAGGTTAAAGGTCTCAAAGCTGTAAACCTCAAGCGGGTTGATTTCGAGAATCTCCCCCGCCGCCTCGGCAGCCGAGAGGACAATATCCGTTGTGCCAACCGTGTGCTTGCTCGAATGTTTTTTTGTCGCGCGCATGACCGCGTACTTGGCGAGATACTCCGGCACGGTATCTATGCTGCCCGGCAGGTTGCGGGGCAGCTTTGCATCGATATCCATACCCATGCGGGCAAAGAAGGCGCGAAAGAGTGAAAAGATGTGCAGGGCATTCTTGTAGGCCTCGCCTTTGTGGAAGGTGTACTTCTCACCGTCATAGTGCCCAAAATGCTTCATGCACTCGTTATAACCGAGGGTGATGTTTCGCTTTGCGCGGCTTTTGTCAAACACAAGCATGGCACCCAAATCCCAGCGAGGTTCTATGAGGTTGCTGGGGATTGCCTTTAAAAAGGCCTTATGGATGATGCCCGGGGTATGAAGCCCCACCACAACCGCCTCATCGGCGCCGCCGCGCACGGCAAGGCGGATAGGCAGGTTGTCGCAGTACCCTCCGTCAATGAACATCTTCCCGTCAATCTCGTAGCTGTGCATGGCGGGGAAACAGGAGGCGCTAGCTATCATGTAGTCAACAAGCATTCCCTGCGGTATCTCTTCGATAAAAAGCTCGTGCCCCTTCATTGCCGGTACCTCAAATGTAACAAGCCCATACCGGATGTTTGAAGAGCGAATCTTATCCTCGTCAATCACTTCTCTTAAAAGCTTAGCAAGCGGTGCACTGCTCACGCCTCTGGTGCGGAAGGCTTCGCGCGCAAGGGAGTTTAACGTTGCAAGCACGCCATCAACCCGGTCGGTGTTCTGCACGCCGTCAAACTCCAGTATTCTGGTGGTATCAATCTCTTCCCAAAGCTGATAGGCTGTGTCCATGTTCCCCTGTGCGATAACCGCGCCGTTGAGCGCCCCAACCGAGGTGCCCGTTACGATATCCACACGCATGTCAAGGTCGCGCAGGGCCTTCCACACACCGATCTCGTATGAGCCTCGTGCTCCGCCGCCGCCAAGTACCAAAGCCCGTTTGATGACAACCACCTACCTTCTTGTTATGTAAACTTCACACCTTAAATTATACCGAAATCCGGTTAAAAGACAATCATTTTTTGGGAGAATAGTTTTTTAACTTGCGCAAACACTATCTACATATTGATTATGATTTTGGGGTAGAAGCAATGATGACTTGTGGCTTGCCTGTAGCAGGGGATTTTCTATGCCGGTAAATGCCGATTGTGAAGTGCTCGAGTTTATCAAGTATGCAAGCATGCTGCGCATCAAAAACGCAACACGTCTGATAAAGGAGGACATACCCCCCGCCTTTGCTTATGTGCTTGCTGATGAGCTGCGCGCAAACCGCCAGATTTCAAGGCGTTGCAGTGTGTATCTTGCGCGTCTTTGCCCTGACAAAACCCAAAGCCGCAACAACGCGCAGAAAAATCGCCTTGATGCAGGCATCTCTACCTTTGATATACAAACCGCCTCAGAGATGCTTATCGTAAGCGCAACAGCCGAGATTATCGGGATTACGCGGCGGCTCAGTGCAAACGGTGACTGCTCTGAACGCGTGGTTTTGTTTTGCGAGAAGGTCATTGAATCGGAAAACCAGTTCATCGACCGACTAAGAAGCTTTTTATAATAGAAAGGAAATGGGTTTGCTATGCCGAAGAACAAAGATCCTATGAACGGAAATGCAGGGCCGGGAAAGCTGATTGAAGGCTCTCCCCTGCGCGCTGTGACCCGACGCAATCGACTCCGCAGCGATGCGCACATCGCCCCCATCCTTTCGGACACCGATGTTGAGATTGCAAAGGAGTTTGCACAGGGCAACGAACGGCTTAAGAAAAACGACAAACAATAATAAAAGCGACAGGCTATAGTTAGATGCTATAGCCTGTCGCTTTTTATATCGCCCATAACGGGGGAATTTTATTTCTTCTTTGCAAGCAGCTCTTTTGCCTTGATAACAAGGTTCTCTGCACTCAGGCCATACTCTTTTAAGAGCTCAACTGCAGGGCCGGAGGTGCCGAACTCATCGTTGATGCCGACGCGCAGCATGGGTACGGGATACTGCTCACCCAGCACCTCTGCAACTGCACCGCCCAAACCGCCGATGATGTTGTGCTCCTCTGCGGTCAGAATAGCGCCTGTTTCCTTCGCTGCCTTCACAAGCAGGTCTGCGTCAATCGGCTTGATGGTGTGGATATTGATAACACGCGCATCGATGCCCTGCTCTGCAAGGGTATTAGCTGCCGTGAGCGCCTCGCCTACCATAAGACCGGTGGCGACGATGGTTAGATCCTTACCGTCGCGCAGGGTAACGCCCTTGCCAATCTCAAAGTGATAGTCGGGGTTTGTGTTAATTACCGGAACAGCCAGTCTGCCAAAGCGCAGGTAAACCGGCCCCTTCATCTCGGCAGCCGCCTTAACCGCAGCCTTTGCCTCGATGTCGTCCGAAGGGTTGATGATGGTCATGCCGGGGATGGTGCGCATCAGGGCGATATCCTCATTGCACTGATGGGTTGCACCGTCCTCGCCGACTGAGATGCCGGCATGGGTTGCACCAATCTTTACATTCAGGTGGGGGTAACCGATGGAGTTGCGTACCTGCTCAAAGGCACGGCCTGCCGCAAACATGGCAAAGGTGCTTGCAAACACCACCTTACCGGTGGAGGCAATACCCGCAGCAACGCCCATCATGTTGGATTCTGCAATGCCGCAATCAACAAAGCGCTCGGGGCACTTCTTTTTAAAGGTAATGGTCTTGGTAGCCATCGCAAGGTCGGCATCCAGCACCACAAGATCATCCATTGTCTGGGAAAGCTCTGCGAGCATTTCGCCGTAGCTTTCTCTGGTCGCCTTCTTAACTATATCAGCCATTGTCAACTCTCCATTCTGCTGTTTTACGAAACATCACGCCTTAGGCCTCTAGCGACGCAAGAGTCGCTTTGAGCTCGTTCATCGCCTGCTCATACTGCTCTGCATTGGGGGCGGTGCCGTGCCAGTTTACGTTGTTTTCCATAAACGAAACGCCCTTGCCCTTGACTGTGTCGCAGATGATTGCAGTCGGCTTGCCTTTGATTGTTTTTGCTTCTTTTACTGCGTTGTCAATCTCGTCAAAGCAATGTCCGTTGATTTCAATGACATGGAAGCCGAATGCCTTAAACTTCTCAGCAATCGGATAGGGAGAGCAAACCTCATCGACCGAGCCGTCGATTTGCAGGTTGTTGTTGTCTACGAACACGCACAGGTTGTCAAGCTTTCTGTGGGCGGAAAGCATGAGTGCCTCCCACACCTGACCCTCCTGAAGCTCGCCATCGCCTAGTAGTGCGTAAACGCGGTAGGTGTCGCCGAACATCTTGCCGGAGATGGCCATGCCACAGGCTGCGGAGATACCCTGTCCGAGCGAGCCGGTAGTCATATCAACGCCGGGTGTGCCCTTCATCTCGGGGTGGCCCTGCAAGATGGCATGGGGCTTTCTTAAACGCTTTAACTCCTCTGTGGGGAAGAAGCCACGCAAAGCAAGCGTCGCATACAATCCGGGCGCGCAATGGCCCTTGGAGAGTACAAAACGGTCGCGGTCCGGCTTATCGGGATTGGCCGGGTCGATATTAAGCTCCTCAAAGTACAGATAGGTCATTACATCCGCTGCTGAAAGCGACCCACCGGGGTGTCCGCTCTTTGCGTGGAAGGTGCCCTCTATTGCACCCATTCTGACCTTGCAGGCAAGCTGCTTGAGCCTCTGCTTGTTGCTAGCATCCATTATTCAGTCTACCTCCGTTATGTTCAAATATGTTAACCGCGCTAATGCAGTATAACGGCAGATATCTCCCGCACGGCAGGTAAATCCCGCACGGTAAATATGTTCCCACTCGGAGAGTTTATCCCGCGCACAAGGCTTCGATGTGCTCGATTAAATCGGCAACTGCGCCATTTTTGCAGTGACCGACTACGATGTCGGCTGTCTTTTTTAGGTCGTCCGGAGCGTTTTCGACAAATGCGCCGATTCCCGCCACCTTAATCATCTGCGCATCGTTATAGTAGTCACCGATGGCGGCGGTGTTTTCTCTCTTAATCCCCAAAAGGTCTGCAAGCTGAAGAAGACCTGTTCCCTTGTTCACCGCTTTGGGCAGAACCTCAAGATAGATGGGGGCTGACATGACAAACTCGGCTTCTACCCCTTCAAGGGATAGCGCATACTTGTTCATCTCTGCCATAATCTCGGGCTCGCCGGCAAACAGAACCTTTGTCCAGCTAGAGGACTGCGTGCCGCGCAGGGCCTCGACAAAGGGGAACTTTTCATACTCTATATGCATATTGATTTGATCGTTATACTGAAGTATGTAGGTGTGCTTTCCGGAAAACGCCTCTCCGCCTACTGTGGGAAAGCGGTCAAGCAAATCGTAGGCTATCGGCTTGACGCTGTCCGGAAGTGTATGTACAGCAAGTATCTTCTCGGATGCATAGTCATATACGACCGATCCGTTGTTGACAATTGCCGGGGTGTCGATGCCAAGGATATCTACTATCCTGCGGGCGGACTCGATGTTTCTGCCCGTAGCGATGGTGAAACGGCCACCCGCCTTGCGAAATCTTTGAATGGCCTCAAGGTTTCTTTGGGGTATGCCCTTTTCGCCGTTGAGCAGGGTTTCGTCAAGGTCGGTTACTACCAAAAAGTCGGAAATGCGTTTTGACATTGTATTAAATCCATACCTTCCCGGCTTTATGCCGTGTTATTCTATTATTGATGTAAGAATTGGTTTTATTCCATTCGTCTAAGCTTGTCTAAAAAGTCAGTAAAATACGCGGGGAGGTCACTCTCAAACTCCATCCACTTGCCGGTTGTGGGGTGAGTAAACCCTAAGATTTTGGCGTGCAGGCATTGACCGCACAACTCCTTAATCGGCTTAGGGGGTCCATATACTGCATCACCCGCGACGGGATGACCGATATACGCCATGTGCACGCGTATCTGGTGGGTTCGACCCGTTTCCAGCCTGACTGCCGCATGGGTAAAGCCCTTGTAACGGGTAATCACCCTGTAATGGGTGATTGCTTCTTTAGAGTTTTTATCGGTGACCGCCATTTTTTTGCGGTTAATTGGGTGGCGACCGATGGGGGCATCAATTCTGCCGGTATCTTGGGGCAGACTGCCGTATACTACAGTTTCATACTCCCGCAAAAAGGAGTGCTCTTTAATCTGCTCTGCGAGCGATTTGTGGGCGCGGTCGTTCTTTGCCACCATCAGGATGCCGCTGGTATCCTTGTCGATGCGGTGGACGATACCGGGGCGCATCACCCCGTTTATGCCCGAAAGGCTGTCGCCGCAGTGGTGCAAAAGGGCGTTGACAAGCGTGCCCGTGTAGTTGCCGGCAGCCGGGTGAACCACCATGCCCTTCGGCTTATCCACCACGATAACATCATCATCCTCATACAGGATGTTTAAAGCGATATCCTCGGGGGTGGCTTCCAGCGGTACGGCATCAAAAAAGCTGACCGATACCTCGTCGCCTGCAGAAACCTTGTAGTTTTTGTTTTGGGGCAGGGTGTTCACGGTGACCCTGCCGCCTTCAATGAGCTTTTGCGCCTGAGAACGCGAAAGATCAGGCACGACGGTGCGCAAAAAAGCATCCAGCCGTGCCTCGTTGTATTCTTCGCTTACGAGATACTGCTCAGTCCTGCTCACCGGCATCACCAGCCTCGGCTGCTTCTGTTTGCTCTTTTAAGCGCTTTGCTTGCATCGGCTCTATGACTATGAGGTATAAAATCAACAGTCCCACGCCGATGCATACACAGGCGTCGGCAAGGTTGAACACATAGAAGTTAATCAGGCGAAAGTCGATATAGTCAACAACAAAGCCGCGAAAGATTCGGTCGATGAGGTTGCCAATACCGCCTGAGATAATCAGAGCGAAGCCCCAAATCATCACGCGGTCAGTCAGCTTACCGCTGAGAAGATATATAATTGCGGCTACGAGCACAACACCCGTCAGGCCGATGAGTATCCACCTTTGGCCCTGGAACATTCCAAACGCAGCACCGCGGTTTTCTACATAGGTCAGGTGAAGGACGCCTTCGATAAGCGGCAGTGTGGCCACCTTAGTAAGGTTCTCAAGCACCAGATACTTTATCAACTGGTCGGCGGCGACCAGCAGTGCCGCCGCAAAAAGCGCTATATATGTTAGCATAGTTCCTCCAAAAATCCGTCATGGCTATCTTATTGTGAAAATGGTGCTTGTCAGGTACCATCTGCCCAGTAACATCTTACGCGAAAAACGGGGGTGCCGCTTTCCGCGTAAGAATAGTACATATCAGTTATAAGGATTCTACAATGCTGCGGCAGCGCGAGCACAGGTCAGGATGGCTTGCATCGCTGCCGACAGTCTCGCTGTGAGCAAGGCAGCGTACACAGGTGTCGCCGGATGCCTTCTCGGCCGAAACCGTAACACCCTCAAACTCACCCTTCATATCGCCGCCCTCACCGTTTACAACCTCCACCTGAGAAACGATGAAGATGGTGGGCAGCATCTCCTCTACCGACTTAACAAAGTTATATGCCTCGCCGGTTGCGTAGAGGGTAATCTTTGCATCAAGGGACTTACCAATCAGCTTCTGCGCACGGAGGTTTTCAAGCTCCTTCTTAACATCGTCGTGCAGAAGGCTAATCTTCTCCCACTTTTCAACAAAGGCGGGGTCGTAGCTGTCGCGGATGGGGGTAGGCATATCGTTAAACAATACACTGCCCTTATTGTATGCGCGGCTTTCGGGCATAAAGCTCCAGATTTCATCTGCGGTAAAGGCAAGGATGGGTGCGAGCAGACGGGTCAATGCGCTCAGAATCAGGTGCATTGCGGTTTGCGCGCAGCGTCTTGCCTTGCTGTCAGCCGCCTCGACATACAGACGGTCCTTGATAACATCAAGGTAGAAGTTGGACATATCCACCACACAGAAGTTATGCAGGGTGTGGTAAACAATATGGAAATCAAAGCGGTTATAGGCATCAAGCGTCTTCTTGATGACCTCATCCATGCGCATGAGGGCCCAGCGGTCAAGCTCGGTCAGCTCATCGTAGGGTACCGCATCGGTATCGGGGTTAAAGTCATAGAGGTTTCCGAGGATGTAGCGCGCTGTGTTGCGAATCTTGCGGTAAACCTCAGACAGCTGCTTTAGGATGTCCTTGGAGATGCGGATATCCGCATGGTAGTCGGAGGATGCAACCCACAGGCGCAGGATGTCCGCGCCGTACTCCTTGATGATATCCTCGGGGGCGATGCCGTTGCCGAGGGATTTGCTCATCTTGCGGCCTTCGCCATCCACAACCCAACCGTGTGTGCACACTGCCTTGTAGGGGGCAACGCCCTTCCATGCAACGGAGGTCAGCAGGGATGACTGGAACCATCCGCGGTACTGGTCGGCGCCCTCAAGATAGAGGTCGGCAGGCCAGTGCAAGTTGTCGCGCTTGAGCACTGCTGCATGGGATACGCCCGAATCGAACCACACATCCATGATGTCGTTCTCTTTGCTAAAATGCTTGCCGCCGCAGTGCGGGCAGGTAAAGCCCTCGGGCAGGATTTCCATAGCGTCGTGGGTATACCACGCATCCGAGCCCTCTTTTGCAAACAGGTCGGATACTGCCTTAATGCTCTCGTCGTTGACAACGTACTTCTTGCAGTCGTCGCAGTAGAAGATCGGGATGGGAACGCCCCAGGTGCGCTGACGGGAAATACACCAGTCGCTGCGGTCGCGCACCATGTTTTCGATGCGGCCCTCTCCCCATGCGGGAATCCACTCTACTGAGCGGATGGCCTCAATCGCATCATCCTTAAAGCCGTCAACTGAGCAGAACCACTGTTCGGTTGCGCGGAAGAGGATGGGGCTCTTGCAGCGCCAGCAGTGCGGGTACTGGTGGATAATCTTTTCAATGGCAAACAGGTGGCCTGTCTGCTCGAGCTTTGCAGCAATCTTCTTGTTGGCTTCGTCGGTGGTAAGGCCGGCAAACTCGCCTGCCTCTTCGGTCAGCACGCCCAGAGAATCCACCGGAACTACGATGGGCAGGTCTGGGTAGTTGCGGCATACCTCGAAGTCCTCAACACCATGACCGGGTGCGGTGTGTACGCAGCCGGTACCGCTTTCGAGGGTGACATGGTCGCCTACGATGATAAGCGAATCGCGGTCAAGGAAGGGATGTCTTGCAACAATGTGCTCAAGCTCCTTACCGGTAACGGTAACGGGCAGAATCTCGTAATCCTCAATCTTTGCTGCCTTCATGGCTGCGGGAATGAGTTCCTTTGCCATGACATAGCATTCGTCACCGGCCTTGACTACGGCGTACTCGTACTCCGGCCCAAGGCAGATGGCAACGTTGCCCGGCAGTGTCCATGTTGTAGTTGTCCAGATGACAAAGTAGGTGTTCTTTATGTCAGCACCCATGCGTGCAAGGGTGCCGTTGTCGGTTTTGACCGAAAACTTGACGTAGATGGAGTAGCACGGGTCTTCCGCGTACTCAATCTCCGCCTCAGCAAGTGCTGTTTTACACTCGGGGCACCAGTAAACGGGTTTTAAGCCCTTGTAGATATAGCCCTTTTTGGCCATCTCTCCAAAGACCTCAATCTGCTTTGCCTCAAAGTCGGCAGTCAGCGTCAGGTAGGGATTGTTGTAATCGCCCAGAACGCCAAGGCGCTTAAACTGCTGCTTTTGGTTTTCCATGTAGGTGAGCGCAAACTCACGGCAGTGGTGGCGAAGCTCTACGGGCGAACCGATGTTTTTAGCGCCAATCTTTTTCATCGCCTTGAGCTCGATGGGAAGACCATGGGTGTCCCAACCGGGCACATAGGGCGCCTGATAGCCCGTCATATTCTTGTATTTTACGATGATATCCTTGAGCACCTTGTTAAGCGCAGTGCCGAGATGGATGTCTCCGTTTGCATATGGAGGGCCGTCGTGCAGAACATAGAGGGGCTTGCCCTCGTTGCGTTCTACCATCTTATAATACAGTCCCTGCTCCTCCATCTGCTTGAGCATTTCTGGCTCACGCTGCGGCAGTGCCGCCCTCATGGAAAAATCGGTTTTCGGCAGGTTTAGTGTGCCGTTGTAATCCTGTGGCATTTACTACTTCTCCCCTTAAAAGTCTAGCGTTTTTTACGTTTGCCCATCCCAAAGCCGCTGTCGCGGGTCAAATCATAGCCCGCACCGAACTTCAGCTCTCCAAACTTGGAGGAGGGCTGGTCAGCAGCAAGCGGTATGTCGTCGGCTGCGTCTTTTTCAAACGGTATATCAATACCCATCATGGGCTTTTTGGTCTTGGCTGGTGCGACCGGCGGTGTGTGATAGGAGCTTTCGGCTATCTCATCGTCGGCTAGGTTGGGTACAAAGCCCTTTGGCGCCGTGGTCGGTCTTTGCGGCTCAGGTTGAGCGAACTTTGGCAGCTGCTCGGGCTGGGTGAATTTAGGCGGTTCGGGCTGCGGCTCAGCCTGTCTCGTCGGCTCGGCAAAGGCCGGCTCGGGAGAATCCTCAAATTTCATGCGCTCGGGCATGCGCTCGGGATGGTCTATCGGCTGTACGTCCTCAACCTCCTGCACATCGCTGTACACAAACTTCGCAGGCTTTTCCTGCGGCTGTGCCGGCTCAGGCTGCTCGTTTCTCGGGCGGTCTGCATCGGGCAGGGCGCGAATCATATCCATCTGCGAGGTATACATCGCAAGCAGCTTGCTCTTGAATGCGGCGATTTCACGCTGCACGCGAATAAGCTCGGTGCGCTCTCTGGATACCTCACGCTGGGCGTTCTCTATAATCTTTGCGGCGCGAGCGTTGGCTTCGCCTATGATGTTAGCCACCTGCTCCTTTGCATCGCTGATGAGTTTATCGCCCATCTTCTGCGCGCCGAGCAATGCGGCACTCAGGCTGCTCTCCTGCTGCCTATATTCTTCAAGCTTGTCCGCCAGAACTACAATCTTTTTTTCGAGTTCGTCGTTTTCATGCAGTATCTTGGCATACTCCTCGGCCACCATAGACAGATATTGGTCAACATCGTCTATCCGGTAACCAAATGCTGATTTTTCAAACTTCTTTGTGTTAATATCCCCCGGTGAAAGCATCTTGCAAACCTCCCTGCTTTATGCTTTTTTCTATTTATATTTTCTCACTGTAACGCGTTGCTTGCCCTTTCGGGTGACGGTGCTTACACCGTCAAACAGAAATTTTCCGTAGCCTCTTATCGAAAACGAGTCGCCATCTGACAGCTTATACGAAATATTGTCCGTCTTCCTGCCATTTATACTCACAAGCCCCGCAGTAATCAGGGCGGCGGTCTTTTCGCGGCTGAGTTTTGTAACAAGTGCAACGAGGCAGTCAAGACGCAAGGATGCAACAGCACCCTCGATTACGTCAAACTCCCTTTTTATATCAAGCGGTACTGAGACGCCGTGTGAAACCTTTACTCCCACCGAGCCGACCTTGGTAAGCTCGTTTACTGCTAAGCGGGCGCAGGGCTCAGTTGCAAATACAACTGCAGCGCCTTCAAACACTAGGATGTCGCCTACGCTGTCACGTGCAAGGCCCAAAGAGAGCA
Organism: Bacillota bacterium; assembly: GCA_023415575.1. Lineage (GTDB taxonomy): Bacteria > Bacillota > Clostridia > Oscillospirales > Ruminococcaceae > Acetanaerobacterium. The sequence goes on from JAEZKF010000001.1 coordinate 28,397, forward strand.
AAACGCCCAGGAAATCGCGGTGGCAAAGCACATCCGTCTTGCGGAATAAAAACGTCACGGGAAAGATGGGAAAGTCCTCATCCAGCTGCTCATCATACTGTGAGAAAACACCGAGAAAAACGCGAGCCGCACCCTCGTACCCGCCATAAAGCCGGTAGGATTGGTGGTGCAGGCTGCGTACCACATCGACTGCAAAGGCGGCCTCATGCTCGCCCAAAAAGCCGATATACTTTGTTTGATGCCTCGTCTGCGCACTGCAAACGGCATCGGCGACCTTTGCCGCCAGCAGCTTGTCCTGCTCTGAGGAAATATTCATGGGTATCTATATCAATAAAATACGCCGCTGCTCTCAAGCTCATCAAGCAGATCGCCCATGATGTCAACGTTATAGGGCGTGATAATAAACGTGCTGTTTGCAACACGCTTAATCTGCCCGTTATTTGCATAGGCGACACCGCTTAAGAAGTCGATCATGCGGCGGGAAACGTCTTTATTGGCAGACTCTAGGTTCAGCACGACGGTTCGTTTTGCATTGAGGTGATCCGCCACAGAGCTTGCATCGTCAAAACGCTCCGGCTTAACAAGCACGACCTGAAGCTGGGTTGTCGTATGGATGTTAACAACCTTGTTTTTCTTGGATGCCGGCTCATCATATATCGAGGCCGATGAATGTTCTGCTTTGCTGATGGGAATATCGTCCTCCGCGTAATCATACTCGTCGGTGGGTACCCCCATGATGTTCTTGAATTTGTCGATAAAGCTCATACAGCCAACCCTCCAAAGCTCATAGTGTATTGTCATGCCGATGACAAATGGGACCACAGGTATGTCGGCAGGCTTTTCTAACTGTTATTATCTAATTTTTTCTGCATGATGTCAACAAATATGTTGTGAATAGTAGTGCGATTTGCACTGACATCATACAGCATCTATTGTAACGCATTTTTGCGTTATTGTCCAATATTGCGCAATAATTGGCAACGATTTTAATGTGCACATTTTAGTCTTGCACTGCAAGGTCTCTGCCCTCGATGACCATTTCGTCGTACAAGGCGAGGTATTCGGGCTCGGTGTGCTGTCTTGAAATGACAAACCCGTCACCGTAGAAGATGATATCCAGCTTCTTAAACCGAGTACCCGCAGCATTTACAACGTAAACGCCGGGCTCACCATCCTGAAAGCGCAGGGCGTCGGAGCGCACCTTAAGACCGCGGTAGGATGCAAACGAGATCTCCGCCTTCTGTTCGCGCATGGAACAGACCTGTGCATTCATATTGTTAAAGCGAAGGGTGACAACCGCGTAATCGGAGCCTTCTTCGGTGTTGACGGCGGTGACAACCGCAGAATAGGCGGTGTCCGATATGTAGGGAAAGGTCACTGAAACCGAAAGCCCCTTATAAAAGCGCGAAGCAGACTGGCTGGGTACAAGCGCCGTGTAATACCACTCAAAACTGGTGATAATTTTGCCCGCTGTGCTCCTGTCAGCGTTAAAGGCAGGCTTTGAGGCGATAATCTGCTCTAGCTGCGAGACCGTAAGGTTGGCCGCATCTGCAGTAGTCAGGGTTTTCTCATAGCCGTCGGTTGTGCTGACAAAGTAACCGGGCTTAATTGCCGTAACCGTGCAAAGGGCCGGCTGGGTGGTTGATTTGAGCGACTCCACCTCGCTTTTGAGCGCAGATAAGCGTGCATCGAAGTTCTGGGCGCGTGCTGTGGCTATCTGCCTTGTGTTGAGCAGCATCAGGTAGTCAATCTTGGTCGATTCAAGGTCAGACAAATTGCGGGTTGAAATGGCATAGGAAAGGCGCGAAAGACGGTCGCTGATTTGACCGCTGAGCACCTCAGCGTTGATGTAGTCCGCCCGACCGGGGTCTGCCGCCTGCTCAAGCTGCTCGATTTCGTTTTCAAGCTTTTTGATGGCGGTCTGGTTTGCGGCGTCCTGCTCGCTTTGGTAGACCTTTGCGACAGGCATCGACAGCGAGACCTTATCCCCGTCGTCGTGCAGGTAGCTCAGAACTCCATCCTGCTCGGCTGTGAGTACAAGCTCATCTCGGATAGCGACACCATCCGCCGCGACATAATCGGACTGGACATATACATAGGCCGTCTCAGTCCGGTAGGGCGTTAAAATGTTCGTGTAAATCTGATAGCCGAGATAGCAGAACACGGCAATCGCAATAATTGAGCCCATAATGCGATAGAGTATCCTGTTCATGCCGTGCACCACCTTCTATGGTTTGAGTTCGTTTTTCTTTCATCAAGCCGTTTTAGCGGCCGAGGTGTGAGGAGACAAGCTCCTGTGCTCGGGAGAGCACATCCCCGTCCTCGTGATAGAGCCATTGTATGCGCTCATCCCGCCGAAACCATGTCAGCTGTCGTTTTGCATACCGGCGGGTCTGGCGTTTGAGATTATCCACCGCTTCAGTAAGCGAGAGGGTCCCGTCAAAGTAGCCGTACAGCTCCTTGCAGCCGATGGCCTGTTGCGCGGTGTGTGATAATGGGGCTTCCAAAAGCTCCTCTACCTCCGCAAGAAGACCCATGCGCATCATTTCGTCCACGCGGTCGTCTATGCGTTTATAGAGTTTTTCTCTATCTTTAAATGTAACGCCCAGCATCAGAGTATGGTAAGGCGATGGGGTAAGCCGTGAGTTTGCCTGGAATTCGCTAAGAGGTATCCCTGTTGCCTCATACACCTCAAGCGCGCGGATGATGCGCCCGAGGTTATTGGGATGAAGCTTTTGGGCAAGCACCGGGTCGCACTGCCTAAGGCGCTCTAACATCACTTCACCGCCGAGCTCGTGTGCTTCTTTGCTAAGACGCACACGGATATCAGGGGGAATCTCCATCTCCCCGAAGCGGGTATTGTCCACCACTGCACTGACGTAAAGCCCTGTGCCTCCCACAAGGATGGGCAGGCGTCGGCGCGCTAAAATATCGTCAATCGCCGACGTGGCCAGCGCCTGATATTGGGCGACGCTAAAGCTCTCCCAGGGCTCCAGCACACTGATGAGGTGGTGGGGGATTTCGCTAAGCTCCTGCCGGGTGGGCTTGGCCGTCTGGATGTCCATGCCTTTATACACCTGCATGGAATCCGCCGACACAATCTCCGCGTCAAAGATACGGGCAAGCGAAAGTGATAGGGCGGTTTTGCCCGACGCGGTGGGGCCCACAATCACCACAAGGGGCTTTGTGTTGTTTTGCGGGGTGACAATGCTATGCTCTGCCAAAGCGCTTTTCCAGCTCCTTTTTCTCTATGGCAATCGCGACCGGTCTGCCGTGCGGGCAGTGGTGCAGCTCGGAATGTTGTGCAAGGAAATCCAGTAGGTGAGCAAGCTCCTCCTTGGTGGAGGTGTCGTGCGCCTTAATCGCACTGCGGCAGGCGATGGAATGATACAGCTCATCGATGACATGGGGTGTCACACTGCGCCTGCCCTTGAGCAGGTTATCCGCAAGCTCGCTGAGCACGGCTGAAATATCCTCCTTGGCAAGCTCAAGCGGAAACTCGCGCACAAGGATGGCGCCGCCGCCGAAATCCTCCAGATGAAAGCCCGCCTCAGCCAGCGCCGAGAGGTTTTCGGTAATCGCGGTGTACTCCTCCTGCGGCAGGGTCACTGTAACAGGGGCAAGCAGGGTCTGCGAAACGAGCGCTTTGTTCTGTTCCTTAAGCCGCTCATAGATGATGCGCTCATGGGCCGCATGCTTGTCCACCACAAGTATGTCATCTCCCCGCTGGACGAGTATGTAAGTATCAAAGACCTCGCCGATCATGCGGATGGCAACCGATTCAGGCTGCGGTTCAGTCGTTTGTGCAGCGGGCTTCTTCTGCAAAATCGGGGCTGCCGGTGCCGGCTCAAGCTCCATCTTCTGCTGAGGTATCTCCTCCTGCTTGGGCGGTATCCACACGGTAGCAACCTTTTTCTCGCCGTAAACGGGAACCACGTCATCTCGAAGAGAAAGCGGGGGTTGTTCCGGTATCGTTACAAGGGGTTTATCCTGTATATCTTTTGCCGCCGCAAGCGGTTCTTCTTTTAGAACGTTGGCACGGTATTCCTGTGCCGTCATTCTGGTGAATGTTTCGGGTTTGTCGTGCATTACAGTCTGTGGCTTAGATGTAGGTATCGGGATGCGCTGCTGCTCAACAATCTCACGCACAGGGGGCTTGATTGCAGTTTGAATCTGCTTAAGGGGCTGCTGTGAAACGAGCTTTGGCGGAGTATAAGATGCCGTAAGGGCATTCTTTACTGCAAAATACACGGCATCGAACACGGTGCGCTCGTTGACAAAGCGGACCTCTATCTTTGCGGGATGGACGTTGACATCCACCGCGTCATATGCAAGGCTTATATGCAGTACGCAGGAAGGAAAATGCCCCACCATTATACTGCCCTTATAGGCCTCCTCCAATGCCGCCATGGCGGTGCGGGTGCGCACATAGCGTCCGTTGACGAAGAAATGCTGCATCCCTCTGGTAGACCGGCTTTCTTCCGGCTTAGAGATTAGACCCTTTACCGTAACACCGGCATACTCGTGGTTGGTTTCTATTAACCCTGCGGCAAACTCCCTGCCGAATACACCGTAGGCGCAGGAGAGAAGGTTTGCATCCCCTGCCGTATGCATGACAGTCTTTTGCTCACGGATAAATCGAAATGATATCTCTGGGTGTGAAAGCGCGATGCGCTGCACACAAGCGGCAACGGCGTTGCCCTCCGCCACATCCTTCTTTAAGAACTTCATGCGGGCGGGGGTGTTGTAAAAGAGATCGCGCACTATAATAGTTGTGCCGACCGGACAGCCCGCGTCGGTGATTTCCGGGGCCGAGCCGCCTTCTACCACCGCTTGGGTTCCTGCAAGCTCGTCTGCGGTTTTGGTCAGCATTGTCACACGCGAGACCGCCGCAATGGATGCCAGCGCCTCGCCGCGAAAGCCGAGCGTTGCAATTCTGTCGAGGTCATCGGCATCAAGGACCTTGCTCGTAGCGTGACTGACAAAGGCTCGCGGCACGTCATCACGCGCAATACCGCAGCCGTCGTCGGTGACGCGGATAAAGGATACGCCGCCGTTCTTTATCTCCACCGTGATGGTGGTAGCGCCAGCGTCGATGGAGTTTTCTATTAGCTCTTTTACAGCCGAGGCGGGGCGTTCCACCACCTCACCTGCGGCGATGAGGTCTGCCACCTGTTTTGAGAGTATCTGAATCCGTGCGATGGTGTATCCCCCCTAGCCTAACGAAGCTGTGCGTGGATGTTATAAAGCAGGTTAAGCGCCTCAATGGGCGTCAGCGTGTTGATGTCGATGCGGCGTAGCTGCTCAATAATCTCGCTGTTTTTTCCGCCTTCTAAGGTGAGCTGCATTAGCTCATCCTCCGGCTCATCCTTGCGGATGCTGCGCTTGACGGTGATGTCGCCGCCCTCCTCTAAGCCTTTGAGAATCTCTTTAGCCCGGGCAACGATGCTTTCGGGGATACCCGCAAGCTTTGAGACCTCGATGCCGTAGCTGTCGTCAGCGCCGCCGCGCACAATGCGGCGCAGGAAGGTGATGTCATCCCCGCGCTTTTTGACGGCGACATTGTAGTTTAATACCCCGTCTACCTGTTCTTCGAGCGCGGTGAGCTCGTGGTAATGGGTCGCAAACAGCGTCTTTGCGCCGAGGCGACGCTTGTCCGCTATGTATTCCAGCACTGCGCGCGCAATGCTCATGCCGTCGTAGGTGCTTGTTCCGCGGCCGATTTCATCGAGGATAATCAAGCTTTTGCTGGTCGCGTTTTTGAGGATATGGGCAACCTCGTTCATTTCCACCATAAAAGTGGATTGACCGGTTGCAAGATCATCCGATGCGCCTACCCTAGTAAAGATGCTGTCCACAATGCCGATCTTTGCACTCTTTGCGGGCACAAAGCAGCCTATCTGGGCCATTAGCACAATGAGTGCCACCTGACGCATATAGGTGGACTTACCCGCCATGTTGGGGCCGGTGATGATGGCAATGCGGTTTTTATCCATGTCAAGGTGGACGTTGTTGGAAACAAAGGGTGCGCTGCCACCCGATTGCTCTGCGAGGATAACCTCAATGACTGGGTGGCGGGATTCTTCGAGAATAATCTCGCCCGACAAATCAACGTCAGGGCGGACATATCCCCGCTCGCGCGAGACAAACGCAAAGGAACACAATACATCAAGCCTTGCCACAGCGCGGGCAGTGAGCTGGATTCGGTGCAGCTGGGCTGCGACTGCATTACGCACCTCTTGGAAGAGCTCGGTTTCAAGTGCGATGATGCGTTCACTGGCTCCTAACACGCGGGCCTCAAGCTGCTTGAGCTCCTCGGTGATATAGCGTTCGCCGTTTGCAAGCGTCTGCTTGCGTATGTAGTGGTCCGGCACCTGGTCGGCATAGCTTTTGGAAACCTCTAAGTAGTAGCCGAACACCTTATTGTAGCCGATCTTGAGCGTCTTGATGCCCGTTTTTTCCTTTTCGTGGCGTTCAATCTCGGCGATGAATTCCTTAGTATTGCGGATGATGTCGCGGTACTCGTCCACGCTTTCGTTGTACCCCGCCTTGATAACCCCGCCGTCCTTGAGCGTAACGGGCGGGTCATCGCTGATGGCGCGGTCAATTAAGTCGCTGATATCCGTAAGCGGATCAAGCTGGGTGTATATCTCCTGCAGCATCCTGGACTTAGTACCGGCAAGGCAGTCCTTTAAGCTGGGCAGCTTCCGGGCTGTCTGCGAGAGAGATTTAAGCTCCCTTGGGGTTGCGCTGCCGTACACAATGCGCGTCATAATGCGCTCAAGGTCATAGATGCCCTCAAGATGGGCGCGCGCGTCACCGAGCAGGATGGTGTCGTTATATAGCTCCTCCACGGCAGTCAGGCGTTTTAAGATGGTCGTGGGGTTTAAAAGAGGCTGCTCGATATAGCTTTTTATCAGGCGTTTGCCCATTGCTGTTTTGGTTTTATCCAGTACCCAAAGAAGGGTTGCGCGCTTTTCGCGGGTGCGCATCGTTTCGGTAAGTTCCAGATTGCGGCGGGCGGTGACATCGAGGTTCATGTACTGGTTAACCCCGTACAGGTTCAGTGTGATCAGCCGCTCCAGACCGTTTTTTTGCGTCTCGCCAAGGTAGCGCAAAAGCGCCCCCAACGCCCTGACCGCAAACGGCTTATCATCGAGCTGCAAGAGCGCAAGGTTGTCCTGTTTAAAGTGAGAGAGCACCGTCTGCGTGCAGGCGGCATCGTCAAAGTAGTCATCTTCGAGTATCGACGCCATGCACGCAAGGCGTTCCTTTAAAAAACCGGTCAGGCGTTTCGCTTGTCCGGCTTCGTTGTTTAATAGTACCTCGCTCGGAGAAAACCGCCCCGTTTCGTTAATGACGCTTGAGACGATGTCGTCATCACTAAGCTCAATGAGGTTTATCTCTCCCGTGGTGATGTCCGAGTAGGCAGCACCGGCTCTGCCATCCGCGATATAGATGACCGAGATATAGTTGTTCTCCGCCTCGTTGAGCATACTGCTTTCGATGACGGTTCCGGGCGTGATAATGCGCACAACCTCGCGGCGCACAATGCCCTTGGCAAGGCTCGGGTCTTCCGTCTGCTCGCAGATGGCTACCTTGTAACCCTTCTTTACAAGGCGTGCGATATAGGCCTCGCAGCTGTGGTAGGGGACGCCGCACATCGGCGCGCGCTCCTCCTGGCCACAGTCGCGTCCGGTCAGTACTAGTTCAAGCTCCTTAGACGCAACAATCGCGTCCTCAAAGAACATCTCATAGAAATCGCCCAGGCGAAAGAACAGGATATGGTCCTTGTGTTGCTCCTTAATTGCCCGGTACTGCTGCATCATTGGTGACAAATCCGCCACGCTGCTTTGTCCCCTCTCCCCTGCAAAGTCGCGTTACAACCGTGTTGCACGCTTAAATGTCTTTAGTGGCAGCCTGCGCAGGACGAACAACTGCCGCTGCAGCTTTCTATCTGGTCCGCCGTTTCGGGGTCTAAGCCGTTAAGGCTTGCGGACAGGATGCGGTTAACCATATCCACTACCTTGTCAAACGCAAGCTTCGCGTCGTTGTAAGCCACCATAATCGGATTTTCAGTAACAGTCTTATGCAAAGCGCGAATCTCTGCATCCAACGCGGAAACCTTTGCATCGTCGCGCGGCTCCTTGGAAAGCTCCTGATTGAGCTGCATCTTAAGCAGGGTGAATTCCTGAATCTGCTTTTGCAGCTCGTCGTTTGCGTCTACCGCCTCGCGGGCCTTGCTCATTGCAATGTAATGTTCGTTTGCCTGTATCTGCTTGCCGAGTTCTTTGGTTGTTCTGATGATATTCTCCATGGTATGTTTCCTTTCTGCCCGATTGTCCCGGGCGGTACAAAATAGGGTTACTTTACAAGCTCGCCAATCAATGACCAGTTTTGCACGTCGGTAACCACAACGTCAGCAAACTGCCCCATATATTCGGGGCCTGCCTTAAACTCGCACGCGATGGCGTGCTCGGTTTTTCCACTAAGATAGCCTTCCCCCGACTTGCCCTGTCCTTCGGCGAGAACGCGCACCCTCTTGCCGATCTGCTCGCGGTAGCGCTGCTTGCCGATTTCGGCCTGCACCTGCAAAAGCTCTGCAAACCACTCGGTCTTTTCTTTATGTGAGATGGGATCGTCAAGCTTTTCGGCCCGCGTGCCTACGCGCTTTGAATAAATGAAAGTAAACAAGGCATCGTACCGAACCTTCTTAATAAGGGCAAGCGTCTCTTTAAAGTCCTCGTAGGTTTCTCCAGGAAAGCCCACAATGATGTCGCTTGTAAAGCTCACATCACCGATGATGCTGCGGGCAAGCTCTATCTTTTCAAGATACTGCTGTGCCGTATAGCTTCGATTCATCATATTAAGAATGCGGTCACTTGCGCACTGCACCGGCAGGTGGATATGCCTTTCTACCTTTTTGCATTCGGCAATTGCTTGGAATAACTCCTCCGTGGCATCCTTGGGATGACTCGTCATAAAGCGGATGCGAAAATCGCCGTCGATGGCGTTAATCTCACGCAAAAGCTGGGCAAATGTAAGTTCGCCCGGCGTGCCCTTGCCGTAGGAGTTTACGTTCTGCCCAAGCAGCATGATCTCCTTAAAGCCCTCGTTTACAAGGCTGCGCGCTTCTTCGATGATGGCACCACTTTCGCGCGACCGCTCCCTGCCGCGGACATAGGGCACGACGCAGTAGCTGCAGAAGTTGTTGCAGCCGTACATCACGGGCAGCCATGCCTTGAGCGTTCCGCTTCTGCGCACGGGAAGTCCCTCGGGCAGGTATCCCTCATGCTCGGAGATGTCCAACACCCGCTCACCACTGGTCATGCAGGTGTAAACGAGCTCCGGCAGCTTATGCGAGGCATAGGTGCCGAATATGATATCCACATAAGGGTAGTGCTTGCGAATCTTCTCGGCAACATGCTCCTGTTGCATCATGCAGCCGCATACGCCAATGATGAGGTCGGGGTTGCGCCGCTTGTTGTGCTTGAGCGCGCCGATGTTGCCGAACACCCTGTCCTCTGCGTGTTCTCGAACAGCGCAGGTGTTGTAGATGATGATGTCCGCCTCGTCCGGATTGTCGGTAAAGCCGTAGCCCATACGGGCAAGCTGGCCATCGAGCTTCTCACCATCCGAGACGTTCTGCTGGCAGCCATAGCTGTGCGTAAGAGCAAGGCGCTGCTTGCCGGTTCTGTGAAAATACTCCTCGTTTATATCAAAGACGCGCCGCGCAAAATCGTCCTGAAGGGCGAGTTCTGCGGGGTCAAGGATATGCTGTGTAGGTTTACTCATTGTTTAAAATCCCCGTTAGTTATAAGGTTAGTAGACATTATTTAATTATACAAACATATTATTGCTACGTCAAATGATTATTGTTTGCTAAACGAATCCACCATTATATAAACCTGCGTATGTCACATACGCATGGGTATGTCACATACGCATACCTATATCAGCAAAAGCAGCCCGTTTTGAGGGCTGCTTTTGCTATGGTTTGTGATGTGTTTTATTGCAAAACTTTTATTGTACAGGTGGCCGAGTATTTACCGTCCTTGGTGGTCACCGTTATGACTGCGGTGCCTTTCTTTAAAGCGACGATGTAGCCCTTCTTATCCACCGTAACTACGGATGTGTCGGAGGATTTCCAGACTAAGCTCGTGCCGTCAGCTTCCTCTCCGTTGACATAGACCCTCAGCTGCTCTTCATGTCCGATAGATCCGACTCCGATCTCCTGATAGTCAAACGTTATAACAGAGCTATCACTGGAGGGGGATGAAGAGGAAGATTCGTCTGAGGAGGAAGGATTGGATGAAGAGCTTTCATCTGAGGAGGATGGCGACGAAGATGATGCTGCTTTTACTGTAACGGTTGCTACTGCACTCTTGCCTCGGTCCTCGGTCTTTACGGTAATCTTGGCTGTTCCTGCCTTGATACCCTTTACGACGCCGTTTTCATCAACGGTAGCTACCGCCGTATTGCTGCTTACCCATGTCACCTTCTGGTTGGTGGCGTTAGCAGGTTCGACCGTTGCGGTAAGCTTCGCGGTTTGGCCAACCTCTATGGTCAGCTTGGTTTGGTCAAGGTTAACTCCCGTCACATTCACGGTGGGAAGCTTGCCGGTGGACTCTGTGCCGGTAGCGGATGAGTTATAACGGCTTGCAAGGAAATCAACGATTGCCTTGACCGTTCCCCTAGCGGCGTCCTCCTGGCCCTCCTGACTAGCGAGCATTTTATACTCGGTCTTGTTGCTTACAAAGCCGTATTCGGTGAGGGTTGCGGGGAAGGCGAAGTTTCTGGTCACATAGAAATAGGAGAACTTCGCACCACGATTGGGAATACCAAGCGAGCTGGAAACCGATTTTGCAGCATAGCTTGCGAGGGCCTTCGAGAAGGAGTTAAAGTAGTAGCTCTCGGTGCCCGACGCAGAAGCACTGCCGGAGTTGCAGTGGATGGAAACAAGCAGATGCGCTTCGAAAGAAATGGCGTTTTTAATACGTCCTTCCAGCGTGGAGCTTGACGGTGTGGGGTTAACCTGCACCGAGGCGCCAAGGTTCTGGAGGATGGCCTTCGTTTCCGCCGCTATTGCGCGGTTAATTTCACGCTCGTCTATATTTGGGTAGAAGCCAAGCGCACCGGGGTCCTTGTCGTTGTGGCCGGGGTCAAGAACAATCCTTGCACCCTTGAGCGTATAGCCGTAGCTGTTGGATGCCTTTTGAATAGGTGCGGGGTTATTGAACTTAAAGTTGAGTGTAGTGCCGTTATACGACGCCTGATAGCCCATAAAGCCGCCGTTGGCGAGGGCAAGGGTCAGTGTTGTGCCCGACCATTTGGCGCTTGAGAACATGGGGTTCTTGCTGAGCGACGGCAGGCTGGCCGGTACCGATGAGGTGTTCTTAAACGTAATCTTCATCTGCGAGTCTGACAGGGAAACGGTATAAGGTGCCTGCCAGCTCATTTCAAGCGAGACGGTGGTGTATCGCCCATCATTTGTCACGGTAAGCGAGGATATCTTGTTGTCGGATAGGTCAAGGTCATCGATAAACCTGATATCCTTTGCGTAAACGCGGACACCTGATGAAAGGATATAGTATGTAAATGATTCCTTACCGTCAGAATAGTTGATGGGGTCGCTGACCGCCTTGTCAATCGTGCCCTTGGGCAGGGGATGATAATCCGGGTCGGAGTAATCGTTAATGGTATTGGTAGGGAAGGTTTCGGCTTGTGCTGCCGTTACCTGAACCTGTCTGCCGTTACCGCCCGAGGTATCGTATGAGATTGCTTCGGCAACCTTAACGCTTGCACCGGTAGCAGACTCCGTAAAGCCCTCGGCGCTTGCTGTGAACTTGATGTTGCCGAGCGACTGTGCCGAGCTTGCCCCCTCCGGCATCGTAAATGTGCCGACGAAACGGCAGTAGCTCGAGTCTTTCTCATCGCTATCCTCAAGGTTTGTATCCTGCTTGAGGGTGATGGTCTGGCCATTGAGCGTAGCCTTAACCGTTGCTGTGTTGTAGGCTATAGCCGTAACTGTCAGCTTCGAACCGCCAATCGGGGTTACTGAGCCGGCGGGATATACTTCTTTTAATACCTGTACATCGCGCGTGATGGTGTAGGTAATCTTCTTTTCCTTGTGCTCAAAGGTAAAGGTGTTCGTACCCGGTTTAAGGTTAGCCTCATACACGATATAGCCGTTTTCGTCCTGCTTGAGCTCCTCGCCGTTTAAGGTTACGGGGAAGTTCGGGTCGGAAGCTCCCTGGAAGGCTACGGTGGGTTCACTGGTGGTATATGTCTTCTTCGTAGGCTGGGTAATTGCAAGATCCTTGAGGATGTGCGCTTCCTTAACCTTGTTGTTAAAGTAGTTGATTAACAGCGTTGTGCTGTCCTTGGGGTCTGCGGCCAGTGCCTTAAGAGAGTTAAAGATGCTGCCGCAGTAGCCCGTGGCGTTTTTCGCCTCCATGACCTGACGGGTGAGCTGGTCTGGGCTTTTCCAGCCGGCGTTGTCGGTGCACGCCTTGGTGGCGGAATGCACGACGTACATCGGGATGTCATTTTCCTGTGCAAGGGCGCCCCACCATTTAACTACAGTTGAAAACGGCACTGCGCCGTCGGTCAGCGAACCCGCAGCCTTGACCGAGATAAAATCAAAGTAACCTTGTTCTATGTACTTCTTAACATCCGCATGACCGTCATAAAGCATCTGATAGGTTGCGGATGTCTCAGAGCCTTCTTCGTTGGATTCCTTATTTGCCCACACGCTTGTGGTGGCAATACCCACCTGAACGTTGCGGTTTTCCCTGCGTACCGTATCGGCAATCGATTTGATGACTGCCTCGGTGCCTGCGTACATATAATTATCAAAGCCCATGGAAAGCCCGTACTCCGCATAGGAAGCATAGGAGTTTTCGGTGGTCTCGTTGAAGTAGTTTTCGATGATAATGCCGTCAAGCTTGTAGCCGGCAACAACCTCTTTGACACCGTTTGTGATGATATCAAGCGTGTCGCCGTTTATGTTGTCCGCCTTGACAATCTTGTCATCAGAGGGGATGCTAAGTGCCTCATAAAGGGCATATGTATAAAGGCCCTTCTGCTCTGCCTGGGAGAGCAGATATTCAAGTGCGTCAAAATCGCCGACCTTAGAGCGGAAGATTTCTGATTTATAGATAACCGTATCGTTGTAGCGTAAATCAATGATTACCGAGTTCATGCCCATTGATGCGGCACTCTCAAGTGCTGCATCGATTTCGCTTTGTACCTTCTCGGCTGAGGTGGTGTTATTGAGGATAAAATCCTCGCCCGGTACAAGGTAGACTGCCCGCATCTCATCCGGGCGGGAGAACACAGGCTCGGGCTCGGGTTCCGGTTCAGGCTCTGGTTCGGGCTCCGACTCCATGGGCGGCTCGGAGGGTTCTTCCGAGTTAACCTTGCTGTCGTTTGCGTTGATGATGTTTGGCGGTGTCACCGAGGAGCCGTCCAATGCCAAGGCAAACACCCCTGCAAACAGGGTGATAACTAAGAAGCTGATCCCCATCACTGCGCCTAGTATTCGGTTTCGTTTTCTGGTTCTCGTCATTTTTCCATCCCCCTGTTGTTGCAGTGGATATGCGATGCAAAAAAAGTCTATTTAATTTACAGAATAGACATCAGGTTTTCAATCTCCTTGGCGACCCTTGAGGCAACTGAGGATGCGGGGTTTGCGAACGAATCATATCGATAGAGGGCAAAGCCGCCATATTTCGAATAGTCCCTTGCCGTTGCCACCTGACGGCGCAGCATGGTGGTCGTTTCCGTCCACTCCTGCGAACCGGAACCCGCCCACTGGTCGGTCGTGCCGATTTTGTAGACAGCAAGTCCCGGATAAAGCTTGATGCTTTTAACCGTAATCATATCGTTCCACGCCTTAAGGGTCTTCTCATATGGGCAGGAGGCATTCTCAAAGCCGTAGTAAAGCTGCGGCATGATGTAGTCGATATAGCCTTCGTTTTTGCACCAAGTTTTGACGTCGGCATAAAGGGTGGAGTAGTTTTGGTCGATGTTGCCGTTGGGGCTTACGCCAAACTTCACTGAAGGATCCACGGACTTAACAGCATCGTAGGTTTGCGCTATCAGCTTGTTAACGTTATCCATTCGCCACGAGGAAAGCGATTTTGATCCGCCGCCTTCCTTGTACTCGCTATAGGCCTTCTTGTCAAACGATGCATCTGTTGTGGGATAGAAGTAGTCGTCATAGTGAATACCGTCGATGTCGTAGTTTTCGACAAGCTCTGTTACCCCGTTGACAATGAGGTTTCTAACCTGCTTGCGGGCGGGGTTAAAGAAGATGCCCTTGCCGTCCACGGCAACGGTATAGTCATTGCCTTCGTCGTTCCACTCGCGCGCAATATGGTCTCTTGAAAGGTTTGAGTAGTTGGTGGAAGTAAGCACGCGATAGGGGTTAATCCACACATGAATTTCTAAATCGCGGGCGTGGGCACTGCTGACCATTAGCTTAAGCGGGTCATAGCCGGGGTCTTTTCCCTGAGTGCCTGTCAAAACCCTTGACCACGGAAAATACTCGGATTCATACAGCGCATCGGCAAAGGGGCGAACCTGAACAATGACAGCGTTCATCGAAAGGGCTGTAACCTTATCAAACGCCTTGTTGATGGCGCTCTTTGCTGCAGCTTGGTCCTTGCCCTTGAGCATGGTTTCAAGGTCAAGATAGGAAATCCACACGGCGCAAAACTCGCCGGAGGGTGCAGTGCTCTTAGTAGGAGAAGCGGATTCTGAGGATGCCGCTTTGGACGACGAGGCCTTTGACGAAGAAACAGCCTTAGAGGATGAAGCCTTTGAGGATGTTTCTTTGGATGAGGTCACCTTAGAGGAAGTCTCCTTAGAAGAGGTTTCCTTTGATGAAGCGGCTGCCTTTGATGAGGACGCTGCACTGCTCGGACTCTCGGACTGGGAATCTGCCAAGGAAGCGTTCTCATCGTCTTGTTCCGGAAGGCTTGCGTTAAAGGCCGGCTGCTCCGGCGCATAGATATCAGAAGACGCCCCGCTGCCAGATGATGATTCATCTATCGGTTCTTGTGAGGGCGTTAAGGTCAGATTGTAGGTGCAGGAACAAAGCATAAGTACTGCCAACATTAAGGAAAAAACTCGAATATGTGTCTTCAAACGGCACACTCACCTTTCTTACGGGCATATACTTATACATCTAATATATTACAACAGCTTCCGAAACAGGTCAATAGAATTCAACAAATTATTTAACATAAAATTGCTAATAATACAATTATTTTTCTCAAAAATCGGAAAAACATGGTCGGCAAAGCTAATATTTAGGCGGTTTTATTAGTAGTGTATCCCTGGTTTTCTTTAGTTGACTTAATTCTACATCAAAGTTTTATGTTAAATATAGCTTGTCCACCAAAATAGTGTCTCACTCCCCCAAAAATCCTGCAGAATAACAATGAAACAGACAAAAAATGTCCCTGTCTGTTGTAAAACAAACAGGGACATACTATACAGCTATAGGTTTTAGGTTACTTTACCATGCTGGCAACTTCATCTGCGAAGTTGTCCTGACGCTTCTCAAGGCCCTCGCCCTTCTCAAAGCGGGTAAATCCGGTGATGGTAATCTTGCCGCCGAGCTCCTTAGCGGTGTTCTCAGTGTACTGGGCAATCGAGATATCGCCGTCCTTAACAAAGGGCTGCTCTACGAGGCAAACTTCCTTGTAGTACTTAGCGATACGGCCGAGAACCATCTTCTCCGCAATGTTGGCGGGCTTGCCCTCGTTGATTGCCTGAGCGGTGAGAATCTCCTTTTCCTTTTCTACTTCCTCAGCGGGAACAGACTCCTTGTTGAGGTAAGCGGGAGATGCAGCAGCAACCTGCATCGCGATATCCTTAGCGTATACCTCAAACTCGGGCTTTGCAGCAATCTCAGGGGTTGTATCAAAGGTTACCATTACGCCGATTCTGCCGCCGCCGTGTACGTAGGTGGTCAAAACACCCTCAGCTCTTTCAAAACGGCGGATTTTGATGTTCTCACCGATGGTGAGAATCTTCTCGCGCAGAAGGTCAGCAATCGTGTCGTCGCTGCCGGCAACCTTGCAATTGGAGAGTGCATCTACGTCTGCGGGATTCTGCTCAAGTACGGTGTCTGCGCAGGTCTTAACAAAGCTGATAAAGCTGTCGTTCTTAGCAACAAAGTCGGTCTCAGCGTTAACCTCGATAACAACACCGACGTTCTTCTTCTCGTTAACAGCGGCATAAACCATGCCTTCAGCAGCGATTCTGCCAGCCTTTTTGGTAGCGGCTGCAAGGCCCTTCTCACGAAGGATCTCCACTGCCTTGTCCATATCACCGTTCGACTCAGTCAGTGCCTTTTTGCAATCCATCATACCGCAGCCGGTTTTCTCACGCAGAAGCGCAACATCCTTTGCAGTAAAAGCCATAGTATTATATCATCCTTTCAGTTTCATTACTTGATATTTAAAAGGAATGCCCGTGCAAAAGAGCGCGGGCATTGATTATTCAGAAACTACTCTGCGTCTGCAGCCTCTTCTTCCTCAGCGGCCGCTTCTTCAGACTCGGCGCCCTGTCTGCCCTCAAGTACGGCGTTTGCCATAGCACCAGCAATGAGCTTTACTGCGCGGATAGCATCGTCGTTTCCGGGGATGATGTAGTCAACCTCGTCGGGATCGCAGTTGGTGTCAACAATGGCAACAATCGGAATACCGAGCTTCTTTGCCTCTGCAACAGCAATCTTCTCCTTGCGGGGGTCAACAATGAACAGCGCACCGGGCAATCTGTCCATGTTCTTGATGCCGCCAAGGAACTTCTCGAGCTTTTCAATCTCAAGGTTGAGCTTGATAACCTCTTTCTTGGGCAGAGCGTCAAAGGTGCCATCCTCCTGCATCTTGCGCAGCTGAGCAAGACGAGCAATGCGGCGACGAATGGTCTTAAAGTTGGTGAGCATACCGCCCAGCCAACGAGCGTTTACATAGTGGATACCAGCTCTCTCCGCCTCATCACGGATAGAGTCCTGTGCCTGCTTCTTGGTACCGACGAACAGAACGGTCTCGCCGTTTGCTACGGTCTCACGGATAAAGTTATAAGCCTCTTCGAGCTTCTTTACCGTCTTTTGCAGGTCGATGATGTAGATGCCGTTGCGCTCGGTAAAGATGTACGGCGCCATCTTGGGGTTCCATCTTCTTGTCTGGTGACCAAAGTGAACACCAGCTTCAAGAAGCTGCTTCATGGATACTACTGCCATTAAATTGCTTCCTCCTGATTTTGGTTTTTTACCCGCCGTCCTTCGCATTTTGCCATAGGGCCGATGTTTTTCATCGGCACCGCCATGCCAATTGTAGGACGTGTGTATTATGAGACGATTTATTGTACCATAGCATTGCCTAAAATGCAAGACGTTATGCCCATAAAATGTGAGGTTAATTCTCGAAGATGTTAAATTTTCTCTTACCTCGTGTCCTTGTGGGGCACTCAAAGCTGACGAGAATGGTATCCTCCCCCACCACCTTGATGTTCTCAAGGCCGATAAAGAGGTCATCCTCTCGCCCGAACAGCCCGAACCACCGCGGTCTGCCGTAGATGATAAGCGAAATAACCTTTGCACTGCCGAGGTCCAGCTCGACGTCACATACACAGCCCAACCTTGCGCCGTCCTTGATGTTTACCACATCCTTGTGACGCAGGTCACTGACTGTCATGCGCATCATATCGCCGCCTCCCAACAGTTGTGCACGGGCAACGCCTAAAAGGTTACTGCGCTAGCTCCGGGCAATAATATCCCGTCTTATTGTATGCGGTAACCACATCCAAAATAACCTCTGCCTCACTCTGCTCCCGAAGCTTCCCAAGCATGCCAAACAGGGAGCCAAACGGAGAAGAGGCCTGCTTCTTGTGGTCAACAACAGGCAACGTTTCGTCGCCAAGCTCCTTTTTAATGGACTCAAGGGCATCCTCGTAGGTGGCGATTTCGTCTACTAAACCCGCTGCAAGCGCCTGCTTTGCGGTGTATACTCTACCGTCGGCAAGCTGGTAAACCGTGCTTTTTTGCATCTTTCTGCCTGTCGCTACTATATCAACGAACTGCTCATAGGCTTCGTCAACAAGCGACTGGAAGATGGCCTTCTGCTCCTCGGTCATCGGCTCATAGCTGCTGCCCATGGACTTGTTCGCCCCTGAAGTAAAGGTATACGTTTTAACTCCGTACTTCTCCAAAAAGTCGGAAAGATTGAGGAAAGTACCATAAATGACACCAATGGAACCCGTGAGGGTATTGCGGTTGCAGTAGATTTTATCCGCGGCACAGGCAATGTAGTAGCCTCCAGATGCAGCGGTTTGCGCCATATAGGCATACACGGGCCTGCCAGTTTCCTTGTATTCAAGCAGCTTTAAATACACCTCGTCGGTCTGATAAATAGCACCGCCCGGGGTGTTGAGGTAGAGCAGGATTGCCTTACTCGATTCATCGTCAATGAGGTTTTCAATCGTATTCATAATATAGGTCTGGCTGTAGGTGGAGCTTGACAGTAGGCTGGAGGAGGTATCCTCTGCTATGGTGCCCTCAATGTATACAACGTCTATCCCGCCGCTGCCATAGCTAATACCTGTCGCGCCAATCAAGGCGGCAGTGACACCCGCAATCATCGCGATGACAACAACGCATGCCACTACGACTGCGATAATAACAGGCACCTTGCTTTTCTTCTTTTTCTGTATTTGCTGCGGTGGAGGCGAGGGGGGTGTAACGCTAAAACCGTTAACGGTATCCATTGTAATCTCTCCCATTCTGATTTCTGCCTAATGTCAGGACACCCTGACAAAAAGATGTATGCTTTACTCAAACAGTATAATTATACTACGCAAGTAAGATTAATACAACCAATCTCATTCGACAGAATCAGACTCCTGCTGCTTTGCGGCATTGTCATATTCACGGGGCCTTTTACCCGCTTGCGACATCGTAACCGCTGCATAGGTTGCAGCGCTGACACCGACTGCGCCGACTATGAGGCAGACTATTTCCTTAATGTCCTGACCGGCATACTGCACCCTTTGGTTCTCATTCTGAGTCGTTGTCTTGTCTGTTTTAATTGCCTCTTGTACCTGCTGCGTAGGAGTTACTGCCGGTGTTTCTTCTGTTTCTGCCGCCAAGACCTCGTTAGACGGGCTAGCCTCCTCCGGCTTTGCCATCTGCTCGGCTCGAGGAATCATGTGACCGATGCCGTCGATGTCTCCTACACGGGAAAACACCTCTGCCGGCAGCGAGGTGGTGGTATCCTCTGTGGGTCTGCGAGGCCTGTCAGGCCTCGGCTCCTGCGGTATCGTACTGCTCGAAGATGTAGATGAAGAGGAAGAAGACTCTTGACCGGATATAATCCGAACCGAGTCACCATTTAAGGTAATTCTCGATATGCAGGTACGAAACCTTTCGCCTGTTGGTGCAACGCTATTAAAAGACGGGTCAGTCGCCAAAAAAAGCGGCTGGGTCATCTCAATCTTAATATATTGGTAGCCCACGGGCACTGCCGCTTCCACCTCGCAGTACACGGTTGAGGAGTCCGTGTAAAGCATTTCGCCGTAGTCGTTTCTTACTACCTGTGCATTAATGGGCAGGTAGGTGATGTTGTCCTGAGAGACATAGATATTTGCACCCAGATAGGCGAGGTCCTCTGCCTTGGCTGTGCGGTTTGCATTTTCAATAAATTGATACAGAGATTTAGATTCATTAAAAACCATGTAGTGTGTTTTACCCTGCTCCTGTACGCACAGCATTTGGTTGGAGCGGTCAAACATTACGCGTTTGGTGAGCCCTGTAATATAACTGCTTGATAAAGTATAGGTTTGATCATTTGATGAATATGTAGCATATATCCCGACCCTTGAGTAAAAACCCACCCGAACGCTGCGAACACCTGAGGCTTTTATGATTACCCCGCCATCATAACAGGATGGGTTAACTTGATATGCGCTTTCATCAGGCATTGTCCTGATGTCCGCCCATTTGCGAATATCTTCAATAGGTGAAAGATTGTAGACGGAGAGATAGGTACTTGGCAAAGGGTCTGAAAAATCTTCTTCATATGAGGCCGCAAACACCCATACGCTGAGCGATAAGAGCATCACAACAAGGCAGATAACCCTACGTGTAGTTTTCAAACTCATCTCTCCTTAATCTAATTTTTATCAATTATGTATTTTAATGTATTTATAATAACACACTGGGTGTGATTGTCAACAAAATTCGACATAACCCTGCATTGTTGCACAAATTAATAAAACAAGAACGCATCAATTGATAGAATACGCATTATCCGATTGATTTTTAGCCTATATTCAGTTAAAATGAGACTTAGCAGAAAGATGAAAAAAATAAACCAACTATTACTAATCGTAGGAGCATTCTATCTAAGCATACCGTTTCTGAACAAGTAGAGACCCATTCCCTGAGCGGCATCATATTCACGCTGCCAAGGCTTAAAATAACCGAGATAAAAAAGGAGACTATGATATGCTGAAAAAATCATTGATTGCCAAAATGCTGGTTATGATTTTTCTGCCGACACTGCTTGTGATAGCCGGAGGCGGTTTCGCTGTAACGTCACTTGTTGTCAATCAGGTCGGAGAGGCG
The DNA here is from genome assembly GCA_023415575.1 of Bacillota bacterium. GTDB lineage: Bacteria > Bacillota > Clostridia > Oscillospirales > Ruminococcaceae > Acetanaerobacterium. Next base: position 49,035 of record JAEZKF010000001.1, read on the forward strand.
TTGAATTACAGCATTGTCTCGCAAGCCAATTTAATTGCATCCTACATAGAAGAAAATGGTCAAAGTAAGAATGTACTTGATTGGACCGCAAATAATTCAAGCGGGTACAGTTTTATGCTGCTGGACACTTCGGGCACTGTCATTGCCTCAACCGACAGTGAAAACGTAGGCAAGCCTGCCTCTGACTTGTTCACCCAAGGCACATTTGACAAGCTTGCAGCAGCGGAAAACAAGCCTTCAGAACATACTGTAAATTCCGTACGCAGCTTGTGCCTAATCACCCCGGCAGGCGAAGGGGTGCGTATCCTGACCATCATGCCACTCTCCATTGCTTCCTCAAAGTCAGGCAACATAGCAAAGCTTTTGATTGGTGTCTTCATCGCCCTGATTCTGGTGATGTTTGCTGCAATCTTCCTTGGTACGTTGTTCACCGTAAAACCCATCAACAAACTCCGTGATGCCACCCTTCAGATTGCGGACGGCAACTTCTTTGTAACGGTGGATGTCCGCTCTAAGGATGAGATTGGCGAGCTTGCCAAGGCCATCAAGAAGACAGTTCAGCGTCTGAGCAACTATGTATTGTATATTGATGAGATTACAGAGGTTCTCACCTCGATGGCAGACGGAGACCTAACATTTAGCCTGCGCAACGAGTATGCAGGTGAGTTTGCTTCCATCAAGGAGGCTCTGCTTAACATATCCGATTCGTTTAACAGAACGCTTGCAAGCATTAACAACGCCGCTGAACAGGTTTCGGGCGGAAGCATGCAGGTATCCGGCGCTTCTCAGGCGCTCTCGCAGGGCTCTACCCAGCAGGCCAGTGCCATTGAGGAGCTTTCCTCCACCATCAAAGAGGTTAACGCGCAGGTTATGCTCAATGCCGAGAACGCTAAGACCGCCAACAACCTCTCCCTCCAGACGATGGAGAACGTTGAGCACTGTAGCGAGCTGATGCGCAACATGCTCGAATCGATGGAGCAGATTAACAGCACTTCCTCCAACATCGCGAAGATTATCAAGGTTATTGACGATATCTCCTTCCAGACCAACATCCTCGCCCTGAACGCCGCAGTTGAGGCTGCAAGGGCAGGCGCTGCCGGTAAGGGCTTTGCGGTAGTTGCAGATGAGGTTCGCAACCTCGCCACTAAGAGCGCACAGGCCGCTAAGACGACTACTGAGCTTATCGAATCCTCCATCAACGCGGTGGAGAACGGCGTGCAGATTGCCAAAAAGACCGCGTCTGCACTGGAGCAGATCGTTCACGACTGCAACGACTCGAGCAAGCTCATCAGCGAGATTACCGTTGCCACCAACGATCAGGCAACTGCTGTAATGCAGATTACCCAGGGCGTGGAGCAGATTTCTACCGTAGTAGAAACAAACTCCGCAACTGCACAACAGACGGCTGCCGCGAGCGAGGAGCTTTCCTCTCAGGCGGAGATGCTCAAGCGGATGGTGGATCGCTTCAAGCTCAAGGATGCAGGCTCTGTAGATAGCGAAGACGACTTTGATGTAGATTTTGATTCTTCTGCTTCCTCTGAGGATGACGATTACGCCTTTACCACCTGATATTGACTCACTAATACATCAACCCCCTTGGCCTACTGAACCGAACCAGTAAAAACGGACAATAGACAAAGAGCCCCCTGATGTAGGAAAATAGAACTACATCAGGGGGTATTTGTATGAGCAAGAGGAAATGGACAAACATCCGAGCGCTCGAAGGACTAAT
>JAEZKF010000005.1 GCA_023415575.1 Bacillota bacterium
GACCTGTTTGGCCCCCAAAAGTGCAGATACGGGTCCCCGATGCCGCACGCACGAACAACAAATTAGGTGCTCCAAGGTGCTAACCTTTTTGGGGACCTTTTGCTAACATTTTTACTTGACGAACACAATCATAACCACTTGTAAAACAATGTAAACGTCTTTCAAATGTTATAGGAAAAACATTCAAGTAATTTGCGTACAATATGTATCTATAAATATAAAAGTGATATAATGATACCATACCTATCAATACCAAGGAGGGAAGTTTAATGTCTTGTTATTACATTATCGGTGTTCGGATGGAAAACAGAGTGGCCAGGGCAGTAGAATTTCAAGAGGTGCTCACCAAAAACGGGTGCAAGATTAAAACGCGCTTGGGAATGCATGAAGTAAGTGAAGATGCATGTGCCAACGACGGGCTTATCGTTTTGCAGCCTTGCGGCAGCAAGGAAGATGTCGAGGACTTGGTGAATGAACTCAACAAATTAAAAGGCATTACGGCGCGGTATATTGATTTGAATTAGTACGAATACAAAACATAAACCTCCACAGCTAAGATACTGTGGAGGTTTCGTTTTGTCATCATTTGCATAACAGCCTTTGGGTAACGATATCAGAGTATATCTCCATACCTTTGGTATGTGCGATGTGGATAACATCCTTAAATTGCCCGCTCCCGGGCAGGATGGAAGTGAGCAGGTTCTCCTTTTGCAAGATGCGGTCGGGGTTAAAGATGACATCCTGATATCCGTCAAAAATAGCCACATAGAAGATTTCGGATTCAACGATGTCCTGAAAGAAATGGCTGCCATAGGATAGCTCCGGCATAAAGCCTTCTTTCTTTGAGGAATACTCACAGAGGGCCTTCATATTGCATAGCTCCGTAAAGTGTACCGGAACCCCGAGGGATGGCGTGGTACTCCCCCACCGGCCCGGGCCTACGAGCATGGCATTTTTCTCTTTCATCTCCCTGTTAATTAAGCCTATTTGCCTTGCTACCTCGTATTTGTCCTGTTCACAGAGTTTTAGATATGCGTTTGCGCTAATCAGAATGACATAATCGATGGGCAGACGCACACTTCCGCCCATGAAGCAGCCTTTACTTGAGAAGAAGCAATCCTTTACATCCATAAGTTCCGGAATTTTCACCGTCTTGCCCAGGCCCTTTGTTTGTAAGGGACGGCACTGTACGAGATTGACTTTAAAGCCGTTATCCTGATTAAAGTTTGCTGTAAACTCGATATCAACCGGGTAATCGTATGCCTTGGACAGCAGGGCTAATATCTCCCTCATGATTACAGCGAAATTTGTATCAGTAAAAAGCTTTTTGAAATCGAGCAGATAAGGTGTCTTTTGATTTGAATATCCCAGTTCCCGCATGCGGGCTGCGGTAGCATAGTCAGGGCTTATGAACAGCTTCTTGTCCGCCTTTAGGGGAAGGGATAAAACGGCATCCACATCCTTGCTTTCCAACGCATTATCCGTAAACGAAAGTAAATCTAACCGGTGTTGGGAAAACTTCTTTTGGTCATCATAATTCATGGGAGGGATTCGCAGGGGGTTATCAAGGCATACGACCTTCACATAATCTCCGTCGGTTCGGTCGACTGCTCTCGTGCCCAGTCCGAATACAAGGCGAAGCATTCCGGCATTCATGTCGATGCTTTCATCCCAGACGTAGAGGTTAGAAGAATTCCCAACGCCAGCGACATGCGGGAAGAAATAGTCTCCGTGCCGGTCACCCGATACGCGCTGTACGAGTATGGCCATCTGCTCATCCTGCTGGGCCAGCCCTCGGTTCATGCGGTAGTTTAGGGCATCTTCGTTCATGGTGCTTGCGTAAACGGTGCGCACAGCCTGCTCAAAGGCCTCATAACGCTCCTGCGGGGTTCCCTGATTGACACAGAAAACGCTCTCGTATTTTCCGGCAAAGGCATTGCCGAAGTTGTCCTCCAAAAGGGAGCTTGAGCGCACAATAATCGGAGATTGGCCGAAGTATTCCAGCATCTGAACAAACTGCTCCTGAATATCTCTGGGGAAGGAGCCGCGTAAAAGCTTCCCTTTAAGTTCTGCTGCATACTTGTAGTAGCCCTCGTGTGTTTTCTGCTTGGTGCGCAGGCTCCACCAGCCGTTTTGGACAATATACGTATAAAAAACATCGGCGCCGATAAAGAAGGAATCATGAGGCTCGATAAATGGGGTAAAGCGCTCTCCTCCCTCAATCTCGAGTATCTTTCTCGCTAAAAGCATACCGACACTTTTGCCGCCGATAAAGCCGGTTCCGATTTCTCTGGATGCGATATAGAGTATATCCTTTAAGGTGAAATACCGGTCGCACAGCTGCAGCATACGGGACTCATTGCCGATGAGCATATGCATGAGGCGCTTTTTGACGGTTTCCTGCTTGCTTTTAGGCAAACTCAATACCTTTTTTGCTTTATTAAAGATGGTATTCCAATGGTCTAGTCTTATTTCCCCGCGATTGATTCTGTTAAGAAGCTCGGAAGCGTCAGAGCTGGATGTGATGCAGATTGCCTCCTGCCCTTGAATGAAATGCGGAAAAAACATGGTGGGCGAATAACGCTGCCAGACCTTAAGGGGATGGACGTAGGTCTTATCATTGATTTGGTATAAATCCAAAAGAAGCTGGGTCGTTTCACGAATACCTGCTATGGTACTGTAGGTATGACAGTTGCGCTTGATGGCAAAGTAAGCGACCGTATCGAGTTCATATAAATACGGACAGGTAGCCTTAAAGAAGTTGCCAATCATCAAATCCGAATGCCAGTATTTCAGTAAATCAGTCAGGCAATCAAAGACATAGAATACCCTTTTGCCCTCCTGCTTAATGATATTGTGAATCTCGGTGGCAAAGCTTTCAAAGCCCTTGCTTGCATCTATTGAATAGACCTTAATTCCCTCACAAGCATCCAGTATGGGGGTATGATTTGCAAAGCGGATGTATACAAGGCTCATCTTTTCGACTTTTGCGCTTTTGACAAAGCAATCGGCCATCTGCTTATAGTCCGAGATGGCATCCACCTGCCACACCACGTTATCTCCAAAGCGCAGGTGGTCTATTACCTGGTCAAAGCCTTTTATTCCCGTGCTGAGCTTGTCGTATAGGCTCATGGTACACCCCCATTACCAATGTCATTCTTAATTATAGCATAAAATGGAAAACTCCGACAGCTCCATTTGATGGGTATCTTTTGCTGACGCAGCTCTCGATATAGCAAAACGGCAGGCAAATTGAAACTATTCATGTAAAAACAATGTAAATATTGTAAACCCTTTGCGTTCTATTTGCATGTTTCCAGATGCTCTGTCTTGTTTGTTCACATTGCAGGCGGGGTAGAAATGTGCTACAATCAGCGAGATAAAGAAATCTACTAAAAAAGGTGACATAGATGAAACAAGAACGGCAGTATCCAAAAGTCATGATTTCCCCAAAGGCGGAGCGCAGTGTCAAGAACGGCCATCCATGGGTATACGGTGAAGAGATTCGAGGTACGGAGGGCGTGCCCCAAAACGGCGGGCTGGTGGATGTGTATGCCGGCAACGCCTTTATGGGCACGGGCTTTTACAACGATTTAAGCAAGATAACTGTTCGACTTATTTCACGCAACGCAAACGATGTATTTGACGCGCGCTTTTGGCGCCGCCGTGTGGAGTATGCCGTTTTTTACCGCAAAACCGTCATGCCCGGGGCTGACTTTGATTGCTGTCGCTTGATTCATGGTGAGGCCGATCAGATGCCGGGGCTTACTGTCGACCGTTACGGCAGCATCCTGTCCGTTCAGATTACGAGTCTTGGCATGGAGCATGTCAAGGATATGGTTTACCGTGCCCTTTGGGATGTGCTTTCCGAGATGGGCGAAACCATAGCCGGCATTTTTGAGCGCAACGACATAGCCCTGCGTACGCTGGAGGGGTTGCCGGAGTATAAGGGCTGGTACCGCCTTGATGACAAACCTGTGCCGGAATCCGCTGTGACGGAGATATGCGAAAACGGCGTAAGATACCTAGTAGATGTGGAAAATGGGCAGAAAACCGGCTTTTTCCTGGATCAGAAATACAACCGCGCCGCTGTGGCCCGGATTGCCAAAGGCAAGCGGGTACTAGACTGCTTTACCCATACCGGATCCTTCGGCCTGAATGCGGCCTTGGGCGGAGCTGCGCATGTAACGAGTGTGGACATCTCACAATCGGCCATTGACATGGCAAGGGAGAATGCCGCCCGCAATAACCTCGACGGAAAAATGGATTTTCTATGCGAGGATGTATTTGACCTATTGACAAGGCTTGCCGACCAGAAGTGTCGGGACTATGACTATATCATCCTTGACCCGCCAGCCTTTACTAAATCCCGCAAGACAATCGAGACTGCTGCCCGCGGATATAAGGAAATTAACCTAAAGGCCATGAAGCTGCTGCCCCGGGGCGGGTATCTTGCAACCTGCAGCTGCAGCCACTTCATGACCGATGAACTCTTTCGCAAGATGCTAGCTGGTGCTGCAAGAGATGCCTGTGTATCACTCAGGCAGATTGAAGCCCGCCAGCAGGCACCGGACCATCCCATCCTGTGGAATGTTCCCGAGACGGATTATCTAAAGTTTTATATCTTTCAGGTCGTATAACCTACCATAAGCAAAAAATAAGGGTTTCCTGACACTGTAGCCTCCGGCCAAACAGCCGAGAGGCGAGCAATGCTGGGAAACCCTTTCATTCTATTTTATTACGCACAGCACATTGGAGTTTATGACGCAACGACCACGGTGGAGAGGACTACCGGAATGCGTTAATTCTTCTTAGCATCCCGAACATAATCCTTTAATAGATACCTTTGCTTACCCTGCGTTACATTGCCGTATTCTATTGCGTTCTTTTGGCATTTTGAAATGCACGCCATACAATGCGTGCAACGGTCCTCCCATATTGGTCTTTTATCAAGCAAATGAATGTTATTTAAGGGACAAGCCTTTTCACATATCCCACACCCTATGCAGGCGTCTGTCGCATAGAAGTCCTTTGCAACCAGCTTATACTTGGTCCATATCGGGGCAAAAGGAGTAATAATCAGGGTTTCAAAAAGCCATACATGCCGAGTTTTTAGTTTCTCCTCGTTTTTGATTGCCTTGACGACCTGGTCTACTTGTTTTGTTGCCTTTGATATTTTAGAACGGATTACCGTTTCATCATCCATATCATATTTGCTGTTGGCAACATAGTTTCTGGGCATTACGAATTCCGCACATCCCAGACATTTTAAATGCTTTTTGAGTGAAAACCGTTTTGCTTGTACCTTTGCGCTACCGCAATAACCGCCGCTTGTAAATATAAAGTACACCTTATTGTTTCCATTAAACGTTACGGACTTTAGGTAGTCCATTAAGAACAAAGGCATCTCACAAACATATATCGGGGCACAAATGATATAAGTTTTGTCTGAATATAAAGGTGATTTATCATTATTCCTGATTCTATCAAACAAGTCTACGCATTCATCACCTAATCCGTCAGCAACCATTTTTGCTATGTATTCTGTATTTCCTGTACCTGAAAAATATAATACCATTTTGCTAAGCTCGAACCCTTTCTGATATGCTTGTTTTCGTTGTCTACTAAGATGTTAGTAAATGATTTATCTTGGGACCAGACTTTATATTATACAGCAGTTAATATGAAAATGATTGGGTGGATGGTGAATAAGTTTTAAAGAATAAATTAACACTTGATAGCTTTGCATAAAGAATCCATTGCTCGTGTTAAGTCCTTCACATTCTCACTTTTTCTGATAAAATTACCTTTGATATCCTCATCATTGATATATTCTTGACAACTTCCAATCCGTAATATATAGTATTTATAAAGCAACGGGGCTTTAACCCCGTTGCTTTTTTGTTTTATCCGGATTTCGTGACATTTTGGAAAAGAGAAGATCGGTGCCAGTTGATTAATAAGCAGATGCTATGGGACTGTTGAGATTAGCAAAGGAGGAAATGAGAATGAGAAGACAAAAGATTTTAAAAGAAGCATCCAGCATAAGAACCTACACAAATCAGATGCGCAGCGGTAATCTGGATACCAAAATCGATACGGAGCAAATTACATATCTAAAGGATTTAGCTGAGGACATCAATCAAATCAATAGTACCTTTAATACCTACATCAACGAGATAACCCATATATTATCCCATCTGTCGGCCGGCAATATGGCGGTTTCCTTCTCAGAGGATGTACAGTATCAGGGGGATTTTCTGCCCATTAAGAATGCGCTTCATAAGATAAGGCATTCTTTAAATTGCTCATTTGAAGAGATTCATAAGCTATCCACTGAGATAGATGCTATGAGTAACAAGGTTGAGAACAGCTCCTCCTTTCTGGCGACAAACGCGACGGAGCAGGCCGCTTTGATTTCCGACTTAACATCAACAATCTACGACATCACGGACAAGACCGTACACAATGCAGAAAATGCGCAGGCAGCTGCGAAAACCGTTGAGGCGATAGCCGAGGAAACCGAGATTGGCAGAGGCTATATGAACGAGATGCTCTCATCCGTGGATAAGGTCAAGTCCTCCATTGATGATATATCCCATATTATTGACATAATCAACGAAATCGCTGAGCAGACAAAGCTACTAGCCATAAACGCTAAAGTTGAGGCTGCAAGAGCCGGTGTGCATGGAAAAGGGTTTTCCGTGGTGGCCAGTGAGGTGAGTAGTCTGGCACAAAAGAGCAGTGAAGCCGTTAATCAAACGACCCAGCTAATCAATAACAGCAAAGCCGCGGCCGATGAAAGTGCAAAGATCACCAAAAAGACTGCAGAGAGCTTTAAGAATATCAATGATTCGATTGAAGGGGTAACCGGCTTGTGTAAGGAGATAGCAGAGCTATCGAATATACAGGCAGAGAACCTCAAAGAGACATCGGAAATTATTACCGAAATTTCAGATGCAGTACAGAGCAATGCGGCCTATGCACAGGAAAACAGTGCGGGGGCGTTGAATCTTTCAAACATCTCTGCTCACTTGAAAAAGGTGCTGCAACGCTTCCGTCTGATGGGACAAGAAAACACACCGGCAACTGATAAAAGGATGGATGAGAAGTTTGCCCGTGACCTGACCGGCAAATTGGTGGCTAGACTTTCTCATGCAACCACTACCCAAGCTATTGATACGATACTGAAAACCGAGATTCAAAATCTCCGGGATGTTGAATGCTTGTATGTGATTAACGGTGAGGGCAGGCAGCTAAGTCACACGATTATGAATCCGAAGATCATGGTGGAGCAGGATGAGAACTTCAAACCTGCCTTGCCCGGCGAGGATTACAGCGCAAAGAAGTATTTCCGCCAGGCTATGAGGAACAAGCAGGAGTTGTATACATCATCAGAGTACATATCAAAGGCCACGGGAAACCTGTGTAAGACGGTTTCTTATGCATATCAGTGTGATGACAAAACATACTATGTGATTTGCATTGACCTAGTGTGCAGGTTTTAGGCTCTTCCAATGAAGAACACAAATATCGCCCCCGGTAAGGCTAGACAATACGAGCTAGCCTTTGCGGGGGCGGTGTTATTTCAACACTATACCAGAATAGACCATAAAATCAGCAGCCCTGCCAAGAAAATCAGATTAAGCAAGGTAAATAACCCAAGATAAGCTGTATTGCGTTTTCCCGCTGTTGTGCCGTAGTATTTGAAGGAAATCAGGCTTGCCATGGATGCGATGATTGTTCCAAGGCCGCCAAGGTTGGTGCCTATAATGAGCGTTGAGATGTTATCCGTAAAGCCGGAAAGAAGGATGGCCGCGGGCACATTGCTGATGACCTGGCTGGCAAGTACGGATGTGAGCAGTTCGTGTCCGTTTATAACATTTTGCAGCCAGAGATTAATCTCCGGGATACGCTTCATATTGCCGATGAAGATAAACAAAAAGGTAAAGGTAAGCAGCAGTGCGTAGTCCGGTTTGCGCAGGATTTTACGGTCCATGAAAAGGACTGCTGCCAGAATCACTGCTCCAACTATGTAGACTGAAATCAAGCGAGCTACGCTTGCAAGGGCAAACAGAAACAGCAAGAGATATACAATGGTCTTCCTTTTATCCGTTGCTGTAAGAGAGTAATCGGATTGAATCTTTACAGAGACTTCTCTCCTATCGATTAGGATGAAGCAAGCAGCGACAAGTCCGATAAGTGAAAGCAGCGTATAAGGCAGCATCAAGGTGATAAAATTGCCCAGACTCATTTTGCTTAAGGAGAACAGATATAGGTTCTGCGGATTGCCGATTGGTGTGAGCATGCTGCCTAAGTTACTTGCAATGGTTTGCAGGACGATAATCCGAATCAGGTAACTCTCAAGGTCGGCCATCACAAGCACATCAATGGTAAACGGCACAAAGGCGATAAGGGCCACATCGTTGGTGATAAGCATGCTGAATCCAAAGCATAGCAAGACCAGAACGAGTGCTAAGCTTCGCACATTGTGCGTCTTCTTAAGCATCCAGCTCCCAATCATCGAAAATATGCCCAAACTTCGCAATCCGGCCATAATAATCATTAAACTGAGCAGGATTGTTAAGGTATGAAAGTCTATGTAGCTGATATATTGATTGTCTGGCGGCACAAATGCCATGGATGCAAGGGCCAGTACAAAAGAAACACATAGTACCACTTCTTTTTTAACAAAACGCAAAACTGATTTCATTCGGTTGCTGCTCCCTTAAGTGAATGGTTTTGAGCAAATAAATCGACCGACGGTTACGCCGGTCGTTTTTAAGCAATTGAATTGGAATGCTTTAAAAAACTCCAAATGCCATTGTATGCGATTAAGCAAATAAATTCAATATGTTACTAAGTTATTTTTTGTGGCAGCAAGAATGAATTGAATCTTGACGCAAATAAGCCTTAGCCTCCTTGCACCAGTTAAGGTAAGCCCGATAAGTCTCCACGCCAAACTTAGCTGTTAACAAGTAGTATTTATGCTCTTCCTCGTCTTGAACCTTTTCTAGATTCTCAACATACATCTCGAGAAGGGCAAGCTCTTTTTCTACTTTCTCCTCGAAGTTTTGAATATGAATCAGGGTGCCTTCTCTGCCAAGTTCACCGCCAAAGAAAAGCTTGAGCAGTGTTTCATACCTTAGCTCATCTTTAGTTACCGGCTTTTTGAGCCATTCACTGAGAAGGGCTCTCCCCTTCTCAGTGATGGAGTAAATGATTTTGCCTCTTCCGGAAGTCTCCTCTTCCTTATCCACACAGCCGTCTGCTTCTAATTCGTCCAGGGTAGGATAGATGCTCCCGTAACTACCGCTCCAGAAGAACCTTAGGGAGTTATCTATTCTTTGCTTAATCTCATAACCTGTAAGGGCTTCGTGGCTAAGAAGTCCGAGGATGACATAGTTCATCTTCTTCTCATTGGCCACGGAGAAGCTCCCCCACGAAGTCCTTTAGTCTTCTGTCATTTTCAGATGAGATAGGATTTTTTACGTCAGTAAGAGCAACAATCGCTTTGAGATGATGAAGCTTTTTCTTCATATTTGATTCGCAGCGCTCGTTATTCCCACCTCCGCTGACTGTAAAAAGAGCAGTTACCTTATCCTCCACATTATACTTCTTCAAAAAGGTGTTGACGGCCGGTGCTGCTTTATCCGCCCAAACAGGGGTACCGAGAATGATCCTGTCATACTCCTTAGGATTCAGCTTTATCGGCTTAATCTTGACACAGGCCCCAAACATTGCCTGCATACCGCCGATAAAATACTTCCCATTATTCTTCGGGACATCTTTGACCGGTTCAAGCTTCAGTATGTCTGCATTGAGCCCCTGAGCTATTTTCTCTGCCGCCTTTTGCGTGTTTCCCTCCAGGGAATAATAAACAACTAGGTTTTTCATACAAATCATTTTCTCCTTTCTATTTTCCATGAGTAGGTCAGCACATGTTTTGGGCAATAATCTATGCAAGCGCCGCACTGAATGCAATCTGCACACTGACAATTCTCCCACACCATCCGCTTTACTTCAAGCCCCATTGGACAAACCGAATCACATTTATTGCATGAAATACATCCTTCGTTATCGGACGTCACATGGAGCTGTGGGATATGTAGTCTCTGACCGATTTTTTCGCCGATAATCATGAATGGGGCCATCCAGCAGATGTAATGACAGGCCGCGCGTTTGCCATGAATCAAAGAAGGAAGCAGTAACAGCAGGATAACAGCATAATATATCACGTAGTTGCTTACTTTTGTTACCGACACTCCGTGATCAGTCATATAGAATACGTCGACACTTAATGCTCCTTTGCCAAAAATATATGAAGCAACGACGGCGCCTATCCATATTGTCCAGATTATAAACTTTATTATTCGTCTTTTGCCCTGCTTCGCGGGTTTGCTGTTGATACTCACCGAGCATTCCTGTAATCCTCCGGCAGGACAAAGATACCCGCAAAAGCTTCTTCCCAGAAACATCGATTGAAATAACATGAGCAAAAAGACAAAAAAGCTGCCATTTAATATGTGCTGTGCCATGCCCATAATGATGATTGCGGGAGAAAAGTACCACATGGTCACCGGAAACAGTAATAAGGAAATAAGCAAGATGAGCCTTCTAACCTGTTGTCGCCTCACGTGCTCGCCCCGTCTCTATGTATCATATTGATATATCATAATAATATATCATCATTTTGCTTCCGTCAATAAGGATAACTGCAAATAAACTACCCCCCGACCGATTAATTCTCAGTAATCAGGTCGGGGGGGGTTCATTCATATGTGCTTAATTTATAGTGTCATCTGCATAGCGACAGTGCCTTGCCATGCCTTTGCAAAAATGCAATCGCGTCCTCTTCATCAAGCGGCTTGCTGATTAGATAACCCTGTATCTTATCGCAGCCGTGTTCTATTAGATACTGCATCTGCTTTTCGTGCTCGACACCTTCGGCAATGGTGCGGTGGCCAAGCTTATGGGACATCGAAATGATATCGCTTGTTATCGCCTTATCCGGGTCTGTAATAAGCAGGCCGTCTACAAAGAACTTATCAATCTTCAGATAATCAACATTGAGTTCTTTTTCCCTTGCAAAGGACGAATAGCCTGTCCCAAAGTCGTCGATAGCAACATTCATGCCGATTTCCCTGAGCTTTTCAATGATGTTATTGATGTTTTCAAAATCAAACGCAAAGACCGACTCCGTGATTTCAATCCCGACATTTTTCGGGTTAATCTTCATGGTGTCAATAAGCTCAAGCAGTCTGCTTGTAAAGTCAGGCTTTAGCAGCTGGATAACAGAGACATTGATGGCGACCTCCAGATTCTCATACCCATACTCCTTGAGCTTGTTTAGAAATTGAAATGCCTTGATGATAACCTGCTCACCGATTGGAATGATGAGCTTTGTTTTTTCTGCCAGGGGTATAAACTCAGCAGGGGAAACCAAGCCGAGCTTGTCTGTTTTTAGTCTGGAAAGGGCCTCAAACCCGCAGATGGAGCCTGTTACCGCATCAATGATTGGCTGATACTGCAAGAATAGTTGTTTGCCAGTGTGTTCACCTGATGCTATCGCATTTAGGGCTGCTACAATATGCCTTTCGCGGTCAATCGCGGCCTGCATCTCTTGGTCGTAGTAATAGATCTCAAAATTCCTTTCAAAGATACTGACCGACCTTTCCGCGGCAATGAGGATTTTTCTCATCAGCAACTCAACGTCTGATTCATCCTGATTCTCATCAATCTCAAGGATACCGATACCGCCGCCGATTCTTTCGGTTTGGAACAGGGATTCCAGCGTTTCTGCAATGAGATTGCCAAACTCGATGAGCTCGTTTTTGTCTTGATAATCAAAGACATAAAAGAGAAAGTGATACTCATGCGGATGAAACAAAAGGCGGTAATCGGTGCAGTGTTGGCTTAAGGCCTCAGCCGCTTTCTTTATCAGGTTCTGGGCATATTGGAACCCATAATTGAATGACAATAGCCGCACCATGCTCAGGTTGACACCAATCATGGCCTTTTTTGACCCTTTTCTCAACCGGGCATCCCGCTTGAGTAATGAAATAAGATAATCACGGTTATACAGCCCTGTCCACTGGTTGTGCTCGCTGTTGTATTGGAGGGTGTTCTCAAATGCCTTCCGATCGGATATGTCAAGAACGATTCCCTCCAGCGCTTCAACCTCATCATTCTCGTTATAGATGGCCTGACCCATCTCGAGAACCCACTTCTTCTCGCCGGATGCCGTAATAATCTCATACTCGTGCTTAAAGGGCTGCTTTGTTGGAATATTACGGTCCCATTCGTTGCGCAATTCTTCTCGATATTCGGGGGAGATGATATCATTGAAGGATAGGTCTCTGTTGTACAGCAGGCTTTCCGGGGGATAACCCGTGAGGTTATAGCAGCCTTGGGAAACGTACAGCATGGTCCAATCAGAGTCATACTTGCACCTGTAGGCTAGTCCCGGAAGATGAGAAAGTACAATTGATTTGCTGCGCTCGCTTTCACTGAGTGCCTTTTCAATCATCTTTTGCTCATTGATATCCTTAATTAGGCACACATTGATAGTTTGATGGTCTTTCAATACGGGAAGTGAGGAAATCATGATATGTACCCAGACAATCGAACCATCCGGTTTGATATATCTCTTATCCATGGAGTAGCTTTTGATTTCACCGGATTGGAGTTTCTTATAATTGAGCATCTCCTCTTCCAAATCATCCGGATGCGTTATCCTAGCCCAACCCCTGCGAAGAATCTCTTGTTTTGTCCAGCCCGTGATTTGCTCATACATGGAATTGACTTTTATAACAGTCTCGTCGTTATAATCCGAACCACCGCTGTATGAAACCGCAATGCCGATGGGAATCCCGTCGAAAATCATGTCGAGGGTTTCAGTCTCTTTGCCTAGCTGTTTGAGTGCCTGCTCAACGCGCAAAAGCGCAGCATGTACATCAATCCGAGCCTTAAGCGCATCCCCATTAATGGGTGTGCGGATATAGTCTGCGGCGCCTAGCTTTAACCCCTTAATCTCGATATCCGATTCGTCCTCACTTGTCAGGATGATGGTGTACAAGTTCTTTAAGCTTTCGTCCTCTTTTATGTTTTTAAGAAGCTGCAGCCCGTCAGATTTTAACGTGCTTAAATCCAGTAAGAGCAAGCCTATCTCGTCTTGCTCTTTGAGCATTTGCATAGCTTTTGCACAATCACTGGCAGTCAATACCCGGTATTCACTTAAGGCACTTTTTATGAGTGCTCTGTCCGATGCTGCTTCGTTAACGATTAGAATTGTAACTGTCATTGTGAATCCCTTCTTTAAAACGCAATTCTGAATTGATTTGATAGATTAATCAATATTTGTCTGATCCCCAAAGATAAGCTGTCATTGTCAGGGAGCCTAACTCACACGATTTATTATATACGCTGATTTTATCCGCTTCATCCGACGCACCAAGTGTATATAAAAGCGGATAGAAATGGTCGGGAGTGGGCACGGCAAGTGCCGCAATACGGCCAAGCTCATTGTATCTTCGAATATTTTCGTGATTCTTATTTGTGATGTTTTCATGAATATAATCATCAAATTCGTAGGCCCAATCAAACCCCTTGTTTGATTTGTGCCAGTCGACCAGCCTTAGGTTGTGAACGATGTTCCCTGTGCCGAATATCAAAACGCCCTGCTCTCTTAGGACACTTAATTCCTTGCCGATTCGATAATGCGCTTCGGGCGGTGCATCGGCATCGACACTGATTTGAAAGACGGGCACATCCCTTTCGGGATGCATGTGAACCAATACCGACCAGGTTCCATGGTCTATGCCCCAAGAGTTATCATACCTTGTTTCTTTGGATATGAGCTCCTTTGCAGCCTTCGCAAAACTTGGTGAACCCGCCGCGTTATACGACACCCTATATAGCTCGTCTGGAAAGCCGTACATGTCATATATGGTTTTGGGGCTTTCTTCATTCATAATTCGGGTTCCATGGGTAAACCAGTGGGCCGAAATCGAAATAATCGCCTCGGGCTTTGGTATCCTCTTTGCGATTTCTCTCCATGCTCTGGTATATTCGTTATCTTCTATGGCGTTCATCGGAGACCCATGCCCGACAAATAAAACCGGCATCCTTTTCACGGCATCTCGCTTCCTTTTCTAAAAATACAACAAATGCCGATAGAATCAGCCTTGAAGTCGTCATATTACTTTTTTATTCTATCTTCCAAGCCCAAAATAGTCAATTTCATCCTCGAATAACATTAATAATTTCCAAGATACCTTAAAAATGTCCACTTAAATTCCTCAATAATATATTGTGACCACTGGCAAAGCTATTAACTCTTAATCGGATTTATTTCAGCAATCTTTATAGTTTGCTCAGTAAATAAATGCTAACTTGGGTTCGTGGCGTTTGCTTATTGTTGATGTCCGTACTTCCTGAACATAAAAAACGGTAAGCAAATCAGTCTATGATGAATAGACTAATCTACCTACCGATAATTCTTAAAGCTATTCTATTTATCCAAATTCGGTTCTACCTGTTCAATGAAAGAGGAAGCTATTCACCATTCCGGCAATCAGCAAGCCGATGATAAACAAGGCATATACTGCGCAGATAATGCCCGGCACAAAGACGAGAATGAGATTTCGTTTTTTATGTGAGCTGTCCTTTAACGTATTGAACTTATACACAGCCATACATGATAACAGCATGGGTATACTCCCAAAGGCAAGCCACAGAAACGCCTGCTCTCTCCATGTGAAAGGAATCATCGCATTCGGATTTACCGTCTGAGTTGGGCCAAAAAGCGCGATGCAGCCGAGTGCGACAACTATTGCCACGCCTATGCCGTAGAATATGTTGCTGATTATTTTCGCCGTTTTACTCATCCTTTGTCTCTTTCCGGTATTCCAAAATATCGCCGGGCTGGCAATCAAGGGCCTCGCACAGCTTATCCAGCGTTGACATTTTCAGCGCTTTCACCTTGCCTGTTTTAATCATCGACACGTTTGCCATGGTAAAGCCGACCCGCTCGGCTAGTTCCGTGACGCTCATTTTGCGCTTAGCAAGCATCACATCCACGTTTATGATAATCATAGAATCCCCTCACTTTCCTCTTGCAGGACAGCGGCCTTTGTTAGGTATCGGGCAAGAACTGCCGCAAAGAGGGCCAGTGCGATGATGAAAAACACCCCGATAACCGACAGGAGCAGGACGCCCGGGTGGTTCATATTAAGCAAGAGTAATACTATGTTACCGACAAACAGAATAGCTGCGTCCAGCAAAACCAGTAACGCCCCCATCTTGACCCATCTCGCAGTTAAGATGGTAAACACGGTCTCTTGTTTCACCGCGCCCGAGACCTTCCACACATAGACGAGCACGATAAAGCAGGGTATTGCAACAATCCATGCGAATATCAACCACGGCCAGAACCATCCGCTAAACTCGGGATAGGCATAGATGATGCTCTTTCCCCAAGACGGCACTGCATAGGTGCAGATGAACAAGCCGCTTACTGCGGCAGCTATTACAGATACGCGCATAAGGGTTCCCAGGGTTTTTGATGACATATGAACATTCCTCCCTAACATTTCTTGCCACAAGTATATCACAAACAAAAGTCAATTGCAATAATAATTTATTGTATTGCAGTAAATTATTATTGAAGTCCTCGCAAGGTCGGAGTGTCTGTAAGTACGAACATAAAACAACACAGGCCTGCCCAAGCGCGGGTGGCCTGTGTTTGATTTACGTTTATGATAGATTTTCTTTAGTGTCTATATCATTTCTTTAACCCGAAATGTGATTGAATTATGTAAAGTAGTTCATCGATACTCTTACTTCCATCATTGATTATTGACTTATAAGAATAGGCCTCGCATTGCTTTCTTACGTTCTCAGCAAACAGGGCGTCTCTGTCCATCCAGTTACGAAATGCTGTCTCCTTGTCACTGCATCCTTCGAGATAATGGGGTATCCATTCTCTTTTACTATAGTACTCCATCTGAAACTCTTTGGATGGGGTAACCGAGATATAATGATTTGCATCGATTCCGGCCTTATGCATAAGTTCCGGGAGAAATGCTGCTCCTTCTGCGATGATTGCCCTCTCATCATGAATCGATGATAGTTCTTGCATAGCAAATGGGAACATCTCGCGGTAAAGCTCAAGCTCTTCAGCGCATTGTAAGACTGGGTCTCTCATCCACATCTCTTCAAAGCTCATGCCGCTCTGCTTTATGCAAATCTCGTATCCCAGATCGGCTCCCTTTTGCAAGAATCCTTCGAGATAATTATCGACCTTGAAATAATATAGGTTATGTATCTCGGCTAGCTTCTCTGCAACGGTGCTTTTCCCGCTACAGGGGGAGCCGCCTATATAATATACTGTTCGCAATCTTATTCTCCTATCAGTTAAGATGAAGCAATTTCCGATATGTGAAATTTAGCTTATTTAATTGACGAACGCAAACGTTTCTACCTATTGTGTCAATTTGCTTTTTGCATCATTATACTTAGATGAGCGATAATGGTCAAGCGAGGATATAATTCAGCCCGGGATAAAGCATCCCAGGCTTCTTGATAAGCATAACGGATAGGCCAAAGAACGTACTGTTCCGATATTGGGAGTAGAACATTCTCATATTAAAGTGTTATGTTCTGAGGGAAAGTTGTCTCTCTTCATTCTTATTCGAGTAAAAAAGATATGAATAGTTGAAAATAGTAGTATTTGGTACTATACTCTTAATATGAGAGGTTAATATTGGTACAACTTTAAGTAACATCCATCTGCAAATAAAGTGGGAGATAGTATGGACAAAAACGCGATACTAAAGCATTATTTCGGCCACGTTGAGTTCCGAGAAGGTCAATCCGAGCTAATAGATCGCATTTTAGCAGGTAAAGATGTGCTCGGCATTATGCCGACAGGTGCAGGTAAATCCATCTGTTATCAGATTCCTGCGCTGATGATGAAAGGAACTACACTTGTTATATCTCCACTTATCTCATTGATGAAAGATCAGGTAAGCGCATTGGTTCAAGCAGGAGTCAAAGCAGCATACATTAACAGTTCTCTGACTACTGCGCAAAGTACAGAGGCTATCAGACGTGCAAAGGCCGGGCAGTATAAAATCATTTATATCGCGCCAGAACGTCTTGAATTTGAGTCATTTCTGGAATTTGCCCTGCAAGTCCCTATTTCAATGATTACAGTTGATGAGGCACATTGTATTTCACAATGGGGGCATGATTTTCGTCCAAGCTATCTGAATATAGTGGATTTCATCGAGCGCTTGCCCTATCGCCCGGTTGTCAGTGCCTTTACAGCTACCGCCACTGCAAAAGTTCGTGATGATATTATTCTCTTATTAAAGCAAAACTCCCCATATGTTTTAACAACGGGTTTTGACAGAAAAAATCTATACTTCGGTGTGGAACACCCTAAGGATAAGTTTGCTACACTTTTAAACCTGCTTGAAAAGAATAGAGGGCGTAGCGGAATTGTGTACTGCGCTACAAGGAAGCTTGTGGAAGAAGTATGCGACGGTTTGATCGAAAATGGGTATAATGCTACTCGATATCATGCCGGACTAAGTGATTTGGAGCGGCATGAAAATCAAGACGATTTTGTATATGACAGAAAGCGCATCATGGTTGCCACAAATGCATTTGGAATGGGTATTGATAAATCCAATGTGTCTTTTGTATATCATTACAATATGCCCAAGAATTTGGAAAGCTATTATCAGGAAGCCGGACGAGCCGGTCGAGACGGTGAACCGGCAGAATGCATTCTTCTATATGGAAAGTCGGATGTCTATTTAAATCAGTATTTGATTACAAATAGCCCAGATAGAGAAGAGCTTGATCCTATACTCCGTCAGGAAATCATAAAGAATGACTTGGACTTACTAAAAGCCATAACCTTCTATTGCACGACCACGGATTGCCTGCGTCAATATATACTTAACTATTTTGGCGAAAAATCTACCCATTGTTGTGAGAACTGCTCAAATTGTGATACGGTATTTGAGTCTGTTGATATTACTATCGACGCTCAAAAAATTCTATCGTGCGTATATCGGTTTAATCAACAATGGAACGGCTTTGGAAAGGCAATGCTGGTAAATGTTCTTCGCGGGAGCAGTAACTCGCGTATTAAGCAGCTCGGGTTAGATAAGCTTTCTGTTTATGGGATAATGTCAGATACATCCTCCGCAAGACTCTATAAAATCATTGATTATTTAATTGAAAAGAATTATTTAAGTACAACTAATACGGAGTATCCGGTTGTAACACTTGAAGATTACAGCAGCGACATACTCAAAGGCCGTATGCATTTAGAGATGAAGCTTCCCAAAGAAAAGAAGACGCTTTCGACCTCGTCAAAGCAAATGCCCGATGCTATCGATGAAAAGCTTTTTGAAAAGCTGAAGGCTTTGCGTAGGCAGATTGCTATGCAGGAGAATGTGCCGGCATACACTGTATTTACTGATGCGTCACTGGCTGATATGTGTCGAGTACGTCCAATAAGAGAAAGTGAATTCATAAATGTAAAGGGGGTCGGTGTGGCGAAAGGTGTTAAATACTTCGAACCATTTACCAAATTGATTCGTGAATATATTAGTTCTCAAACTCAACAAAACACTGCTACAACCAATTCAGTTACAGACAGACCTATAAGTATTCCGGATAATAACGATGTGGATCAAACACTTTTAGAAGAACTAAAAGCCTTGCGTAAGAGCATAGCGGCGAAAGAGAAAGTTGCGCCATTTGTTGTTTTTCACGATGTGTCGCTTGTTGATATGTGTCGCATACGTCCAATGACAAGAAATGAATTTTTAAATGTGAAGAGGGTCGGTGAAGTGAAGGCCGACAAATACTTCGAACCATTTACCAAGTTGATTCGTGAGTATGTCAATAATCAAGCAAATCAAAGTGATTCAGCAACAGACGGCCCCATAATTAATCCTGAAAAGGAAAGTAATCATGTCATTTCTACAGATTCTGCGATACCACAGCAGTTAGAACACGATAATTACCAAAAGAAACCATGGACGCCCAGTGAACGCCAACAAGTTGTCGAAAAATATCAAAACGGTATGTCGATAGCAGATATCGCCAAAGAACATGGGCGTACAGAAAAATCTATAGCTTACAAATTGCTGGCGATAGGAGTACTAAAGTTGGACTGACTCAACATTCAACTTCCCTTGCTCTTTTTACTATGTAACAGAGTTTAAGCAAAGCATGCAATCGCATTACGCTTTACAATATACCAATCAGCTATCAACTTACTACTAAGGAACTGGGGGTATTATGGCAAACTTAATCATTCACAGGGGTGGGCGTGAAATTGGCGGCAGTGCGATTGAAGTAAGGACCCAAAATGCGCGCGTGCTTTTTGATTTGGGTTCGCCTTTGGATTACAACCCAAAAGAAGCGTCTGACGTTGGGCGTATGAGAAGAAGCGGCGTGCTGCCGGATATACTGGGTCTTTACTATGATGATGTCCCGTCGTTTGACGCTATTGTGCTGTCTCATGCCCATACTGATCACTATGGACTGATAAACTTTGCGCACCCTGATATCCCCCTGTATCTGTCAAGAGGAAGCAAGGTGCTGATGGACTTGAGCGCGCGTTATCTCGGTTATCAAGCTCCAAGCATTAAGCAGATTACTTTTAATATGTATCAGCCATTCTCCATTGCTGATATGAAGATTACGCCTTACCTTATTGACCACTCGGCCTTTGATGCCGCAGCATTTGAGATTGTCGCTGACGGTCAGCGTATCATATATACGGGCGACTTCCGGCGGCATGGGAGAAAGAGGGGTTGTTTTGACCGGTTTGTGAGACAAGTTGCACCGTCACCAGACATCTTGCTCTGTGAAGGGACAACACTGGGGCGCAGTTACGAAGTGTCGAAAACGGAATCGGAGTTGGAAAAGGAAATAGTAGAGTGCCTGAAACGCACCAATGCAATAGTCTTGTTTCAGTGCGCTTCTCAGAATATTGACCGGCTTGTTACCTTCTACCGCGCTGCAAAAAGCAGCGGTCGAACAATGGTAATTGATCGTTATACTGCTGCTGTTCTTGCCGAGCTGAGAAAGCTCGGAAGCGATCTGCCGACCTTGCGCACGCATCGAAATCTGAGCATATACATGCCTCATGATTCAAGAAAAGCGCTGATGCTTGTGCGCCCATCTATGATTGCAGAGATGACCGAAAACGAGATATTTCAAAACGGAGTGTTCATTTATTCCTTGTGGAGCGGCTATCGGGAGGATTCAAGGCAGAAGGAGCTTGAGTCGTTCCTGATTGAGCGGGGTTTTACGATTAAAGTGGTGCACACGAGCGGGCACGCAGATGCCGAGACATTGCGGGATTTGCTGTCGGCACTCAATCCAAAACAGATAATCCCTATCCACACCTTTTGGCCGGAACGCTTTACAGAGTTTTCGGACAAGGTGCGTGTGGTGCAGGATGGGGAGGTAATCAACTGCTGATTTCATTGAGCTTCCCCGCAAAAAGCGGTAAGAGCCGATACACATAGCTATTTCTACGCGTGTTTCAAATCAGCGAGTTCACTCCTTAGTGAAAAGGTAAATCAATCAGACTGTAAATTTCATAATTAACGAGGAGGATTGCTTATGTCAGAAAAACCCGATAAAATACGCACAGCAGCGGACATCTATAAAAAAATCGACGGATGGTTAAAACCCAAAAATGTAACATCACTTTATAAAAAGGCTTGTATAAACTACACAGGCAGAACCACGGATACTGGCGCGAAATACACGGAGGTCATAGCCGAATGTGTACTGAATAATCTTCAAGCGCTCGATGGGATTCAAAAAATAACAAGGACAAGGAGCTCCTATAAAGTAGAGCACGCCTATACCGATTCAAAGCAAGCTACAAGTAAAGGCAGTAAGGTTCAAACTGAGGAACAGCCCGAGAAGAAAACGCGTACGAAGCTGATTGAGGAGCAGATTGCGCGAAGCATGATGGGTGAAACATTCAATTACATAGGACAGATTATCGACTATCAGACCCCTCTGAAGAATGAGCAGGATGATGCCGCCGGAAAGATTGATTTGCTGTCTTGGAATGAGTCCGAAAACCGCGTCTACATGCTTGAATTTAAGGTAAATGACAGCACAGAAACACTGCTGCGATGTGTGTTGGAGATTGAGACCTACAGCCGTATTGTGGATCATGAAAAGCTTCTGAGAGACTTCGGTCATGAAGGAGCAGCCCTGCGAAAGGCGGCGTTTGTTTACAAGAATAGCCGTCCTCACACGGATTTCAAAGAAGATGTCAAGGTAAAAGAGCTCATGAAAGCGCTGGGTGTAGACTTATTTGTACTAAATGAGAGCGGCAAAAAAATCGAGGAAGCACACTATTATGAGGATTTAGAGGTGTAGTTATGGCGATGGTTACATCCGGGCAACTAAAGCGCTGTGTTACCTGCGAGTATTGGAATGGGACGAGAGAAACAGGTCCATCAGGCAGAGACGTGCGGTATAGGCTCAAGATAACGGACAGCGATACTGGAGTCTGCACCAACAAGGTCTCAACCAGAAAAGGCAGGCCGGTTCGAGGCAGCGAGGCCGGATGCTACAAGTGGATGAAATGGGGCAGCTTGAAATAAATGATGCCTTTGGAATCCAATTTGAAACCATGGCATAGACCGGTTCAGTTGAGATTGTAGAATAATTAACTCACACAATGTCACCCCTCCTTGTAACACAAGGAGGGGTGTCGACATTTTCTTTACACAATATTTGAGAGTAAGGTCTATTTCATCTTGTAAACCTTTATTTCCACAAAACCGTTTTGCGGGTCGAGGCTGGCTACAAAGACACCGCTCTGGAGCCACGCGTATTTCTCACTGTCCTGAACCTGAAAGCGCGGGACGGTTTTTATAACACTATCTGCACGGCTCCAGTCTATATAGCCCTCGTTCTCGACTGATATGACAACGCCATCATCCGTCTTGATGGCGTACTTTGCATAGACGTGTGATAACCCGTCCTTTATCTCTGTGTTCCAGTCGGCACCTCCGGGGATAACTGTTCCGCTGATATACGGCCCGGTAAAATGCCCCCCTGTAATCGGTATAATTCTCAAAAACCCGTTGCTGGTCTTTCCGACAACTTGTACTTCGCCGATATCCACATGGAGTTCCAATACCAATTCAGCATCAAGCTTCATTTGCAATACACTCCTTTTTCTCTGTGCAATTTCCTAAACGCGCTCAAGATTATATACGGGGGGTGGCACCTGTGATACCTACATTATGCCACAAAGTGGTACTGCTTTCAATGAGCACGGAAAAGTCCTGAAAGCTTCGGATAATCATTCATAATTAAGAAGCAGACATCAACCCTTGCGCGGGGGTCAATGTCTGCTTGTTATGTGAAATCACTGCATTAGGCTGATGCGTGTTTGCTTAGGCAGATAGGTAATTTTCACGTCGATGCTGAAATACTAAAGCGACATATCGAAGGAGAGAATAACGCTAATAGAGTGTGAATTTACAGGATTGGAAACGTAGTTACATCAGCTATGCAGCATGATTCCACGGCTAAAAGGAATGGGTAGGTGATTAATATCCGCTATCGTGCCGATGTAGAGCTTCCCCTTCCAGACATCAAAGCCATGGCATGCAGATTTCTGGTTTAAGAATACTTGCGCTATGTAGCTTTGACGATGGCGATGCGTGTCTGTGTCACCTTAAAATTGCTCTACGGGTGAAGCGACCTCGAAGAAGTCCGAATCCTCTCTGTAGGAATTATAGGAGGTAAAGCTATCCTTAAGCTTAAACTTGCTAACCTCCTCACGGAGTGTGGCAGCCTGAGCAGACATCTCTTCACTGGTCGCCGAGTTCTCCTCCGCGGTGGCGGCATTGGTCTGTACAACAGAGGATATCTCATTAAGCCCCTGCTTGATTTGCTCAATTGCGGCTGCCTGCTCTGCTGATGCAGCATCGATTTTAACGATGCTGTCAATGACGAGCTTGGTCTTTTCGCGGATATCCAGAAGTATCTGTGCAGTTTGGGTTGTAATCTCCGTACCCTTAGACACGGTAGATGCAGAGGCATGAATTAAGTCAGATGTTTGCTTTGCAGCCTCTGCGGATTTTGCGGCAAGATTGCGCACCTCATCAGCTACCACCGCAAAGCCCTTTCCTGCATTGCCGGCACGGGCAGCTTCTATGGCAGCATTCAAAGCAAGGATGTTGGTCTGGAAGGCAATATCCTCAATCACCTTTGTAATGCTGGCAATCTGATTGGATGCAGAGTTAATCTCCTGCATAGCTGCCGAAAGCTGCTGCATATGCTCATTTCCGGTTTCTACACCCATACCTGCCTGTTCTACATACTGTGTTGCTACCCGGACGTTTTCAGAGTTTGCTGTGGCCTGCTCGGCAACCATTGTTACGGTAGCGCTTAGTTCTTCTACAGAGGATGCCTGCTCTGTGGAGCCCGTTGCAAGGGCCTGAGCACCGCTGGATACCTGGGATGCTCCTGTACTTACCTGCTCGGCTGCGGTGTTGATGGTATGCAGGGTGTGATTTAAGGAGTGAGCAGTCTTTTGCAATGCGTTCTTGATTGCCCCAAAATCGCCCACATAATCCAAATCCACTTCAAACCGCATATCGCCTTGTGACATCAGTTCGAGTTTTTCGGAGATATCGTTTATATAAGAAGCGTGGAGGGCATTTGTCTCTCGGATCCTCTGGGCCATCTGTCCCAATTCATCCTTGCTTTCATAGCTAATCTCTACATTCTTAATATTGCCCTTGGCCATTTCCTCATAGACTTCTGCAATCTCCGTGACCGGAGTGAGAATGGATTTTCTGATGATGAATGCCATGATAAGCGTCAAAATTACTGCTATAGAAACCGATACAGCAAGTAAAACCCATGACAATGTCACTAGTTTTGTTGCAGTTGTTTTTTGGTTTTCAGAACGTTGATATGCCACATCCTCAAACCCAACTAGTATTTCTGTCACTCGGTCTACGGCTGGTTCATATTCATTCATATATATCTTTAGCGCTTGTGCTTCGTTTGCTTGAGTTTTATTTCTCAGCAAATTAGTAATCTTAGTCCTTGCCGCTGATGCCTCTTGGAAAATAATATCGATCTGTTCAATCTTATCATCCATGGAGTTGTTTCTCTGATTGTTTTTAAAAAGGTCTTTCTGCTCGGCAAAATCCGCGCCCCATTTCTCGGCATCCTCCAAGGATTTGCTTGTTTCTTCTTCGCTATCTTCCAGAATTGCATCTAACAGATACTGACTTGCCGCACGAATATCAACTTGCATCTTATACATATATTGTGTACATGGCAGTGTGAATTTCGCATAAAGTTGCGTTTGCTCACCTATTCCACTGATGCAGTATAAAGACACGATTGCAAGAATAATCATTAGACCCAGAACGCTTCCAAAACCAAGAATTAGTTTTCTGCTGACGGATAGATTCTTCATATTGTTTTACCTCCTGATGTTAAAGCGATTTTGAGTATCCGTACACCCATCCTGAAAATGTTTTTGTGATTTTTGTAGCACCATAGATTATTCAGAAGTTGTATGTGTCGAGCTTGTCCGGTCTATAAGCACAAGGTCCATAAACTCCTTAGCGGTAATTTTTACAGGCACCTTACCTTTCTTACTGAAAATTAGATGAAGCCCATCAGTATGTACGTTTTGAAACATCTCCTCATCTCGGAGTTTACCAAAGCGAATTGATTTCAAGCGGGAACGAAAATCGAAAAGGATCTTTGTTCCTGTTACCATCTCGATCTCAAGATGGTAATCAGGAAGAGCCTTTACACGTTTAAAAAAGCCTTCGTCTGATTGCTCTGAGCCGTAAGCAATTATAGACGAGTGTTCATCATTTTTCATACGAACTTTTTTCGTATTTCTTTTTTCCTTATCGCAAAATATCAAAATGAACTACCTCTAAGCCATTGCACTTATCATTTCTACTTCACCACTGGTGAGAAGCTTTTCACAGTCAATAAGCAGCCTTACATTGCCTTCTGTTTTCCCGATTCCCTTGATAAAACCACTTTTCCCATTCTTTATCTCCGGCGGGGATGCAATATCCTTCTCATCCAAAGTGAGCACCTCTGCAACACTGTCTACAATAAGTCCAAAGGAAATGTAATTGGTTTCCATCACTATGATGCAGGTTCTGTCGTCGTATTCCCGCGGCGGTTTCTTAAAACGGTATCGGGCATCCATAACCGGAATGATTTTTCCCCGGAGGTTTGTGACACCGCGAATATAATCGGGCATCTCCGGAACCTCGGTAATCGGTTGGATACCGATTATCTCGGTAATATACCGGATGTCCATACCATATGATTCGTTGCCCATTGAGAAGATAAGATACTTTCCTTTTAGGGTATCTTCTTCCTGATCTGTTATGTCCAACACTTCAAATTGCGCCATAGCATATCTTCCTTTCCTTTTAATTATGAAAATGGGCTGTCTTTGCTAAAGTCGTATCAATAAAAAAACAACCTGCCGCTCTATAGAATAAGGCAGATTGCTCTTTCATGCATACGATTTTACTTCGTATTTTCAATTATTAAATCAGAGATCTATGTCTTTTAGCTCTGTTTTTGAATGGATGCCCAGCTTACCGTACGCGTTATATAAGATAGTTCTCACAGTCGCTGGAGATATGAACAGCTTCCCTGCAATCTCCTTGTTACTCAAGCGAGCCTTGGCAAGAAGAGCGACCTCTCTTTCTCTTGGGGTAAGCGGTGATTTATCCTGATTGAGGGCCTTTAGTATTATATTCTTGCCTTTTTGGTATCGTTCGCTGAGACTGATAACACTATCTATACTCTCTTCCCATCCGGGAATAGACTCAAATTCAGCGGACTCAGAAGGGTTTTCTTCTTTATTTATTCTGCCGGACACTGCAGATTTGCCGCGTTGTTTGCGAGCTTTAGCAAGGATATCCCCCAAAAACGTTACTTGAGCAAACGGCAGATAGATTTTGTCCGGAAACGCTAAGGCGAACGCCTCTTTAAGATTCTCCATTGCCTCACGCTCACGGCCGTTGAT
Source organism: Bacillota bacterium (assembly GCA_023415575.1). Lineage (GTDB taxonomy): Bacteria > Bacillota > Clostridia > Oscillospirales > Ruminococcaceae > Acetanaerobacterium. Next base: position 26,105 of record JAEZKF010000005.1, read on the forward strand.
ATAGTATACCCTCGCCTTGTAAATCAAGTAATAGATCTGAGGGAATATATAATTCATCTCTTTTGCCATGCTCGTGGCATTATCAGCCAGTGCTAACAGTTCTGCATACCGCTTGTTTCTAACCAACATATGTAAATAAAGGATGTAAACGTATGGAACAGCCCTTGTATACACCTTTTCACTGATTGCTTCTGTATCGCAAAACCATTTCGCAACCGTGTCCGTAGTGTCCAGTGCTACACTTAAAACAGATAAGCAGATGTCAACCATTCGCAGGATATATAGGTTGGAAGATTCCTTAGCATAGCCCTTAATATTCTCTATAGAGGTTAAATAACCATCCACATCTCCGCGTAGTATTGCAATCCGGGCAAGTACCTGCTCAGCACATAGGCAAATGCAAATATCACGTTTGCTGCGGGCCAGGTACAGAGCTTTATGACAATAGATCTCAGCCTGAGTATCGTCACCTCTCATGAGCATGATTTCAGCTTGCAATGCACTGTCTGCTCCTACACCCTGACCGCGGGTGAGCTTTATATGATAGGGCAGGCTCTTTTGCATATCTGCAAGCGTTTCTTCTAACTTACCCGGCTCACGCCAAAACATGCTCAGAATAGAGGTTGCACCAAGGGTAATCGGTATTTCTTTCAACTTAAATCTGGTGGGCCCGCCTAGCAGTTCGTAGGCAGACTTCTGCCCCTCGTTCACCTTTTTTATATCGTTATAGATAGTAAACGATGTTAGTAGAAGATGCTCACCCTTTAGTGACCTCAGTTCCTCTTTGCTTAGCCCTGCGGGGTTGTTTTTTATAACGAAATTTATCAATCGGCACAACTTATGATAGGCATCATATTCTCCATCCATCCGGAACAAGTATGAAAACATGATAAGAGCAAAGGGGTATTTGCACATTGTCTCATCAGGGCATTCGTTGACGGCTTCTACAAGGAACTCAATGATATTGTTTTCTCTTCGATTGGAGAGATATATTCCGTTAAACGGAATTGAAAAGATTGCATCAAAATCTTTGACCTTAAAGAAGAACCGCGCAGCAGAATCAAAATAAGATTCAGCGAGGCAGCATTGTCCTGCAGTGTACAAGACGTGTTTTTGAAACTCCTCAGATTGAAAGTGATAAAACTGATTTCGTAGGTAGTTCTGCAAGATGCTGTGCATTACATAGATTTTTTCCCTCGGAAAGTATCTGATAAAATCGTTGTATCGAAGGAAATCTTTAAAATCGTCAGGAATAATCTCCTCCCCGAGCATGATTGCAACCTGTCGGGCTGTGAAGCTGTCCAACACAGATAGTGAAACCAGACAAGTCTTTTGCTTGGGAGTGAGTCTGTTCCAGATTGCAGCCTCTACCAAGTGGTCGATGTCAGCTGTATAATCAAAAGAGCCGGTTTGCTTATAGCTGGATATCTGTAATCTCAGTGCGGCTATCCAGCCTTCGGTGCTTGTGTAGACGTGGTCTAGTTCCTCTTCATTCAGGCGGATTCCCTCTTGTTTGAACAGGGTTGCCGTACTTTCCTTATCAAAGAAAAATACCGACGACTCGATAGTATGTACATTGGCGTTGTGAAATGTTACTTGTGCCTTTTTCCCAAGATTTTGAGTAATAATGATTATGTGCAGCGAAGGGCTTTGGTGCATAGAGAAAATGTTAATGAGCTCATGCAGAATGTTGCTCTTGAGGAGCTGAAAATTATCGATTACAATGTACGTCTCTTCTATGCAGTTAAAATCCTTGAAGTATGCTGAAATATACATCAGCGTATCCGCTGTAGGAAAACCCAGCTTTTTGAGATTGTTCGCCATCTCGCTGTTGACACTGGAAAACAGGTCACATATACCTGCCCAAGCAACTGAAGGACTCTCGCCAAGACATGTATACCAGTATTGCTTTGCACTGTCCGGTAGAACTTCTTTTAAGTACTCCCTTACTGCTGTTGTTTTTCCAAAACCCGATGGTGCCTCTACGACTGTCAAAGGAAAAAACGGTATTTGGGCAAGCTGACTTTTGAGCCTGTCCGACAGGTATATCTTTTGCCGGTAAGATTTACTTTTCATATTTCCATCCAATCTGAACTAGGCTACAAAGCTCCCTTGAAATAGTTCCTTTGATTTAGCAAATATCGATAGCAATAAATTTTATTTTATAAAAGTGATTGTAATTTCGCAAGGTCAATACCTACGAAAATGTTAGCCTTTATTAGTAATATTGACTTAAATTGCAGAAAAATAGAGAATTGAATGAAGATGTATCTCAATCCTCCATTTTACTCGTATTTCACTTATTTACTTCATTAGTGCTATAAACCGCTGCTATATTAACCCGCTACTTAGTAAACAGCAATTCAAAAGACCCCGCAAGAAATACCCTGATTAAACCCAAAGGACGTAACAAAGCCACCAGCTTTGCTGGTGGCTTTGTTTGAACGCTTAATATGTTTGACTGTAAATTAGCATTACAAATATGCAGAGTCTCGCAGAGAAACCCAATCGTTGTCCGCAACAATGATGTGGTCTACAAGTGTTACATTGATAAGTGCGAGGGCCTGTTCAATCTTTTTGGTGGTTGCGATATCATCGCGCGACGGGATAGCAAGCCCGCTAGGGTGGTTGTGCGACAGGATAACCGACGCTGCGTTGTTGCGCACAGCTGTCTCCACAATCTTTCGGACGGACACTTGGGTTGCGTTGATGGTTCCTTCCATCACGGCTGTGCAGGACAGCACCTTACCCTTTGAGTCAAGGCACACAAGCAAAACCATTTCATGCATAATCCCCACATACTTAGGGATTAGGTATTCGCCCACCTTTTCGGCGGTGTCGAGCACAATGCCATCCTTGAGCTTGTCGTTAAAGTACACACGCGCAACCTGAGAAAACAGCTTAAGATAACAGGCGGCATTTTTGCCGATGCCCTCCACCTCGGTAAGCTCCTGAACAGGGGCGTCCAAAACGCCGGAAAGCGAGCCGAACCGCTGCATCAACCGGTGTGCTATCATGTTGGTATCCCGGCGGGGCAATACATAAAACAGCAACAGTTCTAAGATGTTATGGTCACTAAACGTATCAAGTCCGTTGTCCAAAAACCTCTGTTTAAGACGTTCTCGGTGACCGTCATGGATGTCAGACATGTCGCTCCCCCCCGTACAATGTTTTGGGTTTGCTAGGGGATACTATTTCTGAGGCAGCTTTCTGCTGCCGGGCTTTACGAGAGGGATGGACGCCTCCTTGCACAGAGGGCAATCCTGTGCTTCCCATGCCTCCACCTTGGCAGAATAGACAGCGCGATAAGGCACACCGAACTGGATTTCACCGCCGGTGCGGTCGACAATCGAGCCGATGCCGACAACAACGCCTCCCGATTGCTCAACAAGCTCTTTTACCTCAAGAACCGAGCCGCCGGTTGTAACAACATCCTCTACAAGCAGGCACCGCATGCCGGGGGTAATCTCAAAGCCGCGGCGCAGTGTCATCTTGCCGTCCTCGCGTTCGGCGAAGAAATTCTCGCAGCCAAGGCCGCGGCTGACCTCATAGGCCATCTGCACAGCCCCCATGGCGGGACCGATAACGACATCTACCGCATCGTCCTTAAACTGCTCTGCAAGCGCCGCACACAGCTCCTCGCTGTACTTGGTGTGGCGGAAAATCTTTGCACATTGCAGATATCGGTTGGAATGCTTGCCTGAGGTGAGCAGAAAATGTCCCTCCAGCAATACTCCTGCCTCTTTTAAAATCTCTTCCACACGTTCTTTTGTCAGCATAGCCGCTCCTATCCGCCGGCTGTACCGGCCTTTGTATTCTCAATCCCCGCTAAGGAGATTTATGACGACCTTATCAGCAAATCTCAAAAGCATAGCGAAATGGTTGAAAGACCACTCTTTCAACCTGTCCTGTCACCAGTTTTGTAAAATGGTGAAGAAATCTTGCCATGTGTTATTATATAACATTTTACCCGATTGGTATAGTGCCATTAAAAATAGTGCAAAAATAATTGACCAAGTTCCCGCACGAGGGGTATAATCACACTAGCGGTTATGAGAGCCGCAAAACGGTGCAACAAGCACGGAGGGTTACCTTGAGAAGCTTTACCATCGGCAAAAACGACGCGGGACAGCGTTTGGATAAGTTCTTAAACAAGGCGGTTCCACGGCTGCCTGCCTCGCTCATGCATAAATATCTGCGGCTTAAGCGCATAAAGCTAAACCGCAAAAGATGTGAGAACTCCACCCGCCTAAACGAGGGGGATGTGCTTGAGCTGTATATCGGCGATGAGTTTTTCAGCGAAGCCGTGCAGGAAAACGCCTTTTTGTTAGCACCCGATGAGGTGAACATCCTGTATGAGGATGAGAACATCCTGCTTGCGGATAAGCCCCCCGGGCTGATTGTGCACGAGGATGACCGCGAGGCGGTGGATACGCTGATTAACCGCATAAAGCGGCACCTGTACGAGCGCGGAGAATACAACCCTGCCGATGAACACTCCTTTGCGCCCGCCCTGTGCAACCGCATTGACCGCAACACCGGCGGCATTGTGATAGCCGCAAAGAACGCAGAATCCTTGCGCATTCTCAACGAGAAGATTAAATCGCGCGAGGTGCACAAGTACTACCTTTGCATTGTACACGGCATCCCCGAAAATAAGAGCGACACCTTAACTGCGTATCTCAAAAAGGACGAGGAGCAAAACCGCGTGACGGTGCGCAGTAAGCCGTTTGCTGATGCCAAGGAGATCAAGACGCGCTACCGCGTGGTTGCCGAGAAGGACGACCGCGCATTGCTTGAGGTGGAGCTGTTGACCGGCCGTACCCATCAGATTCGCGCCCACCTTGCATTTATCGGCCATCCGCTTTTGGGGGATACCAAGTACGGAACCAACCGCCAAAACAAGGGAACCGGTCACCGCTTTCAGGCCCTGTACTCCTACCGGCTTGCCTTTCGTTTTATCGAGGATGCTGGACTCTTAAACTACCTGAACGGTCGCGAGTTTGAGGTGAGCGACGTATGGTTTGCAAGGGAGTTCTTTGACCGGCAGAAACCGAATACGTGATATCATTACAAAGCCCAGCGGGATACCCGCCGGGCTTTATGTTTGATTACACCTCGTAAAGGTTTGCTAAATTCTCGATATGTTCTCCTCTGAGGCGGTGGATAATCCATTCCGAATGGGTGGTTGTGCCGAGGCTGTTATAAAACGCAAGCGACGGGGTGTTCCAATCAAGGCATACCCATTCCATTCGCGCACAGTTGTTTTCCCGCGCTAGTTTTGCAAGGTAGGCAAATACCTTTTTACCATACCCTTTCTTGCGGTATTCGGGGGCGACATATACGTCCTCGACATACAATCCCGGTCTGCCTTCAAAGGATGAGAAGTTATAGAAGTAGAGTGCATACCCAATCGGTTTTGCATCGTACTCCAAAATCAATGCGTGGGCCGCCTTTTTTACAAACAGCGAATCTTGCAGGCTCTGCTCGGTCGCGTTGACGTGCGACTCCATCTTTTCGTACTGGGCAAGCTCTAAAATCAGCTTTAAAAGCAGTGCAGTATCCTGTTCGGTGGCGGGGCGAATTGCAAAATGGTTCATTCGTCGTGCTCCTTGTTGCTTTGGTGTATATCAGTCGGGGGTCTTGATGCTGGCCAGATGGCTTTTCATGCGGTCAAAACTCTCCTCGCTGATGATATGCTCGATGCGGCAGGCATCTGCATCCGCGGTCTCGGGGCTGACACCCAAAACCTCGGTAAAGTAACGGGTTATGAGGCAATGGCGCTCGTAAACACGCTCTGCCTTCTCTAAGCCCTTTTGGGTGAGCAGAATCTGCCCGCTCTTGTCATCCATGGTGATGTAGCCATCTTCCCGCAGGATGGACATGGCGCGGCTGATGCTCGGCTTTGTGAAGCCGAGCTCGTGTGCAATATCAATAGAACGGACATAACCCTTCTTCCGATAAAGCACCAGTATGGTTTCCAGGTAGTTCTCGCCCGATTCCTGTATGGTAGCCATTGGCTTATGCTCCCTTCTATCGATATGCTACCGAAAGCCAGTGTTCTTATTATTTCTATTATATCAAAGCTGTAAAATAATTCAACATCACTTGGAGCTATGCGCTCGGTCGCCCATTAAGCGCTTTGCACATTCAGGGCAGATGCCCGAAAGCTCCAGATGGTGACCCGTGATGATAAAGCCGGTGTTTTGGGCAATCTGACGGCTAAGGTTCTCAATGGGGCACTGCGAAATCTCAATGAGCTTATTGCAGTTGGTGCAGATTAGGTGGTGGTTGTGGGCATTGCTCCGAAGCAGATAAAAGATCTTGCCTCCCACCTCGCCCATCTTGATGAGCACGCCCTTATCGACAAGGGTAGCAAGGGTGCGGTAGACGGTAGAGTAGTTGACCTCGCTTTGCTTTGGGATGCGGTCGTATATCTCATCCGCCGACAAGGGTGCTTCGGCCTGTAGGATGACATCGATAATCGCCTTGCGCTGCCGCGTTGCCTTAATACCCAGTTCTGTGAGGATCTCCCCGCCCATGACCATGCCACCTCCTTTGAACACCAGCGTCATCTTTTGCATACATACCAAAAATTATAGTTAAAGTTTAACACAAAAACCGATTTGATTCAATCATGCCCGCTATGAAACAACAGGTTTGAAATAGCCGATAAAACCATCATAATTTGAACAAAATGTAAAATTACGTTTTAGTTTCATATATATGGTTGACATCTTTCTCTACTCGATGTAGAATATAGCTACTACATGATGTAGAATAACTGCGCGAAGCTAAACATTCTTTCGCCGCTCAAATCACGGCGGCTTAGCAAAGGAGGTTATTATGAGGATATCCGAATCAGAGATGGAAATCATGAGGTTGATATGGAGCAGCGAGCAAGCAGTCAGCGCGGCATGGCTAATGCAACATCTGCCGGAAAAGCGTTGGAAGCTAACCACTTTGCTCACCTTTCTGGCTCGACTTGCGGAAAAGGGCGTTGTCACTATCACAAAGGATGGGCGCACCAATCTATATTCCCCTGCAATCAGTCTTGAACAGTACAAGGCGCAAGAGACCGCTCAGTTTATCAAGCAGATTCACGACGGTTCGCTCAAGAGTCTCTTTGCGGCACTTGCTACATCTGAACAGCTTGACCAGAACGACTTAGAGGAACTGTGCCGCCTGCTGGAAGGGAGATGATCCCTATGCTAAAGATACTCTTTTACATGGTGCTTTCGGCAAGTCTTGCGGGATCCACTGCAGCTGTCGGTATTCTGCTTCTAAAGAGAATCCTTCTCGGACGACTCTCACCCCGCATCGAGCGTGGTTTGTGGCTTGCGGCAATTGTGCTTTACCTAATACCGGTACGCCAGTTGCTGCCGCCGGATATCATCACTCCGGCCGAGTATATGGGCACGCCCTATGTTTTAACTGTTACTCAGGATGACCAATCACTGCCCAAAACCGGCAAACCGGTAGACACAGAAGACCGCGTGTCATCTTCCAAAGATATCATGCAGCAGGCAATACGACTGCCGTGGCATATTCTTTGGCTTGCAGGAGCGTTGACCTTCTATTTCATAAAGGGTGTTGGCTATCTAAGCTTAAAGCGACTTCTGCGTTGCTGTCATGAGTTAACCGACCGTGATGTTCTTTTTCGTGCCATGACTGCTACTAAAACGGATACGGACGTGCGTGTATTGTCTTGCAGCGGTCTGAGTACAGCACTCACCTTTGGTATCTTTCATCCGGTCATTTTGCTTCCAAATCCGATACTCGAAAAAGACCGTCTGTATATGTCTCTTGTTCATGAGCTTACCCATATTAAGCAGCATGACCTGCTACTAAAGCTGCTGGCACTTGTGGTTCAGGGGCTGAATTGGTTTAACCCACTTACCTACCTGATGACATCCGACCTTGATGAGTCGTGTGAACTGTTGTGTGACCGCAGGGTGATTGATGTACTCGGGGATGACAATATAAAGGCATACTGCTCCCTACTAATTGATACGGCGGCAAACCCGCCGATCATCAATGTCGCACCATCCGCCGGTTTGGTAAGACCGAAAAAGTCAATAAAGAGGAGGATCTATTCGATTATGAATAAAAGGCTATCTCGCCCTGTTTGCGGGGCTGCAGTTGCTATTCTTGTATTATGCCTTTGTGTCCTAGGTGTAGCCTGTTCCCCCGTTGTGAAAACACAGAGTCCCACATCGGACATCCCCGGGGCAGTTTTTGACAAACCGCATGCTTCTTCTACGGCCAAAAGCGAATGGAACGTAATTACCATCAGCTCCACGGATTCTACTTTCTCCATTTCCCTGCCTGATTGGATGGAAGCCCAGAAGCTTGGCTACGCACAGGAATGGACTGATGAGGGGTGTATCATAACCGCCTATGTACTGGAGCCTGCACCAGATGGTGCAGACGTTCCCGATTGATATGATGAAGCCCTTCAAATAGCACAAAACCGCGTCTCCTTGCTGCGGTCACCCTGCCCCGAGCAGAGATATCCACACCATTTGATGGGTATGAGGGGCATACCGGAGTTGACTTTTCTGACGACATTGATCACGGTGGCGGCATGCAGACGGTATACGCACATTGCGACGAACTGTTAGTCACAAGCGGGCAGATGGTGCAAGCCGGGGACTTAATCGCGAAATCCGGTGATTCAGGGAACACATCAACCCCCTGCCTGCATTTTGAGTTGCGGGTCGATGGCGAATACACGGAGCCGTTCTTTGAGTAATAGGTTATATATGCAAAATCCCCGCCCTTTATCGGGCGGGGATTCTTTGATAATAACTTAATTTGCTTTTTGCTCGTTCGCCGATTGCTTTTGTGCATTTGGCTGAAGGGGCTCTAAGTATGCTTGGATGTTTTTGGATAACACCTGAATGATTTTGATAATGCAAATTGAAACAGCCGTTGGGATTATATAGCCAACCAAAATCGGTTTTGCCTCTGCCCATAGATTAGCAAGCTCCAAGGAGCTTATGCCGGCAGACACAGCTGACAACAAACTCATTCATACAACCCTTCCGTATATACAATGTTGACATTTGTAATAACCATGGCAGTGACGCTGTAAGGAAATTCCTTACCTTGACGTAATGCATTGTCATTTTAGCTTTTTTACCGCATTACGTCAATGTTCAACCTGCCAAAAGTCGGCACAAAGTACATCACAATACTGGTTCTATTGTGCATAATTGACGAGTTTGTTTACATAACCTTACCATTATTTGAAACATCGGTTGAGAATGGTCGGCTGGCTATCCACCTATCAGATCATATCGTAATAAACTCAGTGTCTGGGATGTTCCTTCACAAAAAGGATTGCCGAGGTAATTATGGCGGAAAGGCGGGTTTCGTTCTGAATATCGTAGGCTGTAATCTTGGAATACATCTCACCCTGCTTGGTGGCAACGTATTTGGACTGCACATTGTTGAGCGTAATGGCCAAGATATCGTTTTTGCATTTGGTGCACTTGCAGCAGTCATCCATATGGCTGAGTAGCGATTCGATCTTCTGCCATACGATGTCTTCCATGATGTTCTTGACCTGCAGGCCGCTCATGTCGGTAACCTTAGTCAGATTGGGGTTGATTTCAACTGTCTCGGTGCTGGAACTTGTTTTTTTGCTGTTATCCTTGGTTTTTGCGCTCACTGTTTCCGTCCTCCTTATCGATTTCAGGGTTATGCAAAACGCCTACATAGTGACTACTTAGGTTTTATTATTCGGCATCTCGGGGGCTGTTGAGTGCCTTTACGGCAGGCTGATAGCCCTGCGACGCCGCATTTTCCAGCAGCTTTTTCGCCCATGTTTCCTCAATCGGGAAGCCCTCCTTGCGGGTAAAGTGCTCCCAAATCTCATAGCAGGCCGGCGCATAGCCGAACTCTGCAGACAGCTTAAGCAAACGCAGGGCCTCCTGCTCATCCTTTTGGACCGGTTCGCCGCCGCACTCGCCCTCTGCCTTCATCTTGGAGATGGTGTACATCGCCTTGGGATACCGCAGCTTTTTGGACTGCTCAAGGAACTGAATGCCCTTTTGAATGTTCTTTGGCACCATCTCGCCCTTGATATATAGATTGCCAAGCTCATAAAGGCCCGCAGGGCTTTGGTTCTTGACCGATTCAAAGAGATAATGCAAGGCCTCGTCGCTGTCAAGGCCAATCTCATTGCCGGTGTTATAAAGCTGCCACATCTGGTATTGGGCAAGGTGGTAGCTCTGGGCCGCAAGGGTCAGCCACTTATATGAGCGCTCCTTGTTGACCTCGGTCTTGAGCGCATAGTACTCGCCGGTGTAGTAAAGCTGATACAGGGCAAACTGCGCACGGTGCTCCCCGTTCTTTGCCGCCTTTTCAAGCATTTCAAAGCCCTTTTTCGTGTCGATGTCGGTGTACTCACCCATCAGATACACACGGGCAAGCTCATACACTGCGGGATAATATTTCTGCTCGGCAGATTTGGTCAGCCAGTCGATTGCCTCCTGCCTTGTGAGCAAAAGGTCGTTGCCCTCCTGATACAATACCCAAAGGGTGAGCTGGGCCAAAGGATTGCCGCCCTTTGCGTAGTTCATAAGCAGGTCAAGGGCCTTGTCCATATCCTGCTCCACTAAGACATCGCGGTAGCGCCCGTCGCGGTGCATGGCAAGCACGCGCATCTGAGCATCGGGGTCTTGGAGCTCTGCCGCCTTGCGGATGCACTCCATGCCCTTTTCATTGTCCTTTTCGATGCACTCGCCGAGGATATAGAGGTCGCCCAACGCATTGAGGGCAGCAGGCACCATACCGTCCGCCGCCTTTTTCAGCCAGCCGACCGCCGTCTGCTCATCCATCAGCATATCGTTGCCGCTTGTATACAGCGACCAGATGCGGTAGCACGCCTCGGCGCATCCGCCTTCGGCGGCGCGTAGCAGGCAGTCTGCTGCGTACTTCTTATCAACACGCACATCGCGCCCCATGCAGGAACCGGAGAAGTAAGCCTCAAAGAGTGCTAGCTGAGCCTGTGAGCTGTTGTTCTTCGCTGCTTCTTCAAGCACGGAGAGGTACTCCTGCACGGTGGCCTGCGACACAAAGGCATCGCTGTAGTGCTCGTACAGCTTTTTTACAGCGGCATCGCTGCCGCCGGCAGCAGCACGCTTAAGCCACATGATAGCCTGCTGCTCGTCAAAATACTCGCCCTGACGGGAGAGGTACTCG
>JAEZKF010000015.1 GCA_023415575.1 Bacillota bacterium
GAAAATCCTCGTGTCGTTGGTTCGATTCCGACCGGAAGCACCATGGTTTTTGCGGGTTTAGCTCATCTGGTAGAGCGCCACCTTGCCAAGGTGGAGGTAGCGAGTTCGAGCCTCGTAACCCGCTCCATATGGTACCATAGCCAAGTGGTAAGGCAGAGGTCTGCAAAACCTCTATTCCCCGGTTCAAATCCGGGTGGTACCTCCATAGTAAAGCCTCCCTGATAAACAGGGAGGCTTTTTCATTCTGGGTATGCCTTCATTGCTATTGCCACTATTCCAAATTTTCGTTATAATTATATTCGAATGGATTTGACAAATTAGTGTGAAAGGTCGAATAGGATAATGAATCGGAGATCTAATCTTAGACTTGGTTTTGCTATGATGGGCAGCGTGGTTGGCGCCTGCTTTTTTAGTATAATCCCGCTTTTGGCTTTAACAAAGGTTTTGCAACACAACTGGGGAATCGCATTGGTTCAGCTTCTTAACCTATTGCTTCTTATTTGGTTTGTGTATCTGCCCTTGTGGCGCATAGGGGAGAAGGATATCAACTACGTCAATACCGGTCACATCAAATACGACTGCTATTCCGGCCTTAAAATCGGTCTGATTGCGATGTCAGTTATGTATCTGCCTCTTATATTGCTGATTATCGGGATGATTCAAAAAAATCAGATATTCATTGCAGTATACCGCATTGTGAATGCCGTGTTCTTTGGAATCCACAGCCTCTTTTTGCCTGTAATGGTAGAAGACTTTAAAATTGCTCATGTGCTGCTGACACTCATTCCTCCGCTGTTGGTGCCCGCAATCTCATCATTGGCCTATTTCTTGGGTTATCGAAGGATATCTCTTTTCACCAAACTCGTGTATAAGACGAAAAAATAGAACATATTTTAGCCGCTCATCCGCATACCCTATGTTGGGGTGATGTGAGTGAGCAAAAGGCATTATTACCGATATCGCACATTGCGTATTCGTCAGGAGTTTATCGCGGTCTTTATCATTGCAACCATAGCCATTACCATCGCTTTTGTAGCCCTTGGTAATCAAAAGGCAACACCGACATTTACTATCCCGGACAACGGCATTACTGTCATCATTGACCCCGGACACGGCGGCGTGGATGGCGGTGCGGTTGGTTATGATAAAAAAACAATTGAGAAGGATATCAATCTTTCTATTTCACTGAAGCTGCGCGATTTTCTGATTGTCGGCGGTTATAACGTTATTATGACGCGCGAGGACGACCGGCTGATCAATGATGAGGGCATAAAAACGATTAAGAAGCAAAAGACCTCTGACCTCAAAAATAGGCTTAATATCATAAACGAGCACCCGGAAGCGATTCTTATCAGTGTTCATCAAAACAAGTTTACTAAGTCGAAATACAATGGCGCACAGGTATTTTACGGCCGCAAGAACACGGACAGTGAAATCCTTGCGCAAGCGATACAGGATAGCTTTCGCTCCTTGCTGCAACCTGATAATTCACGCGAGGTTAAAAAGACAGGAAAAGAGATTTATCTTCTATACCACTCCGAAATCCCATCGGTCATGGTGGAGTGCGGTTTTTTATCTAACCCGGAAGAATGCGAGTTGTTAAAGACCGATGACTACCAAAACCAAGTGGCTTTTACCATCTATGCGGGCCTTTCAAAGTACATAGAGAAATGTAAAACCGGGGCTGCCGAGAACAGCTAAAATATGATATAAAACAATCGGCGAAGGGCGGCTTAAAAATGAAGACAAAAACCATGTATGTATGCAGCGAATGCGGCGCACAATCACCGCGCTGGCTTGGTAAATGCCCGAGCTGCGGGGAATGGAATACCCTAATTGAAGAACTGACCGCGCCGACGCCGACAACGGGAAAGGGCTTGACTGCGGGTTCGGCCGGGATGATAGCAACGCCCGTCGCAGTTGATGATGTATTGGATGCAGATGAGATACGATATCCGACTGATATCAAGGAACTCAATCGTGTATTGGGCGGCGGTATTGTACGCGGCTCTCTGGTGCTGCTGGGTGGTGACCCCGGTATCGGAAAGTCGACCCTTTTGCTGCAAATCTGTCGGTATCTAGGGCAGGGACTCAAGATTTTATATGTTTCGGGTGAGGAATCACAACGGCAGATCAAGCTGCGCGCCCAGCGACTGAATGTGTCCACTCCAAATCTTCTTTTACTGACGCAAACGGATATCGAGACTATCATCAATACCATAACGGTGCAAAAGCCGGATATTGTCATGATTGACTCTATCCAGACCATGACGCACAGTGCAATTTCGTCCGCGGCGGGAAGTGTAAGCCAGGTTAGAGAATGTACCCAATGCCTGATGCGGTGTGCCAAAAGCGAAGAGATAGCCATATTTATCGTTGGCCACGTCAACAAGGACGGCGCGATTGCAGGCCCTAAAGTGCTCGAACATATCGTAGATGCTGTATTGTACTTTGAAGGCGAGCGCAATATGCCATACAGAATCCTTCGGGCGGTCAAAAACCGTTACGGCTCCACGAACGAGATTGGCGTCTTTGAGATGACCGATACCGGCCTGAACGAGGTAGATAACCCATCGATGATGCTGCTTTCGGGCAGACCTGTTGGGGTATCAGGCACCTGTGTCGCCTGTGTTATGGAGGGCACTCGCCCCATCCTTGCAGAGGTACAAGCTTTGGTGACCAAAACCGGCTTCGGTACGCCGCGTAGGGTATCTACGGGATTTGATTATAACCGTATGTCGCTCATCCTTGCGGTGCTTGAAAAGCGCGCCGGCTTCGTTTTCTCGAGCCTTGACACCTATGTGAACATCGTAGGCGGCTTAAAGCTGGATGAGCCTGCTGCAGACCTTTCCGTGGCCCTGGCGCTGGTCTCGGGCTTAACCGATTCTCCGATTGGGGAGGATGTGTTTGTTTTCGGCGAGCTTGGTCTGGCAGGGGAGGTACGCGCTGTATCTAATGCTGAGACACGCGTTGGAGAAGCGGCACGATTGGGCTTTAAGCGCTGCATCATGCCAAAGGCCTCTCTTTCAAAGCTTCCAAACCCGCAAAAATATGATATTGAGATAATCGGTGTCAGCAATATTTCTCAGGCAATCGCTGCGTTGAGCAAAAAATAAACCTCAAAATAAGGAAGGCAGGGAAGATACCCTGCCTTTTGCTATGTATCGTTTTCGATTTTCGTGCTTGGCTTTTTACGCGGTTTGATATTTGAGAGCGGATTCTTTTTTGCAGCAGACTCAAGCTGCTCGCTGGATATGTG
>JAEZKF010000049.1 GCA_023415575.1 Bacillota bacterium
GGTTGGGCCGATTGGACCGGTATCTCCGGTCGGGCCGATTGGACCGGTATCTCCTGTCGGGCCGATTGGACCAGTATCTCCGGTCGGGCCGATTGGACCGGTATCTCCGGTCGGGCCGGTTGGACCAGTATCTCCGGTCGGGCCGATTGGACCGGTATCTCCGGTCGGGCCGATTGGACCGGTATCTCCTGTCGGGCCGGTTGGACCGGTGTCGCCTGTCGGGCCCGTTGGACCGGTGTCGCCTGTCGGACCGGTTGGGCCGGTATCACCAGTTGGGCCTGTCGGGCCTGTGTCACCTGTCGGACCGGTTGGACCAGTGTCGCCTGTCGGGCCGGTTGGACCGGTATCTCCGGTCGGGCCTGTAGGACCTGTATCACCAGTCGGGCCGGTTGGGCCTGTGTCGCCGGTCGGGCCGGTTGAACCAGCATCACCAGCTGGACCAGTTGGACCGGTATCGCCAGTCGGACCCTGTGGGCCAAATGGGCCTAGTGGACCTTGTGGTCCGGTTGGACCGGTAGGACCAGTGGGACCCGTTGCACCCGCCTCACCGCTTGGACCTGTCGGACCGGTATCCCCGGTGGGGCCAGTATCGCCGGTCGGGCCTGTGTCCCCTGCCGGACCCGTAGGGCCAGTATCACCCGTCAGACCAGTCGGGCCAGTGTCGCCTGCCGGACCTGTAGGGCCAGTGTCACCCGTCGGTCCGGTTGGACCTGTTTCTCCTGACGGACCTGTTGGACCGGTATCACCAGTTGGTCCAGTGTCGCCGATTGGACCGGTTGGACCTGTCGGGCCAGTGGGCCCTATTCCTGCGATATCGTCTTGAACAACAATAAGTGACGCCTGCACGGGAACATTTGTGGCATAGGTCACTGTATTACCGCTCTGGTTTACAAGTGCTACTGTAACGGGTGCTGTTGTAACGTCAATGATTCCTATGCCGATTACCTCTCCCAGTTTGTTGGGAGAGTTGCCTTCCAGATTATCTCCCTGAGAAGATACAAGTGTAAATACAACGGCTGGGGTTCCACCGGGAGTTGATTGCGTAGCAACCCACCAGTCAAAGATATACCTACCCGCTACGTTAAATGTGATTACACCTGTCATTGGATTGTAGTCTATATCACCTGAAGTATAGACAATATCATCAAAAACGACATTTGCATTATTTGCAACATTTCCTGCTAATGTTCGTTCTATTTGAAGTGCTATATTACTCATTTTAGTCCTCCTTAACCCAGTCTACATCACTAGAAGTTTACATCTGTGATTACAATATTTGCCTGCACCGGTACATCCGCGTAGTATACCGTGTATCCGCTCGTGTTGACAAGGGCCACTGTGGTAGCTGCCGCCACTGTGATAAGCGCTGTTCCCGAAAGCTGACCGGTTACTAACGGCAATGTGGAGCTTACTACGTCGGTACCATTTACACGCAGTGAGAAGGTCGCTGATGGATCAAGGTCAGATCCGTCAATTGTTACCTGCCAGCTAACAAGGTAATTACCCACCCGCGATATGGTAAATATGCCTGTCACCGGATTATAGAGCATGGAAACGTCCTGATCATTTACGACATTGTTAAACAGTACGTTTGCGTCATCAGCTACACCAGCTGTGCCCAGATTGGTTAAGTCAACCTGCATGCCACGGAAGAGAGTCGCAGGACCCTGCGGACCAGTTGGACCTGTATCACCAGTTGGACCTGCTGGGCCTATTTCGCCTGCCGGGCCGGTTGGACCTGTGTCACCTGTCGGGCCTGCCGGGCCTATTTCGCCTGCCGGGCCGGTTGGACCTGTATCACCAGTTGGACCTGCCGGGCCGATTTCTCCTGCCGGGCCGGTTGGACCTGTATCGCCAGTTGGCCCTGCCGGGCCGATTTCGCCTGCCGGGCCGGTTGGGCCGGTATCACCTGTCGGGCCTGCCGGGCCGATTTCGCCTGCCGGACCAGTTGAGCCAGTATCACCAGTTGGGCCTGCTGGACCTATGCTTCCCGCTGGGCCGGTTGGACCCGTATCACCTGTCGGGCCTGCTGGCCCAGGTGCGCCTGTCGGACCAGCTGGGCCTTGAATTCCCTGCGGGCCTTGCGGACCTATCGGACCTTGAACGCCCTGTGGTCCCTGCGGGCCGGTTGGACCTGTTGGGCCTTGGATTCCCGGTTGACCTTGTGGACCGGCTGGGCCAGTGGGGCCGGTTGGGCCGGTCGAACCTTGTGGACCGGGGCATCCCGGAGGGCCTTGCGGACCAGGACAGCCTTGTGGTCCGGGACAGCCATGTGGACCTGTGGGGCCAGTTGGGCCGGGACGTCCTTGCGGACCGGGACAACCTTGCGGTCCTCGTGGTCCGGGAGGTCCCGGAGGGCCTTGGCAGCAGCACCTACAGTTATGATGGGGATGATGATGGTGGTGGTGGTGATGGTTTGAACCCTGCTGCATTAAGAGCTCCGCATCCTGATCTTCTGCACCAGCCTGATTCTGAGGTGTTCTGGCTAGTTTCCGGTTCAGTGCTTGTTCTCTAGCTTGATTTCTTGCTTCAAAGGTATTCTGCATACGAGCCTGAGCCTTTTGTTGTGCCTGCTCCCGAACTTGCGCCTGTTCTTGTATGCGAGCCTGCGCCTGCCTTCTTGCTTGTTCCTGAGCTTGTGCTTGTATGCGGGCCTGCGCCTGCTTTCTTGCTTGTTCCTGGGCCATTACCTGTGATTGCATGCGGGCCCTATGGTACGCGGCTACATTGGCAGCGTTACCCGGTGCTGCATTCCCAGGTCTCATACGCCCATTTTGCATCCAACGCCGTTGCATTGGGTTGCCTGAGAACATATTCTTCATGCGTATGTCTCCTTTATTTCAGACTTGACCAATATTCTTGTCTATATCATTGTATGTGTCAGAATAACAAAGGGTTAAAGGAGATTATGCTGTCAAAAAATAATAAAAAAAGTCCTTGTACAAAATGTGTACAAGGACTTTTATAAGATATAATTCTCTTAGGGAAGTGTATTTCCCGCGGAAAGGTAGATATCATACCATTCCCGGCGCGTTAAGGTAACATCCGCAGCACGGGCAATCTCCCCAATTCGGTCCGGGTTCATCGAACCGATAATCGGCTGCATATTGGCAGGATGGCGCAACAGCCACGCGATTGCAACTGCGGTCGGGGTGATTTGATACCGCTCGCCAATCTGCGCAAGCACCTCATTGAGTTTGGGGTATTTTTCGCTGCCCACAAACACGCCCTCAAAGAAGCCGTACTGTAAAGGCGACCACGGCTGGATTGTGATGTCGTTGAGGCGGCAGTAATCAAGCACGCTGTCATCGCGGTTAATTCCCGCTTCGTTTTCCATGTTGACATTGATGCCGCTGCGTATCATACCGCAGTTGGTAATGCTCAGCTGCAACTGGTTGATGATAAGCTTGTGCGGCAGGTATTTCTGCAACAGGGCAATCTGCATGGGGTTGTGGTTGGATACACCGAAGTAGCGAACCTTACCCGACGAATGCAGCACATCAAAGGCCTCTGCGACCTCCTCGGGATCGGTCAGGGCATCGGGGCGGTGTAATAGGAGGATATCAAGATAATCGGTGCCCAGCCGCTTTAGGCTGCCCTCGGCTGCTTCTATGATATGCTGCTTTGACATATCATACATACCCTTGCAAATACCGCATTTGGTCTGCAAAATAACATCCTCGCGCTTTATGCCGCCCATTTGCAGGGCATTGCGAAAGATTTCTTCCGACCTACCCTGCGCATAAACATCCGCATGGTCAAAGAAATTGAGTCCTGCCTCCAGAGAGGTACTGATAACCTTGTATGCCTCGGCATCCGTAAGGCTGCCCATCCGCATACATCCAACGCCGATGACTGGTACATCCAGGTGTGTGTTTTTTATGTGAATTAAGCGCATGTCCTAAGCTTCCTTTTTGTTATTTTACGACTGCCCCGGTATAGTAATGCTCTAAGATTTCCTTATAGTCCCAGCCCGCATAGGTTGCATATCCATGTGCGCCCATCTGACTCATACCAACACCGTGCCCGTATCCGTAGGTGGTAAAGATAAAGTTGGAGCCGTCATAGGCCACATCAAATTTGGTGGACCGCAAATCAAACGCGCCGCCGCTGACCAGCACCTTCTCGCGGAGTACGCGCGCGGTGGTGGAGATACCGCCGATGCTGATTTTGTCGTTGTAACCGCCGCTGGTGTAGCTTAATATCTCAAACCAATCGGACGGGTCACCCTTCGGCTCTTTGCCGAAATAGCTTGACACCTTACTGCGCACATAGGATTCACTCAACGTTACGGTTCGCTTGTATCCGGCTGCCTTATAGTCATACGCACTCTCTACACTGACAAGATGGGAGTAGTGTCCGCCCCAAACATCCTTAGAGGAGTTGGTGTTATCCCCCGCAATGGCAAAGTAGGGAGTATAGGCGACCTTATTGTTTACATACACAAGTTCGCCTATTACCTCGGCTACCGCCTTCTTAATCTTGGTGGTAGGCGTTCTAAAGCCAACCGAGGGAATGGTACCGGAGTTATTGCTGTTAACAATATAACTATGCGCCGCAACGGCCTGCGCCTTAAGCGCCTCGGTGTGCATGGTGTCGTTCATCTCGTTCGCCACCACCTTGCAGATGATGGTATAGGCATCGTCAGTGACGCGGCTGCCGTTTGCATAGACCGTCAACTGCTCGCCGGTTTCGACACCGAGCACATCGGAGCTTGGCGTGCTGCTCTCCTTAGAGGAACTGCTTGCCTTGGAAGACGACGAGGGCTGCTTAGAGGAGCTGCTCGCCTTAGAGGAGGACGCAGCAGAAGATGATTGTTTAGAAGATGATGCGGCCGAGGATTCTCCTGAAGAGGTGCCGGATGATGCAGAAGAACTGCTCTGCCCCGACTGTTCGGAGGATCCTTCCTTAGAGGAAGCCGCAGAAGAGGAGCCATTCGAAGAGGAGGCCTGCGACGAGGAGGGTTTCGAGGAACTCTGGCTCTTGGAAGAAGAGCTTTCCTCGCGCTCGGAGGATACCGTTTCCTCCCTGCTGCTCTCGGATGATGTGGCTTGGCTGCTGCCGGGTTCGTCATCCGGCTCGGCAACGAGCGGCGGCGGGGTCTCGCCGTTTTCGGTGACCTTACTGCTGTTATCGATAAGCTCAGGCTTTTCGCCGCCGTACAGCTCATACCAGATATCCGGATAGAGCGGCTGGGCATTGCGTTTTGCGTTAAGTACTTCAACCTGTGCGCTTTCACCCGAACGCACCTTACGAGCAACAACCACAAACCTTGCTTCATCAAATTCATATGTACAGGTGGAAAGGGTTAAGAAGGTATCATCAACGTGAACATCTACGCCGGTATCGATAATCGACCGTGCCTTGGTCTGGGTGATGAAATCCTCAATCTCATCCTCGTTTTCGGGGTTGATAAAGGAGGTGTAGTCAAATATCTCGCCGTGTGCGGGGTTTACATTGGTGATAAAAGCGGCATACACCTTATAGGTTCCCGTTCCGTACACGGTGTCAAAGCGGATAATCGGGTGCTGCTTGTAGTAGTCCAGGTTGCGATAGTTGACAAGCTCTCCAAACATCTGGCCGTCCTTCATATTGTGGCCGTACACGATGATGTTGGTGCTGTTCTTGACATCTACACGGTAATCTATAAACGGGATTCCGTGCCGGTTGCTCTCACGCGTAAAGTTGCGGCGCAGGTAATAGTCGTTGTCGCTCGACTGCACAACCGGGTATTTCAGTTCCGTGCCTTCAATCTCAACAAACGCCTTGACGTCCGGGTTGATGGCGTATAGGGATGCAAAATCGCTTATGTAGTCCTCAGGGTAGCCTTCGGGCAGGGCGCCTGAGCCGTACAGGTCGTTTAGGCTATCCACCTGCTTTTGATTGAGGTAGGAGGTGCCGAAGTAATAGGCGATGTAGCCTGCAGAGGCCAAAAAGACAACGATGAAGAGAAGGGAGAGCAGCTTTAAGAAGACACGCGAGCCGCTATCACCCTTTACGGGGAACATGTATTCCACAAACCGCCGCCAAGCGCTCTTTTTCTTGGGCGGTTGGTCACTTGCAACATCGGGGGGAAGTAGCGGAGAATGGGGCTTAGCAATATCCTGCTGCAAACCCTCGTCGTAGCGGGAGCGGATAAACTTTGCCACCCGTTCGATGGTTTTGGGGCTGCGCGAGGCAAGAGGCACCATGGTGGACAGGCCGCCCGCCGGCGCATTCAGATACTGCATAACCATGTCAAGTGCCGCGAGCACCGTTTTAGAGCGGATTGCATCGCGGTTGTTTTTATCCGGGTCAAACATGAGCTTTTTAACCCATACATGGGTTTTATCACACATGGCGACGAACACCAAGCCCACGGGCTTTTGGTTATCGTCGGTGCCGGGGCCCGCAACACCGGTTATGCCGATGCCGATATCGGCATGCGCCTGCTCTAAAACGCCGGCTGCCATGGCGATGGCAACCTCCTCGCTTATGGAGGTATAGCGCTCTATCAGCTTGGGCGAAACACCCAGCTTGTCCTTTTTAATCTTATCGGCATACGCCGAAACGCCAAACTCAAATACCGCAGACGAGCCCGGAACCTCGGTTATCCGCTCGCTTAACAGTCCGCCGGTACAGGATTCTGCGGTTGCAATCTTCTTTTTACACAGGCGCAGCTTGTTGACCACGGCGCCCGCAAGCGTTTCGTTGTCGCCGCCGTAGATGTGCACGGCAAGGGGGCTTGTCATCAGCGTTTTGGCTGCGGCATCCGCCTGTGACAATGCCTGTGACCGCCCGGGGGCGACCGAGAACAGGCGTATGGCAAGCTCGCCGTCCTCCTCCAAAAGCGTTGCGGCTACGGAGGAAGGCAGCGATACCTCATCAAGCAGGTCTTGTGCTTCGTCATACTCGATGCCGGTCAGACGCAGGGTGCGGAAGGCATACTCGCCCCCGGTTCCGCTGCGGATGTAGGAGCATACCGACTGGGTAAACATGACGGTGTATTCCTTTGCATCGTCGGGCAGCATGATAATAGCCTGTCCCTGCGACTCCATCGAAAAGCCGGAGATAAAGCCCACGGTATTGATAAACACTCTTGCCCCCTCGGGGATAAGGGCTAAGCGGATATCCTCTTCCACAAACCGCCGGCCCGTCTGCTCAAACACCTCGCGCAGGCGGGATACACTTGGGTTGTGGGGCAGAAGCGCGATGTCCAGCGCATCACACAAAAGCTCTTTGGCAAGCGGGCGGGAAAGGTCGCTTTGACCGCCTATGGTAATGACAATGTCGCAGTGGTCGATACCGTCGCCCACCGCGTCTAAAAACGCATCAGGGTCGGTCAGCGGAACGACGGCGCTGCTTGTCTGGATGGCAAACGCCCGCAGTTCGTTTTCAAGAAGACGGATGGCTCTGATATCCTCTGGTGTAGCCGAGCCAATCAACAATATTCTTGCTCTCACACTCGCTCCTCCTTTGTTACGCGATGCACACTCGGTGCAAAAGGCAAGGATGGCCTATGCCGAAATGCTTATGCGTCAATATTCTTATACTCCACGCCGGCGATGGCGCGGTCGATGAGTTCATTCCAGTCAACCTTTGCAGCCTGCTCTGCCTTCTCTACGCTCTCAAGGCGCGGACGGGTGCGCGGATGGCGGGGGGTAAATACCGTGCAGCAGTCCTCATAGGGCAGGATGGATGTCTCAAAGGTGTCTATCTTGCGGGAGATTGCGATAATCTCCTCTTTGTCCATGCCGATTAAGGGGCGGAATACGGGCATGGAGCATACGCTGTCGGTGCAGGAGATGGCTGCAATGGTCTGACTTGCAACCTGCCCGAGGCTTTCGCCGGTAATCAAGGCTCCGCAGTTTTGGTCGACAGCAATGCGCTCGCTGATGCGCATCATAAAGCGGCGCATGATGATGGTAAACAGATCCTCCGGGCACTCCCTGCGGATGGTCTCCTGAATCTCGGTAAAGGGAACAACCATGAAGTTAATTCTACCGCAGTAGGCTGCCATCTTCTGCAGCAGGGTTTCCACCTTAAGCCGCGCGCGCTCACCCGTGTAAGGGGGGCTTACAAAGTGGATGGCGGTAAGGCTTAGGCCGCGCTTGCTCATCATATACCCCGCAACGGGGCTGTCGATGCCGCCTGAGATTAACAGCGCTGCCCTGCCGCTTGTGCCAACAGGGATGCCGCCTGCACCGGGTACGCGGTCAGCGTGGATGTAAGCGGCCTTCTCACGCACCTCGACATATATCACAACGTCGGGATGGTGAACATCTACCTTCAGATGGGGGTAGGCTTCCAGCAGGCGTTCGCCTACCTGGGCGCAGATTTCGGGCGAGGTAAGCGCAAACGACTTATCCGATCGCTTTGCCTCTACCTTAAAGGTGCGCAGGGATGCGAGTTTTTCTTCAAAATATTCGACACAATCTTCCTTAATCTGTGAAATATCCTTTTTTGTCTCCCCTGCGCGGCAGAGGGCGGCGATGCCGAACACCGTGGAAAGGCGCTGCTCGGCCTGAGCGACATCCGCAAACTCATTGAGCAGGCGCACATAAACGGTGGATTGGGCCTGCCACAGGTCAATCTCCCCCATATCCGCAAGGCGGCGGCGTATATTCTTAATAAGTATCGACTCAAAATCCCTGCGGTTTAGCCCCTTTAGGATAATCTCGCCGAATTTGAGCAGTATAACCTCGTTCATCTGTCTATAACCTACTCCTTGTATATTGTGCATGGCTTATCCGCGTTTTAGGGCGCGGATGCCGTCCTCAAGAGCCTCGATAAAGGTGTCAATCTCCTCTTGGGTGTTGTAGCGGCAAAGGCTGATGCGCAAAGCACTCGCCACGACCTCACTCGGCAGCTCCGCCGAGCGCAGGGCGTAGCTCTTTTTGCCTCGCCCGCAGGCTGAGCCGCTTGAAACATAGATGCCGCGCTGCTCAAGGTAGCGCATCATCACCTCAGACGGCACCCCCGGAACAGAGATGTTCAGGATGTAGGGCAGGCCGTCGTCGGGCGAGTTTACCACCACATCGGGCAGTGCCGTAACCCCCTGTCGCAGCCGGGTATAGAGCTCGCGCACATGAGGGGTAACTTCGTTGTAATCACGCATGGCGATCTTTGCGGCCTCGCCTAACCCTGCAATCAGCGCGGCGGGCTCGGTTCCCGACCGCATACCGTGCTCCTGCCCTCCCCCGAAGACGCGGGGGGCGAGCTTGAGCTGCTTATTGATATATAGGGCGCCTACGCCCTTGGGGGCGTGCAGCTTATGGCCGCTGAGCGAAACAAGGTCGATATAGCTGTTGCCAAACCGCAGCGGCAGCTTGCAAAACGCCTGTACCGCGTCGCAGTGGACAATCACCTCGGGGTTTTTGCGCTTGACAGCCTTTGCAATCTCCATTACATCCAGTATCGAGCCGAACTCGTTGTTAACCGCCATGGCTGACACTAGTACCGTGTTCTCATCCACCTGGTCTGCAATGGCCTTGGGCGGGATGTGCCCGTGCTTGTCCGGGCACAGGAGCACAAGCTCCGCTCCCTGCTCCTCCAGTTTGCGCAGCGGCTCGAGCACCGACGGGTGTTCAAAGGCGGTGGAGACGATTCTGGGCTTTTGGTTACCGCGCATCCCCTTAAGGGCTGCCGAAAAGAGAGCGAGGTTGTTGCTTTCGGTGCCGCCCGATGTAAAGTACACCGCGTCAGCGGGCACCATCAGGGCCTTTGCAACCTGCTCGCGCGCATTCTTAATCACAAGTTCCGCCTCCAGGCCCTTGCCGTGCAGGGAGGAGGGGTTTCCGTATTTAGTTGTCATTACGTCGTAGACAACCTGCGCAACCTCCAAAGATACGGCGGTGGTAGCGCTGTTGTCAAGATAGATTTCCATTGTGGTCTCTCCTAAAAGCACCTGCAAAAGGTGCTTAAATGTGTCGCTGACATCTGTCCTTTGCAAGGCATATCCGCAAGACAAAAACGGATGCTTTTCTGCCTTTTGCCGCAAAGGAATATGTACATAGTTTACCGCAAAAACCTCATATTTAATACCAATTATACAACAAAACAGATATATAATGATTATACCTTATCACTGCCGTCATTACAAACAAATTTATCATGCTTCCACATATTTCGTAACGTCGGGGGAAAAATACTTCCATATATCAGCGAGCTGCGGTATATACGCCGCTTCGCAATCTTACGCATACATCAGGAAAGGATTTGGTTTGAAGATGAAAAGACGCACCAAAGTACGTTCCATCAGCTACCTCACAGCACTATTTCTTGTCATGGGTGGCTTTATCGTTAAAGGGTACTCGCAGGCTAACGTCTACCGCACCCATCTGGAGTACACCTACCAGCGCGCGCTTGCAGACTTAAGCGGCAACGTAAGCGAAATCAACACAACACTAAACAAAAGCTTATATGCCACAACGCCCTCCCAGATAACCCAGCTTTCCACCAAGCTGGCCCGCGACTGCGACGCGGCAAAGATGAGTCTTTCCCACCTGCCCGTATCCGCCTTTAAGCTGGACGGCACCAACAAGTTTATCTCTCAGGCTGGTGAGTATGCCCAGAGCCTGGCCCGTAAGGTCACTGCCGCACAGGAAATCACCGAAGAGGAAAAGAAGACATTAGAGCAGTTTTGCGATTATGCAAAATCGATAGCCGAAAACATCAACTCCATGCGCAACGACATGGATATGAGCGGCATGAGCATCGGCGACGTGTTTAACGCCATTAAGGAGGAGGGCGAAGCGGTTGATACCCCCTCCATCACCGAAGGATTCCATCAGATGGAGGAGCAGCTGGAGGGCTATCCGACGCTGATATACGACGGTCCCTTCTCTGACCATATCCTTGAGCGCGAGCCGCTTTTGACCAAGAACGCCGATGAGGTCACCCGAGAGGACGCCCGCAAAAAAGCGGCAGTCGCCATTGGCGTGGATGCATCACAGCTTAAGGATGCCACCGACGAGGAAGGCAAGATGCCGTCCTACTGCTTCACCTACAACAATGTGAACATCTCAGTCACCAAGAAGGGCAACCTGATTAGCTATATGCTTAACTCGCGCACTGTCGGCGATGCAAAGTTCAGCGTACAGGATGCAGGCAAACGGGCCGGAGAATACCTGCGCAAGCTCGGTATCGAGAATATGGTGCAGAGCTACTATGACACCATCAGCGGCGTGTGCGTCTTTAACTTTGCTTATGAGCAAAACGGTGTAATCTGCTACCCAGACTTAATTAAGGTCGGCGTTGCGCTCGATAACGGCGAAGTTGTCAGCTTTGAAGCCCGCGGGTTTATCACCAACCACCGCGAGGACCGCGAGATTCCCACCCCCGCCATCTCGGAGGAGGAGGCAAAGAACATCGTCAGCAAGCTGCTTAAACCCGATTCGGTGAAGCTTGCCATTATCCCCACCGGCGGCGAAAATGAGGTGTTCACCTATGAAGTCCGCTGCAAGAGCGACAAGGACCAAAACGTGCTTGTTTATGTCAACGCCTTAACCGGCGCCGAGGAGCAGATTCTGCTGCTTATCGAAACCGATACCGGTGTGTTGACCATGTAAAAACATGCAGCGGTTTTGCCGCATGTTAAAATACAGTTTCCGCCGCAAACTTGCCCCGGTTTGCGGCGGATTTTTAATTATGACGTTGTGTTGTCAATTTATACCTGTCATGATGGGTGTAATAGGAGGGATGAAAATGATTACCCTGCAACAGCTTTTGGATATGACCGATTTTGGACAAGCAGCGCAGTCTATTGGTAGCGAGGATATTCCGCAGCTGGTGGACTGGCTAAGTGAAAAGGACGACAAGATACGCTACCACGCATTTTTACTGCTGCAGCAGCTAAGTCGTAACAGTGATGCTGTCTACTCTTATTGGGATGTGTTTGTAAAAAAGCTCTCCGATAAAAACTCCTATCAGCGGTCCTTGGGTGCCATGCTGCTTTCTGAGACTGCGCGGTGGGCAAGCACCGAAAGAATGCAGGCTGCGCTCGGGCCGTATTTAAACCTCTTGCAGGATGAAAAGCCCATCACCATCCGCCAGTGTATACAGTCACTTGAGAAGATTGTGTGCTCCCATCCCACACTTGCAGGCGAGATAGCACAGCGGCTCATGGATTATGACATCAAATCGCAGCGCGAGTCAATGCAAAAGCTCATACTTATTGATATTGTGCACGTTCTTGTGCGTATTAGGAAGCTCGTGCCGGGTGATGAGATAGACAGCGCTATCACGAAGGCCCTGACCGGCGGTCTGCTTGACAAGAAGACGGTAAAGGAATTCCAATCTCTGATGGAGCAGGTATAATAACAAGGATGACATGATAAAGGCGGTACCGGAGACCAGTCCGGCACCGCCACTTTTTCTACCAATCAGATAACGTAATCATCAGCTTCGGGAGACTTTGCAAGCTCTGCCAGGGTCATGTTGTCCACAACCCCCTCAATTGCATCGGCAAGCTTGCTCCACAGCCTGCGCGTAGGGCAGCCTTCAACGCGTGAGCAGGAGGTGTCGTCCAGTACGCACTCCACCGGAACAAGGGGGCCCTCCAATGCACGCAGTACGGCTCCCACCATTATCTCATCCGGACTTTTCGCAAGGGTATAGCCGCCCTGCGAGCCGCGCACGCTTTTAATCAGCCCGCTCTTGTGCAGCAAAATGATAATCTGCTCTAAGTATTTTTCGCTGACCTCTTGTCTCTGAGCGATCTCCTTGAGGGATACAAGGCCCTGCTGATAGTGCTGCGCCAAATCAACCATTAGACGCAGACCATACCGCCCTTTGGTAGAGATCTTCATTATTAAGCCTCCCTGTTCATTTTAACCCACTTTCTTCTATTATTGTAGCAGTCTTTTTGACGGGATGCAACCATATAACACGTTTTGTAAAAAATCGGGGCGAATGCGTTGATTTTACGGCGCATTATGCTAAAATAGTAGCAGTATTTCGCAAGGCCGAATGATGTTCGGTCTTTTTTAGGAAAGGAATGGTCGTAACTATGAGCCACTTGCCCCACTTGATTGACCTTGACGATCTGCATCCCCGCTATTGGGATAGCCTCATTAACCTTGCAGGGGATATAAGCCGCAATCCGGCTAAGTATTACGGCAAGCTTGAAGGAAGGATTATGGCAACGCTGTTCTATGAGCCTTCCACCCGCACGCAGATGTCCTTTCAAACCGCGATGTTTCGTCTTGGGGGCAAGGTAATCGGGTTTGATAACCCGCTCAACTCGTCGGTTGCAAAAGGTGAGAGCCTAAAGGATACGGTTAAGATTATGAGCGGATACGCTGACATCCTAGTCATCCGCCATCCGAGCGAGGGCAGTGCAAAGGCAGCATCCATCTACTCGGATTGCCCCGTCATCAACGCGGGTGACGGCGGCCACCTCCACCCCACCCAGACCCTGACCGACCTTGTGACGCTCGCTCATGAAAAAGGACGCCTGCACGACCTTGTCATCGGCGTGTGCGGCGACCTCAAAAACGGGCGCACGGTTCATTCACTTATCAAGGCAATGTCGCGGTATAAGAACAACCGCTTTGTGCTGATTTCCACCGAGCAGCTACGCATTCCATCCTACCTGCGCACCATCCTTGAGGCAAACGGCTGCCCCTATGAGGAGGTATTTAGCCTTGAGGAGGCGATTTCAAATCTTGACGTATTGTACATGACCCGCATCCAGAAGGAGCGGTTTGCCTCCGAGGAGGAATACCAGAACGAAAAGAATGTCTATACGCTCGACCCCGAAAAGCTCAACCTTGCAAAGTTTGATTTGAAGGTCATGCATCCCCTGCCCCGCGTAGATGAGATTACAAACGATGTGGACAGCGACCCGCGCGCCATCTACTTTAAGCAAGCCCGTTACGGCATCTTCGCCCGCATGGCGCTGATTCTTATGCTGCTGGACGGCAGCATCCCCCCTGCACCCGCGACTACTGCTAACCTCGGCAGCTTTGTATGCCAAAACGACCGGTGCATCACTCACACGGAAAAGTATCTGCCCCACCTGTACACCGGCACCTCCGATATGCTGGAGTGCCGCTACTGCAGCGGAAGGATTTTAATATAATTAAAAACGCCCATTTGGTTTGAAAACCAAATGGGCGAATATGTTTTTCTCGTGATTTATGACTGCCTGCGGCGTGAGAACTGCTCAAGCGCCTTGCCTACGGCTACTGCCAAAACTGCGGCGATAATCGCCTCCGGGATGCCGTTTGTGAGCACAACCGTGAAGATGAGCCCTAAAAGCGCCTCATAGGCTTGACCGATAACCTCTGCATAGGTCTTGCCGAAGAAGAGGTACAATCCTCCCAGCACCAGAACAGTGTGAACGAGTGACGCTGCAACAGCGGCGATGATATATGCAAAGTACTTGTGCTTATCAAACTTTGCAATCGCCCTGAAGATATAGCCTGCTACCACACCAAGCAGGATGCGGGGCACAAAGCAAATAACAAGGCTCCAGGCATTGCCGCTTACCTCACCCACCGAGTAAAAGGGTGTAAAGATAAAGGATGTTACAGTAGGCGTCATGGTGTGGACAAGGAAGCTGCATACTCCGAATACTGCTCCCATGTAAGCACCTGCGCCGGGCCCCAGCACGACTGCTGTTATGATAACAGGTACGTGCGAGAGCGTTGCAACGATGGGGCCGATGGGCAGTGAGCCCAAGGGCGTGAAGCATACAATCAATTCAATTGCGGTCAGGATGCCAAGGATGGTCAGGGTGCGCGTAGGGATTTTCTTCGCGCTTTGGTTCATAAGTCATTCCTCCTGCTGTCGCTCCCTCTTTGGGATGCAACGCATAATTTATACCCTGCTTTACTTGTTATTAGACATTCTTTTTATAGATGAAGTACATGCCCTCGAGCACGAGGTCGGGGTCAGAGATGACCTTTTCTCTGCAGTGCTTGACGATAAGCGGCGCAATGCCGCCGGTGGCAACAATGGTCGGTTGGGTGTCAAACGCCTCGCTGTAGCGCTTCGCCATGCCGTCTATCATGCTCGCCGTGCCGTACAAAAGGCCGGACCGCATGCTCTCCACCGTGATGGTGGTAATAAGCGGCGGGTCTAAGCCGTCTAAGCCGATTGCGGGCAGCTGGGCTGTGCGTTTTGCAAGTGCTTCAAGCGAGATGTAAACGCCCGGCATGATGGAGCCGCCGATAAACGAGCCCGTTTTATCCACCGCAAAGATCTTTGTAGCGGTGCCGAGGTCGATGATGACGCAGGGCAGCGGATACTTCTGCATAGCGCCTACCGCTCCGCACACAAAGTCCGCGCCGATTCCGGCGGGGTTTTCCGCGCGGATATTGAGCCCCGTTTTGATGCCGGCAGAGACAATAAGCACCGGGCAATGCAGGTATTTCTCCACAGCGCGGGCCAAAACGCCGGTCAGCTTGGGCACCACCGAACCGATGATGCAGCCTTCTACCTTCTGCCCCTTAAAGCCGTACAGGTTAAAGATGTCCCGCAGCTCGATGGCATACTGGTCCTCGGTGCGGTTGCTGTCGGTGAAAAGACGCGAGGTCAGAATCAGCTTGTCATCCTCAAAGCAGCCAAGACAGATGTTCGTATTTCCGATGTCGATTGCAAGTACCATAGTAAATCCCTCAATACATTGTGCACAAGTGCAGGGTATGTCAACATTCTGCCCGATGTATGACACAGACAGGCAGAGTTTGACAAACCCATTATACCCCTTTGTGTCAAGTTGTTCAATATCGTCTTGGGCGGGTCTATGATTTTACCGGCAAAATAGTGTATAATATTATGGTTGTATTATCTTGCCATGATGGAGTATAGGAGGGCGAGGCGTATGGGACAGGTCACCTATGAGCAGGTGAAGAACAGCCACGAGATTAACGCATATATCCGTATGGCGGATGAATCCCTCAAGGCGATGGGCTATACCGAGCATTCGGTCGCCCATGTGGCGCGGTGTGCGCAGACGGCCTATGACATCCTGCACGAGCTTGAGTACGACGCCCACACCTGCGAGCTTGCCCGCATTGCGGGGTATATGCACGACATCGGAAACGTTATAAACCGCGTCGACCACGCACAAAGCGGTGCGGTGATGGCCTTCCGCATCCTTGATAAGATGGGCATGGACCCCGACGACATCGCGGAGATTATCTGCGCCATCGGCAACCACGATGAGGCCACTGCCTCCCCCGTCAGCGCCGTCGCGGCTGCGCTGATTTTAGCCGACAAGAGCGATGTGCGCCGGTCACGCGTGCGCAACTGGGACCCCACAAGCCAAGATATCCACGACCGCGTCAACTACGCGGTGGAGCACAGCTCACTCGATCTTGATACAGAAAATAAGTCGATTACCCTTTCGATTGTCATCGATACCGCCATCTGCCCTGTGATGGATTACTTTGAAATCTTTCTGCAGCGCATGATTCTGTGCCGGCGGGCGGCGGATTTTTTGGAGCTCGCGTTTCGGCTTGTCATCAACGATACCCCTATCCTTTAGTATGTGAATTGAGGGCGGTTATCATCCGCCTGTTTCATCAATAAACCGGAAAGGCAAGGACACTGCATGCACAATCTTACCGGCATCAAAGAGGTCAAGGACCTGCTAACCCGCCATGGATTTACCTTTTCTAAGGCCATGGGGCAAAACTTTATTGTAAATCCCGGCGTCTGCCCGCGCATGGCAAAGGAGTCAGGCTGCGAGGGCATCGGCGTAATAGAGATAGGCCCCGGCATCGGGGTTCTAACGGTGGAGCTTGCTAAACTTGCCCGCCGGGTGGTGTGCATCGAGCTGGACACCCGCCTTGCCCCCATCTTGGAAGAAACCCTGCACGGCCTTGACAACGTCTCGGTTGTGTTTGAGGATGTATTGAAGGTTGACCTTCCCGCCTTGATTGCGCGTGAATTTGCGGGCATGGAGGTGGTGGTGTGTGCAAACCTCCCCTACTATATTACCTCCCCCATTATCATGAGTCTATTGGAAGCACGCCTGCCGATTAAGGCGATTACGGTGATGGTGCAAAAGGAGGCAGCGCAGCGCCTGTGCGCCCTGCCCGCAACCCGTGATGTGGGTGCCGTGAGTATCGCCGTACGCTATTACAGCGAGCCGAAGGTTCTGTTTCAGGTGTCACGCGGCAGCTTTCTTCCTGCACCCGATGTCGACTCCTCGGTAATACGCTTAGACCTGCACAACACCCCGCCCGTTGCGGTACAGGATGAAAAACTGTTCTTTCAAGTCGTACGCGCGGCCTTCTCCCAACGGCGCAAGACTATTTCCAACTCGCTTGCAGGGGTAGGCGGGCTATCCAAGGAGCGGATTAAGCTTGTTTTACAGCGTGCTCAAGTCCCCGAAAACGCCCGCGCGGAGCAGCTTACCCTCCCGCAGTTTGCTGCGATTGCGGATGCGGTGAAGGACATGCAAGCGTGATTAGAAAGGCTGCAACATAGAATAGAATCTGAAAACGCCCCATCATTGAGATGGGGCGTTTCTTCTTGTTTAGGCAAGGTTATCACTAAATAGTAAGCCTATCAGTTAAAGCTGCCTGCGCTCATGCTGCCAAACAGCTCTTTGATGCTCATGCGCAGGCCCTTGTTATCTGGTGCTGTTAGAGTGGGATCTTTGTCAAGAATCTCCTGCGCGCAGATTTGGGCAAGCTTAAGGGTGGAGATATCGTTAATCAGGCTTGCGAGCTTCATCTCGGGCAGGCCATGCTGGCGCGAGCCGAAGAAATCACCCGGACCGCGCAGGGCTAAGTCCTCCTCTGCTAGCTTAAAGCCGTCGTTTGTCTTGCACATCGCCTGCAGGCGTTTTTGCGTCTGCTCGCCTGTCGCATCCGAGACAAGGATGCAGTAGGACTCATACTTCCCGCGTCCGACTCGTCCGCGCAGCTGGTGGAGCTGTGAAAGGCCAAACCGTTCGGCGTTCTCGATGAGCATGACCACGGCGTTGGGTACGTCCACTCCAACCTCAATGACGGTGGTGGAAACAAGCAGCGAGATATCGCCTGCGTAAAACCGGCTCATGATGCGCTCCTTTTCCGCCGGCTTGAGTCTGCCGTGTACAAGCCCGACCCGGTAGCCCTTGAAATCCTCTTCGGTCAGCCTTTGCGCATACTCGGTGGCGGACACAAGGTCACCATCCCCTTCTTCGATTGCCGGGCAGACGATATAAGCCTGCCTGCCCTCATCGAGGAAGCGGCGGATAAAGCCTAGGGCGCGGTGGCGCTTTGCGGAGTCAATGAGGTAGGTTTTTACTGGCTGGCGGCCGGGCGGCAGCTCATCGAGGACTGACACGTCTAGGTCGCCGTAGATAATAAGGGCTAGGGTGCGCGGGATGGGGGTTGCGCTCATAACCAGAACGTGCGGGTGCCCGCCCTTATCCGCAAGGCTTGCGCGCTGACGGACGCCAAAGCGGTGCTGCTCGTCCGTAACCACAAGTCCAAGGCGCAAAAACTGCACATCGGGGGTAAGCAGGGCATGCGTGCCAACTACAAACTGAATCTCCCCCGACGCAAGGCGCGAGAGGATGTCCCTCTTTTGGGCCGCCTTGGTGGAGCCGGTCAGCAAGGCACAGGAGATTCCAGCCTGTTCAAGCAGGGGGGCAAGAGAGGCATAGTGCTGCTGGGCCAGTATCTCGGTGGGCGCCATAAAGGCCGACTGGGCACCGTTTTTAGCGCAGACGTAGCACAAGGCGGCCGCGACCGCCGTCTTGCCCGAGCCGACGTCACCCTGAAGAAGCCGGTTCATGGGCACCGTCCGCTGCATATCGGCAAGGGCTTCGTCAATTGCGCGTTTCTGCGCCCCCGTCAGGGAGAACTTCAAGGCCGAGACAAACGGGATAATGTCCACGTCGGTCATCACGGCCTCTGCTTTTTGCTTGGGGCGGCGGCGCAAAAGGGCAAGGGCAAGCTGCAGGGTCAAAAGCTCTTCGAATATCAGGCGCTTACGGGCGACCGCGAGGGAGTGTGCATCGGGCGGAAAATGAATGGTGTGCAGGGCGTATGAAAGATGGCACAACTCCTGCTGCTCGCGCAAGGGTGCGGGCAGGGGGTCGGTAAGCTTTTCATCCACGAGTGTGAGCGCCTGCCTGACGTTCTGTGCGACCATTTTTGAGGTAAGGCCCGCCGTAAGCGGGTATATAGGTACAAGGCCCGGCTCCTGCGTGACGGGGAAATACATGGGCGATGTCATCTCACGGGCAAGCAGGGTGCCGCCCACCTTGCCGTAGAAGAGGTACTCCGTGCCCTCCTGCAGAGCTGCCGCAGCATACTTGTTGTTAAAGAAGGTCAGTACAAGGTCGGTTACATCATCGGTGGCAAACACCTTGTAGATGGTCATGCCGCCGCGGATGCGCTGCTCGGGGTTTTTGGCAAACACACGCGCGCGCACAACACAAGGGATATCGCGCGGGGCATCCGCAATTGTATAGGGATTTGTAAAATCCAGGTAATCGCGCGGATAAAAGCGCAAAAGGGCGCCGACGCTTTCCACGCCGAGCTTACGATACAGCTCGGCACGTTTTTCGCCTACGCCCTTTAGATATTTTATGTTATCGGGGAAGCCTTGTTCAAACACGGCACATTCCCCCTTCCGGTTGCTATTCCACCGAGATGATATAGTAGTAAACAGGCTGTCCGCCGTTTACAACGTGCACCTCTATCGAGTCGGAAATCTTCTCGCGAATCTGCTCCGCGGTCTTTTCCGCCTCCTCTTCGGTAATGCCTTCGCCGTAAATCAAGGTGACAAAGGTGCTGTCACGCTTGACAAGCGACTTGGTCAGACGCTGGGTCGCAAGACTTACGTCGTTTGCCACAAACGCAAGCTTGCCGCCGTCGAGGGCAAGCACCTCGCCCTGCTTAATCTTGTGGCCGTCAAAATCGGAGTCACGCGCAGCAAAGGTAATCTGACCCGTTGCTACGTGCTCGGCCGCCTTCATCATGGCAATTTGGTTTTCCTCTACCGACAGACCGGGGTCAAACGCTAGCATTGCGGAAAGACCCTGCGGGATGGTGCGGGTGGGCAGAACCACAACGCGGCGGTCGGCTAGGGAAATCGCCTGCTCTGCTGCCATAATGATGTTCTTGTTGTTAGGCAACACAAACACCGTGGCTGCGGGCACCGTTTCGATAGCGCGCAGGATGTCGTCGGTGCTCGGGTTCATGGTCTGTCCGCCGCTGACTACACATCCGCAGCCGAGGTCGGTGAACAGCTGCTTGAGTCCGTCGCCCGCCGCAACTGCTACGAATCCAAACGGGATATCAGGGTTAACGGGAACAACCTCGAGAACCTCTTTCTTCACCTGTGCCTCGGCGACTTTGTTCTCGTGCTGCTCACGCATATTTTCTATCTTCATGTTGTGCAGGGTGCCGTAAGCAAGGCCCTCCTGCAACGCATTGCCGGGGTTATTGGTGTGAACATGCACCTTGATAATATCGTCGTCATCAACCACTACGACGCTGTCGCCAATCGTCTCAAGATAGGCGCGCAGGCGCAGGGCGTTTGCATCCGGCGAGGACTTGTGCACGATAAACTCGGTGCAGTAGGTAAAGGTAATCTCCTCGTGCAAATCGGCACCTGCCGCATTCTTCTGGGAGACGTACGCATCCTCCTGCTTCTGGCCCGATGCGGTTTGGTCTTCGATGATTTCGCCGCCTTCAAACACCTGCAGCATACCCTCGAGGATAACGACCAGACCCATGCCGCCCGCATCCACAACGCCTGCCTTTTTGAGTACGGGCAGAAGGTCGGGCGTGGTATCAAGTGTAGCCTTTGCTTCATTGACAATCACGCGCCAGATAGCAAGGGCATCCTGTTCGGTTTCACTTGCGGCTACGGCTTTTTCCGCCGCAACCCTTGCAACGGTGAGCATGGTGCCCTCGGTCGGCTTCATAACCGCTTTATAAGCAGCGGCAACGCCGAGGCTCAGGGCATTGGCAATCTGCTTGCCGTCGGCTTCGGTTAGGCCTGCAAGCCCCTTGGAAAACCCGCGGAACAGAAGGGAGAGGATTACGCCCGAGTTTCCTCGTGCACCGCGCAGTAAGGCGGACGCGGCAACCGATGCTACCTCGCCAACTGTTGCGTTATTAAGCCGTTTGAGCTCCCGCGCACCCGCAGATATGGTCATGGACATGTTGGTTCCCGTATCGCCATCCGGCACGGGGAAAACATTGAGCTCATCTACCGATAACCTTTTGTTTACAATATTATTGGCGCCCGAAATGATGGCGTCTCTCAACACATTTCCGTTAATCACATCTTCACCCATTCCGCCGCTGTGCACCGGCAGTTATTTTTATAGTGAGCAAGTTGCTTTGCGCACAGCTGCCCCGTCCAAGATGTAACCCTTTACAAAGGACGGGAGCCCCACATGAGGGCTGCTTAAAACATCGAAGCTACTGGTCTAGCTTCATTTCGTCCACGAAAACGTTGACCCTGTTAACAATAAGCCCTGTGGTTTCCTCAACCGTGTAGCTGACCTTGTTGATGATGCTCTTGACTATGGCGGCGATGTTGACGCCGTACGTGACCACTATGTGCAGGTCAATCTCGAGCTTGCCTTCACGGTTACGGATGCGAACCCCCTTGTCAGGCAGGTCGGGAGATACAATAAGCGAGCGCAGGCCCTGTACGGTACCGCTGGTCGCCATGCCTGCCACGCCAAAGCAGCTTGAAGCGGCAGAGCCCACCAAATTCGCAAAGTAATCGGCGGAAATCTCGATATATCCCATCGGGTTTTCGATTCTGATCATACTAACCTCCGTTTCACCGGGCAAGGCTCCGGTTGATAAAGTAGGTATCCATCAAGCACTTTGGGCTAAATCAGGATTATTATAACACATTAATAAGAAAATTTTAATACTATTCGTTAGTTTTCCTATTTTTTTTGAATTATTGTGCATAGACCCAATCTTCTATGTTAAAGAAGGGGTCGCTCATCGAGGATTTGACGTTATAGGACATAGTCTGGGTAAAGCAGGCTACGCCGTTTCGGAATACAAGCGGGATAAAGGGTGACTGGTCAAAGAACAGCTCGCAGAAATAGGGGTAGCTGATGCTGCCATTTCGCAAGGAAAGATAGGCGGAGGCAACACTGTTCGATGCCACCCCTCCGTAGGAGAGGGCCCCGCCGCTTAAAAAGAATGGGCTTAGGTCGTTGTTGGCATAAAGTCTGGTTTCTCCGACATAGAGCTGAAAATCGGATGCCTTGACTGCTGCCTGATAGTCCTTTGCGTTGCGCTCGGTTATCACGCAGTCGATGCCGACATTAGCGAGGTTTTCCTTTATAACCCGCGCCGTTTGGGTGCGGTAGAAGTTGTCTGTGTTCACAAGAATCGAAAGAGTAAGCCGCCCGTTGCCGTATAGACGATATCCTTCCTCATCCCGCTGGGTATAACCGAGCGAATCGAGGATGGAGTTCGCGCCATCGATATCGGCATAAAGCTGGTTTTCAAGCTCTTTGGTCGCGTACATATTGGGGTTAAAGGGGGTGGATGAAACAGTCGCGCGGGACAAGAAGGCCTCGGACACAATCTTACTGCGGTCAAGGCAGAGAGAAATCGCCTTGCGGAAGGATGCCGTTGCGGTGACCCCGCTTGTGTTGTTGACCCCGATGTACACAAGGTTTGTCAGCGGCACCTGAATGGGGCTGCTGCCCATGTTGGTAGAGCTCTGGGCTTGCGATAGGTCTGTATAGGCAAAGTCTATCTCCCCTGATTTGAGGGTGTAGATGAGCGACTGCTTGTAGTCAAAGGGTGTGAGGTACAGGTCGGTAAATGTTTTAATTTTGCCCCCGCCCCACTGCTCGTTTGCAATCAGGTGGATGTCTGCCACCTCTTGGTCTGTGCTGTCCTGGGTCCTTTCATCATCCGCGTACCGGTAGCGGCCGCTGCCGATGGGGCGGTCGTCCTGATTGGTTCCGCTCTTTATGATGGGAAAATCAAGCAGGTTGACAAACAGGCTATCCGGGGACTGCAGTGTAATCACGAGCGTTCTGTCGTCCTGTACCGCGTAGCTTGCTACATTGCTGAGCCTGCTTGCATACACCGACGAGGAGGTCTTGATGCAGTCGATGGAATACCGCACGTCGATGGCTGTAAGTGCCGAGCCGTCCGAAAACTTAACACCGTTTTTTAAGGTGACGGTGCACACTGTGCCGTTTATTTCAATATCCGAGGCAATGCGCATAACGGGGGTAAAGTCGTTATCGAGCTTTACAAGGCCGTCGTATACAAGGGTGTGCAATGCTGTGTTAAGAGCCGAGGTTGACCGATAGGGGTGCAGCGAATCGCTGCTGTCGTAGGGAACCACAAACCGCCCGTCTGACCGCTTAACAGGCTGGGATGACTCAATTTTAACAGGGTCGGACAATGATGGCGCATCGGATGCAGACGAAGCCGTTGAGGATGTATTTTGTGCAGCAGTTGCGCAGGAAGTCAGCACCATGGACGCTGCAAGGGTGACAATCAACAGTCGAAACAGATAAGGTTGCATACAGCACCTCCGAATTATCAGGCGTAAACCGGCTGGTATGAATAAGGATTTTATCGCATTAATCCCTTGTTAACAAGGGTGCTCCTAATAAATACGAACAGATATGTACCATGCGCTGCAAAACAGATGCAGCAGCTTTAGTATACCACAAACAAGGCGGCTGAACGAGCCGTTTTGTGATTTATAGGGGCTTTATTTTTATAACGACAAAAACAGCGGGGGAGCACAAAGCTCTCCCGCCGAAATGCAAAGGGGTATTTACCACATGATTCTCCGGTCGTTTATGTATTCGAGCAGCTATCGCGGCTCAACGATCAGCTTAATAGCAGTGCGATCCTCGCCATCGATCGATACATTCGCGAAAGCCGGTACACATACAAGATCGATTCCGGACGGGGCAAGGTATCCACGGGCAATGGCCACGGCCTTCACCGCCTGGTTGGATGCGCCTGCTCCAACTGCCTGAACCTCTACGATGCCTTTCTCGCGAATGACGCCCGCGATTGCCCCCGCAACCGAATTGGGAATCGATTTTGCTGAAACCTTTAATACTTCCATAACAATTTCAATCCTTCCAGTTCAAAACTAACAAAGTTACATTTGTAGACTATACCTTTGATTGCGCAGGGCGCCGCGTCCCCCGCCATGCAAAAAGCAACCAAGCAAAAGCAGTCATTGTTTTTGTAGCCAAGGTGAGTATGATTGCCTTACTGCTGTGTAAAGCGGATGGGGGTAACCGATGTTGTTTTGCCGGTGCGTTCGTCGATGTCGAACACCACGGCACAGATTATGCACTCACCGGCGGCTGGTTCAAAGCCGGCGGGCATAAGGGTTTTCAGTCTGCGGATGGCTAGTTCAGGCTTCATTCCCAGAACCGAGTGGATGGGGCCGGTCATACCAACATCGGTGATGTAGCCCATACCCTGCGGCATAATGCAGGCATCGGCTGTCTGCACATGGGTATGGGTTCCAAACATTGCTGAGATACGCCCGTCAAGATAGTGAGCAAGTGCAATCTTTTCGCTGGTCGCCTCGGCATGAAAATCCAACACCACGATTTTTGTTTCAACCTGTTTAAGCAGTTCGTCCATGCATTCGAACGGGTTTTTGAGGTTGTTCATGAAAACGACGCCCATTAGGTTAATAACCGTGATGCGCACTCTGCCAAGGTCGAGCACGAATAGACCCGAACCGAAGGTTCCCTGAGGATAGTTCGCCGGCCGCAGCACATCGGGATGCTCCTCCAGATAAGCCCCGATATCGCGATGGCGAAAGACATGGTTGCCTGTTGTGATGACATCGGCTCCGGCAGAAAACAACCGCTCTGCACTACTTGGCGAAATGCCATTGAGCTGGGATGAATTTTCTCCGTTGACGATGACCACATCTGCCTCGGTTGCGCGTTTGAGTGCGGGAAGGTGGGCAAGCAGGTAATCACAGCCTATCTTCCCTACCACGTCGCCGACGCAAAGTACCCTCAATTGGATAATCCTCCTTAATTTGCCATACGCATCCTATAACAGGACAATAACATTATAGCGCACAACGATGGCAAATAACAATGTACAAAAGGCAAAAAAAGCCTTGATTTTACAGTAAAATATTTGCATATTGAATAAAATCTGCGTTTTTGGGGCCAATTTATTGTGCAACTAAAGTCTATTGCCCCGATAGTATAACAGCAGGGCGGGAATACATCCTGCCCTGCCGCGTTGTACTAAATCAACTTTATTTTGCGTACTCAATCGCGCGGTTCTCGCGAACGATGTGAACCTTAATCTGTCCAGGATAATCAAGTTCTGCCTCTATCTTGCTTACGATGTCACGCGCAAGCAGCGTCATCTGGTCGTCGTTGATGACCTCGGGCTTTACCATAATGCGAATCTCGCGACCCGCCTGAATTGCGTAGGTCTTGTCCACGCCGTTAAACGAACCTGCAATCTCCTCAAGCTTTTCAAGACGCTTGATGTAGTTCTCAAGATTTTCACGCCGTGCACCGGGACGCGCTGCCGAGATTGCGTCCGCCGCCTGAACAAGGCAGGCAACGATGGTTTTCGGCTCCACGTCTCCGTGGTGGGCCTGAATCGCATGAATAATCTCGGGGTTTTCCTTGTATTTCTTTGCAATGTCTACGCCGATTTCAACGTGTGTGCCCTCAATTTCATGGTCAAGGGCCTTGCCGATATCATGCAGTAGACCTGCGCGTTTTGCAAAGTTAACCTCTACACCGAGCTCACTTGCCATAACACCGGCAAGATAAGCAACCTCAAGCGAGTGATCCAAAACGTTCTGCCCGTAGCTTGTGCGGTAGCGCAGACGTCCAATCAGCTTAATCAGCTCCGGATTCATGCCGTGAATACCGGTCTCCATCACCGCGCGCTCGCCGTCCTGACGAATCTTGAGCTCGACCTCGTGCTTGGCCTTATCCACCATCTCCTCAATGCGGGCGGGATGGATGCGGCCGTCGGAGATGAGCTTCTCAAGAGAGATGCGTGCAATCTCGCGGCGAACGGGGTCAAAGCAGGAAAGCGTAATCGCCTCAGGGGTATCGTCGATGATTAAATCTACACCAGTCAGGGTTTCAAGGGCGCGGATGTTGCGGCCCTCGCGGCCGATGATTCGGCCCTTCATCTCATCGCTGGGCAGTGCAACCACCGAAACGGTGGCCTCCGCCACATGCTCAGCGGCACAGCGCTGTATTGCCATCGAGATGATATTGCGCGCCTTTTGGTCTGCCTCATCGCGCAGCATCTGCTCGTACTGGTTAATCTTAACCGCTTTTTCGTGGACGAGTTCCTCTTCAAGGTTTTTGAGCAGGTATTCCTTGGCCTGCTCCATGGTGAACATTGAAATCTTTTCAAGCATCTCAAACTGATGCTTTTTGATTTGCTCGGCATCGGCGAGCTTCGCCTCTGCCTCTACAAGCTTCTTTTGTAGGGCTTCGTCCTTGCGCTCAAGGGCTTCCATCTTGTGGTCAAGGTTCTCTTCTTTTTGCAGGATGCGTCTTTCCTGACGCTGGAGTTCAACTCTGCGTTCTTTTATCTCTTTGTCTGCATCCGAACGCATTCTGTAAATTTCGTCTTTGGCCTCGACAAGTGCTTCTTTTTTCTTGCTTTCTGCAGTTTTTAAAGCGTCGCTGATAATTCGTTTGGCTTCCTGCTCGGCGGAACCGAGCTCTGCCTCAGCGACTCTTTTTCTATATGAAATGCCCAGAAAAAATAGAGGGACACCGATCACAATAGCTCCGACGATTACTGAAATGACGCAGTATAGAATCGTCTGTGAATCCACTTATTCAAAAACCTCCTTTGCTCAATTTCTCCAAAATTTTAATATTATCATAAATAATAATATATAGTGCCACTGCACCACTTACTATTTTATATGTTGCAAAGATGTATGTCAAGGGCTGTTTTAACGCGCGTTTTTGTCGCATTTTTGACATTTTTTGTCCAAACAGAATGGATAGGCACGACCATCCCGAATCTGCAAATCAACGTTTCGTCTTATATTTTCCAAAGGCGACGAACTGCCTTGGATTTTTTGACGATATCTTTGCAAAATGCGCGGTATTGACAAAGCTGTGCGCCGGTGTTACTATGAAACAAACAGCAAAAGCGTTGACGGGGACAGTATCGGAAGATGCTGTGCAAAGAGAGCACGCGCCGCAGGCTGAAAGCGCGAGCCACTAGAGTCTTCCAATGAGAACACCACCCCTGAGCCCGCTATACAAAGCTTAGACGGTTTTCAAACTCTTTAAGCATAAAAAAGCGGCGTTTGGCATACGTTACCGTGCCGATTCGAGCGGCGGTCTTTCTGACCGCAATTCGGGTGGAACCGTGGAGCATTGACTGCCTCACCCCGACTATGGGGTGGGGTTTTTTGTTTATCCTGCACAACATATAATAAACGAAAGAGGAGTTATCATCATGATTAACGTTGAGCTAAAAGGCGGCGTTGTGAAGCAGTACAACGAGGGTGTTACCCCTGCTGAGATTGCAAAAGAGCTGGGCGCGGGTTTGTATAAGGCGGTCTGCCTTGCCAAGGTAAACGGCAAGAACTGCGACTTGCGCACCCCGCTTACCGAGGACTGCTCCCTCACCCTGCTGACCTTTGATGACGCAGACGGCAAAAAGGCGTTTTGGCATACCGCATCCCATATGCTTGCGCAGGCGGTTAAGCGTCTGTACCCGAATGCGAAGTTTGCCATCGGCCCTGCCATTGACAACGGCTTTTACTACGACTTTGACGTAGAGACCCCTTTTACGCCCGATGACCTTGAGAAGCTCGAGGCCGAGATGGTGAAAATTGCAAAGGAGGATATTCCCCTTGAGCGGTTTGAGCTCCCGCCGGAGGAAGCAACCGCGTTCATGCAGGAAAAGGGCGAGACCTATAAGGTCGAGCTGATTGCAGAGCACGCGGGCAAGGGCGAGAACATCAGCATGTACCGTCAGGCGGACTTCACCGATCTGTGCGCTGGCCCCCACCTGATGAGCACCGGCGCCGTAAAGGCGATTAAGCTGACCTCCGCGACCGGCGCATACTGGCGCGGCAGCGAGAAGAACAAGATGCTTTGCCGCATCTACGGCATTGCCTTCCCCAAGAAGAGCCAGCTGGACGAATACCTCGTGCACATCGAGGAGGCAAAGAAGCGCGACCACCGCAGACTAGGCAAGGAGCTTGGCCTCTTTGCCCTGCTTGAGGAAGGCCCCGGTTTCCCCTTCTTCCTGCCCAAGGGCATGATTGTCAAGAACCTGCTGATTGACTACTGGCGCGAGGTTCACAAGCGCGCAGGATATCACGAGATTTCCACCCCCATCATCCTCAACCGCGCGTTGTGGGAGCGTTCGGGTCACTGGTATCACTATAAGGACAATATGTACACCACCGTCATCGACGAAGAGGATTTCGCCATTAAGCCGATGAACTGCCCCGGCGGCATGCTCGCCTACAAGCTTGAGCCGCATTCCTACCGCGACCTTCCGCTGCGTATGGCGGAGCTTGGCCTTGTACACCGTCATGAGCTTTCGGGCGCTCTGCACGGACTCATGCGCGTGCGCTGCTTTACACAGGACGATGCCCACATCTTTATGACCCGCGACCAGATTAAGGATGAGATTAAGGGCGTTGTTTCACTCATTGACGAGGTTTACAACCTGTTTGGATTTAAGTATCACATCGAGCTTTCCACCCGCCCCGAGGACAGCATGGGCAGCGAGGAGGACTGGGAGCACGCGACAAACGCCCTGCGCGAGGCGCTCAATGAAATCGGCCGCGACTACATCATCAACGAGGGCGACGGCGCCTTCTACGGCCCGAAGATTGACTTCCACCTTGAGGACTCCATCGGACGCACCTGGCAGTGCGGCACCATCCAGCTTGACTTCCAGCTGCCGGAGCGCTTTGAGCTCGAGTACACCGGCGCGGACGGCGAGAAACACCGTCCCGTTATGATTCACCGTGTTGCATTCGGCTCCATCGAGCGGTTTATCGGTATTCTCATCGAGCACTTTGCAGGCGCCTTCCCGACCTGGCTTGCCCCTGTGCAGGTTAAGGTTATCCCCGTTTCGGAGCGCTTTAACGAGTATGCCCAGCAGGTAACCGACCGCCTGAACGCCGAGAATATCCGCGTGGAGCTTGACCTGCGCCCCGAGAAGATTGGCTACAAGATTCGCGAGGCTCAGCTTGCCAAGATTCCGTATATGCTGGTTGTCGGCGAGAAGGAGCAGGCTGACGGCACCGTTGCGGTTCGTTCGCGCAAGGACGGCGACAAGGGCGCGATGCCGACAAACGAGTTCCTTGCACAGATTCTGACCGAAATCAAAACAAGGGCACGCGATTAACCCAAAATGAAAAATGCGCCCGGGGCGGTTTTGCTCCGGGCGCTTTCCTTTTATGAACACAAATCCCGCCAAACCTAAAGGTTTTTCGGTTTCTATTCTTGACAATGATAAAACGGCTTGCTATAATAAACAAGCGCCTTTTCATAAGCGCTTTTTATTGCGTAAAAATAGAATAGATGAACCATTAGCTCAGCCGGCAGAGCACCTGACTTTTAATCAGGGTGTCCGGAGTTCGAATCTCCGATGGTTCACCACACAAACCCGCACGAACAATGTTCGTGCGGGTTGTTGTTTTTGGCGATATGTAGACGAAAAGGGTTGAAACTTTGCTTTTTTCCTTTTATTATATTTATGTAATATATTAGTTTTAAGTTTAAAACTACTCCATAATTACTTTTATTTGTAAATTTAAAAATCTGTCTAATATATAAACAGTTATACAGTAACAGCTAATTGCGTAAAGGAGGTCATAAATCATGCCGATGTATTTGAAACGTGACA
This sequence comes from Bacillota bacterium, assembly GCA_023415575.1. Lineage (GTDB taxonomy): Bacteria > Bacillota > Clostridia > Oscillospirales > Ruminococcaceae > Acetanaerobacterium. The sequence goes on from JAEZKF010000049.1 coordinate 29,808, forward strand.
CTATCCGCTTATTAGAAGCTAGTGTGGATGCAATAAGCCTAGCTGTGACAGCATTGGGGCTACCACAACGGCATGAAGTTAGAGAAACATCCTCCGAAAACGCTATTGCAATTGGTTTGGCTGGTGTCTCGGCTGAGTTAGCAATGAGCGCAATTATTGTACAAGCACAAGGAGAAAAAGCATTACATCATCCGTCTGGATTTTATAAAACTGGCTCTCATATCGTAGACGACTTTAAAAAACTAATAAATTCACAGATACCCAAAATGCTGTTTTTGACTCAAGGTGTAAAAGATCCGACAAAACATATTGCTGAGATATTGAATGCCACTTCAAAATTCAAATTACTAACTATATCACGTGCTGGCGGGCTGCACGCAGGGCTAGGTCCATCTCGAGATGTATGTATTGCTTGTGTTAATGACGTTATATCTTTTATAGATATATTAGGTCAATCTTCGAGGATGAAAACATATACACAGACATTACCTCGTAAAATTGAAATGCCCAAAAGCTATGACTTGATAGTAGATGATCTTATTTCTAAAGTAGCTCAGTCTCCATCAGATATTGAAAAGGCAAATGCATTAGCGTCTATTTATTTAGTTATTCCAGAATTACCAGATAAAGAGCCCAGTTGGTTTCCTGCATTTGAAAGACTATGTGTCTTCCCAAAAGTAAATGATATAACTTTTTTACTTGATACTCTTGAATCTTCAAAATATGCTTCGTTAATAAAAGTATCAAAATCTCAAATTGGTTTACCAGTAGTTGTACAAAAAGGCAATCCATCCGCCCTGCCGATTGAACCACAATACTTGAAAAAGTCTTTTTCCAACATACGGGATCAATTTTACGCTGATAGAGGGACAGCTAATGGCAGATTAGATAAGAATTTGCTCGATCCACCTCCTATAGAATCAGTATATGAAGTATTTGCGTTGCAATTTCATGTGCTAGGGATTACGCAGAATGAGGAAGAAATGTTATCGGCTGTTGATACATGGCCCCTTATTGCGGCAAGTTTATCTTATACCGGTACTTTCGGGCCATATTGGTATTTCGTAAGAAGGACCTCCGATTTGGATCAACTAAAAAGCTATATAAGTCGAGCTGCAAATATTGGTAAGGGCGCTATACATAATGGTATATTAGAGTTTACAGAAGGCTTTAAGGCAATAAAAGAAAATAAGTCTCTTTCAAAAAAGATAGGTTTTGCCCGAGCGCTTATTGAGCAATATGAAAAATCAGGTGATAAGCGGAAAAATCTTGTAAAACTATATAGTAAAAATAAAAATAATGATAAATGCCTATGCGAAGAAGCAAAAAATGATTTATATCAAATTTGCAATGAAGATAAACCTGTTTCTGAAATGCTGATAAAACTCGCAGAGAAAACTTATAATTTAACGAGCGAAAAAAGTTATTCTTATTGGGCGCGTGTTATTTGTGAGGCTGCGGTGGAACTCGAAGATACTCAAGGACTTTTGGCGGTATTAAAATCTAGTGAGCTCAACGTTGCTCATACTGCAGCAAAGAAAGCGTTGAGAGTAATTGATTTCATTAATTTTGGTCCTAAAATAGAATAATTGCTTGCCCTTTAACATCATTATATCCCTTAAGCCCCGCCCCCGCAGGGGGCTTATTTTATCCCAAACAAATTGCATCTTCCCGTTCGTTGTGAGATAATATGGCTTAGACCACACCGGAAAGGAAGCCCGCCATGAAACCTTTTTCTGACCTGTCATGCGCTGATGCGCGCCGCCTGCGCTATGTGCTGTGCGACATCGACGACACCATCACAACCGACGGCAAGCTGACCGCCGACGCCTACACCGCACTTTGGCGGCTGCATGACGCGGGTCTGGGCGTTATCCCCGTAACCGGACGCCCTGCGGGCTGGTGCGACCTCATTGTCCGCCAGTGGCCAGTGACGGCGGTGGTGGGCGAAAACGGCGCCTTTGTGTACTATATGAAGGACGGACACAAGCAGGTGTTTACCCATCCTTCGGTTGCGCATGACGTTGCGGACAAGCTCGCCGCCGTGCGCGATGCCGCCCTGCGCGGCGTTCCCGGGTGCCGAGTTGCCTCCGACCAGTTTGCCCGCATCTACGATGTTGCCATCGACTTTCGCGAGGACCCGCCCTACCTCTCCTTTGAGGATGCGGCAAGGATTAAGGAAATCTGCGAATCGTTGGGAGCACAGGCAAAGGTCAGCTCCATCCATGTCAACGCATGGTTTGGCGAGTACGACAAGCTGAGCATGACCGAGCTGTTTATGGATAAGGTCTTAGGCGAGACCGACATCAAAAGCACAGTCATCTTCTTCGGAGACTCCCCCAACGACGAGCCGATGTTTCGCTTTTTCCCCATCACCTGCGCGGTTGCGAACATCCGGCCCTTTCTCGGCAGCATTGCCCACCTGCCCGCCTATGTAACCGAGCGCGAGGGCGGCGCGGGCTTTGCCGAGGCAGTCGACCACCTGCTCTCTTTACGCGCCGAATAACCTGATACCATACATAAAAGCGGCAGCCTTCATCAGGCCGCCGCTTTTTTATCAGATACTCAGTTCTTCAATGATTACCTTATCAACAAGCCCCAAGACAGTCTGCCTTTCGGCTAGCCACGGACTGTAGGCTGTTGCGGTGCCTGCCGCCACCGCCAGCGCAAACGCATCACGGATGCTGCTGTTGTGGGCGAGCCCTGCAAGAAAGCCCGCAACCATTGAGTCTCCCGCACCCACGGTGCACTGCACCTTACCCGTAGGCGGAGCAGCCTTATATACCTTGCCGTCCTCCGCGGCCAGAATTGCGCCGTCGCCGCCCATCGACACGAGCACTTGGCGGGCACCCTTCTGCTGAAGCTGCCGAGCATAGCTGACAATCTGCTCATCCCCTGAGATGTCGCAGCCAAAGAGGTCAGAAAGTTCATTGATGTTCGGCTTTATGAAAAAGGGACGGTAGTCAAGGGCGCGAAGCAGGCGGTCGCCTGTTGTATCCACAACCGTCGGTATCTTGCGCGCAGCGCAGTAGGAGAGTATCTGCTCATAGGCATCGGCGGGCGCTGCTTGCGGCATACTGCCCGAAAGCACGACCACATCCCGCTCTCCTGCCCGTTTTAGCCGCAGCAGGATGGCGTTCAGCTCCTCCTGCATGATGACAGGCCCCTGGCCGTTGATTTCGGTCTCGGTGTCGGAGAGTACCTTTACGCTTAGGCGGGAGAAGCCATTGATTGCGGTAATCATATCATGCGGGCACCCGTAGATACCAAGCAGGCGGGTAATCTGCTCGCCCGTAAAGCCCGCCGTTACACCCAGCGCAACGGTCGGCTGACCAAGCCTTGTGAGTATAACCGAGACGTTGATGCCCTTACCCCCGGGGTAGATGGCCTCACGCTCGGGACGGTTTACGCCGCCGACGGCAGGACTGGGGAGATTAACCACATAATCAAGCGATGGATTCAGCGTAATGGTGTATATCATATCCGCACCCGCACCTTTCTGTTTTTACTTGCGGCGCAACCAATTCTGTATATACGGCAAACGGTAAATTGCAAAATACCGTTAATTTTTTAACAATCATAGCTGCGCTACACCTTATTATTACCATTAACATACCATGTTTTTAGGCGAAAATCCACTGAAATTTGTACCACTTTTCAATTTGATTAATCTGTAAACGATGATATAATATAGTAGCATCTTGAAGTAAATTGGGTGATTAGCTCGTTATATCAATGGCAACTCTTTTAGGCTAATTATCCACTACTTTTCGGAGGTGACAGGTTATGCAGATGCAAGCTGACATCTGTCTGCCCGAGAATTCTGCTGTGTCTGACGAGACACAAGAGACAAGCCATGTATTCGCTAAAGGGCTGTGTAGAGAAAAACTGTTCTGGATTTTTATGATTGGCTGCTTTATGGGCGTTGTGATTGAAACAACCTATTGCTTTATTCACAGCCATGTGCTGCTTAATCGGGCAGGCGTATTGTATGGTCCGTTTAATCCGGTGTATGGTGTGGGCGCAGTCCTCATGACGGTGCTGCTTTACAAAACCGCCGATAAGGGCGACGGCGTTGTATTTATCGGCAGTGCCTTGATTGGCGGGGCGTTTGAGTATGCGGTAAGCTATTTGCAGGAACGCTTTTTCGGCACGGTATCGTGGGACTACAGCTATATGCTGCTTGACATCAACGGACGCACAAATGTACTCTATATGCTGTTTTGGGGCATCTTAGGCGTTGTGTGGATTAAGCGTATTTATCCCATTCTCTCTTCGCTGATTGAGCGGATTCCTCCAAAGCTGGGCAAGCCCCTTACGGTTGCCCTTGCGGTGTTTATGTTCTTTAATATGTCCCTTTCCGCCCTTGCGGTTGACAGGCAGGCAGAGCGGCGCAGGGGGGTACCTGCTACCAGCAAGCTCGACCAGGTGCTTGACGAGTACTACCCCGATGATTACCTCGCCGAGGCCTTCCCCAGCATGATGGTGGTGGAGAAGGACGACGCAGTTTAACGGATTCTATATTGCATGCAAGCTATAACAAGCAATTCAGTAAAAGAAAGAATTGCTTGTTATTTTTTTGCACCCACGGTATAATGAAACCGAATATATGTTTGCGAAAGTGTGTGACTAATGAAGCAGCAAAACAAGCGGGAAATCAGAATATCGGTTCGAACCCTTGTCGAGTTTTTGATGCGGTCCGGCGACCTTGACAACCGCTTTACCGGGCGTGACCGCATGGCGGACGGGGCCCGCCTGCACCGCAAGCTGCAAAAGTCCTACGGCAAGGACGATAAGTCGGAGGTGTTTTTCCGCCACACCACTGAGCTTGACGATTTGACCTTTACCGTCATCGGCCGCGCCGACGGTGTTTTGAATCGAAACGGCAGGATGACAATAGACGAGATAAAGACCACCACCCTGCCGCTTGAGGAGATAGAAGAGGAAGGGAGCGCTGTTCACTGGGCACAAGCAAAATGCTATGCCTACATGCTCGCACAGCAGGAAGGGCTTGATGAAATCGATGTACAGCTGACCTATGTGCACGCCGACACCGAGGAAACCCGCGTTTTCCTGCTCACCTTCTCGTTTGACGACCTGCGCGCCTTTTATGATTCGCTCATAGAAGGTTATCTTGACTGGGCCCGCATGACAGCTTCTTGGTGTGAGCTACGGGATGCCTCCATCCGCACCCTGCCCTTCCCCTTTGCCCGGTACCGCGCGGGGCAGCGGGCGCTTACTGCATCCGCTTACCATGCCTTTCGCGATGAAAAGCGCCTGTTTGCTCAAGCACCCACCGGCATCGGCAAGACGATGTCCACCCTCTTTCCCGCCATCAAAGCAATGGGCGAGGGGATGTGTGAGAAGCTTTTTTATCTGACCGCCAAGACCATCACCCGCACCGTGGCACGTGAGGCCCTTTGCCGGATGCGCGAGCAGGGGCTGCAGCTAAAAAGCGTTGCGCTGACTGCAAAGGAAAAGATTTGCTTTCTGGATACCCCCTCCTGCACGCCGGATGCCTGCCCCTATGCAAAGGGGCATTTTAACCGCGTTAACACAGCCCTGCGGGAGCTAATCGAGCAAAATGACGACATCACGCGGGAGGTGGTGGAGCGCTACGCAAAAAAGCACACCGTCTGCCCCTTTGAGCTTTCGCTGGATGCAACGCTTTGGGCGGATGCCATCATCTGCGACTACAACTACGCCTTTGACCCGCGCGTCTATCTCAAGCGGTTTTTTGCGCAGGAGGACACCTCCTGCGATTGTATCTTTTTAGTGGACGAGGCGCACAATCTCGTGGATCGTGCGCGGGAGATGTTTTCTGCCCAGCTTTCGCGCCGTGAATTTGGGCAGATTAAGCGTGCTATCGGCAAGACTGCCCCGTCGCTATCGAAACGCCTGACTGCGGCCCAAAAGGAGTTTTCAGCACTAGCCAAGCAATGCCCGGAGGACTCCGAAACGCTGGTGCAGGAGACCTTGTGTGATAAGCTTTACTACGCCTGCGAGCACGTTGCCAATGAGCTGGAACGCTGGCTCAAGGATCACGGCAGGGAGGATGACCGCTACGAGCCCATCCTGCAGCTTTATTTTGACTGCCTTGCCTTTGCCCGAACAGCAGAGATGTATGACAGCCGCTATGTAACGCTTGTTGATGTCAGTGATAGTAACGTGCGGGTAAAGCTCTTGTGTGTAGACCCGAGCTACCTGCTTGATAAGGCCCTATCGCGTGCACGCAGCGCTGTTCTGTTTTCCGCCACGCTTACCCCCCTTGACTACTTTAAGGAGGTCTTGGGTGGGCGCAGGGACGATGAAACGCTCAAGCTTCCTTCCCCCTTTTCCCGCGATAATTTGCGCCTACTCCTATGCGACAGTGTTTCCACCACCTACCGCGACCGTGCGGGCACCTATCATCAGGTTGCCGAGGTCATTGCGGCTACGGTGCAGGGGAAGACCGGCAACTACATGGTGTATTTCCCCTCATACAGCTATCTTGAGCAGGTGTACGGCCTGTTTTGCACCCTCTGCCCCGACGTCACCACCCTTGTTCAGCGGCAGGGCATGACCGAACCCGAGCGCGAGGACTTTCTCGCCCGCTTTGAAGAGCAATCGGCGCAAACCTTAGTCGGCTTTGCAGTCATGGGCGGAGCCTTCTCCGAAGGGGTTGACCTGCGGGGCGAGCGGCTAATCGGTACCGTGATTGTCGGGGTAGGTCTTGCCCAGCTTAACCCCGAGCAAGACATTGTGCGCGACTACTACGAGCGCGAGAACGGCATGGGATTTGAGTATGCCTATATGTACCCCGGCATGAACAAGGTGCTGCAGGCGGCGGGCCGCGTCATCCGCGGGGAAAACGACCGGGGTGTGGTGGTGCTGGTTGACCGCCGGTTTACGCGCCGCGATTACCTCGCCCTCTTCCCCACCCACTGGCACGGCTGCCTTGTGGTGAAAACCCCCGGCCAGATTGCGCAGTCGGTCAGGGAGTCCTGGCAGCAAGGACAATAGTCAGGCAGGTCATAGACATATTCAAAAAGCAAGGGCGTCATCGCAAATTGACGATGACGCCCATTTTTGCTGCATATCCTATCGGTTGATGTATCGATACCGGTTTTGAAACTTCGCCACAATAAAGGCCTTGAAGGCACTGACATCCTCAACGTCCTTTTTGCGGATGAGGGATGCCTGATTGGCTGTGATATAGAAGATGAAATACTCCTTGCTCTCCAAAAGGTCAAAGAACTGATCGTATTTGAGCTCCCCTGTTGAGTTTAGGGCCTTGTTTTCTATCACAACCTTATCCTCGTAAAAGGATAAGAGGCTTGTGCTTTCAAAGGTGCCGGTTTTGTCGGTGGTAATCCGCCGCTTGTTTTTGCTTTCCACCTGCAGACAGATAACCCCGATGGAAAGGGCAAACATAAAAATCCAAGTAAGAACGAGCCCCAGCAGATTGATGGTGCCGTTCTTCCAGTTTACAAGCAGGCTTGCGGCCAACGCGATGATGACGATTATCGGGATGGTGAGTTTATTGCGGCAAAAGGTTGCTATGTATAAGAATTTTCTGTAGTCTTGTCTTTCCATCTTAGTTTGAATCGAAAACACAGGCTCCGTCATCTGGTTATCCCCTTTGTAAGTAATCGGTGGTCGTACTAAGACATTGTAACACAACTAGACCCGCCTTTCAATCGCAGCTATGCCAAAGCAAAAGCAACCATCACCCGTTTGCGATGGTTGCTTTATATATTTACCAGTGGTTTATGTGCATCTTCTGCTGGGCGGTAAACTCAAACTGCTTGTGGACTGCGGCATCAGGTGCGGGATAGCCCAAAGCAAGGAAGCAGGCCATCATGTAGTCATCGGGCACACCGAGCACCTCGCGGATGACTGCCTGCTCCTTTTCAAACGGAATCCTCGTCACCCCGTATATCCCCTCCGATGAGGCCGCGATGAGGATGTTCTCAATGCAGCACCACATCGACGCAAAGGCATTCAAATCGCTGAGCGAACGGGGCTTTAGAAGCGGGGTCTTTTGACGAAAGAAGGGCAGCACAAGACAGGGTGCCGTGTGCAGCATTGCGTATTGCAGAGGGACTGCGTCTATGTACATCTGGCGCTGGGTTTGGTCGGTGAGCTGCCAATTGTCCAATATCCCTTCCACCTGCTTGCGCGTAAACTTCTTCGGGATGGGTTCAATCAGCTGGGTGCGCACATCCGGGTCAGATACCACAACAAACTCCCAGCTGCGCATATGGTCGTTACTCGGTGCCCGCAGGCCCGCGGAAATAATCCGCTCCAAAGTCTCGGGCTCAATGGGTCTTGCATCAAACTCGCGAACTGTCCTGCGCGTAAAAATCGCCTCAAATGCCTCCATCTTGCTGTCCTCCCGATTTTTATATCTAAAGGGAATGTATGTTCGTATTGTACAGCAGTTTTACTGTCATGTCAACTAAATAATGCCATCGGTCTTCCCGACCGATGGCATTTCTCTTATACCTGCACGATGTCGAACATTCTGGAATAGAAGTCGCCAAAGAGGCGAACCTCTTCGTTGTAGCCTGTGCCGGAGAACTCATGCTTGAGCTTGATGCCGTAGTGGTTAAGCAGGTCGCCGCCCGCTCGGTAGAACTCATCGCACATGGCAAACATATAGTGGGCGGATAGTACTGTGTGAATGACTCCGTCCCCGCGAATCTCCACGGGCAGGACGTTGTTTATGAGCTCGCCGAGCGCCTTGACATTGACGTACTGCCTGCGTCCGGTTACCGTATAGTCACGCTCGTCGTCAAGGCCCGTAAGCCTTAGCACCTCGCTGCCCCGGCCCGTTTTACTCAGGATTTGGAACAGACCAGCAACCGCCTGCCTTTGGTCAGGCAAAACACACAGCCACACTAACTTATCGGGGTCACAGTGGGCACGAAGGCGGTAGAACCTCCCGTACTGAAACAGCCTGCGGCGCGCCTTGTAATAGGCAACCTGCTCCTTGATGACGGTCTTGTCAAAGTGGCTGAGCTTTGTCAAATCAAGCTCATACCCAAAGCACCCGAAGGCCGCGACGTTAAAGCGGGTTTCAATCGGGGTGTTGCGCAAGGACGAGCTGTGCGGGCTCTGCGATACATGGGCGCCCATGGTGGAAAGCGGATAGCCGTAACTCGTGCCCTGCTGGATGGAAAGGCGGCAGATGGGGTCGGTGTTGTCGCTGGTCCAGGTCTGCGGCATATAGCAGAGCATTCCGAGGTCAAACCGGTTGCCGCCCGATGAGCAGGATTCAAACAGAATCTTCGGGAACCGCTTGGTGAGCGCTTCTAATATCTCATACAGGCCGAGTACATAGCGGTGGAAGAACTCGCCCTGTCTATCCGGCGGAAGGCTTGGAGAGTACATATCCGAGAAGTTGCGGTTCATATCCCACTTGATGTACTCGATGTTTGCGCTGGAAAACACATTGGAGAGGGTTTCGATTAGGTAGTCACGAACCTCCTTTTGGGTGAGGTCAAGTATAAACTGGTTTCGGCCCATGCTCGGCTTGCGGCCGGGCGCCTTCACCGCCCAATCGGGGTGGGTGCGGTAGAGGTCGCTGTCCTCGCTCACCATCTCTGGCTCCACCCACAGGCCGAACTTCATACCGAGCTTATTGATCTTCTCGGCGAAGCCCGAAAGGCCCGCGGGCAGCTTTTTTTCATTGACAACCCAGTCGCCGAGTGAGGAGGTATCATCATCCCGCCTGCCGAACCAGCCGTCGTCCAAAACGAACATTTCTATGCCCATCTCCGCCGCCTCCTTGGCGATGGAGAGAAGCTTATTCTGGGTAAAGTGAAAGCTTGTGGCCTCCCAGTTGTTGATGACAATCGGGCGCTCCTTATACTGCCACTCGCCGCGCACGATGTGCTCATTTACAAATCGGTGCATGTTGTACGAAAGGCCGTTGAGCCCCTCCTCAGAATAGGTGAGCACCGCCTCAGGGGTGTAAAAGCTCTCGTTCGGCGGCAAAACCCATGCAAAGCTGGAGGGGTTGATGCCGGTGAGCAGGCGGGTCTTGCCCGTATAGGTCACCTCGCAGATTTCACTGTGGTTGCCGCTGTAAACAAGATTTGTGGCGTAACACCGGCCTGTCTCCTCGGTGCAGCCGTCGGCGGTGAGCATGACAAAGGGGTTGTGGCGGGCAGAGCTCACCCCCATCTTGGAGTCGGACACAAGGGTGCCCTGACACAATCTGCGGCTGTTCATGCCGCGCTCGTTGTTCCATATGCCGTCAAAGGTGACGAAGGAGTAATTGCTGTCATACAAATCAAGCTGGGCGCTCATCATGCGGCGGATGGTCAAGGGTTCGGTACTGAGGTTTGTCAACCGCGCATACCGGGTGATGACATCCTGCTTGGGGTAAACGGTGTAAAAAAGCACAAGCTGGGCGTTTATGGCCTCGTCAAACAGGGTAACCTCGGTGGTTGCGCAGGTGTTTTCGTCCCCTGTCGCCGAGGGTAGGCCCGGGATGGTGCCGCGCCCCTTGTAGGTCTTGTGGGACTGGTACTTAAAGTCGGTTACCATGCAGCCATTGCTTGCCACAAGCTCTATGGCGGGCTCGCGAAAGTCGCCCTTGCCAAGGCCGGAGTACTCTAAGCACTGGTCATCAAGGCCGATGCTCGGATGCTCCTGCTGATATGTAACCATCGAGCCGTACGGGACTGTGTTAGGCTGGGTGAGGCAGGAATAGTCCGCAAGCGGCCTTATGCGTGCGCCGTAGTAGAGGTTTTGCAGGTGCCCGGTCGGCAGCACGGACATGATATAGCTTGTGCGGCTGGTGTTTAGGTGAATAATCTGCTGCATGGTGTTGTTCCCCTTTCGGTGAGAGATAAAAAAACGCGCCGCCATGCTGCGCATGGCAGCGCGTTAACCGTCACTGCGAGGTAATGCCGAGCTTTGCGGCATCGGTAGAATGCGAGAAGGTATCCACGTTATAAAGTATGAGCACCTGATCGTACTCGGAGACATCGATAAGGTTATCATAGGCCTGATTGATGTAGCGCAGGTCTACAAGGGTAACGGTGTCGTAGTAGTCAGCAAGCATCGGCGCGATGGCGTGGGCGTAGGAATCCTTGAAGATGAGCAGGTTATTGCCCGTACCGGCGTTGGTTTTGATGGTGACAATGGGCTGGTTCTGCCCGAGGAACATCGCGTACTGATCCTTCTTCTCCAAAAACTCGTTAAAGTACATGGAAGGGTATGTTGTGGTCTTTGACCCGTCAAACACCTCAACCTCGGTCTTTAGGTTTGAGCCGCGTTTTGTGTAGATGCTGATGATGTCGGGGGAAATACTGCGGTAGCCCACCTTGGAGTAGAGGGTGCCGTAGAAGTTGTGGGATACATGCTCGATGTTGTAGTTCTTCTTTTGCACGGCTAAAATGCCCATGCGGTTTGCCGCCTCGGTAAAGGCGTAAAACGCACCGTTGGATGTCCAGTGGTGGTCGGTCCTGTAATAGATATACTCATCTTTGTTCTCATACAGTACCTTGTAGATGTCAATTTCGTTGACAACGCCGCGCAGCTGCCTTGCAACCTCCTTGATGTAGGAGCGCTGGTCCCAGCTCTCCACCCCTTCGGGCAGCTTGTCCCTGTAAATCTCTTCTGCAGTCGGCACAAGCATAAGGTAGGTTGGCTTTTTATTCGTCTCAACAAAGGATTGGATTGCCTCAACGTTCTTTGCGGTCTTTTCTTCATCTGGCTCATCGGTCTTACCAATCAGGCGGTCGCCGCAGATGTAAACGCCATTGTTTTCGCGTTTTCCGATGCCATATTCAATATAGCCCTTGGCACTCACCCAGAGGTCTCTGCCGATAAAGTGGTCGGAAAACCAGGTCTCAAGGCCATTCATAAAGCTGCGGGATGTGATGGTTTTTATGGTAAGGCGCGGCCAGGCTGCCAGCGTGCGGTTCTCCATCTCGGAGAATGTGGCCTTTGGCGCCACAAAGGTAGCGATGGGCAGTCCCAGCAAAAACAGCGCCAAAAAGATCATGGAAAAAATCTTTGCCTTCATAGCGGGAGTCTCCCTCTTTTTACTGTTTCATTCATTATTTATACCAGGTTAGAATCTGAAGTAGAGGAACGGGTTGTAGGTGGCATCCACGAGATAAGCCGTGCACAACAGCATCATTACAACCTGCAAAGCAACTGCAATGCCCTTTGTAAGGCCCGGGCGCCTGCGGTAGAGGCGCAGCGAGAGCTTATCCACCCAGTCAAGCGATAGAATAACGCTGAGGAAGAACACCAGCCAATAGGATGAGAACAGGTAAGTAAAGGTTCCGTCCGCTAAGGCCCTACCCTGTGTTCCGAACATCGCGCCGTAATACGCAAACATCTGTGTGATGTCGGTAAATTCAAACAGTACCCAACCGATTACCACCAAAAAGAAGGTATATAACCGTGTAATGCTAAACGGAATCTTATTAAGAATCTTTGATAAGAACAACTTTTCAATAATAAGTATTACGCCGTAGTACAGGCCCCACAGCACGAAGTTCCAGCTCGCGCCGTGCCACAGACCGGTGAGCATCCATACGATTAAGAGGTTCAGCACCATGCGCGGGGTACCCTTGCGGTTACCGCCAAGCGGGATGTAGACGTACTCGCGAAACCACGTGCCCAGCGTCATATGCCACCTGCGCCAAAACTCGGTGACACTCTTTGATACATAGGGATAATCAAAGTTTTTGGGGAATTTAAAGCCGAGCATCCGCCCCATGCCGATTGCCATATCGGAGTAACCGGAAAAGTCAAAATAGATCTGCATGGTAAAGGCGAGGATGCCAAACCACGCGGTGGCAACCGAAAGCTCGGATGCGGGAATCTCCTTGATGCGCGTCCACAAGGCACCGACGTTATTTGCAAGCAGAACCTTTTTGGCAAGGCCCTGAATAAAGAGGCCCGCACCGTCGCCGAGGTTTAGAACAAAAACCTTGCGGTGGGCAAGTTCGCGCTGAACATCTCCGTAGCGGACAATCGGTCCCGCAACAAGCTGCGGGAACATCGAAACGTATGCGGCGTAGTCTATAAAGCTCTTTTGCTCCGGCACATTTCTGCGGTAGAGGTCGATGGTATAGCTCATGCTCTGGAAGGTGTAAAAGGAGATGCCGATGGGCAGCGCTATCTTCGGGTCCTTAATGGTAAGACCGAGAAGGGCATTGAGGTTCTGCACCACAAAGGAGTTGTACTTAAACACCGCAAGTATAGACATGTTGATGACAATAGATGTCAAAAGGACTGCAAGCCTTACCTTGTTGTTGTGGTCAAAGCGGGTCATCACACGGCCGCAGGTGTAGTCTACTAGCACGGTAAAGGTCATGAGGAAGATGTACACCGGCTCTCCCCACGCGTAGAAAACAAAGCCGGAAACAAACAACACGAAGTTGCGCGCTTGTTTGGGCACTAAGTAATATATCAGCAGTACCACAGGCAGGTACAGGTAGAGAAATGTCAAGCTTGAAAATACCATCTATCTGCTACGTCCTTCCATCGGTTTCGGTTTATCATACCGTTTTTTGCTTTAGCTTTTGCACAGTAGCTTTGTACTGGTCGAAGGTGTAAAAGGCGTTTAACACCTCAACAAGCGCGTTTGCACTCAGGCGCTCGGGTAAGCAAAGCTCCTTTAGCAGGCTGCGGCGCAGGGTTGCGCTGCCCTTGCCGCCTGCAAGCCCGTCCTCGTACAAATCAAGCTTTGTGATGCGCGGGCCAAGCTGCGGCTCATCCAGCGGGGTGATTCCCGCCTGCTTGATTGCAGCGAGGATTTTCTCCTTTTCAATGCCCTCCACGCCGAGCTTGCCCTCCTTAGAGGGGGTAACCTTTCGCTTCTCCTTGCCTAGTACATCGGGGATGTAAGCGTGCAAAACCTGCCCGTCGGATATTGCCCCTTTAAGATAGGAGCGGATTTGAAAGCCCGCTCGGTCGGAATCGGTGAGGATGAGGATACCCGTCTTTTTGGCAAGGGCGCGGATTAGGTCGAGCTTTTCGGGGTCCTTATAGATTGCAAAGCCCCCTGTTTCGATGATGACCGCATCGATGATGGAGGAAAGCTTAATCTTATCGTACTTTCCTTCCACTATAACAGCCTGAGATAGTTTAATCAAGGTTTTCCCTCTTTCGCCCGCAGCATCAGCAGGCGCATGACCGCCTGCTCCAATAGCACATAGCCGTCGGCCTTGCTGCTCTTTAAATCATAGTCGCAGGAAAGCAGGATATCCAGTGCGCCGGCAAGATAGCGTTTCGAAAGCTTTGCGGCGTCCTTTTGCACATAGTAAAACCGGTTGGGATTGCCCTTGTAGCCAAAGTCTGCAAACACCTCTTTGCCGCTCTTGCCGACCTGCTCACCCAGCTTTGCCCGATAAAAATCAATGTGCCCCGAAGCGAGGGCCGCAAGGACTGCGACAGGCTCTTCCCGCTTTGCGCGGTACTCCTCGATTAGGGAAAGGGCCTTAGTGCCGTTGCCCGAAGCGACCGCACCCGCAAGCTCGTACGCCATTGCGTCCGGCTCCTTTTCGCACATGAGCTCGACATCCTGCAGGGTAATCTCACCGCCCTGCCGGTAGGCGGTTAGGCGGTCAAGGTCGCTGACGAGCAAATCCATGCGGTAGCGGCTTCGTTCACATAGTAGCTTTGCGGCTGCCCCGTCAAGCTGTGCGCCCTGCTTTTCGGCGTAGCTGCGCGCGTAGCGGATTAAATCCTGCTCGGTGCGTGGGCGCAGTTCCGTCACCACGCCCACCTCGTCGGCGAGCTTGACAAACCGCTTCCATCTGGCAGACAGGCTTTTTTTGCCGCCGATGTCCTGAGAAAGGGTTGCAAATATGAGCACGGTGGTGTCCGGTATATCCTGCACAAGATCGCACAGACGTAAAAAGTCGTTCTCAGAGTACTGCTCGGCGTTAAAGTCAGAAACATACACGCACTTTTGCGCTGCGAACAGGGGCAGGGCCATGGCGGCATCGCAGATGGTGTCGACATCGGTCGCCTTGCAGTCAAACGGCATATAGTTAAAACCGGCCGCAGCGTCGGGTGCCGCCTTTTTGACCAGCCGGTCGATATATTGCTTTTTTAAATAGTCCTCCTCGCCGTACAAAAAGTACAGACGCGCACAGGGCTCGTTTTTAACATGCAGCCGAAACGACTGCTCATCGGTAAACGTCAATCGTCGTATCCTCCAATCTCAGGCCCCCGCCCTTGCTGCAGTGCAGCCGAAGCGGGTTGTCGCCGTCGGGCGACAGGATAACCTTGTTTGAAAGCTCCTTTGCATGCTTTACTGCAAGGGCCTCGCTTAGTATGTAATACTTCGCCTTAATTCGGTCTATGTTTTCGGGCATCCTGCCGCTAATGACACAAACATCGGGTGATAAAAATTGCGCGGGCAGGCGCGCTGCATTCGCGCCGCTATATAAAAACAAAACAGAAACATCGTTTGCCGTAAGAAATAGGGCAGCCTTGTTTTTCTCACGCTTGTCCACATAACAGACAACATCATCCAGCAACACATGGGTGGTGATGTCGCCCATCCTAAGCAGGTTTGCCCCTTCGGTTTGCCTAAGCAGCTCCTTTGAGCGGATGGTGTCGTCTGCTATCAGGGTTGCCGCTACCTCTGCGCGTTTGGTTGTCTCCCGCACCACCACGGCCGCTGAATCAGTTAGGCAGGGCGTCAGCAGCAGGTCTGCAATTAGCGCGTTGTCGGTTAAGTAGTAGGCTGCTCCGCTTGCGCGGTTTTTGGTGTCAGTGCCGGCTATAATCGCCGCATGGCCCGCTTGGTGAACAACAGCAGTCTGAGAAACGGCACTGTCGGGGAAGGCGATGATAACATCAAGGCTGTTGTCGGTATAGGCAAACCACACACCGATGCAAACCGACAATAGCGTAAGGCCAAGGAGTGCTGGAATGTGGCTGGTCTTTCGCCTGATAAGCCTTACCGCAACAACGCAGAGCAGAAACAGGGCGGTTATCAGGCAGACGGCTATCACCGTAACCCGGGCCCAGGCAAAGTCAAGTGCTCCAAAGAAGTCGGAGATGCGCAACACCACAAGCATGATAATGCGCGTGCAAAAGCCTAAGGCCTGCGCTAAAGCCGAAATCCCTGCAACTCCCGCAATGCCGGTAAGCAACGTCAATACCGTCAGGGCGGGGACAAACGGGATAACCAAGACGTTTACCACCGGGCCGATGAGGGAAACCTCGCCGAACACGGCGGCAATCACGGGGTAGGTAAACAAGGTAGCACTAATGGACAAGGTAGCGCCCTGCACCGCCCACTGGGCACGCTGCCACAGCCACGGAAGATACCGCTTGCACAGCGCATCCAATGCCGGGGCTAGCACAAGAATGGCCAGAGTCGCAGCAAAGGACAATACAAAGGAAAGCGACAGTAAAGCAGCCGGATTTACGATGCAGATAATCAGCGCAGAGAATGCGATGGAGTTAAGCGCGTCATACCTGCGGCGAAACAGCTTTGCTACGCACTGGGCGCTTGCCATAATACACGCGCGCACTACCGATGCGGTAAAGCCCGTAAAGGCGGCAAAAAGCAAAAGTGCCAATAGGCAAAGGGCTGCGCTTATCCTTCTCGGACACCTAAGTAGTGTTAAAAACGCAAGTAAAAACTGCATGAGTATGGTCACATGCAGTCCGGAAACCGCAAGCAGGTGGCTAAGTCCCGATGCGCGAAAGGAGCGGATGACGGTCTGTGGCACACCGTTTTTGTCACCGGTCAGGATGGCTGCTGAAACAAGACCCGCATCCCCGCCCACCGCGCGGGCGATAGCCGTGTTAACCCGGTCGCGCAGGCTGCGCAGCTGTGCAAGCAGTGAATGCCGCTCGGGGCTTTGGTAGGCTATATCGCCGTAGGCGTAGCTAAAGGCCATGATGCCGTCTGCGTCGCGGATGACATAGGGGCTGTTGTTTGCAACCGGATAGGGCTGAGTGATGTTGACCTCGGCGGTGAGGGTATCGCCGTATGTCGCGTCTAAGGGTGCAGGTACTGTCAGCCGCATACGGACAGCCTGAGGCAGGCTTTTATCGTTGACATACCGTTCGGTAGCGGGGGCGTACACCGCTATGCTCTTAGTTGTTACAACGTAGTGATAGCGGCTGCCGCTTGTGCCGGCAGTATCGTCAAGGCGTGCTGTAATCATCGCCTTTTGCTCGTACAGGGGCGTAATCCTACTTGGGATTGTCACGGTTCGGAAAGCCGAGTATAACACCCCGAACGTAAAGGCCACGCAGCACAAAAGCACAATGCGCAGGACATTCTTACTCGGACGCAAAAAGGCGCAGCCCAAGCAAACCGCGATGGGAACAACCACCGAGATGACGGGTAAGACCTCCGGCCGATACCATCTACCCGAAAACGAGGTAAATAGGAAAATGACCGCAAGCGATATGAGATAGGCGCACCCTATTACCGGCAGCGGTCGTTTAATCATAGC
Source organism: Bacillota bacterium (assembly GCA_023415575.1). Lineage (GTDB taxonomy): Bacteria > Bacillota > Clostridia > Oscillospirales > Ruminococcaceae > Acetanaerobacterium. The sequence continues at coordinate 47,249 of JAEZKF010000049.1, forward strand.
TGTGACCACCGTCCCCCTAAAAAGAGGGACGGACTATTGCAAGACTTATTTTGTAAAGTGCTGTGGCAGTGGTGAGCGCGTTGTATAAAGGATAATCCGTTCATACCGTTTCACCTATGCTGTCATGCAGCGAAATACTATTTGGGGAATACGGGCAGCTTCTCAAGGAACTGAATGTCGGTGCGGTCAGCTGCTTCGCCCTCCGCAAGAACCGCCATACGGCCTACCACCTTGCCGCCTGCCTGTTCCACCAGGCTTTCGAGTGCATTGAGGCTTTCTCCGGTGCTGATGACATCGTCAACAATCAGCACGCGCTTACCCTTGATGCAGTCAATGTCGGTGCGGTCAATGTACAGCTCCTGAATACGGGCTGTGGTTATCGACTTCACCTGTACGCGGATGGGGTCGGACATATAGAGCTTGGCAGATTTTCTGGCAAGCAGGTACTTCTTGCCCGACTGCCTGCTCATCTCATACGCAAGGGGAATACCCTTCGATTCCGCGGTAATCAGCACATCATGCTCCGGCGCAATCTTATTAAGCTCTGCTGCGCAGGCGATGGTAAGCTCAACATCCGAGAACATGACAAAGGCCGCAATGTCCAGATGCTCGTTGATGGGACAAAGAGGGAGCTCGCGTGTGAGTCCCGCAACATGCAGGGTATAGGTATTACTCATAGATAATCATAGTCCTTCCGGTCTTGTTATTAGGCAAGACACTTATTATAGAATGTGGGGTATATTTCATCAGCCGGGAGGCCATGCAAGTGAGCGGCCGGCCAAGACATGAAAATGCATATGCGCAACGCTCTGGCCGCCGTCCTCGCCGACGTTGGTTACGACGCGGTAGCCGTTTTTGAGGTCAAGTTTCTTTGCGATAGAAGCAATCACCTCAAAGATGTGGGCGACAATCGCGCTGTTTTGCTCGGTAATATCGCTAGCCGAGGCAATGTGTTCCTTGGGGATGACGAGAAAATGCACCGGCGCCTTGGGGTCGATGTCGTAAAACGCGAGCACCCGCTCATCCTCGTACAGCTTGTTCGACGGAATCTGACCCGCCGCAATCTTGCAGAAAATGCAGTCCATTGTGCTTTCTCTCCCTTATTTAATACTATTTGCCCAGCGCAGACCGGATGATACCCTCTGCCGCGCTGAGTGCGTCTGCCAGTTTTGCGTTGTCCTTCACGCCTGCCATCGCACTGTCGGGACGTCCGCCGCCCGAACCGCCTGCAATAGCTGCAATCTCCTTAATGAGCTTGCCGGCATGAAGTCCTTTTTTGACCGCCTCGCTGCCAAGTGCAACCAGTAGGCTGCCCTTGCCGTCGGCGATGTTTGCAATAACCGCAACTGCGTTTGCATCTTTTTCCTTTATTTTATCACACAAGGCGCGCAGGGTGTCAACCTTTGTGTCCGCAAGCTCGGCGGTAATGAGTTTGATACCAGCCACCTCGCGGGCATTCTCGGCAATGCGCTCAAGCTGGGAGGACGCAATGCGCGACGCAAGGGCTTCCAGCTCCTTGTCCTTCTCGCGCAGCTCGTTCATCACAGAGGCTGCACGGGTTACGACCTCGGATACCGACGCCGCCTTGAGGTTTGCAGCACACGCATTGAGGGTCTCGTTAAGTTCGTCAAACAGGGCAAGCACGCCCTCACCGGTTGTTCCCTCGATGCGGCGGATACCGGCTGCTACAGAACCCTCGGAGATAATCTTAAACAGGCCGAGCTTTGCGGTGTTGTCCACGTGGGTACCGCCGCAGAACTCGGTGGAGAAGCCCTGAGCCTCAACAACGCGCACCCGCTCGCCGTACTTTTCACCAAACAGTGCGATAGCGCCGCGCTGCTTTGCCTCGTCGATGCCCATCTCCTCGGTGGTAACAGGCAGGGCAGCGAGGATCTTTTCGTTGACAAGACGCTCGGTGGCGGCAATCTCCTCGGCGGTCATCGCGCCGAAGTGGGAGAAGTCAAAGCGCACGCGGTCGGGGGTAACCAAAGAGCCTGCCTGATGGACATGGTCGCCCAGCACACTGCGAAGGGCCGCCTGCAGAAGGTGGGCCGAGGTGTGGTTGCGCATGATCGACTTGCGGCGGAGCACGTCAATCTCAGCTGTGACGACATCATCGGTTGAGAAGGTACCGGCTTCCACCGTAACGGAGTGCAGGAACTGGCCGGCAGCAGTCTTCTTGCAGCCTGTCACGGCAAGGCGGCCGCCGTCCTTGACGATAACTCCTGTGTCGGCAACCTGTCCGCCGCTCTCGGCGTAGAACGGGGTTTTATCCAGCACAACGAGTACCTCGTCGCCCTGAACCGCACTTCCTGCAAGCTCGTTGTTCTTTACAATGGCAAGAATCTTTGCCGTGGCTGTATAATCGGTGTAGCCCACAAACTTAGTCTCGGGCAGGTCGAGGTCGCCGAGTGCATCGCTTTCCCAAGCAACGCCGCCGGACTTCTTGCGGTCTTCTCTTGCGCGCTGCTTCTGCTCGTTCATCAGGCGCTCAAACTCCGCCTCGTCTACTGTAAGGCCGTTTTCCTCTACAATCTCGCGGGTGAGGTCAATCGGGAAGCCGAAGGTATCATACAAACGGAAAGCCTCGGCGCCGTCAAACGTCTTGCTGCCGCTCTTTACTGCAGCCTGTACGAGATCGCTAAGCAGCTCCATGCCCTGGTCGATGGTGCGGGCAAACCGCTCCTCCTCCACACGGATGTGCTTTTTGATATAGTCCGCCTTTTCCGCAAGCTCTGGATAGGCGTTCTTGTTCTCGTTTATTACGGTGTCGCACACCTTGTACAGGAAGGGCTCGTTGATGCCGATGAGTCTGCCGTGGCGTGCGGCGCGGCGCAGCAGACGGCGCAGAACATAGCCGCGTCCCTCGTTTGAGGGGATAACGCCGTCACCTACCATAAAGCATGTGCTGCGGATATGGTCGGTAATCACGCGCAGAGAAACATCGGTTTTTGCGTTCTCGCCGTAGCGAACGTGAGCGATGTCGCTGACATGCTTCATGATGTTCTGAACCGTGTCAACCTCAAACAGGTTGTCCACTCCCTGCATCACGCAGGCTAAACGCTCAAGGCCCATGCCGGTGTCGATGTTGGGATGCTCAAGGCGGGCATAGTTGCCCTTGCCGTCGCTGTCAAACTGGGTGAACACAAGGTTCCACACCTCGACAAAGCGGTCGCAGTCGCAGCCTACCGCGCAATCGGGGCTGCCGCAGCCCTTTTCGGGCCCGCGGTCAAAGTAGATTTCAGAGCAGGGGCCGCAGGGGCCGGTGCCGTGCTCCCAGAAGTTATCCGCCTTGCCCAGACGAACCATATGGCTTTCGGGCACGCCGATTTCCTTGGTCCAGATATCGTATGCCTCATCGTCCTGCTCATAAACCGAGCAGTACAGCTTTTCTTCGGGGATCTCGAGTACCTTGGTGAAGTACTCCCACGCCCAGGAGATTGCCTCGCGCTTAAAGTAATCGCCAAAGGAGAAGTTTCCGAGCATCTCAAAGTAGGTGCCGTGGCGGGCCGTTTTGCCCACGCGCTCAATATCGGGGGTACGGATGCACTTCTGGCAGGTGGTTACCCGCTTGTTGGGGGGTGTTTCCTGCCCAAGGAAGTATTTTTTGAGCGGTGCCATGCCGGAATTAATAAGCAGCAGGCTCTTATCGTTGTTGGGGATAAGGGATGCGCTCGCAAGGCGCGTGTGTCCTTTGCTCTCGAAGAAGGACAGATACGACTCGCGCAGCTGGTTTAATCCTTGCCATTGCATGTTGTTTAAATCCTCCAAATCCTAATGGTTTTGTCATTTGCGCCAATCCGGCGAAAGAGTCTCACCACGTCGGTGAATATTTCCGTTATGCAGTAGTAAATGGAATTTTGTGTAAGAACAAAAATATAAAAAGCCTCCATCCCAAAACCGGGACGAAAGCTTACTCTCCGTGGTACCACCCTGCTTGCAGAGAATGATCTCTGCCACTTGTGTCCGCCGTAACGCAGCGGCTACGCCGCAGTCATCCTGCGGGGCTCAGGGACGGCAGCAGGGCAATGTCACCGGCAAAACTTTCAGCAGTACACCCCCGGGTAATAGGAGCGCTGTTTTGCTCTCTTTACGGCGCCTTGGTTTGCCGAGCTTTTCCCATCATCACCATAATACCGTTATTCCATCCAACATTATATAGCGACAGGGGGGAAATGTCAATCGGTTGCATCCATTCCCCCGCGGTGTTTTTGCTGCTGATTGCTTGGATGAAACAGTATATATTCTGCCCACAACCGCGAACCCCTATTATGACAGATGGTTGCAAAGTCCTCAAAGCCAGACTGCCGAGCCAGTACCGTGTGAATGCTCTGTTTTCTTTTCATGCGGGCTGTTCATTACAAATTGTATATTATATCGACACAATTACGCTATTTGCGCTTTTTCTCTTATACAAACGCTGTTTGAGCAGAAAAAGGGGACTTTATACGGTTTAATCCGCAGAATGGAGCGTTCCCGCTCCCCTATCGCAGTACTACAAGCTGTATATTTCGACACAGTTATAAGCATTATGATCATCTCAATGAGGAAGTCGGCAGGGTGATTACTGTCTAATGGGTTAAAAGTCTCACCCGTGGTATGACGGATATGCGCTCCTTTCGCTATATGGTCTATGGCATTTGACAGAAAAGCCCGCCGACTTTGTAACCATTTATCGCCCAAAGCGTCATAAAACGATACAAATAGTATATTGGCGCGCATAATATACGTTTATCCTCTTGATTATCAATCTATTGCTCCGCTCTTCTGGCTTCAAGGTTTTCGATGCGGTCGGCAATCTCGCGGAAAACCGGGGCTGACCAGTCACCGCCAGAATCCATGCCTTCGTTAAGGACAACCACAACGTACTTTGGATTGTCTGCGGGGAAAAATCCCGAAAACCAGGCGTGTACAATCTCCTCGTCATTTTCATCGTAGATGCCGGTCTGGGCCGACCCGGTCTTGCCCCCCGCCCCGCCCTTGGTCGGCTTTGCCTTTTTGCCGCTGCCCGTGTTTACGACGTTTATCATCAGCTGCCTGATGGTGTCGGCGTTTGCGCTTGACAGCATACGGTAGGATGGCGACGGCTCATAAGGGGATGCGATTTCCTGCCCTGCTTTATCCGAGATTCCCTCAACTAGTGTTGGAGTAACCAGCGTGCCTCCGTTTGCAAACACACAAATCATGCGCGCGATCTGGATGGGTGTTGCGGTGAGCTCCCCCTGCCCGAATGCAAAGTTTGCAAGAACTGCGTTGTTACGCAGGCTCTCCATGTCGGGAAGGTTGCCCGCCGCACTGCGGGTGACCTCTGTTAAGTTGTTTGCCTTGCCAAAGCCGAACCGAACCGCCATCTCGTACAGTTTGTCGTAGCCGGTCTGCATGGCTAGGTTGATGAAATACGGGTTGCAGGACCGCTGCATGGCCTCGTCAAGACCTATCTCGCCGTGGCCCGCCCGGTTATGGCAGTAGAACTTGATACCGTTTACCTCTATGCTGCCGGTGCAGGTATAGGTGTAGTCCAGCGGGATGTCCTTTTCAAGTGCTGCCGCCACACCCGACAGCTTGAAGGTCGAGCCGACGTTATAAGCCGAAAAGCACCGGTTTACCAGCGGGGAATCAGAGTCGTCAAGGCTTGCAGCAACGTTGTTGGGGTCAAAGGCCGGAAAGGATGCCGCCGCGCGAATCTTCCCGGTAGCGGCCTCCATCACCAATACGGCGCCTTTTTTAATCAGCCGCGCCCCCTCCTGCTCAGCAATCTGCTGAATATCCGAATCAATGGTCAGCACAACGCCCTCGCGGTTGTTGTAGTTGGTGCGCGTAATCTCGGGCGAGACATTGGTAAGCGGGCGGCGCAGGGCATCCACCGCATAGGTAACGGTCAACTTACCGCTGTTTGCCGCAAGCAGGGCGTCATATGCCTTCTCGATGCCGTATACACCCGCTCCTTCCCCATCTAAGTGGCCGATGACATGGACGGCGGGCTGATTTTCCGAGTAACGTTGTTTTACTGTAAACACGTTGATTCCCTGCGCATAGATGTAGGGGGAGTCAAACTCATACAAGAACGGCCTTCCGCCGTCGAACAGCTTTAAGAGCTTCTCTCGCTCACCGTATGGTACAGATTGCATGAGCGCCTGCGCGGCCTCATCGCAGGGCAGAACACTGAGCACATACTGCTCGGTGCTGTTGACGAGGGGTTTAAAGTTGCAGTCATATATCATACCGCGGCTTTGGTCAACCGTCAGGGTATAGGAGCTTTGGTTTTTGGCAACCGTCTGCAAGTCCTCACCCGTTGCTACCAAAAAGATGCGCAGAAACAAGGCCGAAAGCCCAAGTATGAGGAAGCAAAACAGCGTAAGCGCTCGCCTTTGCGACCTTGACATGGTAAACTCATTCATAAAAAGACACCCCGCAATAAGGTTTGTGTCCTTATTATGGGGTGTTTTTACTTGGGTCATTCGGTTTTTGGAAACTCGGGGTTTTATCCCTTACAGAGCTTTGTGTTAATGCTTGCCGATGTCGGTGCGGTAGTGGGCGCCTTCAAAATGAATCTTGCCCACCGCTTCATAAGCCCTTTTAAGAGCCGATGACAAGTCCTTTGCCTTTGCAGTCACGTTGAGCACTCTCCCGCCCGCGGTGTAGTAGCGCTCGTCGTCGTAGCGGGTTCCGGCGTGGTAGATCGTAACACCCGGCAGCGCTTCGGCATCCTCAAGGCCGGTAATCTCCTTGCCTGTCTCGTATTTTGTCGGGTATCCGCCCGATGCCATGACAACACAGGCCGCAGCGCCCTGCTCCCACTCGATGTCAATCTCATTAAGGCGACCGTCCGCCACCGCTTCAAATACGGTGAGCAGGTTGGTTTTAAGAAGCTGCAACACCACCTGAGCCTCGGGGTCGCCGAAGCGGCAGTTGTATTCGATGACATACGGCCCCTTGGCAGTCAGCATAAGGCCGAAGTAGAGGCAGCCCTTAAAGGGTGCGCCCTCCTGCTGCATGGCACGGATGGTGGGAAGAAAGATGGTGTCCATGCACACCTTTGCAATCTCGGGTGTGTAATGGGGGTTTGGCGCAATCGTGCCCATACCGCCCGTATTGGGCCCCTTATCGTTGTCATAAACCCGCTTGTGGTCCATGGAGGATACCATCGGCTTGATGGTCTTTCCGTCTGTAAAGGCAAGCACCGTTACTTCAGGGCCCTGCAAAAACTCCTCGATTACCACACGACTGCCGCTTTGACCAAACCGCCCGCCGTCAATCATATCCTTAATGGCAGCCTCGGCCTCGTCAAGGTTCTGGGCGATGATAACGCCCTTGCCCAAGGCAAGGCCATCCGCCTTGATGACGATGGGATAGGTGTTCTGCGCCTTGACATAGGCAATCGCATCCGCAGAGTTGTCAAACACCTCATACGCGGCGGTGGGGATGCCGTACTTCTTCATGAGGTTTTTGGAAAATATCTTGCTGCCCTCAATCTGTGCCGCCTTTTTAGAAGGCCCGAAGCATTTGATACCTAAGTCCTCCAGCACATCGGTCATGCCGAGCACCAGCGGGTCGTCGGGGGTGACTACCGCAAAGTCAATCTCATGCTGTTGGGCAAAGGCCGCAATCATGTCAACATCGGTTGCCTTGATGTTCACGCACTCGGCATATGCGCTGATGCCGCCGTTGCCCGGTGTGCAATACAGGCGTTTGATACGCTTATCTTCAATGAGTTTGCTGATTACGACGTGCTCTCTGCCGCCGCCGCCAATCACGAGTACGTTCATAGTTAGTCAAGTCCTTTCCAAAATTGTGCCCGCCATATGGCAGACACATGAGCCGAAAGCTATCAATGGTGGAAGAGGCGAATGCCTGTAAAGGCCATCACCATGCCATAGCGGTCGCACGCCTCGATGACGTTGTCGTCGCGGATAGACCCACCCGGCTGTGCGATGTAGCAAACACCGCTCTTATGCGCGCGCTCGATGTTATCCCCAAATGGGAAGAAAGCATCGCTGCCGAGCGAAACGCCCGTCACCTTATCAAGCCATTCACGCTTTTCGGCAAGGGTGAGGCGGTCGGGTCTTTGTGCAAAGATGTTCTGCCATCTGCCGTCCGCCAGCACGTCGTCGCACTCCTCCGAGATGTAAACGTCGATTGCATTGTCGCGGTTTGCGCGGCCAAGCCCCTCGACGAACTTCAAATCAAGCACCTTCGGATGAGTGCGCAAGAACCAGTTGTCCGCCTTGGAACCGGCAAGACGGGTGCAGTGGATGCGCGACTGCTGACCGGCGCCGATGCCGATGGCCTGTCCGTCGTATGCGTAGCACACGGAGTTAGACTGGGTGTATTTTAAGGTAATCAGTGCAATAATCAAATCACGCTTTGCGCTCTCGGGCAGGGTTTTATTCTGGGTGACGATGTTCGATAGCAAATCTTCGTTGATAGAGAGGTCGTTTCTGCCCTGCTCAAAGGTAATGCCAAACACCTGCTTGTGCTCGATGGGGGCAGGGACATAGTCTGGGTCTATCTGCACGATGTTGTAGGTTCCCTTGCGCTTACTCTTGAGGATTTCAAGCGCTTCGGGCTCGTATCCGGGGGCAATGATGCCGTCGGATACCTCTTTTGCAATCAGGCGGGCAGTGGGTACATCACACACATCCGAAAGGGCGATGAAATCGCCAAACGACGACATACGGTCGGCACCTCTTGCGCGGGCATAGGCGCATGCAAGCGGCGAAAGCTCGATGTCGTCATCCACAAAGTAGATCTTGCGCAGAAGGTCTGTAAGAGGCACGCCTACCGCGGCGCCCGCAGGGCTGACATGCTTAAAGCTGGTTGCGGCAGGCAGCCCCGTTGCCGCCTTGAGCTCCTTAACAAGCTGCCAGCCGTTAAAGGCGTCAAGCAGGTTGATGTAGCCCGGCCTTCCGCACAGCACCTCGATGGGCAGGGGTTGCGCGTCGTCGATGAAGATGCGCGCGGGCTTCTGGTTCGGGTTGCAGCCGTATTTCAATTCAATCTGAGTTGCAGACATGGGGGTTGTCCCGCCTTTCGTTATTGATTCTTATTGACAATGCGTGTTTGCACCTCACCCGTGGTAAGGGAGATATACCGTACAAACAGCGAAACCTTGTTATCCTCATTTAGGCTGTTCCACAAAAGATTCGTAAATTCGTCGATGGTACCGGACAAAGCGACGCGCTTAGGCTCCCCTTCAAAGGAGGGGATGGGGTCGCCGTCACACCGGTAGGTGTGAATAAGCCTTCCCTCACCCGCTACCGGCTGGGCGTACTCAAAGAAGAACCGCTCGGCGGATGCCGGGTTGTGGTCGTTGCTCTTTAAAATAGACAGCTTGTACGAAAAGTCGCCGTCGCGGCACTCTACAACACCCGAGATGCGGGGGGTAAAGTTCGGGGCATCCGGCTCAAAGGTGCGGGTGCGCAGGGCCTCCTCAAAGCTTTTGCCGCTCTGCAGATACTCATAGATGGTGTCGGTCTGGTCGCCGTTTGTCACAATCGTGGTGTTGCCCAGAACGCGAACCGGCGCATAGATAATGAGCGAGGGGTCGCTGAGCTTGCTCTCGTCAAACGCCTGAGTGCGGATTCCGCCGTCGCACTCCACAAACACGCGGTTGCGGCTGTTCTCGCTGCGCCCCATGATAAAGTAGGCGATAACGGCATCTTTACCATCGCCGCTCTTGCCGATAACTATTCCCCTTCCGGGGTATTGGTTAGAGCTTAGCTCCTTTGCAATATCAAGGTTAGGCATGGGTTTTCTCCTTTATGTGATTATTGCGGCGATTCACCGCTTATTAGTTGAAGCCTCATCTCGGCACAGCAGGAATGGTACTCCTCAAAGCCCAAGGTCTCATAAAGGGGCTTTCCTGCCTTCGTTGCTTTAAGGTCAATATATGACGCGCCAGACTTTTTCGCCTGCTCAATCAGCATCTTCAGCACACGGGTTGAATAGCCCCTGCGCCGAAAATCGGGCAGGGTATAAACGTTGTACAGCGTTGCGGTGATTCCCGTTAGGTAGTTTGCGTTTGCCGGTTTTTCAAACAGACTAAGTAGGGCGAATGATACTGCTTGTCCGTCCACCTCAACCAGTGCGGCAAAACAATCCCTGTCTAGGTGCTTGGAGAAGTATTCGGCAAGCTGGGCTAATATCTGCTGCTCCTGCTCGGATGTCAGTCCGCCCATATCCTCTTGCAGGTATCTAACACGCATCTTTCTCAGGGTTTCAATATCATCGCTTGTTGCGAAACGCAGTACCTCTTTGAGTGTACCATCCATGCTGTTACCCCCTTTGTTGTCTATAGCCCTATCAGCCGTTCTGGTCTGAAAGCTCGCGGCAGAGCATGGCAACCGCCTTGGGAAGAAGCTCCCACTCGGCCTGCTCCATCACGCGCTGCTGCAGGGTTTCCGGGGTGTCTTCCTCGCGCACCTCAACCGCCTTCTGCAATAGGATTTTGCCGCCGTCGGTAATCTCGTTTACAAGGTGGACGGTAGCCCCCGTCACCTTAACGCCGTAATCGAGGGCTGCTTTATGTACACGCAGGCCGTAAAAGCCGTCACCGCAAAAGGAGGGGATGAGCGACGGGTGCACATTGACGATTCGGTCGCGGTATGCCTCAATCATCCCCTTGCCGAGGATGCACAAAAAGCCTGCCAGCACCACAAGGTCGATGTTGTGCTGCTTTAATACCGCAAGCAGGGCATCGTCAAACTCCTGTGTAGAGGCAAACGCCTTGCGCTCTACAACTGCGGTTTTGATACCACTGCGTCTTGCGCGCTCGAGTGCAAAGGCATCTGCCTTGCTGGATACCACAAGCGCGATTTTGCCGTAAGGGTTTTCGCCTTGCCTGTCGATAAGGGCCTGGAGATTGGTGCCGCCGCCCGACACAAGCACCGCTATATTGACCATTCTTTCTTCACCGCCGTTATATTACTGGATGATTACCCCTTCGTCCCCTTCTACAACCTCGCCGATGACTGCGGGTGTCTCGCCCGCGTCCTTGAGTACCGCGAGCGCTGTGTCGGCATCGTTTTTGCCTACGATGATGCACATGCCGGTGCCCATGTTAAAGGTGTTGAACATATCGCGCTCGTCTATCTTTCCCGCCTTTTGAATCAGCGTAAAGATGGGGGGAATGGTAAGGCTCTGCTTGTCAATGCGCGCGGTCAGTCCCTCAGGTATAGCGCGCGGGATGTTCTCATAAAATCCGCCGCCAGTGATATGAGAAATGCTCTTGATGTTGACGCGCTCCATCAGGGCCAGAACAGCCTTTACATAGATGCGGGTGGGGGTAAGCAGTGTTTCGCCCAAAGGTGCGCCGAGTTCCGGGATGTTACGGCCGAGGTCGGTGTGCTCCACATCAAACACCTTGCGCACGAGCGAAAAGCCGTTGGAATGAACACCGGACGAAGCTAGCGAAATGATGACATCCCCCTTGCGCACATTGGTACTATCAAGGATACGGGACTTATCCACTACACCCACTGAAAAGCCCGCGAGGTCGTACTCATCGGGTCCATAAAATCCGGGCATCTCGGCGGTTTCGCCGCCTACAAGGGCGCAGCCCGCCTGACGGCAGCCCTCTGCAACGCCGGACACCACTGCGGCAACCTTTTCGGGCACGTTTTTGCCCACAGCGATGTAGTCAAGGAACAGGAGCGGCTTTGCGCCTGCACACACAATATCGTTTACGCACATGGCAACGCAGTCGATGCCCACGGTATCGTGCTTATCAAGCAAAAACGCAATTTTAAGCTTGGTGCCCACACCGTCGGTTCCGGATACGAGCACCGGCTTCTCGATGCCGGTCAGGTCAAGCTCAAACAGCCCGCCAAATCCTCCGAGCCCCGAGAGCACGCCCTTTGTGAAGGTAGATGACACCGCATTCTTCATCAGCTCAACGGCACGGTAGCCCGCGGTAACGTCTACCCCCGCCTGTTTGTAGCTTTCACTGTAGCTTTTCATTGTAACCTCCGTCTTTCCGCAAGCGGAACCTTATTCGTTATCGTTTCATCCTTTTCCCATGCGGGAGATGATCTCTCTATCTCAATCGGTCATTTTTGGTGGTCGCCGATGCGCGACTCAAACTTATCCTTGCGGATATCCTTGGGTATCTCAACCGGATACTTGCCGGTAAAGCAGCCGGTGCAAAAGCCGCAGCGGGCTCCTTCAGCGAGCTTTTTGACATTCTCTACACTGATAAAGCCTAAGGAATCAGCGCCGATGAGCTTCTGGATTTCGGGTATGCTCATCTTGCAGGCAATCAGGTTTTCCTTACTGTCAATATCGGTGCCAAAGTAGCAGGGGTTGATAAAGGGCGGCGAGGAGATGCGCATATGTATCTCGGTCGCTCCCGCCTCACGGATAAGGCGGACGATGCGGGCACAGGTGGTACCGCGCACGATGGAGTCGTCTACAAGTACCACGCGCTTGCCCTTCACCGTCTGCTTGAGGGCGTTGAGCTTGATGCGGACAGCGTCCTCACGCTGCTCCTGACTGGGCTGGATGAAGGTTCTTCCGACGTATCGGTTCTTTATCAGGCCGATTCCGTAGGGGATACCCGACTGGCGAGCAAACCCGAGGGCGGCATCTAATCCGGAATCGGGCACGCCGATGACCACATCCGCCTGCGCGGGATGCTCAAGGGCCAAGAATGCACCCGCTCTCAGGCGGGCCTCGTGTACCGAAGCACCCTCAATCACAGAGTCGGGGCGGGCGAAGTAGATAAACTCAAACACGCACAGGCTGCCCTTTTCGCCCTCTTTGCAATGGGTGCGAATGCTGCGCAGGCCGTTCTTTTTATCAACCACCACAATCTCGCCCGGATCAAGGTCGCGCACAAACTCCGCACCAAGGCTGTCAAGTGCGCAGCTTTCGGAGGCGAACACGATGTCCGAGCCGCGCCTGCCCATGCACAGGGGGCGGAAGCCATTGGGGTCACGCGCAGCAATCATCTTCTGGGGCGACATTACAATCAAGGAGTATGCGCCCTTAATCTTATACATCGCCTGCTCAAGCGCCTGCTCGATGCTTGGCGCCTTGATGCGCTCCTGGGTGATGATATAGGCTATAACCTCGGTGTCGTTGGTGCTGTGGAAGATTGCGCCGCCGAGCTCAAGCTCCTCGCGCAGCTCACCCGCGTTGACAAGGTTGCCGTTGTGGGCAAGGGCCATCTTACCCTTGATATGCTGGATAACAAGCGGCTGGGCGTTCACACGGTTGTGTGAACCCGTTGTGGAGTAGCGCACATGGCCTACCGCCATGTTGCCCTCGCCCAGCTTGCTGAGGGCCTCTGCAGTAAATACCTCCGGCACCAGCCCCGTATCGCGGTGGGCAGTCATAAGCCCATCGTCGTTAACCACGATGCCGCAGCTTTCCTGTCCGCGGTGCTGGAGTGCGTACAGCGCAAAGTACGCGCTCGCCGCAACACTGCTGCGCTGCTCGGCAAAGATGCCGAACAAGCCACATTCTTCTTTTAAGGTATCAAACATATCCTTCTAACCGCCATTTCTCCATCTGCGACTGTTTTTGCCACCTAGCCGGACAAGGGAGCAAAAAGACTCGCCGCTTCGGTATTAAAATAGAACAGTACTATTCACCCAACAGGCGCTTCATAATCTCATGGTAGGCGTCCTCTACCCCGCCAAGGTCGCGGCGGAAGCGGTCTTTATCAAGTTTCTCGCCTGTCTTGCTGTCCCAGAAACGGCAGGTGTCGGGGCTTATCTCATCCGCAAGCACGATGGTACCGTCATCAAGGCGACCGAACTCAAGCTTGAAGTCAATCAGCTCTATGCCGAGGTCCTTCAGGTAATCGGTGAGGATGTCGTTTACCTTAAAGGAGTATTTTGCAATAAGGTCAAGCTCCTCCTTGGTGGCAAGCTTCATGGCATAGATGTGGTAGTCGTTAATCATGGGGTCGCCCAGGGCATCATCCTTGTAGCAGTACTCCAGCACCGTGCTTGCAAGCTTTGTGCCTTCCGCAATGCCAAGGCGCTTGGAAAGCGAACCCGCAGCGATGTTGCGGACAATCACCTCAAGCGGTACGATGGTGACCTTTTTCACCAACGTCTCGCGGTCGGAAAGCTCTTTTACAAAGTGGGTGGGGATGCCGTTTTTCTCAAGTAACTGCATCAGGTGGTTGGTTACGCGGTTGTTAATAACGCCCTTACCCGCGATGGTGCCCTTCTTTAGGCCGTTGAAGGCGGTGGCATCGTCCTTGTAATCGACGATATAAAGCTGTGCATCGTCGGTGGCAAACACCTTTTTGGCTTTTCCCTCATAAAGCTGCTGTAACTTCTGCATGTTTCTTACCCTTTCCTTCCTTTATATCCTCTGCTGGCTTTAGCGCAGCTTCAGCTTCTCCATTACGGCGTCCTCTGCGGCGAGGACTCCCTGTTCCATCTTGACCTTTTCGTCGGCAAGCTTTTTAGCGAGCGTTTCATCGTAGATGCCAAGCATCTGCACTGCAAGAATAGCGGCATTGGCCGCACCATCAATCGCAACCGTGGCCACCGGAACGCCCTTTGGCATCTGTACGGTGGAAAGCAGGGCATCCAGCCCATCAAGCGACGCCTTAATGGGAACCCCGATAACAGGCAGGGTTGTGTGTGCGGCTAGTACGCCAGCAAGGTGTGCTGCCTTTCCGGCCGCCGCGATGATGACACCGTAGTCGTCTTTGCGCGCATCCTGTGCAAACTGGCACGCCCTTGCCGGTGTGCGGTGTGCGCTCATCACCTTAACGGTGTACTCCACGCCAAACTCTTCTAGTGTTTTGAGTGCCCCCTGCATGGTGGGAAGGTCGCTGTCGCTACCCATGATAACCGCTACCTTTTTGCCTTTTGTCTGCATTTTGATTCGACCTCTCATTTTTTTACTTCTAAAACAAAAATAGGCTATGGCGCTTTCCGCCATAGCCTATGATTTACCTAAAAGTGAGCGCACCATCACCGTTACTGCTACCTGATGCAGGTGCACCGAGAAACCTGCAGCCGCATTGCGTACTGCATCCCGTACACCAGATTTGGTTGTAAGCAAACACACCCATATGGCTCATCTTGCGCAAGCCTCCGAAACAGTTGTGATGCGGTCCTTCGCCAATGTACCTATATATAAAAACATCTTAGGCTTTTATTTTAATATATTACACTGGTAAAAACAAGCGACATCGACAAAATCGTTTCGTTGCACCAAAATGAGGGATATGTTTGCCCGCGGGTTGTGCAGTTAGCTGTTGGTTGTGTCGGTCATGAGCTCCTTTATAGAGGTCGCAAGAGCGCCGAGTGACTGAATCTCAGACGGGATGATAATCTTCGTAGCCTTACCGTCACAAGCCTTGATAAAGGCCTCGAAGCTCTTGAGTGCAAGAACCCGGTCTGTGGGGGCCGCCTCGTTGAGCATGCGCAGACTGTCTGCAAGCGCCTTTTGCACCGTCAGAATCGACTGGGCTTCACCCTCTGCCTCGCGGATCTTTTGCTCTCTTACCGCGTCGGCGCGCAGGATGGCGGACTCCTTCTCAGCCTCTGCACGCAGAATAGCCGATTCGCGTTCACCCTCTGCCACAAGAATCTGGCTGCGCTTTTCACCCTCGGCACGCAGGATAGCTTCGCGGCGCTCGCGCTCTGCCTTCATCTGCTTTTCCATCGCGTCCTGAATCTCACGCGGAGGCAGTATGTTCTTAAGCTCTACGCGGGTTACCTTAATGCCCCACTTGTCGGTTGCAATGTCCAAAAGGGTTGTAATCTTACTATTAATTGCATCGCGGGATGAAAGGGTCTCATCGAGCTCCATATCTCCGATGATGCTGCGCAGCGTAGTTGCCGACAAAAGCTCAATCGCTGCAAGCGGTCTGTCTACACCGTAGGCATACAGCTTCGGGTCGGTGATGTAGAAGAACACAACGGTGTCAATCTGCATCGTTACGTTGTCTTTTGTAATCACCGGTTGGGGCTTAAAGTCTGCCACCTGCTCCTTTAGGGACACGCGCTTCGCAACGCGGTCGATAAAGGGTACTTTAAAGTGGATTCCTGTTTCCCATGTGCATTTGTACGCGCCCAGACGCTCCACGACGTACGCAGTCGCCTGCGGTACAATCTTGATGTTGGCAACCGCAATAACAAACACAATAATCAGCAGTGCCGCAATGATAAAGCCTTCCATATCCTACACTCCATTTCCGCCGGTATCCGGCATATATACTCAAGCGTTGTTATAGCGCCAAAATGGGTCTACTCATTTGACGGACGGACAAAGACCTTTGCACCCTCAATGCGGGTGATGACCACCTTTTCGCCCTCGGTGATATCGGTGCCGTCTTCGCTGCGTGCCGCCCAGGAAAGTCCGTTGACATATACACGGCCGGTCTCCTTGAGGTTTATGATATCCTCCTGAACAAGTCCTATGCTGCCCACCACCATATCGGCGTTGGTTGCGGTCTTGCGCATCCCAAGCAGCTTCTTAGAAAGCGGGCGCGTCAAAAGCAAAAGTACACCGCTGCTAATAAAAAAGATGAGAAGCTGCAGCCAAACAGGGGCCCCCAGCAGAGCGGCTATCAGCGCAAGCAGCGAACCCGCTCCAAACCAGATAAAGATGAGCTGTACCGTGACCGCCTCACCCACACAGAACAGGATGATGGCAACAAGCCACCAAAGCGGTGCGTAATCAAGCATTTTCGCATTATCCCCTTTCCTGAAGCTATGGTTTTCTAGACCAAACCCATGACAAGTATAGTAACCGATGCCATGCTTTTATTCCAAAAGCAATACATGAGCATGTCTGTCTATATTATATCATAAGCTTGTTATTTATTTAACTATTAGTTTCATTGTTTGATTAATTATACCATATTTTATCTGCAAAGCAATGAATAAACAGTAAAAGGCGTGCACGGATGCACGCCTTTTGTCTTTTATATATGATGTCTGCAATTATTAGTACATGCCGCCCATGCCGGGGTTAGCAACGGGAGCAGGATGCTCCTCGGGCTTGTCGGCAACCAGCGACTCGGTGGTCAGAATCATTGCGGCAGCGCTTGCTGCGTTCTGCAATGCACTTCTGGTAACCTTGGTCGGGTCAACGATACCGCTTGCGATCATGTCGCCATAGGTCTCGTTGTAAGCGTCAAAGCCATAGCCAACCTTATCAGCTGTAAGAACCTTGTTGACGATGACAGAGCCCTCAAGGCCTGCATTCTCGGCAATCTGACGCAGCGGCTCTTCGAGCGCGCGCAGTACAATCTGAACGCCGGTCTTCTCGTCGCCCTCGCAGGTATCAAGCAGCTTCTTAACAGAAGGAATTGCATTGATGAGTGCGATACCGCCGCCTGCTACGATACCCTCGGCAACTGCTGCCTTGGTAGCGGAGAGGGCGTCCTCGATGCGGAGCTTCTTCTCCTTCATCTCGATCTCGGTAGCAGCACCAACCTTGATAACGGCTACGCCGCCGGAGAGCTTTGCAAGACGCTCCTGCAGCTTCTCGCGGTCAAAGTCAGAGGTGGTAAGTTCAATCTGGCCCTTAATCTGGTTAACGCGAGCCTTAATCTCATCCTTGTCGCCAAAGCCGTCAACAATGATGGTGTTTTCCTTCTGAACAACAACCTGACGGGCACGACCGAGCTGAGAAAGCTGGGTCTCCTTGAGGTCAAGACCGAGCTCATCGCTGATAACCTCGCCGCCGGTGAGGATAGCGATGTCGCGCAGCATCTCTTTTCTTCTATCACCAAAGCCGGGAGCCTTAACTGCAACGCAGGTAAAGGTTCCGCGCAGCTTGTTAACGATAAGGGTGGAAAGAGCCTCGCCCTCAACATCCTCTGCGATGATAACAAGCTTCTTGCCGGCCTGAACAATCTGCTCAAGCAAAGGCAGGATTTCCTGAATGGAAGCGAGCTTCTTATCGGTGATGAGGATGTAAGCGTCGTCGATAACAGCCTCCATTTTATCCGCGTCGGTCACCATGTAGGGGGTGATGTAGCCGCGGTCGAACTGCATGCCTTCGACAACCTCGCTGTAGGTTTCGGCAGTCTTGCTCTCCTCGATGGTGATAACGCCGTCGGCGGTTACCTTCTCCATCGCTTCGGCAATCAGCTTACCGATAGACGCATCTCCGGCAGAAACGGTGGCTACGCGCTCGATGTCCTCGGTGCTGCCAACCTTCTTGGAGTTTGCAATGATGGTTTCAACTGCGGTGTCAACCGCCTTCTGGATGCCCTTCTTGAGGATCATGGGATTAGCGCCTGCAGCAACGTTCTTCATGCCCTCGCGAACCAGAGCCTGTGCAAGCAGGGTAGCGGTGGTGGTACCGTCACCGGCTGCATCGTTGGTCTTGGTTGCAACCTCTTTTACGAGCTGGGCGCCCATGTTCTCAAACGCATCCTCAAGCTCGATTTCCTTTGCAATGGTAACACCGTCATTGGTGATGAGCGGTGAACCGAACTTCTTATCAAGCACAACGTTGCGTCCCTTGGGACCAAGTGTGATCTTTACGGTATCGGCGAGCTTATCAAGACCGACCTGCAGGGCCTTTCTTGCTTCTTCGCCGTATATAATTTGCTTTGCCATGGCAAATGCCCCCTTATTTAAATTAATAGAGTATTATGTTGTCTCTTATTCTACAACCGCAAGGATATCAGACTGGCGAACGATAACATACTCGGTGCCGTCAATCTTTACCTCGGTACCGGAGTACTTGCTGGTAATTACCTTGTTGCCCGGTGTTACATACATCTTTACTTCTTTACCATCAACAAGTCCGCCGGGACCTACAGCAATTACTTCAGCAATCTGGGGCTTCTCCTTAGCGGCGCCCGTCAGGATGATACCGCTCTTGGTGGTCTCTTCCGCTTCAACCATCTTGAGTACCACTCTGTCGGCAAGAGGTTTCAAAGTCATCTCTATTCCTCCCAAAAAATTGATTATATTTTCCCGCCTCTCCATCGCATGGCTTAATCCGATTCACGGATTTTTCCCCGTAGCAGGGTTTCTATATAAGGTATGCGCGAAAAGCGGTGTGTGCCAATTTTAGCACTCATTGTACCCGAGTGCTAACTAAGTTCTATTGTATCTTTTTTTTTATAAAAATCAAGAGGTATCACAATACTGATTTATTTTTTTACAAAATGTTAAAAATTATTAGGGTCGACAGGGAATTCCTTGGAACTGCCTGATGACCCTAATAAAGAAAATGTCGTTTTTACCGCGGTTTCTAAGCCAGCATATCGCCTTTGACGCGGATAGCCCGAGTCCTTGCCGGCTGGGATGATTTTTCGTGTGCAAGCGGCAGTGAAAACTGAAGGGCTGCCGGCAGAATCTCCGCGTGCATACTGTTTGTAAGTTCGCACTCGCCGTCGTAGTTGACGACCACCTCATGCGGGGAGGTGATGTCGATTGTCTTTGCGCGCCGATAGAAAATCACGTCTCTAAACGCCGGGTCGTCGAGGTGTAGCCCCTTCTTGTACTTGCCGATAAGTGACAAAAACTTTGCGCGCGATAGGCGTTTGACAAACACGATTTCCAGCAGTCCGTCCTCCAAATCGGCACGGGGGGCAGCCGTAAAGCCACCGCCGTAGCTGCATCCGTTGCCGCATACACCGATGACATACTCTCCGGCAGGCAGCTCTTCGCCATCCACCACGATGTTCATGACGCTGGAGATGCGTTGAAAGAACCGCTCTCCGATGGCGATGATATAAGCCATGCTGCCCGTGACAAGCGGCAGGGACTTATAGTGAACCATGCTCATAGCAACGGCGGAATCAAACCCCACCGAGCAAAGATTAATGCAAATCCCCTTGCCGGTTTTAATAAGGTCAATCTTTCTTGCATCCCCTGCAAGCTGAGCGGCGATATCCGTAAAGGGAACACCGGGAAAGCTGCGCACAAAATCGTTGCCGGACCCGCACGGTATAACCGCAACCTGAACGTTTGGGTAACCGTAGGCGCCCCGGGCCACCTCGCCCAGAGTACCGTCGCCGCCGCAGGCGTAAAAGCGCAGTTCGGCGCCTGTTTCGCTTCTTTTCTTGACATACTCGGTTGCGTCCCCGGCACAACGGGTTTGGTAGATCTCGTAATCAGCGCCCTTTTCCTTGCAAACCGCTTCTATTTCTGCGGTAAGCACTCCAACATGGCGGCCTTTGCCCGCGACAGGATTTATGATAAAGATATGTTTCATCCCGGATACCTCCCGTTGTTTGTTGGTCTTGTGCAGCAAACCGGTGTATATCCTGCACATCATATACAGCTTGATGTTATCCCTAATGAAATCAGTATATCCTATCCTGTCCTGTTTTCCAACTGAAATTTTGTACTTTTTGTTTATTATGTCCTTTCTTTGTGCTAGAATAGTACAGGTCGGCAATTTTTCGTTCTTTAACACGCGAAAACACTATGATGTAAAGAGGCAAACGGAATGCAAAACTTATATAAGAAGCTTCTCTCGCTTTATCATAAATACCGCGAAACGATACTCTATCTCGTGTTCGGCGGACTGACCACGCTGATTAATATTGCATCTTACTGGGTGCTGACCAAGCTTTTCTCCGTGGATATTTTGGTTGCAAACGCCCTTGCATGGCTTATCTCGGTTCTGTTTGCATTTGTGACCAACAAGCTGTTTGTGTTTGACAGCAAGTCCCTTGCAGCCGGTTTGGTCATCAAGGAGCTCGTGCTTTTTATGGGTGCAAGAATCTTCTCCGGCGCTTTGGATATGGGTATTATGTACCTGTTTGTGGATGTTTTGCACTTTAATGATATGGTGATTAAGATTTTATCTAATATCATTGTGATTGTAGTAAATTATGTGCTGAGCAAGCTGGTTATATTTAAAAAGAAGTAAGAACTCAAAACTAATAGGATTGCTCTTAAAAAAGCACTTGACATAACAAAGCTCCTGTGATATTATAATAGGGCACTCTAAGCAGAAGATAGTTATAAAGCTTAGAGAATGCACATATAATATATCGCGGAGTGGAGCAGTCCGGTAGCTCGTCGGGCTCATAACCCGAAGGTCGTAGGTTCAAATCCTGCCTCCGCAACCAAGTTCACCTAAGACCGAGGTAAGTGTTGATGTAACGCTTATTTCGGTCTTTGTTGCATCTATGCGAGATACCAGCAGTAATACAGTTTGTCGCTCGTCGGTACTATTTTTTAGGCTATCAAGCCATGTTAGTACCTGCGGGACTGTATAATCGCGAGGCACCGTAGTTTCGGACAATGCCTGCAACTCCTTTTTTAGCGCCGTTATTTTATTGCCAATATCTACTATCAAATCACTCGGCAAAACACCACTACCAAGTGTATTCATATAATTATCAATGGCACGCCGCTTCTCCTCAATCTGCTGCCGGACAGAGGCATTAAACTCCTCTACGCGCATCTTTTCGGAGCGGGCATAATCTTGCAGCGCAGAAACAATCTTATTTTGATTATCCTCAGATAGCAGCTCATACAAATACTGCTTCACGGCGCGATCCACATCATCCATGGAGACGATGCCAACCCCGCATTTTTCAGAACAGCTATAAATCCTGTAGGTATGGCCTCTCCTCTTTGTGGTCGAACCGTGCATTTTCGCACCGCACTGGCCGCAATAGACTAACCCACTGCACAGATAGGGAGACTTTGTTCCAACCTGTTTTCTGCTATTCATTATGTTCTGCACCTCTTCAAATAGCGCTCTGTCGATAATTTGCGGCAGGGCGCTTTCTATTATTATTGCGTTCGGCTTTTCGCGCCGCAGGCTGCGGTTCGGCTCCTCTTTAGGACTGTATTTATAGACGCCGACATATTTCTCGTTGCGGAGAATTTCATAGATTTGTGAGTACCTAATCGGCTTGCCCCTCTTCCCCACAATCCCGTTTTTGGCCATCTCCTCAATTAACTCGGTAAATCCTTCACGCTTCACCGCGCATAAAAACATCTTGCGAACATATGAGGCCTCGACCTCGTTAATTACATATTGCTGGTTAACAACATCGTAACCGAAAGGAGCATAACCGCCGTTATGCAGGCCTTTATATGCGACCTCCCGGTGACCCTTCTTAACCTCATCGGATAAGTTATCGATATAATATTCAGACAGCGCCCACATGAGGGTTTTCATGATTTTGGCTTCTTTTGATTGGCCAAAGTCCTGCGCAACTGCAATCAGTGTCGCGCCATCCTCCGATAGCCGAAGTTCAAGGTTTACATGCTCGCCTACATTACGCGCGATACGGTCATATTTGTGGACAAGCACAACATCATATAATTTCTTACTGCAATCCTTTAGTAGCGCCTGATACTGTTTGCGGCTGGCAGTCTTTGACCCCTTGCCGCTGATCGCTTCATCCGCATATACCTTCTTTACCATATACCCTTTTTGGGCAGCGTATTCTCGGCACGCGCGCACCTGCGCCTCTATGCTGATCTCATCTTGCTTATTGGTCGAGTATCGCGCATATATGGCAGCGCGGACAATGTTCAGTTCGTTATTGGCATCTATTTTTTGATTCTCTGCAGTCATATTGATAACCCTTTGAAGCCCTGCGATATCCGCAGGGCTTTTTATTTTATTGCATTCGGATATTGGCTGTGGTAATAATCATAGGCCTTTTGCATAAACCATTCAGTTACTCCAAAATAGTCCGCAAGCTCCCAAAGCGATGTTATACCGCGTTGAAGCGCTGAAAGCAAATCGTCAATAGGGACAAGCTGCTTTATCGCCCACTTATTTGCCCGGTATTCGTGCCTACCACGCAAGTCAAGAACATTATCTATCGAATAAAAGCTACCAGTTATGCAATGTCCAAGTTCGTGACACAGCTTTACTTTCTCGTCGGCCTCATTGGTTAGCTGATTAGGGTCAATTGCGATGTGGCAGGACCCATCAGCGGCGCAAACAGACATCGCCTGACTCTTTGGGAGTGGAAGGAAATTAACAGAAATCTTATTGTTAGCAGCAATTTCATAAATCGTCATGGTCTCCATTGTCATTAGTCCTTGCTAAGTTTAGTCGTTATTCTCCTTTTTATCCTTTAGATACATTGCAAATCGTTTAACCTCATCCAAAACATCATCATCTATCTGGGTGGTTCCGAAAAGCGCAAATTTTATATCATCATTAGTAGGCTTTGACGGCTGCGAAGCATTGTCTGATGGGGCGATGAATACATCATCCAAAAGATAAGCAGTTGATACTTCAAGTATCTCTGCTATTTGAGGAATGTATCGCATATAGGATTTTGTTTTCCCAGTTTTCCAGTCTGTTATTGTTGACCGTGATACACCAAGCTCTTTTGCAAAAGCGCTGTCAGACAATCCTTTTACCTTTAAACTATAGAGAATTTTACCTAAAATTTGCGACTCCATTTGTGCCCTCCATACAAATTCAAAATAATTCAAACAATTCGCTTGACGTTTGAATTTGTTTGAATTATACTTAAGCCAAACCCACAAATACAAATAAAAACCAAGCCACAGATAAGGACGGCATCTGTAGGATAAGCTGGGGTGATATTTGATTTTGTGGGGACGTACATATCTGGGACAGGCTACCGCGAACGACAACTGCCATTGTCGTATGTGAAATAGGTAGCCTGTACCCTACGACTTAATTTTAATCTACCACAAAGAACAACAAAAAGCAATAGTTAAGGAGGTTAAAAATGGAATTTTTGTCGGTAAAGGATGTCGCGAAGAGATTAAACATCTCGGCGTACACTGCAGCGGAGTGGATTCGTAAGGGAAAAATCAGGGCGTACAAGGTAGGACGGCTCTGGAGGGTCACCCCAACCGACTTACAAAAGTTTGTTGAAGAGAGCAGCAGACAGGAGGCAAGAGCATAATGAAAGTTCCTGTTTCCGGCCGGATGAACGTAGCTACCGGCGAAATGACCTTCCAGTATATCGAATGTGAGGAGCTGATATTTGTGAAGGTGATGGTTGATATCGCGCTACAAGCGACAGCAAACAGCAAAACCTATACTCTTCCCCGCTCCCCTATCTCATCGACACAATCGTAGCATCGAACATGTCTAACAAAACGGACAGTGAGATTTGCAATCAACTGCAAAGGAGATCCCGCCAATGGATACGCAGCACTGTTATTATTGCCGCATGGCCTATCCCAAATGTATCTGCCTAACGTGCAGGAACGACCGGAAACCAACCCACAGCCGTGAATCATGCTGCGCCGAGCATGCAGAGCCGCTTAGTGATTGCCCGATGTTCAGCTGCACGGAGTACAAGCCAGAGGATGGGATTATCGATGACATCATACAGGAGGAGACCATATGAAATCTACATATAAAAGCAAGGTATACACAGAACGACCGGCATATGCAGATTTTGACGCGCCGCAGAAGTTTGAGGCAATAAAAAGCATCATTGCTAAGCGGCTTATTCAATACCCAAAGGCGATATGTTCTTATTCGGGCGGGAGTGACAGCGACATTATGCTGCACCTAATTGAGACGGTACGCAAGACTTATAACTTGCCTCCGGTTCATTATTGCTTCTTCAACACTGGTCTTGAGATGGAGGCCACGAAGCGACACGTCAGAGAAACCGCCGAGAAGTACGGCGTCACAATCGAAGAATACAGGCCAAAGAAGAACATCATACAGTCGACCAGAGAACATGGACTGCCGTTCATCTCGAAAATTGTATCGGAAGGTCTTGAAGGTGTCCAGAAGAAAAACATCCCACTGTCGATTGCCGCCGAGTATGCAAACGCAGAAGATAAGGCGGCAAAGCGCGCGGAACTACGCGAACGCTACCCGAAGTGCGAATCAACAATCAATTTCCTATGCGGATGCAATTCAGCAGGCGAACCTCGGCCGGGAATCCAGCTTGTAATCGGGTCCTCAAAGTATCTGTTGGACTTCATAATTGAAAACCCGATTGATTTTCGCGTCAGCAATCACTGCTGCGTGGATTGCAAGAAAAATCCGGCGCAAAGCGTGCAGAAGCCATATGACATGGTCATCACAGGAGAGCGCCGGGACGAGGGCGGCATGCGGTCTGTTCCGCGCAAGGACAACACATCAATGTGCTTCTACGAGATGGCAGACGGGAAATACAGGCTTCGCCCTCTCTATTATGTCTCAGATGCGGACAAACAGTGGTATAAGGACTACCACAATATCCGTTACTCGGATGCTTACGAAATTTACGGTCTTACCCGCACAGGATGTTGCGGATGTCCAATCTCGGCGAAAGCAGTCGAGGATTTGGAGAAGATACGGCCGTATGAACCGAACTTGGTTAAGGCAGCGTGGAACGTCTTTGGTGATAGCTACAGATACCGCCAGCGGTACAACGAATACAAAGCAGCCAGGAGGGAAAAGGAAAAGTCACTTAGCAAAGGATGAGTGCTATGCAGATAATTGACTGCACCCCAGCAGTTGAAACCGCTATTGCGTATGACCGGGAGCAAGCTCACTACCTTGGGAACTTACAGACATTCGCATGCGCCGCCGGATAGGAGCCGCGCTCGAAAAACAGGGGCGGAACAGATTTACAGGAAAGGAGGTTAAGGAATAAATGCGATACTTTGAGTTTGATAAGCATAGCTACTATGCCCTTATAGTAGCGACAGATGAAGAGGATGCGATATTGGAATACAACAATGAAGTGGCAGATTTTTATACACATGATGACGACCCGCCATCAGAAATCACAATGGAAGAAGCAAAGGAAAAAGTCATCGATGCAGCATTAAAAGACGGTCTTACAAGGGAAGATGCCGAGCGCGAGTGGAAGGCGACTCGCAAAAGAGGCGTGCTCCTGATTGATGGAAGCCTAGCCTAATTGAGGAGGCACAAAGGGATGAATAGACAGGACTGCAGCGCGTGCCTATGCACAATCTGTGACAGACTCAGAGATTGTCCGGTATCAGAGAAGCACAGGAACCCGATAACTCCTGACCCATGCATAGGATGCCTTAGATTCAATGTGTACGAGTTGTTTAGAAACAAATGTCCTGAGTACAGAGAGAGGAAAAAATCACTCAAGCCACAGCTTGCCGTAGCAATTAAGGCGGCACTATCCGAGATGGTGGACCATATACTCCTTCCGGAACCTGAGCAACTGGACTGCATCCAGGTATATATCCGAACAAACTCATCTGCAATCAGGTTTGAACTGGATGCGCAAAACATTATCTGGAGGATGGAACAATGAGCATTTTATATAAGAATGGTCAGGTATGTGTTCAGTTTGGAACCGGAGACATCAGAGTTGTATCTGCAGCAGACGCGGATAAACCGGAATGTTAGGTTTCTTTTGCAGCGTAGAAGTTGAAATTGGCACCGCGTTTCCCGCTGATGGAACGACCGGCCCAGCAGAGCATCCGGTATCGCTCACATTTACTGATCCGCGAAGCGTAGATGTTGTAATCGAATCGCTACAAAAAGTAAAGGCCGTCATGACATCAAAGGAAGGAGAGCAAAGCAATGCTGAATGAATTTGCATATCTCATAGCATACCTCGGCATCCTGGTAGCCGCCTGCATTCCGATATCACTGATCTCATGGCTTATTGTTAGAGCAATCCCGGACGAGACTATCGGCCGCATGCGCACCGGCAAGCCGTTGATAACAAGGACAATCAAGGTAGATAAGCGGGTGTACCGCTTACATAAATTAAGGAGGACAATCTGATGAAATTAACTGGAATTGTAAGAAAAGTAGACGAGCTCGGTCGCATCGTGCTCCCTATCGAGCTGCGCCGCACAATGAACATCAATGAGGGAGATCCGCTCGAGATATTTGTCGATGACAACCGTATCATCCTGCGGAGATATGACAATGCGGTAGCCATTGATGATGACCTTCAGAGGATTGCATCACGCGCTAAAGAGAGCCTACCGACCGAGCAGGCTGCAAAGGTGGACGCGCTGCTCCGACAGCTCAAGGAAGTTCTAAGCAAAAATAGAAAATAAAAATGGACACCCCTATTCGCACTAAGGGTGCCCGGCACAATTACTGCTGCCTGTAGACAAGCTATAACTGTCACTTTAACTATAGCAAATTTACAGGCAGTAGTCAAGCGGAAAATGGCGCGTCTATGCGCCTTTGGACCTTGCTAAAGGTATTATTTTACCGACAGACTACCGCCTGATGTTATATGAAGATTACTATTTGTATAATTGGTCTAGAGCGGTAGTCTCTGATGATAGGAAAGGACAAAAGAGACTATGGCAAAAATGAAATACATTCAAAAGACTACCATTGCCGGAGATACAATTGAAATCGAAAAAACCCGCAGCGCGCGTTTTGGAGAAAAAATACCGAGATCACAGAACGAAAATGGCACACCGAAATCGGTAAAAGAGATAAACCGGCGAAACGCAATCAAAAAACTGACCCGCATCCTCAATGCGAACTTTTGGCCGAACGACCTCCACATCGTGCTTACATATTCGGATGATTATCTGCCTACCAGCCCGCAAGAGGGGCAAAAGCTCCTCGACAAGTTTAAGCGGGACATGCGCAAGGCAATGCAGGACGAGGGCAAAGAGTTTTTGTATGTTGCAGTAACCGAGGGCCTATCCCGACGCCTGCATCACCACCTAGTTATATCAGCCGCGGAGATTGATACCTTAACAAGGTTATGGCCGTGGGGCGCAGTACGGATTCGGCCTCTTGAGAAAAACCGAGAATACTCCAAACTTGCGGAGTATCTCGTAAAGGAGACCGACCGCACCTTTCGCCCGTCCGGATTCAGTATGCAAAAAGCGCTGGACCGCATCTAAGAATTTGGTGCAGCCAATCACCAAATCACGGGTGGTGCCCGCAAAGAGCTGGCGAAAAAAGCCAATACCACCAAAGGGCTATTACATAGACCCCGAAAGCGTCCGCAACTACCGAAGCGAGGTTACCGGGGCGGAAAGCCAGTTTTATCGCCTTATCCGCATAGACCCAAGCGGAACCGAGGAGCGCTTGAAACAGCGCAGGCGGTTAAAGCGAGCCCAAGAGCAGGCTAAAACTCTACGAAGGCAGAAGCGAAAACAGAACGAGAACAGGCGGTGTTGATGTGTATGATACCGAAGCCGAAATACGCCGAGGCTAAATCGATTTTTGGAGGCACGGTCAACATGATGCTGGAGCGTATCAGCGACAAGCTGCATGCGGGCGAATCTCTAATCAATGTCAAGGTGTGGGCGGGTAAAATGGCGTGCCGTTTAGAGCCTCGGGAACATCGGCAGTTGCTTATAGATGCCTGCAACTACTGGGCTGACCTCGTCGCCGCTGCAATACCGAAAAAACCGCAGCCGGAACAACTTGCAATTGAGCGATAGGAGGGCACCATGAATTACAGCATTTATGGCGGTAAAAACCCGCAGAACATCATGCGCGGCATGCAGTCCAGGGCACAGGGAGAAATCTTTGAAAAGTTTATCATGGCGAGCTGCGACTATTACCGCGATGCCGGGATAGCGCATATTGAGAAAACACCGGAGCCGTTTCATGTGACGCGATCCTGCGGCAACGGAAGGTTCCTCGGGAACTTTGCTAAGCAAGCGCAACCGGATTTCAAGGGATGCCTCTGGAGCGGGAAAGCAGTTGTATTTGAGGCAAAACACACTGACGCAGACCGTATCACCCAAGACCGAGTTACGCAGGAGCAAACGGACGCCCTCAACCGCTACTGTTATATGGGCGCTATATGCTTTATCCTTGTGTCTTTCGGTATGCAACAGTTCTACCGGATTCCATGGTCCGATTGGCGCGATATGAAACTCAATTATGGTCGGAAATACATAATGCCAGAGGACGTACAGGACTATCAATGCCACTTTGATGGACGGGTTATTTACTTCTTAGGAAAGGAAGATGTGAATG
Source organism: Bacillota bacterium (assembly GCA_023415575.1). Lineage (GTDB taxonomy): Bacteria > Bacillota > Clostridia > Oscillospirales > Ruminococcaceae > Acetanaerobacterium. Next base: position 76,055 of record JAEZKF010000049.1, read on the forward strand.
AGCCGCAAGAGCAAGCGACGCAAATGGCGATACAAATGGCGACACAAAACGACTAAGGCAATCAAAAAACAGACCATAGAGCGGGACTGCATCACCTGCTTATCCTACAAGTACTGCATGGACGTAAGCCGCCTGTACCCGTGCAGATTATATAAGCAGCAAAGGAGTGACTGCGACCATGGCGCAGGGCAAGAAATGGACGCAGCAAGAGTATGATTTCCTACAAGAAAACTGGGGCAAGAAATCTCTCAGCTCGATAGCAGCAAGCCTTAATCGCACTCCGCATGCCGTAAAAATCAAGGTTACAAGGCTTGGTTTAGGCGCATTTCTCGATTGCGGAGAGTATGTGACTTTCAATCAATTCCTCCACGCTTTAGGCATAAGCGGCAGTTATACATACAAAACAATCAGCTGGATAGAAAAACGTGGCTTCCCTGTTAAGTATAAGACTGTTAATACAACGCGATTCAAGGTTGTCTATATCGACGATTTCTGGAAATGGGCCGAACGTAACCGAGGCTTTATCGACTGGTCGAAATTTAAGGAAAACTCCCTGGGCGCGGAGCCGGAATGGGCGAAGTCACAACGAAGAATCGGATCAATCGAAAAAAGCAAGTATCACACCACGCCCTGGACAACTGCAGAGGACAACCTTTTGCGGATGCTCTTAAAGCAGCACCGGTATGGATATAAAGAGCTGTCCGAACGCCTTCACCGCACTACCGGCGCAATCCAGCGCCGCATATGTGACCTTGGCCTAAAAGAACGGCCGGTTAAGGCAGACAATCACATTAAGTGGTCGGATGAAGAGTACCGCCAGCTGGGCGAGTTAATCAAGCAAGGCTACAGCTATGAAATGCTATCGGATATTTTCGACCGCTCTTCTAAAGCGATAAGGGGCCGCGTTTTCTGGATGTATCTGACCGAGGATTTGGACAAGGTGCGTAAAATCATCGATGATGGGCAGTGGGGCGATAACCGGCCGCAGCGTCCTATCACTCACAACACCCTAAATACCGCAGAGCGCGAAGAGGTTCGCAGACTGACATCAACACTTGCAGGGCAAATCAAAGGCATCCTAAAGTCGCATTTTGACGATTACGACTATTGGCAAAAAGACATGTGCCAGCACTGGGATGGTACATGCACGGCGGGTGAATCAAACTGCGATACTTGTACCAGCTTTGTACGGATAAAAGAGCAGATATGCCACAGGTGTGGATGCACATTCCTCGAGCGCCAGCAAAATGGCATTTGTGCCAAATGCCGCGCGATTAGGAAGAAGCAAGCTCAAAAGAAGTTTGCGGTGCTCACCAAAAAGAAGGGGGCTTAACAGATGCGAGTTGATACAGAAACCGTTTTTCTTGTAATTGTGGCGGTTATTCTTTTTGGGTTGGCCGTCGAGTTATATGACTACATCAATAACAGATACAGATAGGACGTGACGTTTTGAAGATTGGACTTATCGATGTTGATGGCCACAACTTCCCAAATCTCCCCATTATGAAGCTGTCCGCATATCACAAATCGCTCGGCGATAAAGTCTACTGGTGGAACGGGTTGGAGCATTATGACAGGGTCTACATGAGCAAGGTATTTACTGATACGCCAGACATCGAATTTACCATCCAAGCAGATGAAGTGATAAGAGGCGGCACCGGCTATGACCTTAAAAACTGCCTGCCAAAAGACGTGGAGTGCATTTGCCCCGACTATTCACTTTACCCGCAATATAACCAAGCATACGGCTTTTTGACACGCGGGTGCCCTCGTGGGTGCGGGTTTTGCGTAGTTGCTGAAAAAGAGGGGCGCAAAAGCAAGCAAGTAGCTGATTTGCAGGATTTTTGGGTCGGGCAAAAGGAAGTAAAACTGCTTGACCCAAACCTGCTGGCTTGTAGAGAGCACGAAAAGCTACTAAAGCAATTAGCTGACAGTGGTGCTTGGATTGATTTTACACAAGGTCTTGATATTAGACTTACTACTCCCGATAACATTTCTTTGCTCAACAACATCAAGGTAAAAATGCTACATTTCGCCTGGGATAATCCAAACGATGATTTAACGAAATACTTTGAGATGTTTAATCAATACACCAAAGTAACAGATTGCCGCAAAAAACGAGCTTATGTACTTACCAACTACAACAGCACCCATGAGCAGGATCTTTACCGTATCTACACATTGCGCGACCTTGGATATGACCCGTTTGTGATGATCTATGATAAGAGCAATGCTCCGAAAATTACGCGCCGCCTACAGCGCTGGTGCAACAACAAATGGGTCTTCAGATCGTGCGAACGATTTGAGGACTACAAGTGAGGTAATAACATGGCTGACTACTTTATCTTAAGTTGCTTGTCATACGACGAGCGGATGGCATAGGAGGAATGAAACGAGTGCGAAAGCTATATAACATCGCCGCGCTGATTATATCGGCCGCGATGCTAACCATAACAGTGCACGCCGGAGCAGGCACGAACAAGCCAGACAACGAACAATCGTTTGCCAACACATACGACCTGCGCACAGTCACCGGGATTACGGCTGAGCAGATCGCGCCGTATATGCACCCGGATACCAGGCATCTTGCCGCAGATGTAATAAGCATCTGCGAGCGGGAAGGCGTTTCGGCCGAGTTTGTGGCCGCGGTCATACGCTGGGAGAAAACACCAGAAATACATAACTATTTCGGCTGGGCGGATAACGCCGGAGATTTGATGGTCTTTGCCGATGATGTGACTGGCCTTGACTATTGCATCCGTAACATCAAGATTATGTACCTTACCTCTCGCCCGCCCGACGCAGACCAGGACGATATAACCGGAAGTTGTCACAACGGCTACACAATAACTGCCGTGAGTATTAAATACAACAATACAGACTTTTGGCGGGACACCATTGCAGGGCAGACCGAGAAGATTGTTAGAAACGGGAGGGATAAAATTGACAAGAGCAGAACTGCTTGAAAAAGCGAAGCCGATACTGTTTAACACTGAAATGGTTCGCGCGATTCTGGACGGGCGCAAGACGGTTACAAGGCGGGTTATTAAGCAGCAACTACAAAAATATGTGCAAATGCTCCGAAACGGTGACGTGGAGACATGCTGGGATGGTGGATTTGATAATGGCGTAAAGCGCATAAAGCCTCAATATCGAATCGGCGACATCCTCTATGTGCGGGAAACGTGGTTCAAATTCAAGGACACATTTTACTACATGGCAGACGGTAAACATATATCGCTTGAAAGGATGGGCATCCGATTCAAGTGGCGTCCATCTATCCATATGCCCAAAGAAGCCGCCCGTATCATTCTTCGCGCGACCAATGTGCGGGTTGAAAGGTTACAGGATATCACAGTAGAAGACGCGAAGCGGGAGGGAGCGTTCCTGTCATGCAATATGTGTGTACACTGGCACGATTTCTGCGGTCAACAAGTAACGCAGGCAAAAGATTGCAAGATTGATGGAATTGCTCCTTTGTTCCCACGTCTATGGAACAGCACAATTAGGCCCGCAGACATGCCAAAGTACGGATGGGATGCAAACCCTTGGGTGTGGGTTTACGAGTTTGAAAGGGTGGTGCCAGAGTGAACTGGACGATCATAATCACAATCGCCTCAATTATAGGCACCGTAGCCAACATATACCGCAAACGCTGGTGTTTCGCAGTTTGGTTATGTACGAACGCATTTTGGTTTGCATACGACGCTTATCATGGGCTATGGTCGCAGGCGCTGTTATTTGCAGTATATTTCGGTCTATCGGTGCATGGGCTGGTGAAGTGGACAAAGGAGGCGAAGAAGGATGCCGCCAAGGAAAAGGTATAGCTCAACAGTCGATTACGAGGGTAAGTTAGCCAGGGTAATGGAGCGCATCGGAGCAACTGATTGCAAATACGACTGGACCCGCACGGAGTGCTATGTCGAGTTTATGCGCCAAGGGCAGCGCTACCGATTTGAGCACTCCCTCGATAAGGCCACATCGAGCGGGCAACGCATAACGCTGGTATCAGACTTATTCGCGCAGCTCGTCCTTACCCTCGAAGCCCTCGCCCTCGCATCCGAGCGCGGGATTTACGACCTGACAGCTTATATATCATCGTTTAAAGCCTTACCTCCGCCCAAAGAGATCCCGCTTTGCTTTGTGCGGCTACAGTTCACAGACATTCCGACGCAGGAGGAACTTGTCAAGAGATATCGCGCACTTGCCAAAGTACATCACCCGGACGCAGGAGGTACACAAGACGCTTTTTTACAGTTGACCCGTGACTATGAGGATGCGGTTGCGTATTTGCAGGAGTTAAAGGAGGAGATTACAGGTGGGTAAATGCTATCCTTGCGGTAAGTGGTGCAATCTGTACAATGCGTGGTGTAATGATGTGCCGGAGATTACCGATGACCAGAATGAGTGTGACGGAGAATGCCTTGCCTGTGATTATTCAGAGACGGTTACATATGGAAGGAGCCAAGAATATGACTAAGTACATATGCCCAAACCGCAAATGTGCAAAGATATGGGGGACCAATGGAGTATGCAACCGTCAATGCAGCAGTGTACTCAACGCGAGGCCGCCTTTGCCTCCGGTTAAGTGGGCAAAGCTCCTAAGCAGTAACTATGCAAATGAAAAGTGCAAGCTAACAAAGAATCTACGGAAAAAGGACCCGCCGAAGATACCAGCCAAAGGAAACAAGCGCGGCCGAGCGGTAATCGCGATCGATGATAAAGGCAAACGCAAAACTTATCCGTCTATCATGGTAGCATCGCGTGAGCTAGGCATAAACCCAAAGACAATAAGTAATTGCCTTGCGGGACTACAAAAAAAGACTAAGCACGGATTAACTTGGCAGTATGCAGACCATGAGTAAATATCGACGTAAGGGTAAGGAGGGGATGGCCATTGCGTTGGATTGATAAAGCTAAGGATATCGCCAAGAATTATGATAACTATCAAAAAGAGCTCGAGTTGCTCCTCGAGGCACAAGAGCGGGGTATCAAGGCAGCCAATATTACAAGCATGCGCAGCAGACGTATATCCAAACCGGTAGAGCGGGCAGTAGTTGAGGCGCTATCAAACGAGCGCATAGCCTACCTCAAACAGGCAATCTTTGCAGTCGATTATGCACTCTGTAAGGTAAGAGAACGCCCACACGGCGAGATAACCGTTAAGCTGTATGAGATGGTATATCGTGACCAAACGCACAAGCTGTTTGGAGCAGCTCAAGTGCTACATATAAGCGAACGAACTGCGATTAGATATAACACTGGTTTTCTTAAGATTATTGCTGCACAAATGGGTTTTTTGCAGATTTTTTGAAATACGAGAACATTTGTTGATATAAATGTATAAATATGGTACAATAAAAGAAAAATGAAAGGATATTGGATTATGAATGAGTTAGTAATAAAGATTTTAAAAGAGATCGTCGCTGTTGATTATCTAGGTAGACCTGAAAAGCCTAAAGGCCCAATATCAATCTACGCAATCAAGACAAGGTTGAACTGCCCATCTTCTGAATTATATGTTGTATTAAAAAGAATGCATCTTAATGGGCTCTTGAATGCGACAGACCTTAGAGAATTCTGTGAAATAGGCAGTGTAACAGCCACGGATGAAGGAGTAAGACGTTTATCCAAAGTGATTGAACTGGAGAACCCAATTACATAGGTTTATAAAACCTTAAAGACGGCCTATTATGGACCGTCTTTTCCATTGCATTTAGAATCTTAGCATACTCTGCGTTCGTTAATTAACCTCATAGGTAAATTTTTTGTTGACAGAATACTGTACTTACGTTATAATGAATTTACCTAAGAGGTAAAAGGGGTGGGTTGAATAGGTTTGCAGCTTTGCTATAGGACAAAAACATTACAGGAAGTGTGTAAGGATTTTTATCAGGCAAAGTGTACATACGGAGTTCAATTAGCAACTAAGATACATCAGAGGATTCAAGAATTAGAAGCAGCAGACTCACTACACACTCTTCTAGAATCAGGCATCGGGAGATGTCATCCACTCAAAGGAAATAAGCAAGGACTTTATGCTATGGACTTGGTGCATCCTTTTAGATTGATTATTCAACCTCAGAATAGTGAATTAAGTATAGTACAGATTATGAGTATTGAAGATTACCACTAAGTTGTGTTGTATTAGGTGGAGGGGGAGGAAATATGATTAACCAGAGCAAAAGCACCATTGCTATTCCACCGGGGGCCACTATAAAGGAACTTCTGGATGATCGTGGCATGACACAGAAAGAGTTTGCTAAACGTATGGGAATGACCGAGAAGCATATCAGTCACTTAATTAATGGAAAGAGTGAATTGACTCATGATGTCTCATTAAGACTTGAATTAGTATTAGGGGTTCCAGCTAGCTTTTGGAACAACCTAGAAACAGTATATCGTGAAAAATTAGCAAGAGTTGAAGCAGAGAACTCCATAGAGTATGAGTATGAATTAGCAAAACAAATGCCTTACAGTAAAATGGCAAATTTGGGTTGGGTTCCCGCGACGCGTAATCCTAAGGAGAAAGTTCTAAATCTACGAAAGTTTTTTGAAGTTGCAAAGTTAGACATTCTTAACACCTTATGTGTTCCGGGTATTGCATACCGTAAGACAGGAGAAAATGATAAAAGTGATTATGCGCTTGCTGCGTGGGCGCAAAAGGCAAAACTTGAAGCAAGAAAAATCACTACAGCACCAATTGACATTCAAAAGCTTCTCGACTCAGTTCCGGTAATTAGGAGTATGACAATCAAATCTCCTTCCGAGTTTTGTGAGAAGCTAAGAACCCTGCTTTGCGAGTGTGGTATAGCGATTGTCTTTTTACCTCATATAGGAGGTAGCTTTTTACATGGAGCATCTTTTTATGATGGAAACCACATTGTTTTGGGACTTACTGTACGTGGGAAAGATGCTGATAGGTTCTGGTTTAGCCTGTTTCATGAATTAAACCATATTATTAGAGGTCATATATCAGGAACTTGTACAACTACTCATGAACAGGAGATTGAATCGGACCAGTTTGCAAAGAATACATTAATACCTATTATGGAGTATGAAAAGTTTATTAAGAAAGAGATTTTTAACCGCGATACTATCACTGAGTTCGCTAAAGAAGTAGGTATTGCACCAGGGATTGTTGTTGGTAGACTTCAAAACGACAATCTAATTCCACATAATTGGTATAATGATTTGAAGATACGGTATAAGATATCTGGTTAGCGAAAAACTGTTTGGTGCGTCTTTTTTCTGACTTAGAGCAAAGCGAATCCATTCGTTCAATTCATTAGCTAACTTTTGTGCGTTATTCAGATTGTTTGAAAAATGGCACATCACGCGAGTAAAAAGATGATACCATATACACTGGAGAGAGTGCAACGGAGGCGCCGAACGGTAGCCTCCGTATTCTTTCACCCATTTTTAAGGGGGGAGAAAGGATGTGCACAAACATGGAACGAAACATCATCTACAACCGCGAGTGCATCGCGGGAATGTCGCAACTGCCGGACAAAAGCATCGACATGATACTCTGCGACTTACCATATGGTATCACCGGGTGCAGCTGGGATGGTCTCATCCCATTCGGCCAGCTATGGCAACAGTATGAGCGCATCATTAAAGACAACGGCGCAATCGTGCTAACAGCCTGCCAACCATTCACGTCGCAGTTGATAGCAAGCAATCGGAAGCTGTTCCGGTACTGCTGGTATTGGATAAAAAATCAAGTGACCGGCTTCCCTTTCGCAAGGTATCAGCCTCTTCGCTGCGTGGAGGAGATATGCGTATTCTATAAAAAACCTCCTACATACAATCCGCAAGGCTTGGTGGAACTTGAAACACCACGAGTTATGCAAAAGAAATCTATGCGGGAGGACGGAGTATATCACAAAGATAGCCTCGAGAGCCAATACGTTGTTCGCTATATCAACTATCCGCGGCAGACGCTTCAGTTCAAGTGTGAACGCGGATTACATCCAACGCAAAAGCCAGTGGCGCTATTTGAGTATCTCATCCGTACTTATACAAACAAAGGCGATTTAGTCCTGGATAATTGCATCGGAAGTGGTACAACAGCAGTAGCCTGCATCAATACCGGCCGAGATTATATCGGCTTTGAGATCACCGAGGAGTTTTACAAGATAGCAACTGACAGGATAAATCAGATGCTTGCATCACGGTAAACAAGCAATAAGGCGCTCTGCAAAAGGGCGCCTTATTCATTAAGCTCCTCATTTTGCATTCAAATGCAAAAGGATTGAACGCGATGAACATTTACAAAACAAAACGATGGCAGCGGAAGCGAGAACACATCCTGCGCCGCGACGGTTACCTTTGCCAGATAAGCAAATGGTACGGGAAACGAGTTGACGCCGAGACGGTGCATCACATATGGCCAGTAGAAGATTATCCAGAGTATGCATGGTACGATTGGAACTTAATCTCGGTCAGCAACATCATGCACAACAAGCTGCATGACAGATACACCGGTAAACTAACCGCGCTTGGTGAAGTGCTGAGAAAAAGAACCCCCCCACCCCACTAAAGAT
>JAEZKF010000035.1 GCA_023415575.1 Bacillota bacterium
TAGTCCTTCGAGCGCTCGGATGTTTGTCCATTTCCTCTTGCTCATACAAATACCCCCTGATGTAGTTCTATTTTCCTACATCAGGGGGCTCTTTGTCTATTGTCCGTTTTTACTGGTTCGGTTCAAAGCCGAGGGTTCTTTGTTCATTTGATTAATCCTTATTGTATGAGAGTGTAAGCTCGCTTGCCTGCTCTCCGTAGCAGCCCAAGCAGTCCAGCGTTGGTTCGTACATGATGAAGATGTCCGTTGCGGGAATGTTCAGCCGCTTACCCAAGAGGCGGGTAATCTCCTTGATAGCCTTTTGAGCTCTTTACTCCGCCCGGGTGTCTTGCTAAAAAGGTAACCCTGCGCGTACTACTTGTTGTCCTTGTTATTGTCCTCGGTGGTCGGTTTGGGCGGCTGGGGATTGTTTGTGTTTACCACGGGAGGATAGAAACCGGGGGCTGCCGGCTTCTTAGCCTTTTGCTTTTTAATAATCCGGCGGATAATCAGAACAATAGCAGTGATAATCGCCGCCCAGATAACGAGGTAGGGCAGGTTGACGACAAACCATACTACAAAGTCCTCTGCGCCGTCGCGGATGTCCAGCATGGTCTCCTTAAAGCCGGTGGCAATACGGCTGCCGATGGTCTTGGGAGTATTCTGGGTCGGGGTCAGGCGGCGGGTCTCCTGAATGTTGATGTTCACGGTGCTGTAGTCTATAAGGCTGTCATAGCGGCGAAGTGCGCTGCCTAGGCTGTCAAGCTCGTAGCGAACATCAGAAAGGCGGGATTCGAGTGCTACGATGGCTTCCAGCGTATCAGCCTTTTCGAGCAGCTCCATCAGGCGGTCATACTCTACGGTAAGGGCCGCCTTACGCGCCTCGGTGTCAGCGTATGTAAGGGTGATGTCCTCGCTGTTCTCGTCCTTCTGGGTGATGTTGCCGAGTGTGCCGACCAATGCGGTGAACTCATCAAGCCTTGCGGTGGGGATGCGGACAACCACAAATGCGTAGCGGGTGGGAATATAGGTGTCATCAAGTCTTTGGTTGACGCCGTATCCGCTGACCGACGAGCTTTCAATGTAGCCGCCGAACTCGGCTGTTTTGGCGGTCAGGCTTTCAAGCAGGGCGTCATACTCAAGTGTTTCCATCTGGATGTGAACGGTTTTAATGATCTTGCGGTTGATGGTGCCGGATACGGCGTTACTTTGCTCCTGCTGGGCGGCTGTAGCGGTACCGCCTGAAAAACCGCCGGCTTCTTCCGGTATTTCACCACTGGCCATATCCATTAAATAGCTGCTGTCGTAGTCCTCGGCTGTTTTTTCGGCTTCGTATGCGGCTGAAAACATATTTGACGCCGAGGGAGCTGTGGAGGTGGAGGCGTTGCTTTTTGCACATCCGGCCATCGTAAATGTTAACAGAGCAAATGCAAGCGCAATGCAGATAACGCGGGAAATGGCTACTGTACGTTTCATCGTAGTTCAATTCCTTTCTTTCAAATGGGTTTTGAGTGCATTTGATGCCCTCAAACACGGGAAAGATTACGGCCCTTTTCGGTTATACTTGGAATTGCTTCAATGGTGGCCAAAGTTTACGGAAAGGTTTAACTGTATTATTAGTGCTGTGGTGCATCGGGTTTTACTGCGTCATAAGTTTGATTTTGGAAAAATCATATGCTTGGTGTAATAGCCTGCAACATCCATTGCATTTTGCTGGCTTGGTGTATTGCAAAAACGGGCGGGAAAGACTATGTGTAAGTGAAATATCGGTAAACTGGCGGATTCAGTATTGTTTTTGCTTAAAATTAGGTATAGTATAGCATAGAAGTCCGAAAAATCATAAGAAGAGCCTTGTGCAAAAAGTACAAAATATAATTGCGGATTTAATGAATAATTATGTATAAGGCAGAAATTTTAAAAATGCCCCCTCAAAGGCTCATTTTACTTAAAAAATGCTTGCAATCCTTAGGGGGGTGTAGTATTATGATTAAGCGTGACTGCACAGATATGCGATGAAGCGAGAGGTTGCCGCATTTTTGCGGGGAATTTTCGCAGAGTATGTCCGATTTTAAACCGGGCGACATGAATACGGAACTCCACCCCTTAGATGGGGCGGCCAAATAACCGTTTTTACAAGGGTTATTCGTGGCTTTTGGCGTTTTTGTGACCTTTACAGTGGTCGTGTCCGGACAACTTGCACGTCAAGTTTTCCGGATTTTTAAATGCCAAATCGCGATACACACGGCTGGGTGTTCCGTTTTTTACAGCGTCGCTCCGAGGACTAGGAACAAAAGCTCAAGGAGGCGATGGTTAGTGGCAGTCAAGGAAAAAATCAGGGTTAGAATCAAGGGGTATGAGCACCAGCTCGTAGACCAGGCCGCGGAGAAGATCGTGGAGACCGCAAAGCGCACAGGCGCTCAGGTATCGGGTCCCATTCCGCTGCCCACAGAGCGGGAGATCATCACCATCCTGCGCGCGGTTCACAAGTATAAGGATAGCCGCGAGCAGTTTGAACAGAGAACCCACAAAAGGCTCATCGACATCCTGCGTCCGTCCAACCAGACGGTAAAGGTGCTGATGGATCTTGAACTCCCTGCCGGCGTAGACATCGAGCTTAAGCTGTAACGATCATTTGGGTCGTGATTAGCGTTAAGACGAAATAACGTCTTTCGTTGCAGGTCATGTTGGAAGCAGAGCTTTCAACCAATAACCGTAGGAGGAAGGTTTAAGAGAATGGTAAAAGCAATCATCGGCAAAAAACTGGGTATGACGCAGATCTTTGACGAGAACGGCAACGTCATCCCCGTAACCGTCGTTGAGGCAGGTCCCTGCGTTGTAGTGCAGAAGAAGACCCTCGAAAACGACGGCTACTCTGCAATTCAGGTCGGCTTCGGCGATGTGTCTTTAAAGCATGTCAACAAGCCCATGAAGGGTCACTTTGACAGAGCTGACGTAGCTCCCAAGAAGCACCTGAAGGAATTTCGTCTCGACGATGCCGAAGCGATTAACGAAGGCGACCTCATCAAGGCTGACGTCTTTGAACTGGGCGACCACGTTGATGTTTCGGGTACAAGCAAGGGTAAGGGCTACCAGGGTAGCGTAAAGCGTCATGGCACCGCCAGACTGAAGGAAACCCACGGTACCGGCCCTGTACACCGTCATCCGGGCTCCATCGGCGCAAACAGCTCGCCGTCCCGTGTTATGAAGGGCAAGAAGATGGCCGGACACATGGGTAACGAGACCGTAACGGTTCAGAACCTTGTCATCGCGAAGATTGATGCAGAAAACAACCTCATTGCGCTCAAGGGTGCGGTACCCGGTCCGAAGAACGGCATCGTGTACATCACAAGCAGCGTGAAAAAGGCGTAATGGAAGGAGGAAGTACAATGCCAAAGGTTGCAGTATATGATATGGCCGGCAAGCAGAAGGGCGAAATCGAGCTTTCTGAGGCCGTATTTGGAATAGAGCCGAATAAGAGCGTCATGCATGCGGCGGTTGTAAACTATCTTGCCAACCAGCGCCAGGGAACACAGTCTACCCTCACCCGTACTGAGGTAAGCGGCGGCGGACGCAAGCCGTGGAGACAGAAGGGTACCGGTCATGCAAGACAGGGTTCTATCCGCGCTCCGCAGTGGCGTCACGGCGGCGTGGCTCTGGGTCCCAAGCCCCGCGACTACAGGTATTCGCTTAACAAGAAGGTCAAGAGACTTGCTATGAAGTCTGCATTTTCGAGCAAGGTGCTGGAGCAGAACCTCATCGTAGTGGACAGCATCAGCCTTTCCGAAATCAAGACCAAGAGCGTTGTCAATATGCTGGCTGCGCTGGGTGCTACCAAAAAGGCGCTCATCGTAATGCCCGAGACCGATATGAATCTCATCAAGAGCGCGCGCAACATCCCCGGTGTAAAAACCGCGCTTGTGAACACGCTCAACGTTTACGATATTCTTGGCTATGACAAGTTCATCGTTGCCAAGGATGCCGTGGCAAAGATCGAGGAGGTGTACGCATAATGGAGAGAACCCCGCATGATATCGTCATCCGCCCCATTGTGACGGAAGCGAGTATGGCGGGTGCAGCCGAGAAGAAATACACCTTTGAGGTTGCCCGTGATGCCAACAAGATCGAGATTGCCGATGCGGTAGAAAAGCTGTTCGGCGTTCAGGTTGCAAAGGTAAACACGATGAACGTGAGAGGCCGCTTTAAGAGAATGGGTCTGCACACCGGCTACACTCCCAAGTGGAAGAAGGCCATTGTCACCCTGACTGAGAAGAGCAAGCCCATCGAGTTCTTCGAGAGCATGATCTAATCATAAAGACATGCAGCCGCTTTCCTGCGTTGCAGAACATGCGACGTTGCGCCGATAACGGCGCTGCATGATAGGAAATGCAGGCATAGTATGGGACGCGAAAATGATGCGTCTCGCAAAGCCAAACACAAGGAGAGTGAAACCGAAATGGCTATTAAGTTCTATAAGCCTACGACCCCCGGCCGCCGCAAGATGACGGTGACTGATTTCTCGGGGCTTTCGAAGGTGGAGCCGGAGAAGAGCCTGTTAACAACGCTCAAGAAGAAGTCCGGCAGAAACAGCTACGGCCGCATCACGGTTCGCCATCGCGGCGGCGGTGTACGTAGAAAGTACCGCATTATCGATTTCAAGAGAGATAAGTTTGATATCCCCGCAAAGGTACTCACACTGGAGTACGATCCCAACCGTTCGGCGCATATTGCCCTGCTCGAATATGAGGACGGCGAGAAGCGTTACATCATCGCTCCCAATGGCCTGAAGGTCGGCAGCACCGTTATGTCGGGCCCCAACGCGGACATCATCCCCGGCAACGCACTTCCGCTTGCCAACATCCCCGTAGGTACCTTCATCCACAACGTGGAGCTGCATGCGGGCAGAGGCGGCCAGCTTGCAAGAGCAGCCGGCAACATGGCTCAGCTGATGGCAAAAGAGGGCGACTATGCGCTCATCCGTCTGCCTTCCGGTGAGCTTCGTAAGGTGCCCGTTAACTGCATGGCAACCGTTGGTCAGGTCGGCAACGTAGACCATGAGAACGTAAACATCGGTAAGGCCGGTCGTAAGCGTCACATGGGCTGGAGACCCACCGTTCGCGGTTCTGTAATGAACCCCGTTGACCACCCGCACGGTGGTGGTGAGGGACGTTCCCCCATCGGTCGTCCCGGACCTGTTACCCCTTGGGGTAAGCCTGCGCTCGGCTACAAGACCAGAGCAAAGCACAACAAGACCGACAAGTACATTGTCAAGCGCAGAAATGCGAAATAAGGTGCTGCGAAAGGAGGCAGATGAACAATGGGCAGAAGCGTCAAGAAAGGACCGTTTGTACAACCGGTGCTCTTAAAGCGCGTTATCGCCATGAACGAAGCCGGAGAGAAGAAAGTTCTCAAGACCTGGAGCCGCGCCTCCACCATCTTCCCGGAATTCGTTGGGCATACCATTGCGGTGCATGACGGCAGAAAGCATGTGCCTGTATATATCACCGAGGATATGGTGGGTCACAAGCTCGGAGAGTTCGCCCCAACCAGAACGTTTAAGGGCCATGCCGGCTCAAAAACCACCAAGAAGTAACGCAAGGGCGGAAGGAGGATTTATTAAATGGAAGCAAAAGCTTATTTGAAACATGTCCGAATTTCACCTCGCAAGTTTGTACCGGTGCTGGACCTTATCAGAAACCAGCCCACTGATGTGGCAATGGCCGTACTGAAGAATACGCCTAAGGCGGCAAGCGAACCGCTGATTAAGCTGCTCAAGTCGGCAATGGCCAATGCGGAGAACAATTTCGGCATGGATAAAAACAACCTTTATGTATCGGAGTGCTTCGTTTGCCCCGGCCCCACACTCAAGAGAATCAGACCCAGGGCACAGGGCAGAGCGTTTCGCGTGTTAAAGAGGACGTCGCACGTAACACTCGCAGTAAAGGAAAAGGAATAAGCGCAAAGAGGAGGTAAACTATGGGCCAGAAGGTTCATCCACACGGACTTAGAGTCGGTGTAATTAAGGATTGGGATTCCCGCTGGTTTGCTAAGGACAACGCTTTCGGCGACATCCTCGTGGAGGATTACAAGCTGCGCAAGTTCCTTAAGAAGAGTCTGTATCTGGCGGGCGTTCCGCGCATCGAAATCGAGCGCAGCGCGAACAAGGTTAAAATCAATATTCACTGCGCAAAGCCTGGCATGGTAATCGGCAAGGGCGGCGCAGGCATTGATAAGCTCCGCGCGCAGTGCGAGGAACTCATCAACAAGGGCAAGTCCGAGAAGGTTTCGGTTGCCATCAACATTGTAGAGGTAAAACAGCCTGATTTGAACGCACAGCTTGTGGCGGAAAACATCGCCTCGCAGCTCGAGCGCCGCGTTTCCTTTAGACGCGCACTCAAGCTTGCTATCGGCAACGCCATGAAGCGTGGCGCCAAGGGCATTAAGACCAGCGTCTCTGGTCGTTTGGGTGGCGCGGAAATCGCGCGTACCGAGCATTACCATGAGGGAACCATCCCGCTGCAGACGCTGCGCGCCGACATTGACTACGGTTTTGCCGAGGCGCACACAACCTATGGACGCATTGGCGTCAAGGTATGGATTTACAGGGGCGAGGTTTTAAATGAAGTAAAAAGGCCCCGGAGGGAAGGAGGCGCTAGGTAATGCTTCTGCCAAAGCGCGTGAAATATCGCCGCGTACAAAGAGGACGCATGAAGGGCAAGGCCATGCGTGGTAACACTGTATCCAACGGTGATTTTGGTTTACAGTCCCTTGAGCCCGCGTGGATCACCTCGAATCAGATCGAGGCTGCACGTATTGCAATGACCCGTTACATTAAGCGCGGTGGTCAGGTTTGGATAAAGATTTTCCCGCACAAGCCGGTTACTCAGAAGCCCGCTGAAACTCGAATGGGTTCCGGTAAAGGTAGCCCCGAGTACTGGGTAGCAGTAGTAAAGCCCGGCCGCGTGATGTTTGAAATCGGTGGCGTATCTGAGGAAGTTGCCCGCGAGGCTATGCGCCTTGCAGCACACAAGCTGCCGGTAAAATGCAAGTTCATTACAAGAGAAGGATGGGGTGGTGAGCAATAATGAAGGCTGTAGAGATTCGCAAACTATCCGAAAACGAGCTGGATGCTAAGCTTACAGACCTCAAGGCCGAGCTCTTCAACCTTCGCTTCCAGCACGCCATAAATCAGCTTGACAACCCCCAGCGCATTAAAGCGGTAAAACGTGATATTGCCCGCATCAAGACCATCATCAAGCAGAACGAAAACAAGGGTGTGCAGTAGCATGGAAGGGAGGATTAAGCGGTGAGCGAAAGAAACCTCAGAAAGACCAGGGTTGGCAAGGTTGTCAGCGATAAGATGGATAAGACAATTGTCGTTGCTATTGAGGACAACGTAAGACACCCGCTGTATAAGAAGATTATCAAGCGCACTGTCAGACTGAAGGCCCATGATGAGAACAACGCTTGCGCCGTCGGTGACAGAGTGGAGATAATGGAAACAAGACCTCTCTCCAAGGACAAAAGATGGAGGCTTGTCAAGATTATCGAGAAGGCTAAATAATACTGCTCGGTTTGAGTTTGAAACCGGAAGGAGGAACGCACTGTGATACAGATGCAGACCTATCTCAAGGTTGCCGACAACACCGGTGCCAAGGAGCTTATGTGCATTCGCGTGTTGGGCGGCTCCCGCAGGAGATATGCCAACATCGGCGACGTGGTAGTGGCTTCCGTGAAGAAGGCTACACCCGGAGGCGTTGTAAAGAAGGGCGACGTTGTTAAAGCGGTTATCGTTCGTTCGGCAAAGGGCGTTAGACGTGCCGACGGCAGCTATATTCGTTTTGACGAGAACGCCGCTGTTATAATTAAAGATGATAAAACCCCGAGGGGCACCCGTATCTTTGGGCCGGTTGCACGCGAGCTTCGCGAGCGCGAGTACCTGAAGATTCTGAGCCTTGCCCCCGAAGTGCTGTAATGGGAGGTGCCTGTAAATGAAGCTACACGTCAAAAAAGGCGACACAGTTGTTATCATATCGGGCAAGGACCGCGGCCAAAAGGGGAAGGTGCTCGAGGTAAGCCCGAAAGAGGGCAAGGTTATTGTTGAGGGACGCAACATTGCTACCAAGCATTTAAAGCCGCGCCAGATGGGTCAGGCGGGCGGCATTGTAAAGGTAGAGGCTCCGCTTTATGCGAGCAAGGTGATGCTTGTATGCCCCAAATGCGGCAAACCCACAAGGATTGCGCATAAGATCTTTGAGGATGGCTCGAAGATGCGTCTGTGCAAAAATAAGGGCTGCGGCGAGACTTTTTAAGTGAGGAGGTATAATCATGGCAAGGCTTAACGACTACTACAAGAACGAAGTAGCCCCTGCTTTAATGAAGAAGTTCGGCTACAAAAGCGTTATGCAGATTCCGAAGCTTGAAAAGGTCGTCATCAACGTTGCTTGCGGCGAAGCCCGTGATAACTCTAAGGTGATGGATGCAGTGATTGCCGACCTCGGGAAGATCACTGGTCAGAAGGCGATTGTTTGCAGAGCCAAAAAGTCGGTTGCAAACTTCAAGCTGCGCGAAGGAATGCCCATCGGCGCAAAGGTTACTCTGCGTTCGGACCGCATGTATGAATTCGTTGATAAGCTGTTTAATGTTGCACTGCCCCGCGTAAGAGACTTCCGCGGCATCAGTGCAAACTCGTTCGACGGACGTGGCAACTACTCGCTCGGTCTGAGGGAGCAGCTCATTTTCCCTGAGATTGATTATGATAAGATCGACAAGGTCAGAGGCATGGACATCTGTTTTGTCACTACCGCAAAGACCGATGAGGAGGCCCGCGAGCTGCTTGCGCTGCTGGGTGCTCCGTTTGCGAAGTAAGGAGGGTTCGAAGTTTCATGGCAAAAACGTCAATGAAAGTAAAGCAACAGAGAACGCCTAAATTCTCTACCAGAGCATACAACAGGTGCAAAATCTGTGGCAGACCGCACGCTTACCTTCGCAAGTTCGGTATTTGCCGCATATGCTTTAGGGAGCTTGCACACAAGGGCGAGATTCCCGGCGTGAAAAAAGCCAGCTGGTAAGTACCAGGTAAAGGAGGTTGAAGGTATGCAGATCACCGATCCAATCGCCGATATGCTTACGCGCATCCGCAACGCATGCACGGCAAAGCATGACACGGTGGATATTCCCGCATCCAACATGAAGAAGTCGATCGCTCAGATCCTTCTTGAAGAGGGCTATATCAAGAACTATCAGGTAATTAACGACGGCAAGCAGGGCATTATCCGCATCGTCCTCAAGTATGGGGAGAACAAGTCCTCGGTTATTACAGGACTCAGAAGGGTATCCAAGCCCGGCCTGCGCATATACACCAGCTGCGAGGACATGCCGAGAGTACTCAAAGGCCTCGGTATTGCAATCATGTCTACATCCAAGGGCGTTATGACCGATAAAAAGGCACGCGCCGAAAAGGTAGGCGGAGAAGTCCTTGCGTATATTTGGTAAGGAGGTGTAAGGCGAATGTCTCGTATAGGCAGAAAAGAGATCGCTATCCCAAGCGGTGTCGATGTAAAGGTTAACGGCAGTACCGTTACCGTAAAAGGGCCCAAGGGCACGCTGGAAAACTCCTTTCATCCCGCGATGAAGATTGAGCTTGCAGACGGCAAGTTGACTGTATCGCGCGCGAGCGAGAGCAAGGAGCACAAGTCCCTTCACGGACTGACCAGAACCCTGATTGCAAACATGGTCATCGGCGTAAGCGAGGGCTTTAAAAAGGAACTGGAGATTAACGGCGTAGGTTACCGTGCTGCAAAGCAGGGCAAGAACCTCGTTATGAACCTCGGTTACTCCCATCAGGTAATCATGCCTGAGATTGACGGCATTACAGTAGAGGTACCCGCCCCCAACAAGATTGTGGTTATGGGACCTGACAAGCAGGCGGTAGGACAGTTTGCCGCTGAAATTCGTGAGAAGCGTATGCCGGAGCCTTATAAGGGCAAGGGAATTAAGTACGCAAACGAAGTAATCATCCGCAAGGAAGGCAAGGCCGGTAAAGGCGGCAAGAAGTAAGAAAGGGTGAATAAGCATGGTAACTAAGCCGGATTCCAATAAGGCAAGGCTTAAAAGGCACCGCCGGGTGCGCGCAAAGATTAGCGGCACGGCTGAGCGCCCGCGCCTGAGCGTATTCCGCTCTTCCAAACACATCTATGCCCAGCTTATCGATGATGTTGCAGGCGTAACACTTGCTGCTGCCTCCTCGCTCGACAAAGAGTTCGAAGGTCTGGGTGCCAACAAGGAAGCCGCTCGCAAGATTGGTGAGCTGCTTGCTAAGAAGGCTATCGGCAAGGGCATTGAGTCTGTTGTGTTTGACAGAAGCGGATATATCTATCACGGCCGTGTGAAAGAGCTGGCCGAAGGAGCCCGCGAAGGCGGCCTCAAGTTCTAAAGGATAGGAGGTATACTTTTGGCTAGAATAGACGCATCAACACTCGACCTCAAAGAAAAGGTCGTTTCCATTAACCGCGTAGCCAAGACCGTTAAGGGCGGACGCATCTTTAAGTTTTCGGCACTTGTTGTTGTCGGCGATGGCAACGGCATTGTCGGTTTCGGACTTGGCAAGGCCTCTGAAGTGCCCGACGCTATCCGCAAGGGAATTGAGGATGCCAAAAAGAACCTGATTAAGGTTTCGCTCAAGGGCACAACCATCCCCCACGAGGTAATCGGTGAATTCGGAGCTGGACGTGTGCTCATGAAGCCCGCTGCTCCCGGTACCGGTGTTATCGCCGGCGGCCCCGTTCGCGCCGTTGTTGAGACAGTAGGTATCAAGGACATCCGTACCAAGTGCCTGCGCTCCAACAACCCCTGCAACGTAGTAAACGCCACCATCAGAGGTTTGGCTTCGCTGCGCGATGTTGAGCAGGTAGCTGCGATTCGCGGCAAGAGCGCGAAAGAGATTTTAGGCTAAGGAAGGAGAGGGGTAAGTATGGCAACTCTTAAAATCAAGCTTGTCAAAAGCCTTATCGGCAGAAAAGACGATCAGATTGCCACAGCATATTCGCTCGGCCTTCGTAAAATTGGAGATATGACCGAGCAGCCCGCGAATGAAGCGACCAAGGGCAAGGTCACAAAGATTTCCCACCTCGTCGAGGTAACCGAAGCGTAAAGCAAGGAGGTGCGAGTAAAATGAAACTACATGAGCTTTCCCCCGCGCCCGGCTCGAAGAAGGATGCGTTCCGCAAGGGACGTGGCCCCGGTTCGGGTAACGGCAAAACCGCGGGTAAGGGTCACAAGGGTCAGAACGCACGCTCGGGCGGCGGAGTACGGCCCGGCTTTGAGGGCGGTCAGATGCCGCTTGCAAGACGCCTGCCCAAGAGGGGATTCAACAATATCTTTGCAACCAAGTATGCCACCATTAACGTTTCCGACTTAGAGAGATTCGAGGACGGAGCTGTAGTGGATGCTGCAGCGATTAAGGAAGCAGGACTTCTGAAGAAGACGCTTGATGGTGTGAAGATTCTCGGGGACGGTGAATTAACAAAGAAGCTCACCGTCAAAGCCACCGCTTTTTCTGACTCCGCAAAGGAGAAGATCGAAAAGGCCGGCGGAAAGGCCGAGGTGATATAGGATGTTTGAGACCTTACGCAACGCATGGAAGATTGACGACTTAAGGAAAAAGATCCTATTCACTCTGCTTATTTTGGCGCTCTACCGCATTGGCTGCGTGGTGCCGGGTCCGTTCCTTGATCCTTCCAAGCTCGCTCAGATGAGCGCGGAGGGAACGGCGTTCGGATTCCTCAACACCCTCAGCGGTGGTGCGTTCGGTGACGCAGCCATTCTCGCGCTGGGCGTATTCCCCTACATTAACGCTCAGATTATTATTCAGCTTCTGACCATTGCCATTCCCGCACTCGAACGTCTTTCCAAAGAGGGTGAGGAAGGCAGAAAGAAGCTCAACAGAATTACCAAGATTGCAACGGTGGTGCTTGCCATTGTGCAGGCGTTCGGCTACTATCTGGTTCTGCGCAACCAGCAGGGCGCTGTTATGTACACCACAGGATTTGCTGGTGTGCTGACTGCAATCGCTCTTGTGGCTGTATTCACCGGCGGTGCAATGTTTGCCATGTGGATGGGCAACCTGATTACAGAAAAAGGCCTTGGCAACGGTATTTCGTTCTTGATTTTTGCCAATATTATTGCAAGACTCCCCAACGAAGTAGCCATTATTGTTCAGGCTATTAAGCTCGCGCAGCAGGGCGCATACCAGTATTACTTCTATGCACCGCTCACAGTGGTTTTCCTTGTGGCGACCGTCTTCCTGATTGTCTTTATGACAAACGCAGAGCGCCGCCTGCCTGTGCAGTATGCTAAGCGTGTAGTAGGCCGCAAGATGTACGGCGGACAGAGCACCCATATTCCGATTAAGGTAAATATGTCGGGCGTTCTCCCCGTAATCTTTGCAAGCTCATTCCTTGCACTGCCTGCTACCATCCGCATGTTTGTAACACCCAAGACCGGTTCGTTTTGGGAGAAATTCCTTAATGCGTTTACGACAACCTCGTGGGTTTACGCTGTGCTGTATTTCCTCTTGATAATCGCGTTTAACTACTTCTATGTAGCGATACAGTACAACCCCATTGAGATGGCGAACAATCTGCGTAAAAACAGCGGCGGCATCCCCGGTATTCGCCCCGGCAAGCCGACTTCCGACTTTATTGCGAAGGTCGTTGGCAGAATCACCTTTATCGGTGCTATCTTCCTGGGCATTGTGGCAACCGCTCCGATTCTGATCGGTTCCATTACCGGTATGAGCGTGTCGCTCGCGGGTACATCTCTAATCATCGTCGTAGGTGTTGCGCTTGATACAGTGAAGTCTCTGGAGAGCCAGATGATGATGCGCCACTATAAGGGCTTCCTTGAATAGTGCGCATGAGCCGAGAATGACAGGAGGCATAATGGTATGAAGCTAATCCTACTCGGCGCTCCGGGCGCCGGCAAGGGAACGCAGGCGGAGATCGTTTGCGAGAAACTGGGCATTCCCACCATCAGTACCGGCAATATCATCCGTGAGGCCGTCAAAAACGGCACCGAGATGGGTAAAAAGGCCAAGGAGTACATTGAGTCGGGAGCTTTGGTGCCGGATGACGTCATCATCTCCATCATTAAAGAGCGCTTGGCGCAAAAGGACTGCGAGAAGGGGTTCATCCTTGATGGTATGCCCCGCACGCTGGCCCAGGCCGAGGCGCTTGACAGGATGGGCGTTGTGGTGGATAAAGTCATCGACATCGAGGTAAGTGATGAGCGCATAGAGCATCGCATGTCCGGCAGACGGGTATGCGAGTCGTGCGGTGCTTCGTATCATCTCGACTATAAGCCCCCCAAAACAGAGGGCGTTTGCGACAAGTGCAATGGTAAGCTGGTTATCCGCAAGGATGACCATCCCGAAACGGTTCGCGAGCGTCTGCGAGTTTACCACGAACAGACCGAGCCGCTCAAGGAGTATTACGAAAAACAGGGTAAACTGTTTATCGTTGAGGGACAGGAGGAAGTGGCGGATACCACCGCTCTTGTTCTGAAGGCTTTGGAGCTGTGAACATGATAGTACTAAAAAACAAAACCGAGCTAGACGCAATGAGAACGGCCTGCCAGATCTCGGCAGGCGCGCTCAAGGCGGGCGGCGAGGCAGTACAGCCGGGCGTTACTACAAAGGAGATTGACCGCATTATACATCGGTTCATCACCGCTGCGGGGGCAAAGCCGAGCTTTCTCGGCTACGGCGGATTCCCCGCAAGCGCGTGCATCTCGATAAACAACGAGGTGATTCACGGCATTCCGTCCGATCGGCTTATCCATGAGGGCGATATCGTCAGCATCGATGTCGGCGCCTGCATCGGAGGCTTCCACGGCGACAACGCTGCGACCTTTGCTGCAGGAAGCATCTCTCAAACCGCACAGCGTTTGCTTGACACCACCCGCGAAAGCCTCTATGAAGGCATTCGCGCGGCGCTTGCGGGTGCGAGAATCGGAGATATCGGTTATGCGGTACAGACTTACTGCGAGGCGCGTGGGTTCTCAGTCGTGCGCAGATATGTTGGGCACGGCGTGGGCCGCGATTTGCATGAGGCGCCCGATGTGCCGAACTACGGCAAGCCGGGCAGAGGGGTTCGTCTTGTTCCGGGCATGACCCTCGCCATAGAACCGATGATTAACGAAAAAGGTGCGGACGTAAAGGAGCTCTCCGACCGGTGGACGGTGGTTACCGTTGACGGAGGACTTTCGGCGCATTTTGAACACACCATCGCCGTGACCTCCGATGGCCCGGTTATCCTCACCACCCCCTGACAAGGAGGATGCGAATTGCTGATTGAAAAGGGCATGATCGTTAAATCGATCGCCGGACGCGACTGCGGACGCTTCTTTCTTGTGCTGGACACCGACGAACAGTTCGCATATCTTGCGGACGGTAGGATGCGGCTTATTGAAAGGCCAAAGAGGAAAAAGGCAAAACACCTTGCGAAAACAAACGCAAAGGTTTTGACGCAGACCATCACGACCAACAGACAGCTGCGACAGGTGCTGGCCGCCTATAACGGCGCGAGTGAGGAAAACATCGGGTAAGGAGGTATCAAGCTTGTCTAAAGAAGACGTAATCGAGGTTGAGGGTACGGTGACAGAGGCGCTGCCCAACGCAATGTTTCAAGTAGAGCTCCAAAACGGGCACAAGATACTTGCGCATATCTCGGGTAAGCTTCGCATGAACTTTATTCGTATCCTTCCCGGCGACAAGGTGACGGTTGAGATGTCGCCGTACGATCTGACCAAAGGGCGCATTACTTGGCGCTCTAAGTAACGCTAATACACAAGGCAAACGCCGTATACGAGATGCGGCGTAAGCAAGGAGGTATTTCACATGAAAGTAAGACCTTCCGTTAAGCCCATCTGTGAAAAGTGCAAGATCATTAAGCGCAAGGGCCGCATTATGGTTATTTGCGATAATCCCAAGCACAAGCAGCGTCAGGGCTAAACCAATACAATGGAGGTGCAACAGTAAATGGCGCGTATTTCCGGTGTTGACCTGCCCAGAGAAAAGCGGGTCGAGATTGGCCTGACCTATATTTTAGGTATTGGCCGTACCAAGGCAAAGGAGATTCTCGCAGCTACAGGTGTAAACCCCGATATCCGGGTTAAGGACCTGAGCGAGGACGACGTATCCAAGCTGCGCGAATATATCGACAAGAATCTAGTGGTGGAAGGCGACCTGCGGCGTGAAACTGCGCTGAACATCAAGAGACTGACTGAAATCGGCTGCTACCGCGGATTACGTCATCGCAGAGGTCTTCCGGTAAGGGGACAGCGCACCAAGACCAACGCGCGCACCCGTAAGGGCCCCGCCAAGACCATTGCCAACAAGAAGAAGTAAGTAGGAGGATTTGATTCATGGCAAAACAAACGGTAAAAAAAGCCGCGCCCCGCAGACGCCGTGAGCGTAAGAACATTGAACGCGGCGCCGTTCATATTCAGTCCACCTTTAACAACACCATCGTCACCATTACAGACGTTGCGGGCAACGCTATTTCGTGGGCTAGCTCGGGCGGCCTTGGCTTTCGCGGTTCCCGCAAGAGCACTCCGTTCGCTGCACAGTCCGCTGCCGAGACCGCTGCACGTGCCGCAATGGAGCATGGACTGAAGTCTGTAGAGGTTTATGTTAAAGGCCCCGGCTCGGGTCGTGAGGCCGCTATTCGTGCGCTGCAGTCCGCAGGGCTTGAGGTAAGCATGATTAAGGATGTTACCCCCATTCCCCATAACGGCTGCCGCCCCCCCAAACGCAGACGCGTTTAATTAAGAAAGACAGGAGGTGTAACCATTATGGCAAGATATACAGAATCTGTGTGCAAGCTTTGCCGCCGCGAGGGACAGAAGTTGTTCTTAAAGGGTGAGCGCTGCTATACCGACAAGTGCTCGATCAGCCGCCGCTCTTATGTACCCGGTCAGCATGGCCAGGGCCGCAAGAAGACCTCGGAGTACGGCATTCAGCTGCGTGCAAAGCAGACTGCAAGACGCTACTACGGCGTATTGGAGGGCCAGTTCGAGAAGTACTTTGATTTGGCAGAGCGCCGTCAGGGTATCACTGGTGAAAACCTGCTTCGCATTCTGGAAAACCGTCTTGATAACATTGTGTATCGTCTGGGCTTTGCAAGCTCTCGTGCTGAGGCAAGACAGCTTGTTACACACGGTCACTTCAAGGTAAACGGCAAGAAGGTTAACGTTCCTTCCTACCAGTGCAAGGTCGGCGACGAGATTGCCGTAGCGGAGAAGAGCAAGTCGAGTGAGAAGTTCAAGGCAATTGCCGAGAAGAACGGTGCAAGACCTGTTCCCCAGTGGCTGAGCGTGAACCGTGAGGCAATGACCGGACAGTATGTACGTGTGCCCAACCGCGAGGATATTGACCTCAATGTTGCAGAGCATCTGATTGTTGAGCTTTACTCCAAATAATCGGCTAGCTGTAAAATCGGCAAGGGAAAGCGTATTAACCGGCAGCTATCGTGCTGCCTGATAGGAGGGTTTTAGATGATAGAAATCGAAAAGCCAAAAATCGACACGATTGACCTGCAATCGGACGGTTCTTACGGTAAGTTCGTTGTGGAGCCGCTTGAGCGTGGCTTCGGAACGACGCTGGGAAACAGTCTGAGGCGCGTGCTGCTCTCCTCGCTTCCTGGTGTTGCCGTCACATCGGTTAAGATTGACGGGATTCAACACGAGTTTTCGACCGTACCCGGAGTAAAGGAAGATGTGACAGAGATCATTCTCAATATTAAGGGGCTTGCAGCCAAGCTTTACGGCGACGCTCCCACCACGGTGTATATTGATGCCGAGGGCGAGTGCGAGGTAACAGCAGGCAGCATAAAGGC
This sequence comes from Bacillota bacterium, assembly GCA_023415575.1. Lineage (GTDB taxonomy): Bacteria > Bacillota > Clostridia > Oscillospirales > Ruminococcaceae > Acetanaerobacterium. Next base: position 16,872 of record JAEZKF010000035.1, read on the forward strand.
AAACTCCGAGGTTGAGATCCTTGATCCCGCTATGCACATCGCTACACTGTCTGCGGGCGCAAAGCTCTATATGGAGATCACCCTTGACAGGGGACGCGGCTATGTGCCGGCGGAGCGCAACAAGCAAAATCTGCAGTCTTCCATCGGGGTTATTCCGGTGGATAGCATCTACACGCCGGTGCTTAAGGTTAACTATACCGTTGAGAATACCCGTGTAGGGCAGATTACTGACTATGATAAGCTTACGCTAGAGGTATGGACTGACGGAACCATCACTGCGAAAGAGGCCGTATCTCTTGCTGCCAAGGTCCTCAACGACCATCTCAATCTGTTCGCAGACCTCTCGGGTGAGGCATATCATACCGAGATAATGGTCGAAAAGAGTGACAATGGTATGGATAAGGTCCTTGAGATGACCATTGAGGAGCTTGACCTGTCTGTTCGTTCCTTCAACTGCTTGAAGCGAGCAGGCATCAACACGGTTCAGGATTTGATTAGCAAGAGCGAGGAAGAGATGATGAAGGTGCGCAACCTGGGCAAGAAGTCGCTCGAAGAGGTTGTGCAGAAGCTTCAGGCTCTTGGATTTAACCTAAGCAAAGAAGAAGAATAACTGATAATTTTCGCCATACAAAAGGCAGGATTAACAGGGTAAGGAGTGAATTCGATGCCCGGTACAAGAAAACTCGGCAGACCCTCGGACCAGAGAAGGGCGATGCTCCGCGCGATGGTAACCTATCTGCTGGAAAACGGCAAGATTGAGACCACCGTGACAAGAGCAAAAGAGGTTCGCGCCATGGCTGAGAAGATGATTACCATCGGCAAGACGCAGGATCTGCACTCCAAGCGTCAGGTGATGGCCTTTGTAACCAAAGAGACGGTTGTAAAGAAGCTGTTTGATGAGATCGCGCCTAAGTATGCTGACCGCAACGGCGGCTATACCCGCATCATCAAGACAGGCCCGCGCCGCGGCGATGCCGCCGAGATGGCGATCATCGAGCTGGTGTAATCACCGCAGTACACATTTATTAAATGTAAAAGGGAAGTTTCCAAATAAGGAGACTTCCCTTTTTGATTTGCATGGAAAACGGCAATGGAGCTTAAATGTCAGGATTGCCGCCGGAAATATTAAACGCCCCTTTCCCGGGAAATATTGCCCGGAAAAGGGCTTTTTATTTTTGGATTGCAAAAAACTATGCAACTTTTTGATTTTCCGGCTGTGTAGTAGACAAAGAACTTTTGCGTAAGAAGCAAAAGGGGGTAAAGAGAGCAGCAATGTCACAAAAAAGCTCAGCGAAAAAGAGGAGCAGTTTTGCTGGCACTATGTCGCCACCCAAAACGCAAGGGAGGCGGCAATCCGGGCGGGATACGGCACGCTGTTTGCCGAAAAGACCGCTGCCCGCCTTATGAAAAACGAGGCCATAGCAGCGCGCATAGCTGCCCTGTGTGCAGAGTATGAAAAGCGTGCAAAGAGTGTCCGTGTTGGCCTTGAGCGGCTTGCCTTTGGCAGCATCGCGGATGCGGTAACACTCCTGTGCGCGGAGGACCCATCGCAGATTGACACCCAGTCGCTTGACTTGTTTTGCGTCTCGGAAATAAAGCGCCCCAAGGGCGGTGGGTTTGAAATCAAGTTCTTTGATCGGCTCAAAGCTCTAGAACGGCTTGCGATGCTTGATGAACAGAGGGCGGAGGAGGAGGTCTCGCCGTTCTATCGCGCAATCGAGCAGGGCGCACTTGCCCTAAAGGGGCTGAATGAGGAGGACGAATGAAAGACCTCGGCAAGGGATTGGGGGTGATAGGATGGCAAACGCATTTATGCCTTTTACGCCAAAGCAGCTGACGGCTCTATCGTGGTGGAGTTACCAAAGCCCCTATCGGGACAAAGACGCCATCATCTGCGACGGGGCAGTGCGCAGCGGCAAGACCCTGTGCCTGAGTATCTCGTTTGTGGCCTGGGCCTTTTACGCCTTCAATGGACGCGACTTTGCCCTGTGCGGAAAGACCGTAACCTCCCTGCGGCGCAACGTGGTAACACCGCTTATCGGAGTCCTGCAGGAACTTGGCTTTCGATGTTGTGAACGGGTAAGCAAAAGCTATGTTGATATCACCTTTGCGGGGCGGCCAAACCGCTTTTACCTGTTCGGCGGACGGGATGAATCCAGTGCAGCCCTCATTCAGGGCATGACGCTTGCAGGGGTTTTACTTGATGAGGTAGCCCTGATGCCGCGTTCGTTTGTGGAACAGGCGCTTGCACGGTGCTCGGTAGAGGGGTCAAAGTACTTCTTTAACTGCAACCCCGAGCATCCCCACCACTGGTTTTACACTGAGTGGATTAAGAAGGCAAAGGAAAAGAACGCATTGCACCTGCATTTTGAGATGACCGACAACCCGTCGCTTTCTCCCGAGATGCTCGCGCGGTATCAGGCGCTTTATTCGGGCGTGTTCTATGAGCGGTTTGTAAGGGGGCGTTGGGTAGTAGCCGAGGGGCTTGTTTACCCGATGTTTAGTAAGGAAGAACACGTACGACCAGCGCAGAATACCTACCCGCGCTACTATATCTCCTGCGATTACGGCACGGTGAATCCGTCATCGTTCGGCCTGTGGGGAGGGGACGGTGCTGTGTGGCACCGCATGCGGGAGTACTACTTTGATTCGCGGCGGGAAGGGTTTCAAAAGACCGATGAGGAGCACTATGCGGCTTTAGAAGAGCTTGCAGGTGACCTTTGCATCGAAGCAGTAATTGTCGACCCATCCGCAGCAAGTTTTATTCAGACCATCCACCGTCACGGGCGGTTTCGTGTCATCAAGGCAAAGAACGATGTGGCGAACGGGATTCGGAGCGTATGCGAGGCGCTGCGCAGCAAGAGACTGCTGTTTGACGATTAGCGAGTTTGCCCTCTACTCGTGGGAGCAGGGGGGAGTGCGGGACCTTCCGGTCAAGGAGCACGATCATGCAATGGATGACATCCGCTACTTTGTGGCGACAGTCATGGCTGACGAGGGCGACGGGTTCTTTGTGATGAGCGCCGACCGGTAATTGTCGAGATTTATAGATTAGAAAGGGGGTAGCGCATGGGGCTGTTTGGCAAAAAAGAGCGGGAAGCTGCCGTGGTGCAGACCGCTCGTGAGATCGCTCCGACTTTTGGGATGCTTGATGGCGGCTTTTCGCTGCATACGCAGGAAAACGCCCTGTATGACGCAATCCGCGAAGCGGTACCGGTGGTGGACGCGGCGATCAACAAGATTGTACGTCTGGTGGGGTCGTTTGTGCCCGACTGCGGTGATGCGCAGGCGGATGCAGCCCTCCGCGAGCTGTTTGAGTCGGTTCCCGTTGCAGGCGGGGGAAATGGCATTGATGCGTTTGTGTGGGCGTATCTTGATTCCCTCTTGTGTTACGGCAACGCGGTGGGGGAGATTGTCCTTGACCGCGACAGGCAGCGCATCGCGCTTTTGTACAACGCGCCGCTTGATAATCTGGAGATACGCAGAAGCGAGCGCACGCTGCAGAGCGAAATCTGTGTGCGCCGAGGGGCAAAGGCGGTGCCGGTTTTATATCCTGAGCTTGTCATGCACACGGCGCTCTCTCCGCGGTGCGGGGAGGTAAAGGGGGTCTCGCTGCTGCGTAGCCTACCATTTGTGTGCTCAGTCCTGCTGCAGATTTATAAGAGCATCGGACAGAACTTCGAGCGCATGGGCAACCTGCGGTTTGCCGTAACCTACCGCCCCGGCGAGGGCGCGCCCGACAAGGCATATGCCAAGGAGCGGGCGATGCAGATTGCAAAGGAATGGAGTGCATCAATGAGTGCCTCGGGCGGTAAGGTGCGCGACTTTATTGCAGTGGGGGATGTGGACATCAAGGTCATCGGGGCGGATAACCAGATTATCGACTCACAGGTGCCGGTGCGCCAGATGCTCGAGCAGATTGTGGCAAAAACCGGCCTGCCGCCCTTCCTGCTGGGGCTTAGCTGGTCGACCACCGAGCGTACGGGCTTGACTGCTCACTGCAGGAAGACCCTGCGTCAATGACCGTGACGGTTACGGTATCCGGCTCAAGCGGAATGCTGCACACCTACGAGCAGGTGCTCGAACGCGTAGAAGGCATTCTGCCCGCCCATGTGAAGGTCGTGCTTGATATCGGCATCGTCACATGGGATGCGTTTGAAACGCGTGATTTGGACTTCGCCGCCCTTGACGCAGAGGAAAAGTCATGGGATGAAATGGAACTCACGACACCATAAAGGAGGGAACCCTTTTGCCGAGCACCTATAAAACCGAGCATCTGGGACTTAATCGCTGGCTAGGCTCCGACAAGCCCAAGCGAACCGATTTTAACGAGGATAACGAGCGCATCGATGCGGCTGTGGCTGGGCATATCGCCGATCATGTCGCCCATGTTACCGAGGCAGAGCGCGCTAGGTGGGATGCACCCTTTGTAACAGGCTCCTACACCGGCGACGGCACTGCCGAGCGGGCCATCCAGCTTGGCTTTCGGCCGAGTGCGCTGATTGTGTGCATTGCATCAAAGGCGCCCATTAACGTATCATCCTCGGATGTGCAACTTAGGTTCGCCTTTGCTACCGAGGCGGGAGCGTCCAAGGGCGTAACCTTATCGGACGAGGGCTTTTGGGTGTATAACCCCTCTGTTGCACCCCTTGATGGGGAGACACCCAGACTAAACATCCAAAATAGTATGTATTTTTATATTGCTTATCGATAAACATCACCCGTGCGCGAATGCGCACGGGTGATTGTTTTGATAAATTGAATGATAAAAATCTTGCATCAGACAGTCGGTATTGGGTATTTTGACAAAAAATCGAGTTGAAATTTGTATTTTTTATTGGTATAATATAAAAGCTTGCTTTACAACTTTAAAATACAAATGTTTTTGACAAAACCAAACGTTTTCTTCCGCAGCCTTGCACTGCGGGGAAATTTTTGATTTGCTTGTTAATGTATAAACATCATATCGTGCCGTATTAGCAGCAAAAATAACAAGTTCCTTTGTTGAAGACTGGCAATATTGCTGATATAATATTAGTTAATTAATCCTTATACCGTGGATATTACTGGCTGTTATCTACAAATCACTCATTGCTTTACCAACCATAGTAGCCAGCAAAGACCTGATGCCTTCATTTGGTCTTTGCAGACATATTCAACATTTCAGGAAAGGACTTAAAAATGCAATGCTGAAAAATCTAAAGATTTCATTTAAACTAATTATCGCATTCGGAGTAATTCTTATTTTATTCTGTGGTACGATTGTTGGGGCTTTCATGGGGATTAAAGTCATCATGGCCCAGTATGACAGTTTCTATGAGTCTGCATACCGCGTGGTGGAAACCTCCGTTGATATGCAGAGAAACTTCCAAACCGCTGAAAAATACTTAGTTCGGTCCTTTACCACAACCGGTGAAGCATTGACCGACAAATACCTCAAAAACTGTAAGGCTGCCCTGCAGGAGATGCAGGAGCAGCTGCCCATCCTTGAGCAGCTCAGCGACCAGCCGGAGCTGGTGCAGTCCTTTAAGAAACAGTTTGAAGCGCTGTTGACTACCACCAATCAGATTTATGATATGTCAATGAGTCAGAACAACAGCAGTGCAATCATCGTGTTCAACAACAACTATGCCGGTCCTATCGAGGAGGCAAGAGAGGTCCTAGATGAGATTACGGCGGCGGCAAAGGTTCAGGCCGATACAGCCTATCAAAAGAGCAGTGATGTGCAGAAAATTCTGATGTACTCGATTTCAATTATTGCTTTGGTTTCGCTGCTGATACTTATGTTCTTCTGGCTTAACATTACTCGCGGCCTGACCCGTCCCATCAAGGAGATTGAGGCTGCGGCAGAGCAGATGGCCCAGGGCAACCTTGAGGTCGAGATCGGGTACAAGTCGCGCGATGAGCTCGGCAGGCTTGCGCAGAGCATGAACGTGATGTCAACAACCCTCAAGGGCTATATCCAGACCATCGATGACATACTTGGCGAGCTTGCAGATGGCGATTTCACCATCAAGGTAGATACGGACTTTATTGGAGATTTTTCCCGAATCAAGGATTCCATACTTGGTATTGCCGCTTCGCTTAACCGCACCATGATTGAAATCAGCAACGCTGCCGAGCAGGTGGCAAGCGGTTCCGGACAGGTTTCTGGCGGTGCGCAGGCGCTCAGTCAGGGTGCTGCCGAGCAGGCCAGTGCCATTGAGGAGCTCTCTTCCACCGTGGAGGAGATTTCCAAGCAGATTCGAGCCAACGCCGAGAATGCCCAGCTGACCAACCGTCAGGTGAGCGAGACCAAAGAAGAGATTGAACGCGGCAATGAAAAGATGCAGTCCCTTGTTGCGGCAATGAACGAGATAAGCGCAACAACCGGCGAGATCGGCAAGATCATCAGGGCCATCGAAGACATCGCCTTCCAGACCAATATTCTGGCGCTCAATGCAGCGGTCGAGGCGGCGCGTGCGGGCGCTGCAGGCAAGGGCTTTGCGGTAGTAGCGGATGAGGTGCGCAACCTTGCCGCAAAGAGCGCAGAGGCCGCAAAAAATACCACAGAGCTTATCGAAAGCTCGGTTGCTGCCGTTAAGAACGGTGTTGGTATGGCCCAGCAGACCGCAGAAAAGCTTGTCAGCATCAAGGATAAGGCGGAGGAGAGCAGCCGTCTAATGGATGAGATTACACGCGCATCGGATGCTCAAGCAAGTGCCGTCATCCAGATTACTCAGGGCCTTGAGCAGATTTCTGCTGTTGTGCAGACCAACTCCGCAACAGCGGAGGAGAGTGCCGCTGCGTCCGAGGAGCTCAGCAGTCAGGCTCAGGTGCTCAAGGATTTGGTCAATCAGTTCAAGGTCAAAGAGCCGGATGCGGATGATACCTATGGTGAGGACGACCTGGTTGACTATGATGCGGACGCAATTGAACAAGCCGAGTCGGGTGAATACATAGAGTTTTAGCAGCCTTTGTAAACATTACGGCGACCTCTATTGTTAACATTTAGCCTGTTTATTGGTCGCTTCATCGTTGCTATAATAAAAAGATAAGTGCGCCGAACAGCTTTTTGCATTGTTACTTTTTTGTTAACAAGTGTCTGAACTTGAGTGTACTTATCATAATACAGGTAAAGAACTCTTTTTTGGTTTACCGTTTGATATTCTACCTTGCGAAAATGCGCAGGGATTTCGATGTGGGAGGCAGCTATCACTGTGAGAAGGGCACTGGCAGGATTTTTAGCAGTAGTGCTGATGCTTTTGTTGTGCACATCTGTATATGCCGAACAAACACATAACGCGGTAGTGCAAAAGCAGTTTGATACCTATTCCGACGCATATGTCGTCATCGATGCAGCGACCGGACAGGTTCTGTTAGAGAAAAACATGAATAAAAGGGAATACCCCGCGAGTATCACCAAGATTTTGACCGTAGCCCTTGCGCTTGAGCGCGGAGAGCTTACGGACAAGCTGGTGATGAGCAAAGAGGCGGTATCGAGCGTTTCGCGGTCAAGCACCCATATTGCCCTCACAGAGGGCGAGGAGCTTTCGGTCATGGATGCAATGATGGCCACCATGCTTGCATCCGCAAACGATGCCGCAAACGGCCTCGCCGAGCACATCGGCGGGTCAATCGAGATGTTTTGTGCCCTTATGAATAAGACGGCGCAAAAAGCGGGTGCCTATCACTCAAACTTTACAAACGCAAACGGACTTGAGGACGATAACCACTACACCACCGCCTATGATATGGCGATGATTACTCGGTATGCGCTCTCGGTGGAGGGCTTTCGCGAGGTGTTCGGCACTGTCGAGTACACCATGCAGCCCACCAATAAGCAGCCGCAGTCAAGGATGTTCGGCACCCAGCACCATATGATTGTGTACTCCCGCTACCAGTATAAGGGCGCGTGGGGCGGCAAGCTCGGCTGGACGCCGCAGGCCAACCACACCGCAGTTACAGTGGCAGAACGCGACGGCAGAGAGCTCATCTGCGTTGTGTTGAACTCAAGAACCAAGTGGGAGAAATACAAGGACACCAAAAAGCTGTTTGACTACTGTTTTGATAATCTTGATACCATCACAGTCAGCGCTGAGATAGACCACATCAAGAACATCCCCATCATCGAGGGGGAAAGCGTTGTCGGTGTTGCGCGCCTGCCCGAGCAGACAATAAGCCTTAATTTGTATGTGCCCGAGGGCGTGACAGAAAAGGACATCGACATCTCCTACAATACCAAGGTCAGCTACACAAGGGATGAGGAGATTGCCCCGCAGGCGTGCTTTAGCATCATGCGCGAGGGAGGATCCGAAACCGAAATCTTCTCGATGCCCCTGACCTGCGAGGTGGTCTTGGACGAGCAGATGGATGTACTCAGCGCGACCGAGGTCGTTGCAACCATTGAACCGATAGAGGTTAAAAAGTCCAATACCTCTCGGGTGCTTGTGATTGTGGCATCGATTTTAGGCGGACTAGTGGCGGCCTTTATGCTTTTGCGTATCATTGTACAGGCCTACTACCGCAGAAAGCGAGCCAAGCGGCGCGCAGCCCTGCGCTATTATCGATGACGTAGCAACCATTGCCGCAATATTTTGAAACGGAGTATATGATGAACAAACGATACGATACCCTGCTGTTTGATCTGGACGGCACCCTGATTCACTCCAAGCCCGGCATCATGCAGTGCTTTATGCATGCGATTAGCTGCATGAAAAAGGACGGCTACCCGATAGACCTGCCCGACGATTTTGACTATAACACGGTTATCGGCCCGCCGCTTACCCACAGCTTTAAGCGATTTGTAGACACCCAGGAAGATGTCATGCTCGCGGTCAAATACTATCGCGAGCTTTATTTAACGACAGGCTGGAAGATGAGCGACCCGTTTGAAGGGATTCCCGAGGCACTCGAGCGCCTGAAGAAAAACGGAAAACGCCTGCTGGTTGCGACATCCAAAATGGAACAGCTTGCGCAGGATACACTAGCCTATCACGGCATTGCAAAATACTTCGATGTGATAGGCGGCGCAACACCTGACGATACGCGGTCAAGCAAGCAGGACGTCATTGAGTGGGTGCTGTCTTTAAGCGGTGCAGACCGCAAGACCTGTGTGATGATAGGCGACCGCCTGCACGATATGGAGGGTGCTGCCGAGACGGGAATGGATGCCATCGGTGTCCTTTGGGGTTACGGCCCGTATGAGGAGCTGGCTTCCTATCATCCGGTATTTTTGGCGCAAACCCCTGCTGACCTATGCGATTATCTGCTTTAGATTTGTCAAAGAATATAGCGTATAAGTACATGAAAAGGAGAACGACATGGACTTTACGAAGGTGAAAATCACCACTACCGCACCGGGCATAGAGGCTGTGACCGGTGCATTGCTCTGCCTTGGCATCACCGGCTTTGAGGTGGAGGACGCACAGGACTTTGAGCGTTTCTTATCTGAAGTCACCCCGCATTGGGACTATGTAGATGAAGACCTTATGCGGCTAAAGGATGTTCCGTCGAGTGTTTCGGTTTACCTTGCCGATAACGCCCAGGGGCGGGATATGCTCGCTGACATCAAGTCGGCTTTGGCAGCCCTGCGCGAGGCGGATACGCAGCAAGAGTACGGCAGCCTATCCATCGAGCTGTGCGGCATCCGCGAGGAGGACTGGGCAAACAACTGGAAGCAATACTTTAAGCCGATTAAGGTCGGCGAGCGGTTTGTCATCTGCCCCTCGTGGGAGCAGTACGAGGAGGAAAACGACCGCATCGTCTTGCGCATCGACCCGTCCTCCAGCTTTGGCACCGGCGGCCACCAGACCACCCAGCTGTGCATCGAGCAGCTTGAGCGCTTGGTTCAGCCTGACGCGCATGTTCTTGATATGGGCTGCGGCAGCGGCATCCTGAGCGTTGCTGCCCTCTTACTGGGTGCGCGCGATGTGCTCGCGGTGGATATCGATGAAGGCGCTGTGCACATCGCAAAAGAGAACGTGCAAAAGAACGGCTTTGGCGATGACCGCTTTATGGGCCTGTGTGCAAACGTCCTCGAGGATTCGGCGGCGGCAGGCATGGTCTGTGCAAAGCGATACGATATTGTGGCGGCGAACATCGTTGCCGATGTCATCATCGCGATGGGGAGCCTACTTGCGTCTGTACTTGCTAAAGATGGATTTCTCATCTGCTCCGGCATACTGGACCAGCGCGCACAGGAGGTCATCGAGGCCCTGAGAACACACGACCTTGAGCCGATTGCCCAGTACGAAAAGCAGGACTGGGTTGCGATTGTACTCCACCACAAGGGTTGAATTTAACCCTGTTTCGATTTTTTGAGGGGGCTAGGTATGCCTAGGTTTTTTGTAGACAGCATAACGGGGAATACCGCATCCCTGACCGGTGAAGATGCTGCCCATGCTGCAAAATCACTGCGCATGCGGGTCGGCGAACAGCTTGTGCTCTGCGACCGCAACCGCATGGACCACCACGGCCGGATAACAAGCATCGGGCCCGATGAAGTGGTTGTGGAGATAGAGAGGATTATGCCGAACACGGCGGAGCTGCCCTGCGCAGTCTCGCTGTACGTCGCCATGCCAAAGGGCGATAAGCTCGAGCAGATTGTGCAAAAAGCAGTGGAGCTCGGCGCTTACGACATCACGCCGGTGATTACCTCGCGCTGTATCTCAAGGCCCGACCAAAAGAGCATGGCAAAACGCACCGACCGCCTGTGCAGGATTGCACTGGAGGCCGCCAAGCAGTGCGGACGCGGCATCGTGCCGGTTGTGCACGATATGGTCGACTATCAAACCGCGCTCGGGTGTATGAAAGAGTGCTCGGTCTCCATGCTGTGCTATGAAAAGGGCGGGGAGAAAATCTCGAAGGTCGTTTCGCCACAGCATAGCGGCACCATAGCGGTTATGACCGGAAGCGAGGGCGGGTTTTCGCCCGAGGAAGCAGATCAGGCAGTCAGCATGGGCCTTGTGCATGTCACGCTCGGCGCACGGATTTTGCGCGCGGAAACGGCCCCTTTGTATGTGCTTTCGGTATTGTCTCATCTTCTTGAAACAGGACAACCTATCTAAGTAATACTGCACCCATCTCAAGCGTATGCTTGCGGATGGGTTTTGCACTTTATTGCAACCCAAAATGAAAGTGATATTTGACCGCTATGAAAATGCGTTTTTGCTTCTTTTCAATCACTAATATTGACGGGCAAACGAAAAACACTTGAGAGTTTTCGTAGAACAAGATCGAATTTAACCACTGAATTAGTAAAAAATGGATAGAATGTTATTGTGTGATAAGTGCAATATTAACAAGATAACCATGTTCATTCAAAAAAATATTGAAATAATAAGTTATTATGCTACAATTAGGTAAAGACATTTGTAATAAACTAACGAAAACGTTTTCAATTTTTTCGGACAAACTGTAGAATATGTCTTTTGGGACATAGCGGGAGGGATGGTTGCGTGCCAACCTATCGGTACCAGGCTCAAAAACTCGACGGCTCAGTCATACAAAGCCTTGCAGAAGCGGACAACCCCGCCGATTTGCTTGCTAAGCTCAAGCAGCGCGGCGAATACTGCATTACATATAGCGAGACACGCCCGGATGCGTTAACCGCCCAGCGCAGCCTTGGCAGTTCAAAGCTTTCTACCCGAGAGCTTGCACTGATCTGCCGGCAGTTCTCCACCATGCTCAATGCCGGCCTTACCGTTATCAAGTGCCTGGACACCCTGTACCGTCAGGCGGTAAAGCGCAAAACGCGCGATGCCCTGATGGGCGTGTATGAGGGTGTGCAAAAGGGACTTGCCCTTTCGGTTGCCCTAAAGCAGCAGGGGTCATTTCCGTCCCTGCTTGTCAATATGGTGGAATCGGGCGAGATGAGCGGCTCGCTGGACACCATTATGTCGCGCATGGCAGACCACTTTGAAAAGGAGCACAAGCTCAAGAGCAAGGTAGTCAATGCGATGATCTACCCGATTGCACTGATTGTTACCGGCATCGCGGTACTGCTTGTTCTGCTTGGCTTTGTTATCCCGAAGTTCTTTACGATGTTTGAATCGATGAACGCCGAGCTGCCTGGCATTACAAAGTTCCTGCTTGCTTTAAGCACCTTTGTGCAGGAAAAGTGGATTCTCATCATCCTCTTTGTAGTCGGTATCGTAGCCGTGTTCATTGCAGCATGGAGGTCTAAACAGGGAAGACGCCTGATTTCCGGTGTGCTGTTGAAGGTGCCCTTTTTTGGCAAGCTGCAAAAGACGATTATCACCGCCCGCTTTTCGCGTTCGCTTTCCACCCTGTTTGCAAGCGGTATGTCGCTGATTACGGCAATGGAGATTTCCACGCGTGTAGTCGGCAACGCGGTGCTTGATATGTATATGGAAAATGCCATTGAGGATGTGCGCAAGGGCCTTGCGCTGTCGACGGTCATAGAAAAGATTAACGTATTTCCGCCCATGTTCTCCTCCATGGTATCAGTTGGTGAGGAATCCGGTGCGCTGGATGATATTTTGCTAAAGACCGCAGCCTTTTATGACGATGAGGCGGATGCCGCCATCTCCGCGATGGTTGCATCCATTGAACCCGTTATGATTGTTGCACTGGGTATTGTGATAGGATTTATTATTCTGTCGGTTGTTTTACCGATGATGTCCGCATACCAGGCTGTGGCAGGGCTGTAAAAACAGACATCGCAAGGGGGAAGGTTTTGCGTGATACTTTCAATCGATGTTGGAAGCAGAGCAATTAAGATTGTGGAGGGCGTGCCTGCAGGCAACGGCGTAACGGTTCGCCGCGCAGCCACTGTACAGACGCCCGAAGGTGCGGTCAAGGACGGCAACCTGCTCATGCTTAATGATGTGGCAAACGTCATCCGCACTTGCTTGGCAAATGAGCATTTTACCGCCAAAACATTGAACTTTACGGTGGGCAGCACCGAGATTTTGCACCGTGAGCTTACGGTGCCGCGTGTAGACCACAAGCGCCTTGCGCCTATTGTGCAGAACGAGATGTACCAGCAGCTGACGGGCGGCGAGGGCTACGCGGTGGATTACCTGCCCAGTTTAGAGCCTGTGCCTGATTCTCCCCAGCTGCAGAAGGTGACTGCCTCCGGCATGCCAAAAGAGATGGCAAAACAGTATCTGGACCTCACTAATCTGTTGCGCAAAAAGCCGGGTTCACTGCAGATGCACCCCAGTGCATTGTCAAAGCTCTTGCGCAGCGCAGTGGTAAACGATACACAGCTTGGCGACCAAAGCTATATCGTGTGCGAAATGGGCGCACACATTGTACATATCTACCTCTACAGCGGAAAAACCCTGCTGTTTACCCGCTGCATCAAGGCCCCCTGCGACGAGTTCTTTGACGCCATGCAGAGGCTGGATGGATTTGATACCATCGATCAGGTTACACAGGGCGTTGACCTTTCGCCTGAAGCTCTGGAACAGGATGCGCGCATTGCACAGGCGTCCTCTATGCTGCTGCAGTACCTATCGCAGGAATTGCAGCGCATGCTGCAGTTTGCCATTTCGCGCAGACTGCCCTCTCCGGTGCAGACCGTCCTGCTTTGCGGCGGCATGTCGATGCTCAAGGGAATGGATGCATACCTTGCGTCGGTGCTTGATCTTTCCGTGCAGCGCATCGATAAGCTTGTCAGTGTCAGCTGTCCTGCAGGGATAGAGATTACGCCGTATCTCAATGCCATCGGGGCAATCGCAAGGCGATAAAAAACCCGGGCAAATTTGCAAAAGCATTTGTATCGCCGCATTTCGGCGAGATGGAGGTCAGCATGCAAAAGGATATTAACTTTTATTCGGGTCTAAAGGAGATCAGGGTAAAAGAATCGGTCTCCCCTGTGGTGATTGTGTTGTCGGTTCTCGTTATCCTCTCGATTGCAGTAGAGGCCGGTTTCGGTCTTTTGATTCATGCAACCAACAAGGTGATTCTTGGCAGCATTGAAGACACACGCTCCTACCTGACCAACGAGAACAACAAAAAGCTTGCAGAGGATACCCTTTATAAGCAGTCCCTCGCAGGTCTTTACGAGCAATACGGCTCCATCACCGAGCAGGCCTATGCGCGGTATTACACCCTGCCGGTTATCGATTCCTCCGGCTTTTTGCAGATTGCGAAGTGCATGCCGAGCGATATGAAGGTGGTTCAGTTCACCATGGAGTGGGGAGATATCGTCATGGAATGCGAATCCAAGAGCGAGGAGACCCCCAATACCTTTGTGAATGCGCTGCGGGATACCGGCGCTATGAACGGTATTGTCTATAACGGCTACACAGTGTCGCCAGAAGGTGTAGTGTCGTTTCGCGTCAGCGGCAAATATATGTCGGGTGATAAGAAATAACCCGCTTAATCTATCGGTACTTTATCCCGTATATGGGATGGAAGGGATGATTCGCACATGAAGCTTGCAAAAAGGGAGCAAATCCTTCTTTTGATACTGGTGCTTGTCCTTGTTTGGGTACTGCCGGTACGGTTTATCTTTATGCCGGCGGCAGAAAACTACACAAGCAACGTCTCCACACTCTCCGAGCTTGAGACAAAACGGCTTGAGATGCAGACGCTTGTACTGTCTAACTCCACAGTGGAAGAAAAGGTAGATGAGGCGAGAAAGGTCGGCGAGCAAAAATCCGCCCGCTTCTTCCCTCCGTTTGAGTCGGAGCAGATGGGCCTGTGGTTGCTCGGCTTTACCGAGGAGGCAGGACTGCGCAACAGTCAGGTCATAATCGGAGACCGCGGTTCTGTGTACATATCCGCTTACACCGATGTTGTGCCGGTCTTGCGCATTGCACTCGATGACCTCATCAGTCAGATAAACGGCGAGCCCATCCCCGCAGCAGCAAGCGAGAATGGCTCATCCGAGCCACCCGCGATTGATATGGTGTATGTCAACACCGTCTCGGTCACTGCCGACTGCTATTACGACAACCTGATGTATTTTATTGACCTTTTGATGCAGTCGGGCAGAACACTGCAGATTTCGGGTATAGAGTATGAGGGGCGCAAGGACGATTCCGGTGTAAAAGGGGTTTTGACTGCAACGGTGACGATGCAGGTTTATTCCATTCCCAAATACTACGAAGATAATATGATGAATCTTGAGTTTGACGTGCCCGCGGGCAAGTCTCAGCTCTTCTAACACAGGCTATCACCTTGCGAAAGGGGGATGCCAAATGTCCTGTGAGAAGTCTAATCCAAACAGAGGCAGTACCCTGCTTTTGGTTATTATTGTGTTTGCTCTCCTGCTTGTCTTTGGTATGGCGGCTATCACCCTATCTTCCAACGCCCACAAGAATGCGGTAACCGACTACCAGACTCAGCAGGCTTATTTCACTGCGCGCTCTGCGGTGCTTGCGGCGGTGGACTATGTCAAAAACGATTCAGACCCCAAGGCCCTGCTTGAAAAGCTCGCAGCACTCGGCACAAGTGATAAAACAGTCGACGCCCAGCTGGGCGAATATGATTTGACCGTGACAAAGCTTGATGATACGCACTATCAGATTGCATCACTGGCAAATGCCGACGGCGTAGAGCGGGCGTTTTACACGATCTTAGAGCTCAACGCAGCAAGCCCCTTTGAGGGGCTCGCAAACCTGACGAAAGGCAATAACGCCCCCTCGTCCTTCAGCAACGTGGGAACCTATATCGGCGATATCTTTCTTATGCAAAAGGGGTCTCAGCCGGTTACCGTCGGCAACATTGGCGACCTAAAGGGCAACCTGATTATCGACGGCGATGCAACCATCGGAAACGGGCAGCTAAAGGTCAGCAAGACAAAGAATGCAAAGGGCGAAGAGGTTGGCGGCAACATCTATGTAAACGGAAAAGCGACCTTCAGCAGCTGCCAAATCAACGGGATTGCAGGCAGTTTTTACGCATGGGGCGGCGCCAATTTTTCTGGTTTGACCGGTGGCAGTGATAACTCGGACAGAATTAAAGGCTACAACTATGTAAACGGGCCTGTTTCAGGCACCCCCATCGGCAAAAAAGCGGTACAGCCGATTCCCTCGGATGTAACCTTTCCCAAGGTTCAAATGACCCAGGACGAGATTGACGCCATCAGCACCACACCGGGTGCCGGAATCTCATTTGAATCTGCGGCAACCAGTTCAAAAATCCTAAAACAACCGGGCAAGATAACAATCAGGGGGAATATCGAGTTTGCCCCCTCTTCTATGTCGTCGATGACAAGCTATTTGCAAAACTACAGTAATGCTGCAGTAATCTTTGACACTGATGCTGCCGGAGGAGATATCCATATAAAGCTACCGGCCGGCACATATAACTTTGAGCATACCAAAAACATGAGGGTAGAAGGCTCGCATAAGGTATACGTTTACTGCATCGGTGTTGTTAACATTAACATCAAAAACGGGGCAAAATGTGGGGACACATCGGGAATTGATTTTGATTTCGATACGGGAGCTTCATCTTGGAACCCTGATTTATCCACTGCAACCCCACCCAAGATGACAATTTTGGCATCAGCGGAGTGTAAGGTCGATGTTCGGGATTCCGGCGCGACACTATGTGCATATGTTTTTATGCCTAAATCAACCGTAACATTAACCAACAACGCAAACTTTGCTGGGAGCCTTATCGTCTCAACGCTTGAAAGCTCCACCCAGTGCCACCTTGCGTTTATCGAGCCGAAGGATTCGGGCTTGCCCGGTGGCGGCGGCGGTGGCGGCGGTTCCGGCGGCATTACCGTTGTGGGCAACTACTCCGGCAAGCCGAAGTCAGGTGTGTCGTAAGCCCCATAACGTACAGGCTTTTTTCCTATTAAAGGAGTGCCTAATTATGAATGTCACAAAAACGTTAAATAACAAGGGCCTTACCCTTATAGAGCTGCTTATCAGCATGGCGATTCTCGCTATCCTCGCCTTAGGCTTTGCGAGTATCTTTCTGCCTGCCATTAAGCTGGAGGGTAAGGCGGTTCAGATTAACCACGGCACGGCCGAGATGGCCACCCTCATAGAAGGTGTCATGGAAACGGGTACATCCTCCCTGCCCGCAGGGGTAGCGGATTCGTCTAAGGATATCACCATCCAGTTCTCCGACGGCACCACCATTACCGGCCCCGGTGTCGTCATCCAGACGCAGGACCCGGAGACGGGCGCAACGCTTGAGGCCTATGTTGACGAGAAATCCTCTTCTTCATCCTCAACCTCATCATCGTAAACTTAAGGAAGAGAGGAGCGGATGCGCGATGACCCGACCGCTTAGAAACAACGAAGGGTTTACCCTGATGGAACTGCTTGTCACAATTGCAGTGCTGAGCATCCTGCTTGTTGCCATCGGCATGTTTGTTGTGCCGACTATTACGATGTTTGCAAAGACACGCAATATAGCCGAGGCAAAGTCCATCGGAAACGTAATCATGGACTATATCGAGGGCAGTATCTACTCCACTGATGTATTGGAGCTACGCGATTATACCGCCTCGCCGTCGACAATATCTGACAGCACCTATGATGCAGACGACGCAAAGACCTTTTATGTCCTTTCTTCCAACATAGCCCGAAACGGCCAGCTGGAGCTGTATGTAGAGGGGGAATCGGCAAGGTCAGATGCAATCTCACAGGGCATTACCGCAGGGTATATCACCGATATTTCGTTCTCCAAGAAAAAGCCCGAAACCAAGGTGCTTCAGGTTGAGATTGCGGTGAGAAGGGAAGGCAGCTCAGAAAACCTGTTTACACTCACAAAGGACATCTACCTGCCCAATATGCTGGCCGATTCCGCCACCATTTCGGGCACGGAGTCTACCC
Source organism: Bacillota bacterium (assembly GCA_023415575.1). Taxonomy (GTDB): domain Bacteria; phylum Bacillota; class Clostridia; order Oscillospirales; family Ruminococcaceae; genus Acetanaerobacterium. Next base: position 34,625 of record JAEZKF010000035.1, read on the forward strand.
CATACAAGGAAATCCTGTTCTACCGGCCGGACGGCTCGGAGTTCATCACGCCTCCGTAACAGGGGAAAGGGGAAGGGAGCGTGCAAGATGGATCTTAACACTGCGGCAAAACGCTATTTTGCCTGCAAAACAGAGGAAAATTGTGCGCTTGTGACCGAGCTTGCAGCCCCCTTGGTTTGGCATTTTGCCAGCCTGTATGGAGGCAGCTGCTGCAAGGATGACCTCTTTCAAACGGGCATGGAGGGCGTATTAAAGGCGCTGTCTACCTATCAGGAGGGGGCGGGGACATCCTTCTCCACCTGGGCGAGCGAGTGCATCATCAGCGCTATCCGCCACTATGTCCGCAAGGAGATAAGCTACCGCCGCCCGGGCTGCATTATTGAGCTGCAGGCAAAGGTTGACCGCATCATCGAGCGCACCGTCAAGGAGCACGGCGAGATTCCCACCGCCGAGAGCATTGCAAAGGAGCTCGGGGTAACGGTTAAAAGCGTGCAGGAGGTCATGCGCGCAGGCCTTGTGAGCATAGATGAGATTGATGTGTCCAACATCAAAACCCTGCAGTACACCTCCTTCCACCTGCCCATAGAAGACCGCATCATGCTTCATCAGGCGCTGGGCAAGCTCAGCGAGATGCAGCGCAGGGTCATAAGGGCCCTCTTCTTTGGCGGAATGACGCAGGAGCAGGTGGCAAAACGGCTTGGCATCAATCAGCGAAAGGTAAGCCGCTTAAAGCAAAGCGGCCTGCAGGTTATGGCGGATGACCTCAACACCGAAAAACCGGTCATATAGCAAAATACGTCACAAAAAAACGGACGCGTACGCGTCCGTTTGCTTTGAATAGGAATAGGGCTAAAAAAACTTAGAAAGATACCATTGTAGCATCTGGTTGCCGAATAGGATGCACACAAACATCCCGCCAGCAAGAAACGGCACGAGCGCAAGCTCCGCCCCCTTTTTTTTACGCTTTGTAAGCAGAAGGATTGCTGCATAGATGCCGCCTGCCACCACTGCCACAAGCTGAGAGAGCAAAATGAGCTTCCAGCCGAGCAAGAGTCCGCATACGGCCATAAGCTTGATGTCGCCGCCGCCCATGCCGCCTTTTGAGGCAAGTGCAACCAGTAAAAAGGGCAGTCCCCCGACGAGAAAACCGATTCCGCGCTCAATAAGGGTGGGGCCTTTTATTAAAAACAGCCCAATGACGCCGAGAACCAGAATGGAAATGGTCATTTGCGGCGGCACAATCATGGTGTCAATGTCAATCATAGCGACTATAAGCAGCATGGACACCAGGGCACAATAAATGAGGCTGTCAAAGGAAAACCCGTATCGGGCGCAAACAGCCACCCAAGCAAGGGCGTTTGCAAGCTCCACAAGAGGATACCGGATGCTGATGCGCGCCTTGCACGCCCGGCACCGTCCGCGCAGAACAAGATAGCTCAAAACGGGAATCAGGTCGCGGGCGAGGATGGGTGCTCCGCAGGAGGTGCAGTGGGAGGAACCCGTGACGATGGACTCCTTTTTGGGGATGCGGCAGATACACACATTCAAAAAGCTGCCGAACACAAGCCCCAACACAGCCGCAAGGGCAAGAAGCAAGGGAGTATCAAGATACATCTGCGTACCATTCCTTTTGCGTTATTTTCATCGTTGTGACGAGTAGGTGGCTAAAAAAGGGGATTTTTGTTGAATCTGTACTAGCTTTATTTTATAATAGAAGTGATTATTTGGCAAACGGTAAAATATTAGGGAAAAGGGGAACGACTGATCATGCAGCAGACGGGAAAGCGTAAGAATCTACCCATCGGGCAGGTGTTGCTTGAGGGCGGCTACATTACAAACGAACAGCTCACAAATGCGCTTGCTGAGCAAAAGAACAATCCCGGAAAGCGGTTAGGCGACCTGCTGGTCGAGATGGGCTATGTGTCCGAGCGCGACCTGATGTACTGCCTTGCGCAGCGTCTGCGTGTAGAGTTTGTAGACCTTGATAACATCTCCATATCGCCGGATGCCGTGCATGTGATTCAGGAAAGCACGGCTAAGAAGTACACCCTTATCCCCATAGTGCGGTCAAACGGCATGCTGACCGTTGCCATGAGCGACCCTATGAACTACTATGCCGTGGAGGATGTGCGGTTTGAATCGCGCTGCGAAATCAGGACGGTACTTGCCACCCCCACGCAGATTAAACAGAAGATAGAGCAGTTCTTTTCTCAGCAGCATGCGCATGAGGCGGCAAGCGACGTAGATGAGGAGTTCTTTACCCCCAGCGAGATTGCCGCGTTGCAGAGCGAGATGGACGAGCGCATCGACAGCGCGCCGATTGTCCGCCTGATTAACTCTATTGTGTCCAACGCCATCCAGCTTAACGCAAGCGACGTGCACATCGAAGCAACCCGTACATCAACCAAGATACGCCTGCGCATCGACGGCGTGCTGGTTGACCAGATGAAACTCAACGTCGCAGCCCACAACACGCTTATTACCCGCCTAAAGATTATGGGCGGCCTGAATATTGCCGAACGGCGCATCCCGCAGGACGGCCGTTTTGAGATGAATGTCGACGGCAAAACGGTGGATATCCGTCTTTCCATCCTGCCCACCGTAACGGGGGAGAAGGCGGTTATCCGTGTACTGGGTACACAAAACACCTCCACCATGACCATACGCGAGCTCGGCTTTTCCCAGCAAAACCTCACCCTGTTTGACCGCATCATCAAAAGCCCGCACGGCATTATCCTTGTAACAGGCCCGACGGGAAGCGGTAAATCCACCACCCTGTACGCCGTGCTCAGACAGCTTAATACCAGCGATGTAAACATTATTACGGTAGAAGATCCGGTAGAGTACCGCATGGAGGGCGTTAATCAGGTGCAGGTTAACCCCAAGGCGGGCCTTACCTTTGCAAGCGGCCTGCGCTCTATTTTGCGTCAGGACCCCGATATTATCATGATTGGTGAGATTCGCGACGGTGAGACCGCGCAGATTGCCATCCGCGCCGCCATCACCGGACACCTGGTGCTTTCCACTCTGCACACCAACGATGCGGTTTCCGCCATCACCCGTCTTGTGGATATGGGTGTGCCGGAGTATCTGGTTTCCAGCTCGGTGGTGGGTATCGTTGCCCAGCGCCTTGTTAAAAAGCTGTGCCCCAACTGCAAGCAGGAATATCAATCCTCGGTTGAGGAGAATGCCATGCTGGGGCTCAGTGAGAGCGTGACCCTGTATAAGGGCAAGGGCTGCCCCTACTGCAATGGTACAGGCTATAAGGGCAGAACCGCTATCCACGAGGTAGTGGTCGTGGATAAAACGATACGCGCCATGATAACCAAAAAGACGAGCGAGGATGAAATCCGCGAGTATGCATCCCAGCACGGCACGACGTTCCTGCAGCAGAACCTCAAAAACCTTGTGCTGACGGGTGTTACTACCACAGAGGAACTGATTAAGGTAACCTATAGTGTATAACCCTTTCAATGTAGCTTGTATTTGATTTGACAGGATTTTATTATCAAAACCAGAGAATCATCATAACAGCGGGAAGGCGTGAACGAAAATGGACATTCAGGAACTTCTTACGAGGGCACGGGAGGAAAAGGCAAGCGACCTGCATGTGACAGTTGGCAAGCCCCCCATCGTGCGCGTAAACGGCGACCTAAAGGAGCTTGAGGGCGGCTATCCAGTGCTGACACCAGAGGACACCGAGCGCCTTGTTGTCTCCATGCTCAGCGAAGAACGCCTAAACACCATGAAAAAGAAGGGTGAGGTGGACTTCTCGTTTGTCATGCCGGGCGGACGCTTTCGCGTAAACGCCTACCGCCAGCGCGGCAGCTACGCCGCCGCCATCCGCCTTTTGGTACAGGAGATTCCGACACTTGAGCAGCTTAATATGCCCGAGTGCCTTAAAACACTTGCCATGAAGCAGCGCGGTCTGGTGCTGCTGACCGGCCCTACGGGCAGCGGTAAATCTACCACCCTTGCTGCGATGGTCAACTATATTAACCATCATCGGCGGGCGCATGTTATCACCATCGAAGACCCCATCGAGTACCTGCACCGCCACAATATGTCTATTATCAACCAGCGCGAAATCGGCGAGGACACAAGCTCCTTTGCGTCCGCCCTGCGCGCCTCCCTGCGCGAGGACCCCGATGTAATCCTGGTGGGTGAGATGCGCGATGTCGAGACGGTCAGTGCAGCGGTAACGGCTGCGGAAACGGGCCACCTTGTGCTTTCCACCCTTCATACAAACGGTGCCGCTAACACGGTAGACCGCATCATCGACGTATTCCCCCCGCATCAGCAGCAGCAAATCCGCATTCAGGTTTCCAGCATCCTTGAGGGTGTTATTACCCAGCAGCTTGTTCCCGTTGCGGACGGCAAGGGGCGCGTGGCTGCACTTGAGATTATGCTTGCCACCGATGCGATTGCAAACCTCATTCGCGAGGGCAAGACCCATCAGATTAACTCCTGTATCCAGACCGGTGTCACCATGGGCATGCAGCCGATGGACTACCACTTAGCTAAGCTCGTAAAGTCTGGCATCATCACCAAGGAGATGGCCTACATCCGCACCATGGAACCCGATAACCTCAAGCGCTATCTCGCAGCAGGGATGTAGCAGGAGGGCCGCCTTGTGTTGATACGAAAAAGAGCCTCCGACACGGCGATTGTCGTTTTACATGAGATTTACGGCATCAACCGTCATATCCATGACATCTGCAACCGGTACGGTCAGGATGGCTATGATGTCTATTGTCCGAACCTAATCGGCAGAGAGCCGTTTGACTATGCCGAGCAAGAACAAGCCTACCGGCATTTCTATGATTGCGGCGGCTTTGCGCATAAGGAGCGCATCAAGCGGGTTTTAAAGCGTATTCGCCCCTATTACACAAGGATTATCCTGCTGGGGTTTAGCGTCGGCGCAACCCTTGCTTGGCTGTGCAGCGAGCTTAATTTATGTGATAAGGTCATCTGCTGCTACGGCTCACGCATCCGCGATTATCTGACGGTGACGCCCATAATCCCTGTCTTGCTTCTCTTTGCACAGGAGGATTCCTTTAACGTGCAGGCCGTTGCGGATACCCTAAGGGGAGAGCATATCACCACCCGCCTGTACGAAGCAGGCCACGGCTTTCTTGACCCTTACTGTGAAAGCTACCACCAAGCCTCTGCCGAATTAGCATGGCAAACCATCAACCGGTTTATCGAAGATAGTTCGCAATAAACATAAAAAAGCAGAGAGGGCATTTGTCTGCCCTCTCTGCTTTCATTTTATCATTACTTCGGCTGTACGCGGGTCCAGACCTCCATATAGGACTTACCGGTCTTGCTCCAGTAGTAGACCTCCATGTCGTAGCCGTGCAGCTCTGTGTAGCTTGCGGTGGGGAACCATTCGCTGTAGATGCGCTTATAAAGGTTCTGGCAGGCTGCCGTCACACTGCCGTCGCCGTCATTATACGGCTCGGAGCGAAAGACTGCCCATGTGGATGCGGGAACGGTAACCTCAGTGTAGCCGGTGTACGGTAATCCATTCTGGTCACTCCTTGAACTGTGATTTGTAAAGAGAGGCGTGGGTAAGCTTTTAGCTGGGTTCCCTGCCCGCGTGCGGCAGTCGGCGAAACGCCGTGAATCGACAAGAACGCGCGCGCAAACGCCTCGGGCGATTCGTAGCCGTACTTTAACGCGACATCGATGACCTTGCTGTCAGTGTTCTGCAGCTCAAAGGCGGCAAGCGTCATGCGCCGGCGCCTGATGTACTCGCTCAGCGGTACGCCCACAAGAAACGAAAAGTGCTTTTGAAACTGGTACTGCGAGCAGCAGGCAATTTGAGCAAGTGTCTCGTAGTCGGTCTTCTCGGTCAGGTGATCCTCGATGTAGTCAAGTGCACGATCCAAACGCCTGATGATGTCCATAGTAGCCCCTCCTTTGCCTTGATTATAAACCGGCAAAGCCTTTTGTGTCCTAGCAGTTGGTGTACGATTTTGCAAGCATCATCTTCCATTATATTATTAAATTAACAATGACACAAATAAAAAAAGACCGAGGTGTGCGACCTGCACACCCCGGTCTATACTATCCTAACATAGCAGCGATAAAACCTCTATCCCTGGAGCTGGGATTTGATTTCCTGTACCTCTTGGTCAGGTGCCATGGTTGCCGGCTGATAAAAGCCCTTTTGCTGGGCAAGCTTATAAAGCTCGTACTGAGAGGCTTCACAGTTGTTTCTTATCTGCTGAATGGTTGAACGCAAATTTGGGTTTGAACATTCGGAGATGGCATTGGAATAGAAGGTCAGGCTGCTTTTTACCGAACTAAGCGCGTCGTTTGCCATATACTTATCTTGAAGCATGAGCGGTTACCCTCCTTATTTTAGGTTAAGAATGACATGAGCTTCTGCTTGGTCTGCTGGGCGTCCTGAGCGGATTTCTCAAAGTACTGTTTGAGCTGCGGGTCCTGACACTGCTGGGCATAGGTCTGCATCTTTTGAAATGCGGTGTCGTGGGCGCCTATCATGTGTCTGAGGTTTTGCAGCTCCATATGGTTTAGCTGTGACATCTAAAAAACACTCCCTTCGCAAATTTCGCATAATGAAAACTTATCTCTTAAATAATCGCTCAAAAAAACCTCCGGCAAAAGCCCGCAGACAAAAAGGGCCTTTGCCCGATTTTAGAGGATATTACGAGATAAGTAAAACGGGGGTTTGAAGGTGAGATGTAGTGGTGCGTCACAAACCCCTTTGATAGTATTCGAAATGGAGGTGTGTTTATTCTTTGTAAAACGACTTCCCTTGCGCTAAAGCTGACCATTTGAGCATTTATCTGGCTTTTTTGACAACAAAAAATCTTTGCAAAGGCTATTACGTCCCCTGCAAAGATTTTCTTATTTTTGTGTTAAATTTTACTTAAAACGGATTTTTCACAAAGCCCACCTTGTGGTAAACCTTATCAAGGGTGCGCTGGGCGAAATGGGCTGCCTTTTGCGCGCCTTCGGTGTAGCATTGCTCAAGATACGCCTTGTCCTTCATGAGGCGGGCGTGTTCTTCCCGAACGGGGCGCAGGTGATCGGCAACCGCCTCGCCGACAGCAAGCTTAAAGTCGCCGTAGCCCTTGCCTTCAAACTCGCGCTCAATCTCCTCGAAGGTCTTGCCGGTGATAATCGAGTAGATGGTCATGAGGTTGTTAATGCCGTCCTTGCCCTCGGCGTAGTGCACGCGGGTGTCGCTGTCGGTTACAGCGCTCTTGAACTTCTTGATAATTACCTCGGGGGCATCCAGAATGGAGATATAGGCCTTGGGGTTGTCGTCCGACTTGCTCATCTTCTTGGTCGGCTCCTGCAGGCTCATGACCTTGGCCCCCATCTTGGGAATGTACCCGTCGGGGATTGCAAAGGTATTGCCGTAGCGGCCGTTAAACCGGATGGCGATGTCGCGCGCAAGCTCCAGATGCTGCTTTTGGTCAACGCCTACCGGCACAAGGTCGGCCTGATAGAGCAGGATATCCGCCGCCATGAGTACCGGATAGGTAAACAAGCCTACGTTAACATCGTCTGCGTGCTTCTGGCTCTTATCCTTAAACTGTGTCATGCGCGAAAGCTCGCCGAACTGGGCATTGCAGCCGAGCACCCACGAAAGCTGGGCATGGGCCGGCACATGACTTTGAATAAACACTAAGCTCTTTTGTGGGTCAAGTCCGCACGCAAGCAGCAAAGCATAGGATGACAGGGTCTGCTGGCGCATCTGGGCGGGGTCCTGGCGCACCGTAATGGCGTGCATATTAACCACCGAGTAGATGCAGTTGTAGTCCTCCTGCAGCTTGACCCAGTTGCGGACTGCCCCGATGTAGTTGCCGAGCGTAAACACGCCGGTGGGCTGTATACCGCTGAATATAATCTTCTTTTTCTCCGGGGTTTGAGGGGTAAGATTTTCTTGCATGACGTTTTCCGCGCCTTTCTATACTTTAAAACTTCTCTGCAATTAGTTTTGAGAGGATTTCGATGCCCTTAACAATCTGGTCATCGGTCGGGGTGGAGTAGTTCATGCGGAAGGAGACCGTGTGGTCGTCGCTGCTCGGCATAAACGCACTGCCCGGCACAACCGCGACCTTACGCTGGACTGACGCACTGCAAAAGCCCATCATATCAGCACCATCCGGCAGGGTGCACCATAGGAACAAGCCGCCCTCGGGACGGGTGTAGGTAACCTTGCCCTGAAAGCCTGCGTCCATGCAGTCGAGCATGAGCGTGCACTTCTTGCGGTAGATTTCGCGCAGGCGGGCGATATGGTCGTCAAAGTTTATACGGGTCAAGAACTGCGCACAGATCATCTGCGAGAGGATGGTGGTGTGCACGTCGGCGGCCTGCTTTGCTACGACTATCTTCTGAACAACGGGGGCGGGGGCGCACACGTAGCCCACGCGAAGGCCGGGCGCCAGCACCTTAGAGAAGCTGCCGCAGTAGATGACAATGCCGTCTTCGTCAAAGCTCTTGATGGAGGGGATATCCTCGCCCGCAAAGCGCAAATCACCATAGGGGTTGTCCTCTAAAATCATCGCACCGTACTTCTTGGCAAGTGCATAGATACCCTTGCGGGTAGCCAAATCCATCGTGCGGCCGCTCGGGTTCTGGAAGTTCGGGATGACATAGATTAGGCGCACCTTGTTTTGCTGCAAGGTCTGCTCCATCTTATCCAAATCAATCCCGCTGCCCTGTACATCGATGCCGATTAGGCGGGCGTTGTAAGACTTAAAGGAGTTGAGAGTGCCGATAAAGGTGGGGCGCTCGCAGATGATGACGTCGCCCTCGTTGCACAGCACCTTGCAGGCAAGCTCGATGCCCTGCTGGGCGCCGGAAACCGTGATAAGGTCGTCAAACTCCCGCCCGATGCTGTAACGGTCTTTAAGCATGGATTTTAACATCTCGCGCAGCGGCGGATAGCCCTCGGTAACACTGTACTGCAATGCAGCAATCGGCTGGGTAGAGAGAATATCAGCAGTAATATCCGCAATAAGCTGTGAAGGGAACGCCTCAGGAGCGGGGTTGCCCGCCGCAAACGGAATCACCTCCGGGTCGGCGGTAAACTTGAGTATCTCACGAATCGCCGACGGCTGCAGGGTGGATATCTTGTCTGAAAACTGATACTGCATAGGTCACATCTGTCCTTTCTTTTGCGCCCTATGGGCTTAGGGGCAATACATCCTTCGTCCCTTGCGCTTTATTACAATAAAGGCTTACTAAATTAACTTCTTTATTCTACCACAATCACAAATATTTTAAAAGGGAGAATCGACGCAAAGGGCTTGGCTTAAACATTGACCGCAGGTTTGTGGCGTAGTACAATAAGGTAAATATTATCAAAATCGGCTGGGGTATGGTTGAATATGAGAAGACTACGGGTAATCTGTGTGTTTGTTACTTTGATTATCTTGGCGGGCTGTGCTGCGCAAGCAGTAGAGCCGTCTTCCGCTGCGTCGCAGGCCAAAGGGGTATCGCAGCAGGATTTCGCAACAAAATCGCAGCCGAAATCAGAGGTAACGGCTATACCCGACGTGCCCGCAGAGCTAAAGGAGCAGGGCGTTATCACCGTTTACCGCAAATACCCCGACTCGGATGTGTTTGAGTCGACCGAGATAAGCACCTCGAGCAATAATGTCACCCTTCTGGATGTGATAAAGGCAGCGGAGTCTGTACTGGATGTCGAGTTACCCATCCTTTCTATTACACAGCAAAAGGGTATGGTGGTCATTAACCTAGCACATGAATTGCTTAATACCTACTCAAAGCGCGAGCTGTATCCCATATTAACCACGGTAGGGGTAACATTAAGAGAGAATCATCGTGGCTTTGAATGGCTGCAGTATCAGGTGGACGGCGAGGTCGGCCTGCTCGGGGAAAAGTACGAACTTCCGACGCTCAAACTGGTTGAAGGGTCGGCGGAAGAGTACGCCGCCATCCGTGCGTTGATACCCTATGAAGGCCTGATTTATGATGATGAAGGAATATCCCTAATTGAGCTGGATGACACAGGCAGAAAGATTTTGCGGTTTCTCGACCTGCTCGAAAATATCAATAAGGACGTATCCTCTCAAGCCGAGCTTGACAATCAGTATATCATAGAGACCTCCCTGTATAGCACCCAGCATTACACCGTTGATGTCTTAGATAAGGATATGCCCAATTACCGAAAGGAGTTATTGCCCTTGCAAGGGCCGGTATCGGAAAAGCTGGGTCTTCATGAGACATGGTTTTGGCTAAAGGAACATGTTGAAGAAAGTGCGAAGCTGATTTTTGGCGATGAGATTGAAATTAGGCACGAGAGCCTTAAGTCAATCCCATACCGCTATCTGGAAACCGAGGGCGTATATACGCCGCCCCATATAGGTATGATGGGTCTGACCGTTCCCTGTTTGATTGACTATGAGGACTTGGGTGACAGTTACCGAGTTAAAATGGCCTTTCTGCTTGGTTCCTTTGAAGGAACCGAGTATTTAGACCCCGATACGGAGGACTATACAAGAATTAAGGCGAAAGATGTCAACGATTATGTGCGGGATAAAAGTCGCCACCGTGAGATAGTTCTTAAAAAGATGGAGGACGGCTCCCTGCGGTTTGCAAGCCACAGGTATCTGTAAGCAAAATATCGTGATAGACGAAAAGACCGTATAGGGCATTGCTGCCGATACGGTCTTTTTAGGCATAAAAAATGCCGCCCCCACTATTGCGAAGACAGCACCCCTGGTGGACGATGAGGGACTTGAACCCGCGACCTCCCGCATGTGACGCGGATGCTCTACCAGCTGAGCTAATCGTCCATATCCGTATTTTGTTGTAAAAATGCCCTTTCGAGGCGACAAAAAGGATTATAGTACATTTTTTTTGCAAATGCAAGTCCATTTTGCCGTTGTGTGCGAGACGAGGACAAATTTTGTGCAGTTGATACTAAATTCACATTTTCTATTTGTAAAAAACAAGAAGATGAAAAGGAGATATCCTGTCGACTTGTGTATGCCCTTGCCAGACACTTCGCCGTGTTAGACTATGAGGTAACATGTGGCGCTGATTCCCACAATCCGTGGCAGGAATTGGGCGCGTTATTGCGCCTGCGCGTTATACTATGGTATAATAAGTCCGCAACGGCTGTTTTGCAGCCGTTTTGTACGGTTTATTAGAACATTTGCGGGGGATTACAACACAAATATTTGATAATTGTGGTATAATAAATCAGCAAAGTGAGCCGGACATATTAAGGAAAACGCCTTGTTCATAATATCATAAAGATTTTTACTTATCATATGTTGGAGGGACGCGGATGGTTATATTGGGCATTGACCCCGGCTACGCCATCGTGGGCTGCGGCGTCATTGATTACACCGCGAACCGCTTTAAAACCATAGATTACCGTGCGGTGACCACCGATGCCAAGATGCCGTTTGAGCTGCGGCTCAAGCACATCTACGATTCGGTCACACAGCTTATCGATACCTTCCGCCCCGATGCACTCGCGATAGAGGAGCTGTTCTTTACCAACAACCAAAAGACCGCAATCGCAGTCGGCGAGGCGCGCGGGGTTATATTGCTTGCGGCAGTAAACCGCGGGGTGCCGATTTATGAGTACACCCCCCTGCAGATCAAGCTCGGTGTTGTGGGCTACGGCAAGGCAGTCAAAAAGCAGGTGATGGAGATGACCAGAGTCCTGCTCGCACTTGAGAAGGTGCCCAAGCCCGATGATGTGGCGGACGCCCTGGCCATTGCCATCTGCCATGCGCACAGCGCATCCTCCCGCATGATGGGAATAGAATACCGCTAACAATGAATGCGGGGCTGACAGAAATGAATACAGCAAGGATGAAGACCCTATTAAAGACACTGGCAACGATAGTCGGCGTGATTATTGCCATTGTTCTTTTGCAGCTTGGCATCAAACGCATTGTGTTTCTTTTTGTAGAGAGAACCCTGTTTACCGACAGAGTGGCATCATCGATTGCCATGATTATTTTATGCGTTGTCATTGTAATAGTGTCAAGCAGGCTTAAGGTGGCGCTGACGGTATTCCCGCAGTGCTTTGGTGCACCATACGTTATCGCAACGGCTATTGCGGCCTTACTGCTTGTGTCTACCCCGCTTATTACCGGCGATTTCGGTATTGGGGCGATTGTCGAACTTTTGTACGGCTGTGTGCTCACCCCGATATTTGAGGAGCTCATCTTCCGTGGGTATGTGTGGAATAAACTCAAAACGGTATTTTCAAACGAGTTTACAACCTATATCGTTACCACCGTCCTGTTTGCCCTGTGGCATCTGGGCGGGGTTGAGTCCATTGCCCTGCGGGTTCAAACCGGACTTGCGCAGGTCATGTTTTGGAAGGTCATAACGGGCCTGTGCTTTGGTGTTGTATTGGGCCTTGTGCGCATCAAAACCAAAAACACCTACTCGACGATGCTCCTGCATGGAGTCATGAATCTATTCGGTCGATAAGTAGATTTAAAGGTTGTGACAAGGGATGTTATATAGTGTAAAAGGCAAGCTCATACATAAGGAGCCCTATCTTGCCGTGGTAGAATGCGGCGGGGTGGGCTTTAAGTGCGTCACCACCACGGCGACCCTTGCAAAAATCGGGGAGACGGGCAGCGAGGTCATGCTGTTTACCTACCTGCATGTGCGGGAGGATGTATTTGACCTGTACGGCTTTGCCGATATGGCGGAGCTTAATTGCTTTAAGATGCTGCTTTCGGTATCGGGTGTAGGGCCAAAGGTTGCGCTTTCCATCTTAAGCGACATGACGCCCGAGCGGTTTGCCCTGAGCGTCGCCTCAAGCGATACCAAGGCTCTTACGCGGTCTCAGGGTGTGGGCGCAAAGCTTGCCCAGCGCATCGTTTTAGAGCTAAAGGACAAGGTCAAGAACACCGAATCCATAGCATTGAACGGCGACGATTTTGCCTCCGGCGCACAGGTTGCAGTCGGCGGCAGTATGGGAGAGGCCATCAGCGCCCTGGTGGTGCTCGGCTATTCTCAAAGCGACGCGGTGCGCGCGGTAAAGGGCCTGCCTGCAGATTTGCCATCCTCCGAGCTGATTCGGCAGGCGCTCAAGCTCTTGTCCGCAATGTAAACAGGATACTCACGATACCATTTATGTTGCAAAAGCCCGGCATGGTAGGATGCTGATGAAACCATCCTTGGTATGACGCCGGGCTTACGATAATATACTAAAAAGGCGGGGACACAATGCACAGCGAACTGGAGATGGACTTTGAAAACCGGATTATCGCACCAGACTGCGTGCCGGAGGATGCCGACCTTGAGCTCTCGCTGCGTCCCAAGACCCTGTCGGAATACATCGGGCAGAGCAAGGTAAAGGAGAACCTCTCGATTTTTATCGAGGCTGCCAGAGGCAGAGGAGAGGCACTCGACCACGTTCTCTTGTACGGCCCTCCGGGGCTCGGTAAAACCACCCTGTCCGGCATTATCGCAAACGAGATGGGAGCGGGCATCCGCATTACATCGGGCCCTGCCATCGAAAAGCCCGGCGACCTTGCCGCCCTGTTAACCAACCTTTCACAGGGTGACATCCTCTTTATCGACGAGATTCACCGCCTCTCACGCAGCGTGGAGGAGGTGCTTTACCCTGCAATGGAGGACTACGCGCTGGATATCATCATCGGCAAGGGGCCGAGCGCGCGGTCTATCCGCATTGATTTGCCGCATTTCACCCTGATTGGCGCGACCACCCGCGCAGGCCAGCTGACAGCCCCTTTGCGCGATAGGTTTGGAGTAATCATGCGCCTTGAGTTGTATACTATAGAGGAGCTTACCCAAATCATCACCCGCAGCGCCCATATCCTCGATATCCCCTGTGACCCCGAGGGCGCAAAGGAGCTCGCAAGACGGTCGCGCGGCACACCGCGTATAGCAAACCGTCTGCTTAAACGCGTGCGCGACTTTGCCCAGGTCATCGGCGAGGGCGTCATCACCCGCGAGATTGCAAGCGAGGCCCTCAACCGCTTAGAGGTGGATGAACTGGGGCTTGATGCGATTGACCGCACCATGCTGCGCACCATCATCAAAAACTACGGGGGCGGGCCTGTCGGCCTTGAGACCCTTGCCGCCGCCATCGGCGAAGAAGCAATCACACTTGAGGATGTCTATGAGCCCTACCTTATGCAGATTGGCTTTTTAAGCCGCACGCCGCGCGGGCGATGCGTGACAAACCTCGCCTACCGCCATCTGGGCATTGAGCGCGACGGCCAACAGATGTTTGATTAAAACCGAATGTAAATCATCCCTGTACGGCAAACCCTTGTATCGCCATACGCGCCGCACAGGAGAATTCTCACCGTCTACAGATACCCGATAATGCCCCCTAAACCGGCTGCTTCGCACTGTTTTTGCGCGAGCAGGAGGTAAAAGCGCTGTGTGGGCGGGAAAACTCTGATTGCGCTCACTGACTTTCCAATACGATTAAAAGGAGTATTGATTCAATGGCGAGATTGTTTGGAACCGACGGCGTTCGGGGCCTTGCCAATACGGAGCTCAGCTGCGAGCTGTGCTTAAAGCTCGGGCGTGCGGCTGCCTATGTGCTCACCAAGCACAACCACCACCGCCCCAAGATTTTAATCGGTAGGGACACCCGCATCTCGGGCGAGATGCTGGAGGCGGCCCTGTGTGCGGGTTTGTGCTCCTATGGGGCTGACGTGCACCTGCTTGGCGTAGTGCCTACCCCTGCGGTGGCCTACCTTGTGGGTAAGTATCAGGCGGACGCGGGCATTATGATCAGCGCCTCTCACAATCCCGCCGAATACAACGGCATAAAGATATTCAACACAAGCGGCTACAAGATTCCTGATGAGTACGAGCAGGAGATTGAGGCGCTTGTACTGGACGAGATAGAGGAGATTCCGCTTGTTGCGGGCGACAGCGTGGGCACACCCCACCGGTGCGAGAACGCGGTGGATGATTATGTGAGCCACCTGCTCTCCACCACCGATGTGCGCCTTGACGGTCTGCGCGTTCTCATTGACTGCGCCAACGGCAGCGCAAGCGCCACTGCCCATAAGGTGTTCCCTGCGCTGGGTGCAGAGGCACATATCATCTGCAACGAGCCGGACGGGATAAACATCAACCGTGACTGCGGCTCGATGCACATTGAGGAACTGGCAAAACGGGTAAAGGGAGCAGGGTATGACCTCGGAATCGCCTTTGACGGCGACAGCGACCGCATCCTAACCTGCGACAGTGAGGGCAACCTTGTAGACGGCGACATGCTCATGGCGGCATTCGCGCTTTATTTAAAGGAGCAGGGCAGACTTGCAAGCGATACCCTTGTTGTCACCGTAATGAGCAACCTCGGGCTTGTGCGGTGTGCCCAGCAAAACGGCATCAAGGTCGAAACCACCAAGGTCGGAGACCGCTTTGTGCTTGAGTGCATGCTGCAAAACGGCTACTCTTTAGGCGGTGAGCAATCGGGACATCTCATCTTTCAGGACTTTGCCACCACCGGCGACGGCCAGCTTTCGGCAATCCAGCTGCTTACCATGATGAAGAAGACCGGCAAGAGCCTAAAAGAGCTTGCCTCGATTATGACCGTTTACCCGCAGGTGATGGAAAACGTTCCGGTGGGCAAAACCGTAAAGGGGCTGCTTGCCACCGATAAGGATATCCGCGCATTGATTTTAAAATGGGAACAGCAGCTCGGCGAGAACGGCCGCATCTTAGTCCGTCCGTCGGGCACCGAGCCCCTTGTCCGCGTAATGGCGGAGGGTAAGGATAAAGACCTGATTACCCGCTGCGTGAAAGAAATTGCAGACGCAGTCCGCGCACTGTAAAGAAGATAACCCAAAAAGGGATAGATAAAAGGGAGAAACGATGAGAGTATCGGACGGATGGAAGGACTATGAGGTGCTTGACGCGACCGACGGCGAGCGCTTAGAACGGTGGGGCGATGTCATCTTGGTGCGCCCCGACCCGCAGATAATCTGGGAGACGGGCCACCGCCATGCGCTGTGGAGCGATCCCCATGCGCGGTATGAGCGCTCGAGCAGCGGCGGCGGTCAGTGGCACAACCACAAGCGCTTTGCCGAACAGTGGCAGATATCCTACCGCAACCTGCGGTTTGTGGTGCGCCCTACCGGATTTAAGCACACGGGGCTTTTCCCCGAGCAGGCCTGCAACTGGGACTTATTAAAACAGAAGATTGAGGTAGCAAACCGGCCTATTAAGGTGCTCAACCTCTTTGCTTACACGGGCGGCGCGACGTTAGCGGCCGCTGAGGCGGGTGCCTCGGTATGCCATGTGGATGCTGCAAAGGGCATGGTGTCGTGGGCGCGCGAGAACGCCCAAGCCTCCGGGCTTGCGGACAAGCCTATCCGCTGGATAGTGGATGACTGCAAGAAGTTTGTAGAGCGGGAAATCAGGCGCGGCGTGCGGTATGATGTGATAATCATGGATCCACCCTCCTACGGCAGAGGGCCGGGCGGCGAGGTTTGGAAGCTGGAGGAACAGCTTTACTCCCTGGTCACCCTGTGCGCCCAGGTATTGTCGGACAAGCCGCTCTTGTTCTTACTCAACTCCTACACCACGGGGCTTTCTCCGTCGGTGATGGCGTATGTATTGGATGCCGCTTTGCGCACCCAGTTTGGGGGAAGTGTAAGCGCAGATGAGATTGGACTGAGAGTCACCCAATCCGGTGCGGTGCTGCCCTGCGGGTCTACCGCCATCTGGCAGGCAGAATAACAGGGATTTATAAAAAGGATGGAGCTATTAACACATGGCGGGAAGAATCGAAACAAGAAACATCGTGTTTTCCTATCAAACCGAAGATGCAACCCCGTCGCAGCCGGTGCTCGACGACATCACCCTCACGATTGATGAGGGCAGCTTTGTTGCGGTTTTGGGGCACAACGGCTCGGGCAAAAGCACGCTTGCAAAGCATTTTAACGCTATCCTCCTGCCCGTAGGAGGAAAGGTATACATAGATGAGCTCGACACCTCGGACGAAGAGAGGGTGTACGACATTCGCCAGCGGGTGGGCATGGTGTTCCAGAACCCCGACAACCAAATTGTCGCCACCGTGGTGGAGGAGGATGTCGCCTTCTCGCTCGAAAACCTCGGGGTACCGCCCGCCGAAATCCGCGAGCGGGTGGACGAAGCGCTTAAGAGCGTCGGGATGTACGAGTACAGAGAGCGGGCCCCGCACCTGCTTTCGGGCGGGCAGAAGCAGAGGGTTGCGATTGCGGGCATCATCGCAATGCGGCCTGCCTGCATAGTGCTTGACGAGCCCACTGCGATGCTCGACCCAAGCGGCAGGCGGGAAGTGCTCAAAACCATCCGCCGCCTAAACCGCGAATACGGCATCACAGTGGTGCTGATTACCCACTATATGGACGAGGCGGCAAAGGCCGACCGCGTGGTGGTCATGGATAACGGACGTGTCGTGCTCGACAACACCCCGCGCGAGGTGTTTAAGAACATTGACCTGCTCAAGGAAATCGGGCTTGATGTTCCCCAGCCGACAGAGCTGATTGCCGAGCTGCGCAAAGAGGGTCTGCCGCTGCCGGACGATCTGCTTTTCGTGGACGAGTGCGCGGATGCCATTGCGGCCCTGCTGCGTGACCATACCAAAGCGGATTAAGCAACACGGAAAATGCGCTTTTGAGCAAGATATATTATCTAACCAAAAAATGACCAAATTTCGAGTTCATTCGCGGCGTGCAGTGCAAACACAATAACTGCTGCACATCCGCCGCGTAAGGAAAGGCTAGACTATGCCGGTTATACAGACAATAGGACTTACCCATATCTACAACCCAAACACCCCGTTTGAAAAGGCGGCGGTGGATAACGTCGACCTCACAATAGAAAAAGGCGAGTTTATCGGCGTCATCGGCCACACCGGCTCAGGCAAGAGCACGCTGATTCAGCATCTTAATGGCCTGCTCAAGCCCACCAAGGGCACCGTGCTCATCGACGGCGAGGATATTTGGCAGGACAAGGCCCGCCTGCACGCCTGCCGCTTTAAGGTGGGGCTGGTGTTCCAGTACCCTGAGTATCAGCTGTTTGAGGAAACGGTGGAAAAGGATATCGCCTTCGGTCCGAAGAACATGGGGCTTTCCAGTGAAGAGATCGCCGTGCGCGTCCGCGAGGCCGCAGATTTTGTCGGCCTAAAGGAAAAGCACCTTGCCCGTTCGCCCTTTGACCTTTCGGGCGGACAGAAGCGCCGGGCCGCGATTGCCGGCGTTATCGCCATGCGCCCCGAAGTACTCATCCTCGACGAACCCGCCGCAGGGCTTGACCCGAAAGGAAGAGAGCGCATCCTATCGCAGATAAAAAACTACCATGAGGTCACCGGCAGTACAGTCCTGCTGGTCTCGCACAGCATGGAGGATATTGCGCGGTTTGCCGGCCGGGTGCTCGTGCTGGCTGACGGCAAGGTGAAGATGTTCGACACGGTGGAAAATGTCTTCTCCCGCGCGGATGAACTCATCTCGATGGGGCTTGAGGTGCCGCAGATTACGCGCGTCTTTTTAAACCTTGCAAATCAGGGCTTTGATGTGCGCCGCAACATCTACACCATTCAGGATGCAAAAAACGAGGTGCTGCGCCTATACAAAGAAGGCGCACCCGCCGCAAAGAAAGGATGAACCGCGTTGCTTAAGGATATCACGCTCGGGCAATACTATCCCGGCAAGAGCGCGGTGCATCGCATTGACCCGCGCGTAAAGATTCTGCTTACCATTGCATATGTTATCATGCTGTTTGTTGTAAATAATCCGGTTGGGCTTTTGGTCGGGATGCTGGTTATCATCGTTGGATACGGGGTATCAAAAATTCCGGCCCGTATGCTGATAAGAAGCCTAAAGCCGGTGCTGCCCATCGTGCTGTTTACCGCCGTTATCAACATCTTCTTTGTTGAGGGCGAGCCGCTTGCGCGGTTTTGGATTTTCAAGATTACCTATGAGGGACTTCTGCTTGCGGGGGTTATGATTATCCGCATCCTCTGCCTGATTGCGGGAACGTCCCTGCTTACCTATACCACATCGCCCATCGTTTTGACCGATGGACTGGAGCGACTTTTATCTCCGCTTAAGGCCATCAAGCTGCCGGTGCACGAGCTTGCGATGATGATGACCATCGCCCTGCGCTTTATCCCGACACTCATTGAGGAAACCGATAAGATAATGAGTGCCCAGAAGGCACGCGGTGCCGATATGGAGACTGGCGGGATAACCAAGCGCGCAAAGGCGCTGATTCCGATTCTCATACCGCTGTTTGTATCGGCCTTCCGCCGGGCGGATGAGCTCGCCCTTGCCATGGAATGCCGGTGCTACCGCGGCGGCGAGGGCAGAACCCGCATGAAGCAGCTCAAGCTATCGATGGTGGACGCGGTCAGTGTCGCGTTCTTTGTGCTGTGTTTTGCAGCGATTGCTGTTATCAATATTCGGCTGCCGAGCCTGTATTAGTAAGGGCAGCCGGTGACGCAAAGGGGGGACGGCGGTGCGCAGCCTGCTATTGTATCTGCGGTTTGTGGGCACAAACTACTGCGGCTCTCAGGTGCAGCCCAACGGGGTCAGCATCATGCAGCGGCTGCAGGATGCAATCGAAGCGGTGTTTGGCGACCGCCTGCCTATTAAGTGCTGCTCCCGCACCGACTCCGGCGTGCATGCGAATATGTTCTGCGTAAGCTTTGCGACTGATAAGTCCATCCCCTGCGATGCCGTGGTTCGGGCGCTCAATGCAAACCTGCCATTTGATATCGCGGTGTACGATTGCAGGGAGGTTGCAGAAGGCTTTCATGCCCGTTACAACGCAAAGGGCAAGGAGTATGTCTACAAGATAGACAACAGCCCCGTGCGAAATCCGTTTCTGCACGGACGCGCCTACCACTATAAGCATCCGCTGGATGAAAAAAGGCTGAACGCCATCGCCCAAGGCTTTGTGGGAACCTATGATTTTCAGGCCCTATGCGCCGCAAACTCATCGGTCAAGGACACCATGCGCACGGTATCGGAGTGCGAGGTCGCCCGCGACGGGGATATTGTGCTCTTTCGCGTAAAGGGCGACGGATTTTTGTACAACATGGTCCGCATCATGGTCGGGACCTTACTCCGCGCCTACGAAACCGGACAAACCGCGCAGGATATCCGCGAGATTATCCTCTCGCTTGACCGCTCGCGGGCAGGATATACCGCACCCGCACACGGTCTATACTTAAATAAGGTCTACTACGACGATTCTGTGTTTTTGTAAGTCATAAAATCCAATGCAAAAATGTCTAGCGCCCCCTTGGCTGGCCTTGCATTTTTGCTGTTTTAAAGACAATATAATAAATCGGAAGGCAAAGGCGGGGTGTTTTGGCTTTGGCGACAGTGACCGAGCTGAATATAGAACGAAAAAAACGGGTGCGTGCAAAGCGCCTAAAACGCCTTATTCTGCTTGTGGTGCTGGGCGCACTCGTGATTGCCGTAGCATACCTGCGGCCTCTGCTTGACGGGATAAGCATCTCCACCTTCATGCAGGAGGCCTTTGGCACGGTGGGCAAATCGGGCAGCTTTCCGGTATCGCTGGTCGGCGAGACCGCCCGCGGGATATACAACCTCGGCGGGGCGGCGGCAGTCCTGACCGATACCAACGTGCAGGTGCTCTCGCCTGCGGGCAGACCCTACGGCACGGTGCAAAACGGCTTTACCGAGCCGGTGCTTAAAACAAGCGGGTCGCGTGCCATCTTGTATGGAAAAGGCGCAAAGGGTATCGCCCTGCTAAACAAGGGCGGCAAGCTCGCGAAAATCGAGCTGGATGAAATCATCGTCACTGCCGAGGTTTCCGCAAACGGGCGGATTGCCGTGGCAACGCCGTCTGCGCGGTATGCCGCAAGCGTTCGGGTGTTCGACAGCGATTTTAGCCCGCATTTTACCTGGTATTCCGCCGAGAATCATGTGCTTGCTTTGGGCCTTTCGTCCGATGCATCCAAGCTCAGCGTCGGCACTGTTACGGCGCAGGAAGGTGCGCTGGTTTCCGCCGTCAAGCAGTTCTCGGTTGCCCAGCAGAAGGAGCTTTGTGAAACAAGGCTTGACGAAACACTGGTACTTGCCTTAAAACAGGTATCTCACGGCGTGCAGGCCATCACGGACAACAAGACCCTGTACATCAACGAATCCGGCGAGATAAAGAACAGCTACTCCTATGCCGGTAAGCCGCTTGCCCTGTATTCCAACACAGGCAACTACACGGCGCTGGTATTGGGCGAGTATAAATCCGAGCATCAGGTCAGCGTCGTTGCGCTGGATGCATCCTGCAACGTGCAGTTTGCAGTTGTCGTGCACGAGCAGGTGCGCGATGTCTACACCGATTCAGTTCTTACATATGTGTTGACGGATACGGCACTTACCGTTTACAATCAAAATGGGCAGGTGCAGTTGAAAGAGCCCAACGAAAGCGGATGGATTGGTGTTGCCGCAAGCGGGGAAAACGTCTACCTATTGCAGCAGCACGGTGTTCAAAAGCTGGATAAATCTGAATCCTAGCGAAGAAAGGTGGGAGTACAGATATGATAGCACCCTATTTCATAGACTTTGTGTTTGCGGCCATTATCCTTATCTGCATCATTGTCGCGTGGTGCAGAGGGTTTGTAAAAACCGTAGTGTCCTTCTTCGGCTTTATTGCCGCAGGGGTTATCGCAATGCTCACATGCGAAAGGGTATCAAACTATCTGTATACGACCTTTATCGAGCAGCGGTTATATGAGAGCATCTACAAACGGGTGCTCGAGCTTGTTCCCACCGGCGAGATTGTCGAAAGCGTGCAGGATATCGGTACAGTTTTGCCCCAAGCGATAAAGGTTTTGTTTGATTTGGCGGCGGCCCAGGCGGGCGAGCGCATCGGCGAAACCCTGACCGGTACTGCGGAGGCGGTTTCTGCTACGGTGCTTGATGCGCTGGTTGCCCCGCTTGTTCTGGCACTGCTTAATATGGTTATGTTTTTTGTACTATTCGGACTGCTAATGGTTATAGTAAATGTATTGGTCGCAGTGATCGGCAAGATTTTTGAGCTGCCGGTGCTGAGCGGAATCAACCGTGTATTGGGCGGGGTTGTCGGTGCTGTAAACGGTATACTTGTCTGCATGATTGCAGCGGCGCTTTTGAGCTTGTATGCTACCGTTACGGCAGATGCAAGTTCCTGGGTGAACTCCGGGATATTGCAATCGACGACACTCGCATCCTTTTTTATAAGGAATAATCCGATTTTGCCGATGGTTCTGTAGTGCTTTGCATTAATACGTCGTTCATATATTATCAATGTATGTGAAATACTGGTGTGCTATAATAAATAAACAGCAGACGGAGGACAGAAGATGAAAGGCAAAAAATACGAAGCGCTTAGCATTCCCAACATTTTATCCTACATAAGGATACTGCTTGTGCCTGTATTTGCCGTTTTGTATCTAACGGCACAGGAGGAGCATGAATATCTCATTTCTGCGCTGGTTTTGCTTCTGTCCGGCTTTACCGATTTGCTTGACGGCTTTATCGCACGCCGTTATAATATGATAACCACGCTTGGTAAGCTGATTGATCCCGCAGCGGATAAGCTGACTCAGGCGACGGTCGCCGTATGCCTTGCTATCAAAATCAGGGGTATGGTGTTGCTGCTTGGCGTATTTATCGTCAAGGAGCTGATTATGGCGGGGGCCAGCATCTTTTTGCTTACCAAGGGCGGAAAGATTGACGGCTCGCAGTGGTTTGGAAAACTTGCAACGGCGGTGTTTTACACGGTAATGATACTCATCATTGCCCTGCCGGGTATTAGTCCAACCGTGCGGTTTATTATGATTACAATTTCAGCCGCATTTATGGTGTTTGCACTGGTGCGGTATATTCCCACCTTCTTCAGCATCCTGCATTCAACTACAAGCGCGGATGCTACAAGCGGCAAGGAGAAGGAGGCATAAGTCCCCAATAGCCGCGTTTACATTTGAAATATCCCAGCCTGCAAAGGGGTTTGGCATTGTGTCTTTAACCCATGGGGACTTGTTTTGCAGTAGCATACGCGCTTGGGATTCGGTATAAGGATTGGAGTTAAGTATATGTTATGTTCGCGATGCAAGAAAAGAATGGCGGTTGTTTTTGTCACCAAGATAGATGGAGATAAAACAGTAAACGAAGGTCTTTGCCTGACCTGCGCCAAGGAGCTCGGCATCAAGCCGGTGAATGACCTGGTGGAGCAGATGGGCATTACCGACGATGAGATGGAGAACGTCAGCAAGGAGCTGATGGAGTTTATGGGGGGCAAGGACGACGAGATGTTCGAGCCCGGCGGAGCTACGACCTTCCCCTTTTTGCAAAACCTCTTTACCTCGGGCGATAACAAAAATAAGGACGCGGAAACCAAGCGGTCGACTGACCAGCGCCGCGGCCAAAAGGATAAAAAGGAGCAGGAGAAGTCCCGCAAGCACCTGATGGCCTACTGCGAGGATTTAACCCAAAAGGCGCGTGACGGCCGCATTGATAACATCATCGGGCGCTCAAAGGAGATCGGGCGCGTGGTTCAGATTTTAAACCGCCGCTCTAAGAACAACCCCTGCTTAATCGGTGAGCCGGGCGTCGGCAAAACGGCCATCGCCGAGGGTATCGCCTTAAAGATTGCAGCCGGCGACGTACCGCCGCGCCTGATGGATAAGGAAATCTTTCTGCTTGACCTCACCGCCCTTGTTGCGGGAACCCAGTTCCGCGGCCAGTTTGAAAGCCGCGTGAAGGGACTTGTCGAGGAGATTAAGCAGGCGGGCAACATCATCCTGTTTATAGACGAGGTACACAATCTGGTGGGTGCGGGCGACAGTGAAGGCTCGATGAACGCCGCAAATATCCTCAAACCCTCGCTCTCGCGCGGGGAGATTCAGGTTATCGGCGCCACCACCTTCAACGAGTACCGCAAGCACATAGAGAAGGATTCGGCCCTTGAGCGCCGCTTCCAGCCCGTTGTAATCGAGGAGCCGACCATCGCAGATACCGTTGAGGTTCTGCGCGGGGTAAAGGGCTATTATGAGCAGTACCACCGCGTTCGCGTAGAGGACAGCATTCTGCGCAGCATTGTGCTGTTGTCCGAGCGGTATATCAACGACCGCTTCCTGCCCGATAAGGCCATTGACCTGCTGGATGAGGCGTGCTCGTGTGCGGCACTGCGCAGCAAGGAGCTTGCGCATTACGACAACGTGTGCCGCGAATACGAGCGCAGCCGCTCCGAGGAAGAGGAGATTGAGCAGGCCGAGCCCGAGAAGATCGACTACGAGCACCTTGCAACAGTCAGGGCCCATACGCTCCAGCTCAAGGCCAAGATGGAGGAGCTTGCCCCTGTTGTAGAAAACCTGACCGTCACCGACGATGACGTTGCAAAGGTCATCGAGCTGTGGACGGGAATCCCCTCCGCTAAGATTAAGGAAAACGAGTTTGAAAAGGTGCAAAACCTCGAAGCCCGCCTCAAGGCAAAGATTGTCGGCCAGGACGAGGCGGTAGAGCTTGTGGCGGCAGCCATTAAGCGCGCGAAGGTCCAAATATCCGCACGCCGCAGACCAGCGTCGTTTATCTTTGTAGGCCCGACTGCGGTGGGCAAAACCGAGCTTGTCAAGGTGCTTGCAAGCGAGCTGTTTGACACGCCAGACCCGCTAATCCGCCTTGATATGTCCGAGTACATGGAGAAGTACTCGGTGTCGCGCATCATCGGTGCCCCTCCCGGATACATCGGTTACGATGAGGCAGGCCAGCTTACCGAAAAGGTGCGCAGAAAGCCCTACTCGGTCATTCTGTTTGACGAGATTGAAAAGGCGCACCCGGATGTGCTCAACATCCTTTTGCAGATACTCGACGAGGGCCGGATTACCGACGCCCACGGCCGCAAGGTGAGCTTTGAAAACACCGTCATCGTTATGACCTCTAACGCCGGGTCGCAGTTTAAGGGCAACAGCTTAGGCTTTAACAAGACCGAGACCGATATGGCCCGCGAAAAGGCGATGAAGGCGCTCAGCGAGTTTCTACGCCCAGAGTTTATCAGCCGTGTGGATGAGATTGTGGTGTTCTCGCCGCTTACCGAGCAGCACTACTCAAAAATCGCCGCACTTATGCTCAATGAACTCACCGAGCCGCTCAGCGAGCGGGGCATTACCTTTACCTACACCGACGCCGCCTGTGATAAGATTGCAGCCCTTTCCTTCGGCGGCAAGACAGGCGCTCGCGAGATTCGCCGCGTGATTCGCAAGTCGGTCGAGGATAAGGTCGCATCCATGATTGCGGATAACCCCAACTCCTATCCGACCCGCATGAAGCTGGATGTTGTAGACGGTGAACTGACCGTGCTGGCCCTATAACATTACAAGCAAAAAAGTACCCGAAACCGCGAAATTTGTCTTGACGAAACGGCTATATCCGTGTATAATAATTTTTGCGCCGTTGCACTAGAAAGCGGCGCAAACGTGGGAGCATAGCTCAGCTGGGAGAGCATCTGCCTTACAAGCAGAGGGTCACAGGTTCGAGCCCTGTTGTTCCCACCACATGGCCTGGTAGTTCAGCTGGTTAGAACGCTAGCCTGTCACGCTAGAGGTCAGGGGTTCGAGCCCCCTTCAGGTCGCCACCAAGTGCTTCTGTAGCTCAGTTGGTAGAGCAGAGGACTGAAAATCCTCGTGTCGTTGGTTCGATTCCGACCGGAAGCACCATGGTTTTTGCG
>JAEZKF010000010.1 GCA_023415575.1 Bacillota bacterium
TTGCCGTTGATGACCACGGGCGGCTCAAAAGACGGCGCAGAAAGAACCTCTGCCTCCTTCAGGCGCACCTCAAAACCTGTTTTGCTCCGAGGCTCCTCCACGACCTCGCCCAAAACGCGCACCGCCATGCCCTCGCGAAGCTGGGAGAGGGGAAAACGCGCGGTTTCAGGCGCATACACGCATTGAAGCAGGCTCCTTGGTCCGCGTAAAATCACAAACGCAAAGTCCGACATTTCGCGGATCTTGTAAACCATACCGTTTAGACGCACCTCTTGGCCGATGCGGCCACTGAGCGCCTCAAAGCCAAAGGGGGTGTTTTTTTCTTCGTTTGACGCATAGGTCAACATATGTTTGTCCTCCTGTCGTTTTTGTTGAATAGAGAAAGCATGAAAAACGACCGAACTTCGTCCGTCCCGGCATCATCTTTAACCACACCCATGTAATCCAAATCTGGTCTCCCAAACGCAAAGGCCTCCATAGCTTTATTGAGGCTGCTCACCGTAGCCCCACTACGCTTTCACAACCTCGCCGCGCTCTGAAGGCCTTTGCGTTTGGGAGACTCCTTCGGACCTACACGGCATGATTTGAGGCAATTTCAAGGCGGAGGAGGGCGGCGTAGTTGCGCTATTCCAACCGACAACAACGCAGAAAGTGCCCAAATCATATCGTGTAGGCGGGTTCGGATTACGTGGGTGTGGTTCTGCCGCATACGAACACCTCCTCTCACATTCTGAGCGAAATGGAAATCAAAAGACCGCAACGGCAATGCCGGTGCGGTCTTACAAAGGCGCGGAAGAAGCCACGCAAAAGAGCCACACGGGCACAGCGCTTTTCGCGCCTGACCCGCGGGGCCAGGCGCTGTCAATCGGTATCGGAAGTAAGCAGGAGAGCGAATTTCATAAGGTGCTCCTAAAATGTATTTGCAACACTATAATATGCAAAACTTACCCTGTCAAGCCCGAATTTTGTGCATTTGGACGAAAAAACAGGTCGTCGCGCGGTGCGCGCGTGAAACTGGTTATCATGGACAAAGCGGAACACATGTAGTAAAATGAATAAGGCCTTAGCCAATGTTGCATTTGAGAGCCGGAAAGCAGATCGCCTTGAAAACGGAGCCGTACAAAAAAACGTGGGTTGTTACCACCAAAATCGCGCGCGAGCTGATAAGCCTGCCGGAAGGGGAAAAGCTTCCTACGGTAGGGTACATCAGCGACGTGCTTTGCACTTCGCACGGCATCGTGCAAAAGGCTCTTCTTATGCTTGAGGAAAGCGGTTGCGTTGAAATGAAAAAGCAGGGCAGGGGAGGAACGGTGCTCATCAAGAAAAATCCGCCTCTGCTTTT
The DNA here is from genome assembly GCA_023415575.1 of Bacillota bacterium. Lineage (GTDB taxonomy): Bacteria > Bacillota > Clostridia > Oscillospirales > Ruminococcaceae > Acetanaerobacterium. The sequence continues at coordinate 1,343 of JAEZKF010000010.1, forward strand.
TGAGGCCGCGGGCATCAAGGGCATTACGGGCGCTATGCCGCTCCCTTTGAATACCTGCTTCGCGGGGCTTGCCACGGGGCTTTATGATGTTTTTTCGAGCTGCCCCGCACCGTTTGGCTTTGCGTTTCTTCACGGCGCGCAAACGCGCGTAGATGCGCTTTTAAGGGAAACGTACGATTTTGTTGTGGTTTCGCGTGCCGCCGCGATGCTCTTTTTAGAGAGGCACGAAGAGCTTGACCTGCTTGCGGACTATAAAAGCGTGCAGTATTCCGGCCACTTTGCGCTTTTTATCAACCGCAAAGGCGCCACGAGGCTGCACGATGGATTTACCGTGGGTGTGGATCAGCAGTTTACCGACCAAATGATTTTGACCCAGCTTGTTTGCAGCGGCAAAAAGGTGCGCTTTGTTCCAATGGCATATCAACGGGCGTGCAGCGCACTCGTTTCGGGCGAAATCGAATGTTTGGTTGCCCGTGTGGACGATATCGCCGCTTCGAATATTTTTACCGTGATCCCCCTCGAAACCGACGGGGGGCCTGATATGACGACACCCGCACTTCTTTGCAACCGCAACGCATTCGGCATGAAAAACATCCTATCCAGCTATTTGGACGAGGGGCGCGTATGCGCCGCACAGCAGACAGTAATGAACCTCACAAGGGACCCTTGTTTTTATTGATGCAACGCCCATCGGCCGCCTTTTGGTTACGTTTTCCGCGCGAAATTTGTTGACGGAGAGCGAGGTAAAACCTATACTGAAAGATGTGCGGTATTGCAGCTTTTCGGCTGAAACGCTTCACCGATACCGCCGATGGAGGCACCTCGTATGGAAACCGTTCAATACCTTTCATCCTCTTGGGCAAACGCCGTGGAGCAGGCACTTACAAAGAGCCCCATGGGCAACCTCACCGCCGCCGCAACCTTTTACCACCACCGCACCCCCTCGGGAAAAGATCAATACCTGTACCTGAGCTACCGAGGTGGCGCGTTTGAGCGGCTCGTACTCGGCGAGGGAAACGGCCCCGAAGCAACCTTCTGCCTCAGCGGCGACTATGCCGTATACGCGGAGGTTTTGCGCGGCGCCATGGATGCCGCGCGCGCAATTTCCACGGGCAAGCTGAAGCTTAAGGGAAACCTCTTGCAAATCATGCGCCTCACGCCGTTTATTCATGTGCTTACCGATGCGCTTAGCGCCGTTCCCACCAGCTTTTAATGCCGCTCGATTGTGAAAATTCTCGCTGCTTCAGCATAGGTGTGTACCTTGACACGCCCTCTTTGGTTCTGATATAATAACGCTTGCTGAGGAGAGATGTCCGAGTGGTTTATGGAGCTGGTCTTGAAAACCAGTGATGCTGCAAGGCACCGGGGGTTCGAATCCCTCTCTCTCCGCCAATGAAAGCGAATTCAATTTTATAGATGGAGAAGTACCCAAGTGGCTAAAGGGGCTCCCCTGCTAAGGGAGTAGGCTGGGGTAACTGGCGCGAGGGTTCAAATCCCTCCTTCTCCGCCACCACATACTGTACGATTACCCGATGTTACCGCATCGGGTAATCATTTTTATGCGGCGACGTTTCCGGCAAACCGATATACTATGGTGATCTTTTGCTGAAGAGTTCCGTTGTTTAGCGTCCTCTCTCCAACCTCAATACGCTCGATCAGCGCAATTAGTGTATCACGGTCAAGTGCTTCGATTTTGGTATATTGCTTTATCAGCCTTGTCCAGTCCAGCAAGTTTTCGCGCTTGGTTTCAAGCTCCGCCAATACGACACTTAAGTTCGAGATGATGCTCCGCAAGCTCTCTTGTTCTTTCTCATACTTTTGCATCATCATTTTAAAGAGTGCATCAGGGATGTTCCCTTTTGCCTTTTCTTCAAACAATTTGTGTGCAAGCTCAATAACCGATGCTTCTTTGGAGGAAGCGGAACGCATTCGTTTACGCACATCGTCAAGTTTACTATCCTTCTGTGCGCTCTTAAGCCCTTCAAGCCGCTCTATAACCTTTATTTCATCATGTTCGACTAACACAGCATTTTGCTGGATGTCTGCCAACACGGCGTCATAGAGCGCGTCGTAGCTAATCGTATGCGGCGAACACGCACGGCTGCCGTGAACATTGTATCTGCTGCACCTATACTTGTTGACCGAGAATGACATGGCAGAACCGCACTGCTCACAGAATGCTACTCCGGCAAAGAGGCTTAACGTTCCTGATGCGGATGTGCGTACGCGATGCTGCTTATGCGACTTACCCAAGTCATGTGCTTTTTGCCAAAGGGCCTCATCAATGATTGGCTCATGCGTGTTTTTTACGATAACCCATTCATCTTCAGGCACAACAAGCCTGATTTTCGATTTGTATGATAGTGATTTCCTTTTACATTGAGCCATGTGGCCGCAGTATACGATGTTTTTCATGAGTTGCCTAATGGTGTTAGCATTCCAGGAGAGGGATTCATTCGCAGGACATGCCTTTTGCTGGTTACGATAATAGTAGCCGCGAGGCGACAAAACGGTTTCTGAATTTAACAGATCGGCAATGCTACGCATTGAAACCCCGCTTGTATAGAGATGGAAAATTCTCTTAACAATGTCGGCCTGCTCGGCATCTACTTCAAGCACATGCTTATCCGCAACTGAACGCTTAAACCCGAACGGCGGTACGCTTCCAAGAAATTTCCCTTGTTTTGCATAAGTCCGTTTTGCTGACTTCGTTTTGCCGGAAATGTCTTTGGCGTACATCTCATTAAAAACGTTTTTAAATGGCGTAATATCATCTTCACCTTTTGCGGTGTCAAAGTTGTCGTTCACCGCTATGAAGCGAACACGACGTTCCGGAAAGTATTCTTCGAGATAGTATCCTGCCTTTGCATAGTTCCTGCCAAAACGGGATAAATCTCTTACGACAATGCAATTCACCTTACCTTTATCAATATCCCTTATCAGGCGCATAAAGTCAGGCCGCGCATCGAAGTTCGTTCCGGAATAGCCATCATCCTTATAAGTATCGACTAAAGTCCAGCCCCTCTCAGTAATATAGTCCGTGATCATAGTTTCTTGCCCTTTGATGCTCGTACTGGCATCGTCCTTCTTGTCATCTTCCCTTGAAAGACGGCAATAAACTGCGGCAAGAATTTCGTTGGGTGCTTTCACTACACAAACCTCCAATCATAAAGTGAAGCATCTCCAAGGCACTGTTATCACGAAAACTATAAAACAGTGGGAGAATCTAGTCAAACTTTAAACCTTTGCCGAACCGGCCTCTATTTTCATCTTTGCAATCGAGAATATTGCTTCTGAAAGTGAGTATGTTCCGGCAAAGGCACGATTTACAATTATTTGTGGGGAAGCTTTTTTGCTCTTGGATTTTAAGGGGAGGCTGGCCATGTTGGATTTTGCGGTTTCTTTCATTTCTGGCCTCCTTTAGTATCACGGATGAATGTGTGTTATGCAACGTAAATGCTAGGAAAAGAAAGATCATCATTCTCCCGCCCTTGCGGACGCCTATCCTAAACCCAAGTACCGTGTGAAATGCCATATTTCATCACGCATGCTTGCGATGAATCCCCACCTTCTCTCGGGTCGGGCTACACCATGGGACTTAACCTCAGCTGTGTAGGGGTACCATTATACAGTAGAGAATGATGCTATAGATCGTTAGCTATTTCAATGTCCATCCCGCGCCGCTATGGGCAGGTAGTAAAGGTGCAAAAGCTGTCGCATGAAAACTATTGACAACAGCAGCGGAGAATTTATACTAAAATGTGATAATCACATTTTGGTAACATTGAGTTACTATGCTTCGTATTCTATTCCTAAGTAGTCACATATTTTTTTTCGCGCTTTTTCGCTTGCAATAAATCCTGTAATAACTGAACAAACATAGTTCTCAGAAAGGTGAATTGCCTCACCCAATTCCACGTTTCCAATATCCTTATCAATCATGGCCTTTTTGATGGTCTTTTTTATCTGAGCCCAATTATAGTTTTTCATAGCAAATCCCCTTACCAAAGCATTCACACAACGGATGATTTATGATAAAATAACCTAATATGCAATGAGTAACAATAATGTTAAGAAATACTTATATGTATCATTATAATACGCATAAACGGATTTGTAAATACATAGTTACGAATCGTCGGAGGCCGTATGACTATTGGTGAGAGAATTGCGGAGTTGCTTGTTTCAAAGAGCCTGAGAGAAATAGATTTAGCCCGCCATTTAGGTACACGGCAAAGCACTGTACAAGGGTGGACTAAGCTTGGACGTAGCCCAAGTGCGGATTTTATAATACCTATATGCGAATTTTTCAACATATCGCCAAGCTATTTGCTCGTCGGACATGAAATAGAGCCGCCCACTACGGAGCAGCTCAAAGAATGGATAGATAAAGATGGAAATCAAGTTATTGCTTCGGATGAAGAAGCAGAGCTTGCAAGGCTGCGTATAAATGAAGCTTTGACAAAGCGAATTGAGGAAGTTGTTCAGGAGGCATTGAAAGATCGGGAAAGCAAGAAAGATTAACATATAGATAATCTTTTGTTTCACAAATGAGGATTTGACATTGTACATTGCATGTAAAGTAGATAACCGGTTTCATTAAGTCCTCCCAAAAATAAAATATGCTCCCCATATAACTGGAGGGCATAATAAAAACGCGAATTGTCGACAAAATATTATTATATAATGATAGCCCGACATAAATACGGCGCTAGGATTCAGAGTTTTTCATGACGGCATAATTACTAGGCTCTGCGCATTAAATGCGGGAGCCTAGTTTCGTTATCATGTTTCCTGTAAAGGCACTAGCTTGTTATATCAGGACTATTTATCGGTATATGGCAAGGAAATCGTAGCGAAACCCATAAATTGCCATTTTATGTTGAAATTTATCCATAATTATCATATTATTTTAAAAGATTATTAAGCATTGAGCAACTCCAGTTGAAGCAATAATGGAAAACAAAATGATGAATCCTTGATAGATCTGCTTTAATGTTGCGCCAATTGTTAATTATATATAAGTAGTCAGATGCATCTGCATTATAATCAATTTTGATTTTGAAAATTGGATGGAGTTATTGATGGGCAATATCCCCATTTATCATCATCGCATACCGCGAACTTATATGAAGCCATGGTGCTTTTCAAACAATTCAATATGGAGTCCCAAACTGGTTTCTAAGCCTGGGCATATATATCGATCATAATTGCATACTTGACGATATATCGTACTCGTACCAAACGAAATGATGAACTGTATTTGGGGGAAACTAAATGCCTTTAGATAAAGATAAAACAACATATTCCGTAGTATCATACTTTTGCGGGTGCGGGGGTATGGATTTGGGGTTCCGTGGCGCTTTCACATATCGTGACGAAACATACGAGAAACTACCGTTTGAAATTACTGCTGCGTATGACAACAGTGTCCCATGTATTGAGACATATAATCGATATTTCGGCGACCATGCTAAGTTAGCGGATCTATCTACTGTGGAGGCAAAAAACATTAGGGCAGCGGATTTGCTAATTGGCGGTTTTCCGTGCCAGGAGTTTTCATCGTGTGGTCCCCTAGGCGGATTGGAGTCCGAGCGCGGGCAGCTATATAAAGCGCTTATCAGATATATGGAAGAACATAAACCTAAATTGGTAGTTGCAGAGAATGTCATCAACTTAGAGCGTATGGAAAAGGGAAAGGTCATGGAGACCATCGTCAATGATCTCAGGGATATCGGGACCGGGTACAAAGTTGAGGTATGGCGTCTTTATGCTCCTGATTACGGCATTCCACAGAGACGGACGAGGCTGTTCTTTGTCTGCGTTAGAAATGACCTAAGAGGTTTCCCTTCAATACCGGAAGCAGACTTCACTCATGCGCACCGTAGCATTGAGTGGGCAATCGGCGACCTGACGGAAGTGACGGACGAAAGCGTTCCTAACCAGAGCCAGTACTTCGGGGCGTCACGCGCCAAGCGGGGTAATGGGCAGGGCGACGAAAACAACCACAAAGAAAAACCCGCCTATACAATCCGAGCAAACCCGAAATCAAGGGTACAGTTTCACTACTCACTCAACCGTAGGCTGACAGTTAGGGAATGTGCGAGGATTCAGACCTTCCCGGACGATTTTATTTTTACACATAAGCCGACATCCAGCATATCGCAAATCGGCAACGCAGTGCCGCCAGTACTAGCGTATCGCGTGGCGACCTCAGTCGCTAACTATATGAAAACACTATATAAAGATGAGGTGTAGCGGATGGAAACTTACATCAGTCCCGTGGATATCACCCCAAAACCACGAATACTGAGGACGCTCGGCGACATTCCATTTCAGCCCTGGCAGTGTCTTGCGGAGTTAATTGACAATTCTATCGACGCATTTCTCGCGGCCGAGGCGGATACCACAGAAGGCAAAGAGCAAAAGATCGTAGTCAATTGGTCGAACGACTCGGTCGCAGCCAGCGACCGCACGGTGGAGGTTTCTGACAACGCTCGCGGTATGACCCTCGAACAACTTCAGAACGCCGTTACTGCCGGTTATACCAGTAACGACCCTGTCGAGAACCTCGGGCTTTTTGGCATGGGTTTTAATATTGCAACCGCACGTCTTGGCGAGGTTACGACTATTCGATCAACGCGTGCTGGTGACCCCGAATGGGTTGAGCTGATGATTGACTTCGCCGAGTTGATTCGGTCGAAGCGGTTCCTGGCGCCAGTGAGGATGATGCCTAAGGATAACCCCGAAGAATCGGGAACAAAAATCATCATTTCTCGTTTGAAGACGGGTATTGCAGACACTATGAGTGCAAAAGAGGGCGATATCCGAAAGCAGCTTGAATCGATATACACCCCACTGCTGACCTCGAAGGACATCATTGTTCTGGTAAAGGGGCGGCAACTTTCGCCCCGTAACCATTGCGTCTGGTCGGATTCCCGCTATGTGGTCTATAACCAAGCGAATGTACCCGCCCGAGTGGACATTGACCGAGACCTTGGGCATTCTCTGTTCGATGTAGAGCGCAATCGCTACCTAACAGAGGACGAGGCCGAGCCATTCTACGCCGCACAATCCAACGGCGAACCGTTACCGGATAACATCGTAGAGCGGAGCAAACGCCTGACCGGTTGGCTGGGCATTCAGCGTTATGCAGACCCGAACGATTTTGGTATTGACTTCGTTCGTAACGGGCGCAAAATTCTGATCTCGGACAAATCCTTTTTCTATTATGAGAACATCGTCACAGGGTTGAAGGAACTCCAATACCCCGTTGACCTAGGTACCAGTACCGGTGGTCGTATAGTTGGCGAGCTGCACGTAAATTATCTGTTACCAACCTATCAGAAAAACGACTTCGACAGGATGGACGAATCCTGGCATCAGACGGTAGATGCGATTTGCGGTGCGGGTCCTTTCCTGCCGCAGCGAAGAAAGGCGATGGGCTTCCCCGATGCCGCGACCTCCCCGTTAGGTATTCTGGTGAATGCCTATCGTCGTGTTGACGCCGGTACAAAGTGTCTATTCGCACCTAACGACATCGCTAAGCTATACGCCGCCCAATTCAGGAGCGGCAAGCGTGAGTACATCGACGATACTTTGTGGTGGAAAGCCGCCCAAGAGGAAGACCAGAAGAGAAGCACAGGCGGGTCGAGGTCTACCACCGCCGTCAACTCCGGCGAAACGCCATCCGACGACCTTGGCTTATACCTCGGGGTTGGTGTGGGTACATCAACAGTCGGCGGTGCGATGACGCCCTCGATTACACCGACACCTCCGTTGCTAACGCTTCCACTCACACCGCCAACGGAAGTAACCTCCACGCTCGACGAGTTAATCCGCAACTCAAACCCCGTCGTTCAGCTTACGGGTAAATACAGCTTCGGCGTCGCCGCGGCATTAAACGTTCGATCTTATGAGATGAAGACGGGTACGATCCTTGCTAGGGGCGAGCGAAAGCCTTGCTTCTTCACATCAGCTGGCATCGAATGCAGTTTTGTGTACGATCCCATGCATCCCGTACTTGCGCAGTTCCCCATCGCACCTAAAGAACTGTTACTCCAATACCTAGCGGAGAAACTCAAAGCGAGGGACAACCTTTCTGACGTAGTAGAGGTGTTCGCTGCGCTTGTCCAAAACTCCATGCCCGAGGCGAAAATCGACCGTCAATCCTTGCAAGACAGGGCAGCGAAGGCGTTCGCCACATTGAGGGAAAAGATGGTCGACGCATTAAAACCGAAGGCCGTCAATGTACTGCGGTGCATCCACGAATCGACGGGCGACGTGGAAGACACGGTCAACCGAATGCTCTTCAACCCGACGCTAATTCGAAATTTTCAAGCGTGTGAAGAAAGTGGATATGACGCCCTTGAGTACGTACCAGAAAAGGCCTTGTTACGTGTGGTAGATAGATTTCCTGAGCTGATCTTTGATGGCAATGTAGTCACGGCCCCGTATATGAGTATCAACTTCACCGATGACAAGGCGACGGAACGGAGCCGTAATGAGTCCAAAGAGCGGGTGATGTCGTTCTTAAAGGACACCCTACGGGTAATGACAAATACCAGTTTCGGGCAACGTGACTTGAAGAATGAGTTGTCACGCGCCTCGTTGAGTATAGACTTTTTGCTTGGGGAGTTGGTGTGATGAACTTTTACACGCCGGACATTTCCGAGGGCAACAATTGGAAAGGTCTTGTCCGCGCTGTGGCCAGGATGATGTTGCATATTGGATGGAAAGACACCGCTGTGATTGACGGTGCCGGCGATATGGGCGGCGACGTGTTGGCCACCCGCGCTGAAGGCGGTAAGATAAAGTCTTGGGTCGTACAGTCCAAAGCCGTAACTGGTGATCGCTATATCGGCTCCAACGCGATGAACGAAGCGATCTTCGCGCTGTCCTTCTACGGTGCGGATGTTGCAGTTGTCGCAACCAACGGGGAGTTCACCCAGACCGCCAAAACCAGACAGAAGAATCTTGAGGAGAATGGTTACACCCTGAAGCTCTGGAACGGAGCTTTCATCAGCAATATCATCGAGCAAATGCCTACCGACAGCGCTGCGCTCCGTGAACTTCGCCCTTATCAAGACGGCATCGTCAACAAAGTTATACAGACTTATGATGAAGGTGGTAAGAAAGCGTTATATATCGTCGCGACGGGTTTAGGAAAAACTGTGATCGCCGCGACCATTGCGAAGAAACTCTGGGAACGCGGTTGCCGCCGCATCCTTGTACTCTGCCACCAAACTGATTTGGCGCAACAATTGGAGCAGGGCTTCTGGCCGCAACTGTCCAAGGACGTTCCCACATCCGTCTTCTTCAACGGAATACCGCCGAGGGACACCGAGGGCGTGTCGTTCGGGTTGTACCAAAGCTTGTATGGATACCTGCCAGGCATTGAGGAAGACCGCTTCGATGCGGTTATCATCGATGAGGCGCACCATGCGATGGCGTATGGATTCCGCGCTTGTCTTGAACATCTTAAACCGAGATTCCTTATCGGAATGACCGCCACCCCCTGGCGGGGCGACGGACAAAACCTAACAACCATATTCGGTGAGCCGCTAGCGAAGGTTTCCCTTGTTGATGGCATGGCGATGGGCTATCTGTCTAAGGTTGACTATCGCATTCTCTGCGACAACGTAGACTGGGATGGGATGAAAAGCATCAGCAAAAATAAGCTTACCATCAAGGATTTGAATAAACGCCTTTTTCTACCCCAACGCGACGAAGCGGTAATTGCAGAGATTCAAAGCATCGCAAAAACAGTTCCTACTCCGAGGATTGCGATCTTCTCGCCCTCCATCGAACACAGTAATCGTTTCGCGGCAATGCTGTCCGCCGCCGGAATACCAACCGCCGCTCTGTCTACCTCGGACAAGGCCGAACGCCGTAAAAGGCTGCTCGGCTTCTCCACCGGCAGCTACAGCGCGGTCACTGCGGTAGATGTGATGAACGAGGGTATCGACATACCGGATGTAAACATTTTGGTGTTCCTTCGAGCCACGCACTCACGGCGCATATTTGTACAGCAGTTAGGTCGGGGGCTGCGGCTTTCCGGAAGCAAGGACAAGGTTATCGTTCTTGACTTTGTATCAGATATACGCCGGATGGCAGAGATGATCGAGATGAATAACGAGGGAAAGGCGAAAGGAAGCGAAAAAGAAGTATTGTTTTTGGAGCAAGGATTTGTTTCCTTCTCTAACTCCATAGTAGAGCAGTTTGTGAATGTATGGATTGAGGACGTGGCTGACCTCAGCGGTTCTGACGATGAGGTCAAGCTGACGTTCCCGGAGGGGTTCTAATGGCTAAAGCGTTACCGAATGAAGTCGCGGCGCGTATTCAGCGGTCAATTTTTATGAAGGCTGACGAGTATTGCTATGCCTTACGGGGTCGTGTCGAAAACGGGCGTTTTATGGATGACCTGGTTGATGACCCGGAAATCGGCGGTGTAATAAGGGAATACGTCCAGGGTGGTAAGGTTAGGACGTACATTAAGGACGGCGTTCTGAACGCCTATACCAAGCAAAAAACCAAGCAGATTCTTCGCTCGTACGACCCGATACATATCATCTGTCACACCTTTGACGTGGAGGAAGCCTTTATCATGAAACAGGGGGATATTGTCGTGTGCCGTTCCTTAAATGATTGGATATTCGTCATCGGCAGAGGGACTGTGCTTAAGTGGGAAACTGCGCTCCGAAAAGCTCTCGATTATATCGCCCGCACACCGGGTGTTAGGGCAGAGGGCAGGTATCCATCAATATGCCTTCAGCTCGCAGTCATCAACGACGATATTACCGAGGGAGATAAGACACAGATTGCCAGTGCGCTCGCTGCCGTAGATGTTAAGGTTTTCTTTTGCTCAGCTTAATATTGAGAGGGTGAAATCCTACGGCAAGAACGCCCGAAGATTATCGGGGGAATCTATGTTCCAACTTCTGCCGTAACTCTCAAATTCATTGTTAGAAGCGCCTCGTATAGCAACGCCCGTATATAAGCTTTTGCGTCTGTAATCGGATCAGAAGCATGTTTTCGCAGATTCCATAAAGCTGCTTTCACTTGTGCCGCTGTGAGCCGCGCAAATTGCACCTCAGTAGACCTGTGCGCTCCGGCAATGCGTATGGTAGGCGCTGCTGAAACATTGATGTCGGTGATCAGGTCTTAATTGACAGCTGGCACTTCCTGCGCTTACGATATTATTTAACAGTAAATATCTTTTATATTACATAACGTATATATTACTTTAATTAGGCTCAAACGCTTTTCATGAAAAAATTGTATACAATTATGTGTGAAGATATTGGAGGGCAAGATGTTACTGTTTAATAGTCTTCGGTGTGCGTCTAAAGGTATTTGGTATATAAGAGATTATCACCCGTATAATTCGGGTAAACAAGATGAATTTGATAGAATGATTATGAACTTAAAAAATTATGAATCTGAAGGCTGGAAGCAAAGAAAACAAAAAGAGGCCGAGAACCATTTCTTTGAAAGACTAACGAAAATAATAAATACTAATTATCCTGCGAAAATTCTGGTATGCTATATACCAAGAAGTAGCGTAGGGGCGGAAAGCCATATTGGTAATGTAGCTAAAAGATTATGCTTAACTATGGATTTAATAGATGGGACGGAATGTCTTTATCGGATTTGCAATATTACAACTGCGCACACCACTGGTATCCGTAACGATGGAAGGCATTTGCGGAGTATCCAGATTAAGAATAAACATCTTATAAGAAATTCTTCTGTACTGTTGTTAGATGACGTTATAACGACGGGGCAATCCATGAGTGAGTGTGGGATGCTATTACTTAATGAAGGTGCTAAGGAAGTAATTGGACTAGGAATGGGGTTAACAGTCTAGGAGTAATAAAATGAACGAGACCCAAGTAATACAAGCTTTGTTACTGTGCAAGGGTGTCAGCAGAAAAACAGTATATAAAGTGTACAATTGTTTATTATCGTTTTCAAACCCGGATGAAGTTCTCCGGGTTCTATATGAAGTATTAAGGAATAAAAATGATCTGGTCCACGTTGATTCTTTTGAAGCGAAACTTGATCAGGCTAAAGATATGTACCAAAGCGTTGTTGAACAAGGTATAAAGGTTATTAGTATCACGGATTCATTGTATCCTGAGAGATTTAGATTGATCGATGATCCTCCTGCAATTTTATATTATAAAGGAGACATATCTACGTTCGAAACAAGTAAGAATATAGCTGTAATTGGTACTAGGGAGCCCACCAACCATGGTGCGAAAATTGCTGAACGTCTCGGAATACAGTTTGCTGAGAAAGGTTGTAATGTTATAAGTGGTTTAGCAATTGGATGTGACACACTAGCTCATAGAGGCTGCATTAAAGGCGGTGGTAAGACATTGGCCGTCCTACCTGGGGGCTTAGATAATGTGTATCCTTCATCTAACAGGGAGTTGGCTGAAAAAATTCTGGAAAGCGGTGGTGCTTTAATAAGCGAATACGCCCCGGGGATAAAACCGTTTAAAGGGTACTATATTGAAAGAGATAGATTGCAGAGTGCATTTAGTGAAGTAGTAGTGGTGGTGGAAACAGATGTCCAGGGCGGCACAATGCATACTGTTAATTTTGCAAAACAACAAAACAAAATTATAGCAGCCTATAAACACCCTCCGCATTACTCCTGTGAATCAAAATGTCAAGGTAATATTAAATTAATTGAAAGCGGGGATGCGATTTCGGTAGATAGTGAAGCCAGTATTGTTGAAATAGCAAAGCTTGCGGACATAAAAAGAAACTCAATCTATCATCCCCAAGAAGATAAACAAAAGCGCCCAGAACAAATGCGGTTTTTTTAAGGCGGTGTATGAATGGGCATTATATTTGATTTAGATCAGACACTTGTAGATTCTCGAATTGCTAAGCCATTACGAGATAGGCGTGATTGGAATGGTGTGTATAATCTTATACCTTCATTTTCATTATATCCAACCGTGTTGGATCTGCTTCAATATGTACATGCCAATCAAATACCTTTGGCAATCGTAACTAGCAGTCCTAGACCATACTGCCAAAAGGTCATAGATTATTTTGCTTTACCAATTGATACTTGCGTGTGCTACCATGATACTTCAAAACACAAACCCCACCCAGAACCGATAATTTTAGCAGTAGAGAAAATGCGTGTAATAAATAGAGGTTCTATCTTATCTTTCGGTGATGATGCACAAGATATCATGGCTTCTAATGGTGCAAATGTCATATCCGTTGCTTGTATGTGGGGGACGTCGGATGCAAAAAGTCTTTTAAGCTCAAATCCAAATCATATATGTAATACGCCAGAAGATATGAGTACTCTAATTCGTGAATACTTTGCATTGTAACAACTAGTTCAAAAGTAAGAGTTAAGCCGCACTACCTTCCTACGGATACAATAACTTATTGTGAAAAGAGTCATTTAGCCCGCAAAGCCAGCTTTGCGGGTTGGTATCTTTTATATAAATTATTGAAAGTAATAAAAGTAAAAAAACCTTGCAATCTATGTTTTGATCAAGGACGTGTCGCTGCAGAATTTCTCAAATTCATCGTTAAAAGCGCATCGTATAGCAATGCTCGCATATAAGCTTTCGCGTCCGTAATCGGCTCCGAAGCATGTTTACGCAGATTCCACAAAGCCGCTTCCACATGCGCCGCTGTGAGCCGCGCAAATTGAGAACGAAGCCCATCTGTAGGCCTGTTCTCTCCGGCAATGCGTATGGTGGGCGATGGTGAAACCATGACATCGGTGATTACTTCAACGATATCATCAATGACCGCGCCGTATTCTTCTTTCAGCGTGTCAGCCTCCACTTGCTCCGCTACATCAGCACGAGTGGATTCATAATCCCGCGCTGTCAGGTCAATCAATCCTTCGCGCGCGGGCATAGAGATACCCGTATTGTTTGAATGACTGATATGACTGCTAGAAAGCGTAATAGTATTATTCTTCTCAGTATTATTAGGGTTTAATTTTTGAACTTCTTGAATTTC
>JAEZKF010000026.1 GCA_023415575.1 Bacillota bacterium
GATATACTCAGTCAGGTTGTTGCCGTGAGAAAAAAGCGCAGAGACAAAATCCGAATAGCGCTGCACGCACTCGGCCGGCGATGCACCGGTGCTTTCAAGAAGAAGGAGAAGCCGCGATACAACTTCATCATGTAGTAGGCTGCGAAAAACCACCAAGGAGCGAAGATCCAAGGCAAGCTGCCCTAAAGTTTGCATACGACATCCTTCTTTCTCATAAACGAATTATATTCAAATTAATCGATATAGTCATTGGGAGCACTTTTATATACCCTGATTCAAGATTATCAGGCACATTGAGTAATGAGAATCCGCATAATCAAGCCATTTGATGAATTGTTAGGGCGATTTAACGGCCTGACATAATATATAGAAGCATATCAATATATGTTGGCTAAAGCTGGCTATAATGAGATTAAGCCATCTGTGACAGCTCACAAATGGCTTAAATCTGGTGGAGACGAAGAGGATCGAACTCTCGACCTTACGGATGCGAACCGTACGCTCTCCCAGCTGAGCTACGCCCCCATTTATCGTGTTATTTAGCTGTAGAAACTTGGTGACCTTAATGTCACGCAAAATATAATACCACGTATACTCCAAAAATGCAAGAGGGGAGGAGTGCAAAACTGTGGGTTATATAGCCAATCTTGTTCAAAGCATCATTCGTAAAATTCTGTGCAAGGCTATAAAAATAAAGGATTTGCGTCTGACTGTAAGTCAAGCGCAAATCCATCAATGTTTAATCTCAGGAAAGCAAGGGCAGGGGTTATCCCTTTTTCACCGGCAGCCAGACCTCACATTTGTAATCAGCCGCCTGTTGATCTCCGTCAAAATACACCTCAATATCTGGGGCATTTGCATACTCATAACCGGAGGTGGGCAGCCATTCGGTGATAATGCGCTTCTGCAGGGTTTGAATTGCATCAGGCATGGGGCCAATACACTCAAAGATTGCCCATGTGCAGGCAGGAACTGTGTATTCATCCATTCCATCAGGTGCTTTTGCGTCAGTTACTGCGGCAATATAGTAGTCAAAATCATGCGAATCCATACAGGTGCTTACACCCAGTAAGCCATATGGCGGCTTGTCCATCAGTTGGCAGATTTGAGGCACCACACCGCTTTGAGTCGTATCCTGCCAAAACAGGGGCACGCTTGCAAAGCACTCCTCAACGCTTGCGGAGTAATGCCGTTTTACGCCGACAATCCGGAATGCCTCCTTGGTCTCAATTCGATAATTCATCTCGGTCTCTCCCTTAATCGTTATTTTGAAGGTGATGGGAGGGTAGGCCTTGAGTGTAACCCCGGGGTTTCTTGCTGCAGAAGGGGCAACCCCGTGAATCGATTGAAACGCCCGGTTGAATGCGGTAGGGGAATCGTACCCATATCGAAGTGCAATGTCAATAATCTTATCGTCGGTTTGCTGCAAATCAATTGCTGCTCTGGTCATTCTTCTCCTGCGGATGTACTCGGAAAGGGGTATATCCGCCAAATACGAAAACATCCGATGAAAATGAAAGGTAGAGCAGCACGCTATCTGCGCGGCGCGGTCAAGGTTAATCTCATCGCTTAAGTGTTCTTCGATATAGTTGATTGCCTCATTCCAAGCGTTTAGCCATTGCATACCATCATCTCCAAACGTATTCTATCAAAGCTATCGGGAGAAAACCTCTCATCCCTTGCCCGAAAAAGAGAGGTACAACTCAGACTGATTATGGCTTTAACCTATTTCTCTTGTTATCAACGACGACGCAATCCAAAGTGCCTTGAGCCTGTTTTGTAGCAGTGTATGCTGAGAACTACCTTGCGCAAACTTTTGCTGAGCCTTCTCACATCTTTGAATCAGCGAGTTGATAGCTCTGAGTGTTTCGCAATAATCCTCTTTTGAATAACTGTCCACAGTCGCACCTCCTAAAATCGAACCAGCATTTACAGTATAACATAACAAAACACAGGCAGAAAAGGGCATCATTCTCTGCCTGTGTTTTAGTTTCTAGCATATTTTGCTCCCGCAAGAAATTTTCACGATGCAGACCTGCGTTATATCGCGAAGGAGACAGAGCAACGAAAAGAAAAGTATATATCGGAAAAAATAATGCCATGCGATTAAAATCACATGGCATTTTTGGCGGAGAAGGAGAGATTCGAACTCTCGAGACGCTTTTGGCGCCTACACGATTTCCAGTCGTGCGCCCTCGACCAGACTAGGCGACTTCTCCATCTGTTATTCACTTTGTTGTAACAGTGACAACGCTTAATTATTATATCTGAAAAAATAGGCGTTGTCAATTAGAAAAACACAATTTTTTATAAAAGATCGTAACAAATCATAACAGCAATAATGTTGTCGATTTATAGGGCTGTTGCAAGCAATCTCATTACACCATCTTGAACAGGGCAATACTCATTTGCGCTTTTGGTATCAAATAAAAGCAGTCCCCAGACATGAAATCACGGGACTGCTTATGTATAAAAGGCTAATGATATAAGGCGATTTAAACTACTTGCTCTTCTTCTCGGGCAGTTCGCGGATGTTTTGAATGTAGTCGCAGTTTATCAGGTCAACTATGCCTTTGTTTTCAATCTTAAGCCAGTTGTCGGTTATTTCGATAACCGTGCCCTGAAAGGAGCTATTCATCCCACCCGTTGAGATGATACAACGTTTACCGAGACACTGTTCAATCATCTTACTTGCCATTACGCTTGCCTCCTTATTGATTTGCTTTTTGCGCTGTATTTGCCTAGCTATACGCGCCCGCAGGAGATTTTGAGGGATAATGATAAACAGGAGCACAAAGATAGGTAGATAAATGGCAATCCACGTGCCTGTGTTCAACTCAATCGCCCCTTTCGCTTACAAGGCGTTTATTCATACATACGAATGCAGGCAATTACCCTGCCAAGGATGGAAACCTCATCTACAATAATCGGCTCGTAAGCGTCGTTTTCTGGCTGAAGGCGAAAATGCCCATGTTCCTTGTAAAAACGTTTGACGGTTGCACTATCGTCCACCAAAGCGACCACAATCTCGCCGTTTTCGGCATAGGTGGTTTTGCGCGCGATAACCACATCGCCGTCAAGGATGCCGCAGTCTTTCATACTGTCGCCGCGAACGTTAAGGGCAAACAAATCCCAAGGTCGGTAGCCTTTTGCCTTAAAGGGAACATACCCTTCGATGTTCTCCACGGCAAGAATGGGCTGGCCGGCAGCAACGTTTCCGACGACAGGAACCTGCAGCACCTTTTCTGCGTTAATACGGATGGAGCGGTTTTGGTTAAACTCACGCTCAATATACCCCGCGTTTTCAAGCTCCTTGAGGTACTTGTGAACGGTTGAGGTGGATTTGATGGAAAGCTCATTACAGATCTCTCTTACAGATGGCGGTACGCCCTCGCAGGCACGGTCTACGATATACTCATAGATCTTTAATGCGGTAACAGATACAGTTTTCATAAGCGTCCCTCTTTTCTGCAAGGGTAATCCCTTGTTTTTTTAATCATAGCACACTTCTAACCCAAAAGTAAACATATGTTTCAATAGAAACTGATAAAATTTTATTTCGTGTATTACAAAAAGCCCCATAAAGAAAACGCGCTGAAGTCTTAGGCAGTAGGCAAGACAGCTTCAGCGTGTTTAATTCGGTGCTAAAATATCGGCTATCATAAACTGATACCGCTCAGGTAGTCGATGACGCCCCGCGAAGAACAGGAGTGAACCTCCATCGTTTGTTCGCCCTCTGAGATGTCCCATAGGTAATGCGCATCAGAGTTTGAGATTATGCGCATCTCGCTTAGCAATGGATGCTTTTGGCATAGTTCATCATACCGCGACAAATCCTTAAGCTCGGCGGTCGAAAAGTTAAATTCGGGTGGGAACTCTCCAAGGCTTGAGAGGATAGAATAGGATTTCCGGTCGATGTGGGCAGGGAAGGCAACTCCGCCAAACTTGCGCATAAGTCCGTCTACCTCATTCACCGAAATTGAGGATGCCGTAATGAGCAGGCGTTCTTCTTCTTTCTCGTTTTCATCAAAGGAATCAAGGATTATCTGCCGGCCAAACTTTTCAGGACGGTTTTTGATGGGAGGCAGGGTGGTATAAACATATTCGTCGAATGCCATGGCCTTATCAAGCGTATCAAACAAGCAGACGACGTGAACCTCCTCCGAGCAGCAAAGCTCCATGCCGCATAACACAATCATAGACAGCCCCATACGGTCACGCGCCTCTATAATGGCAGGGCAGTTTTTGGCGGAGTTGTGGTCGGTTAGTGCAATCACATCAAGCCCGTTAAGCCTTGCCATGTTTAAAATGTTGTTCGGGGTGTTGTCATTATCACCGCAGGGGGAGAGGCAGGAGTGGATGTGCAGATCGTATGAAAGTCGTTCCATGGGCTTTTTCATCCTCACATCTTGCCGAGCTGAAGTATATTGATGATTGTGAATATATCGGCAGTAATCGGGTTTATGCCATTTCAACTTGACCGGACGCCACAAGGACAGTCCGGTCAAAAGCATTGATATTTTAAGGGTTTATGAGGCGAAACCAGTACTGAGAACTGCATTTCTACAGGGTGTCATAATATATTTACGATGATCAATGTAGTTCCCTCATCGCATCTTCAATGAGACGGGCGGTTTCATACACCGGCTGTTCACTCGCCAGCACTGCGATATCCCGCTCGGTGGCCTTTGCTTTCGCGTCCTCATCAAGGAACATGCCCTCGGCGAGCACGATACAGGCTACATCGGCAAGTGCTGCGACCGCAATAGAGTTGACATTGCCCATAACGGTTACCCAGGCATCGTTCGGCTGGGCTCTACTCATAACAAGGCTTAACAGGTCACAGGTATAGATATGATGTATTTCATTTTCAAGGCTTTCGGCTGCGCACAACACCGTAAACCCTGTTTTTTCTGCGAGTTGTTTTACTGTCACTACCTAACCTCCATAAGTAAGGCTATTCATTCTCCTGCTGATTCTTCTCAACAAGTTGGGAAAGCTCATTTGATAGGGTCTGCATACGTTCACGCATCTTATAGATGCAAAGCGAATCGGTTGACTTGCCGCGAACGATATCCTCGGCAAGTGCTCTGCAGGTAGGCGCACCGCAGGAACCGCAGTCAATACCCGGGAAGGTCTTTGCTATGCGTTCAAGCTCCTGAAGCATCGTCATGGCATCCGCCCGGTTGCTTGCTAGCTCCAACACAGGTGCATATTCCACCTCCCGCTCCCATGAGATGTTATTTAAGTCTGAGTCATCAATATGGTTGCAGGAAACAGGCAGATACTTACGCAGCTTCTTTAGGCGCGTACGTGCTACATAGGGGTTTTCCACCGTCAGAACGCCGCCAACACAGCCAGCCGGGCAGGAGTTGAGCTCGATGAAATCAAGGTCAGTAAACTTTTCGTCCTCAAGTGCCTCGAGCACCTCAATTACGTTCTCGATGCCGTCGGCAGCGAGGTAGTTTTCATTAAGCATAGCAGAGGCCTCACCGCCGCTGGATGCCCAGCTCATGCCGATTCGACCGGATGTGCATAGGGCCTCCGGCTTGGCTGCGACTTCCTTCATATAGGGCAAAAGGCGAGGGTAAATCTCTTTAATGGCAACCACATAATCCACATTGCTCTTTTCCACATCCAAAGGCATCCGCACTGCAGTTACCTTGGCAGGGCAGGGGGAAATGAAGATGATGCAAATATCATCAGGGTCGAGACCGGTTTTTATCACCGCTTCTTCACGTGCCATCTTAGCCGCAATTTCTATGGGGGCGTTGAGCTTGAGCAGGTTGTCCAGAAGCTGCGGAAAACGCACCCGTATAAGCCTAACAATTGTAGGACACGCGGAGCTGATAACCGGCTTTTTTAGTTTGTCATCCTGCATAAGGTGGCGCGTTGCATCAGAGACAATCTCAGCGGCACGCGAGACCTCAAATACCTCGTCAAAGCCCAGGCGTTTGAGGGCAGTAAGCAGGATGTCGACATCATCAAGGTTGTTAAACTGTCCGTATAGTGCGGGCGCCGGAAGCGCCACCTTGTATTTTGAACTGCTGAGTACATCCAGACTATCATATTGCGGCAGCTTTGCGTGATACGGGCATACGCGTACACATTCGCCGCAGTCGATACACCGGTCGGAGATGATATATGCCTTTCCATCCCGAACCCGAATCGCCTCGGTGGGACAGCGCTTGATACAGTGTGTGCAGCCTTTACACCGTTCGGGGTCAAGGGTTACGGAATGAAAAAACTTTTCAGGCACGATTTTTCCCTCCAAACCATACGGATGAAAGACGAGTCCTTTTTATGTATAAACAACCATGGTCACGGTTGTACCTACGCCTACGATGCTTTCAATCGTCATTTCGTCCGAGTATTTTTTCATATTGGGTAGTCCCATACCGGCACCAAAGCCGAGGGTTCGCACATTGTCAGGAGCAGTAGAATAACCGGCGCGCATTGCAAGCTCAATATCCGGAATACCGGGGCCGGTATCGCGCAGAACCATGCGGATAAAGCTTTCATGTACCTCCACATCGATGACACCGCCACTAGCGTGAATCACCATGTTAATCTCGCCCTCATACATCGCAATAGCTGCCTTGCGGATGGCTTCGGGCGGGATGCCAAGTTGTTTTAAAAGCTTTTTCATATTGCTGGAGGCTTCACCTGCACGAGTGAAATCGTCGCCCGGTACGTCGTAGGTCATACGTATGATCTCGGGCATTAGTTACTTCCTCCGCTCAGACCATTACTATAAAGAATGCCGCAGGCGGTAAACATGCGGTGGTCGGTCTTCATAAGAACGATATGACGCTCTTTTGCAAGCTCAATCATGTCTTCGTCCGGCTCCTTGCCTCGCACAAACACCACACACACCATGTCCATCATATCGGCAGTGCGCACAACCTGCGGGTTGACAAGACCGGTCAATAGCACAGACTGGTCCTTTACATATGCAAGTACGTCACTCATCATGTCTGAACCGCATGCGTTATGCACCTCGCGATGCACATATTCCTCTCCGCAGATAACGGTAGCATCAAGCAGCCGAATAATATCAGCAACTGTCATTCGCCTCATCTCCATTCCCATGATTTTTTATATAAATACTAAAAATAAAACCAAATTCATATTTTGAAGTGACCTAGGCTTTCATCGCCTGTAATACGGAAGTCCTAAAAGCAAACTAAGGTTTTAATGTGATACATTTTTGATGTTTCGCAATGTTCTACCAATACTAACATTATTATACCATCCTTGCCTACTGCTTTCAACAAGACTTTGTTAAAGAATTGACGTAAAAAGAATGTATAAAAAAGCTCAAGAGGAGAGCGCCACAATCGACGCCCTCCCCTTGAGTGCAGTGGATTATTGCCGGATGTACTAGGTATCGCTGGGGACTAGCAACCGCAGTTGTTTCCGCAACCGCCGCAGCCGTTGTTGCAACCGAAACCATCACCGCAGCAGAAGAAGATGATGACGAGAAGGATGATAATCCAACTGCAGTTATTGTTACCACAACCACAACCAGAACCACACATAGTGTATTGCCTCCTTAAATTTACTTTCACCACATATTATGTGATGGGGCTGATTGTGGTTACAGTAATAAGTTAATTTGGCTCAATTTTATATTTTGTTCTTTGAAAGCGTAAAATAAAAAAAGATGCAATAACGAGAAAACAAAAGAAAATCAAAGCACTGGGCAGATATTTTCAGTTGAATCTGCCGCTTTATTATGTGGTTGACTTTGTTTGACTTTGACTTTAATTGACTTTAATATATAATAAAAATCAATAAAGGTCAGCGAAGGTCAATCCGGGGAGGTGAGCAATTGAATCTATCCGATTTAATTACCCAATCTATTCTTCAAATGTTAGAGCAATACGGCGGTACCGCCGAGATACAGCGCAACGAGCTTGCGGAGCGCATCGGGTGTGTGCCCAGTCAGGTCAGTTACGTAATTACCTCTCGCTTTACTCCCGAAAAAGGGTATCTTGTAGAAAGCAGACGCGGCGGCGGTGGATATATCCGCATCACCCGTGTTGCGCTCAACCCGCGGGATATGGTCGTTCACCTGATAAACACCATCGGTCAGCATTTAGATGACGGCTCCTGTAGGGTTATCCTTCAAAACCTTGTGACCGATGGGGTACTTGCTGAGGAAACGGCGCGGATGTTTTACAGCGCCATGAGCTCCTCCGCCCTACGCGATGTGCCGCAGCATCTACGCGACCGCGTGCGCGCATCCATCTTTAAAAACCTGCTTTTGAATATTGTTTAAAAACTAGACTCGTTGAATATGAAACACAAAGGTGTGGTGATAACAATGCTATGTGAGCAATGTAAAAAGAACACCGCTACCACACACATTCGTCAGGTGATAAACGGCCATGCGCGCGAGTACCTGCTGTGTGGAGAGTGTGCGGCAAAGCTTGGAATGACTAGTATGATGAATCCGTTTGCCATGAGCATCGGCGATATGCTCGGCTCGATGTTCGGTCAGGCAGACCGGCCTTTAGGAGAGCTTCCGGACGAGCGGCGCTGCAAGGGCTGCGGTGCAACCTTCTCGGATATCAGAAACTCGGGCATGGCAGGCTGCGCGGAGTGCTATACAACCTTTTACCGCGAGTTTGTACCCTCGCTGCAGCGGATACACGGACAAACTGAGCATATCGGCAAGGTACCGGGTTCCGCGGGCTCGAAATACCGGTTGATGCGGGAGATTAAATCGCTGCAGGGCGAGCTTAAGGCTGCCGTAGAGGCACAGGACTTTGAGCGCGCCTCAGTGCTGCGTGACCGCATACGCGAACTTCAGGCAAAGGAGGATGCGGGCGATGAATAAGTGGTACTTTCACACAAACGGTCAGGACGATGTCGCAATCAGTACTCGTGTTCGCCTTGCGCGCAACCTGCGTGCCTATCCCTTTGAAGGGCGAATGACAGACGAGCAGAAAAAGAGGCTGCTTGCCGATGTCAAAACCGTTCTGGAGAACGCCAATATAAAAAATCAGACGGAGCTTCGTTTTATAGAGCTGGATAAGCTTACACAAGAGCAGACAATATCCCTTGTTGAGCGCCACCTCATTAGCCCCGCATTTGCGCAGAACACAAGGTGCGAGGGGCTTGTACTCTCCGAGGATGAGAGCATCGCCGTAATGCTGAATGAAGAAGACCACATCCGCATCCAAGCTCTTGGCGCTGGTCTTGCCCTGAGCGAAACCCTTGAGGCGGCAAACCAGCTTGACGACATCTTTGACGCAACGCTACTCTATGCATTTGACGAAAAGCTCGGTTACTTAACCCAGTGTCCCACCAACCTCGGTACCGGCCTGCGTGCATCGGTCATGCTCCATCTGCCCGCATTAGAGGCAAACGGCCTCATCGGGCGCATCTCTCAGATGGTATCAAAGTTAGGCCTTACCATCCGCGGCACCTATGGTGAAGGCACACGTGTCAACGGCTCTTTCTACCAGCTATCCAATCAGGTTACACTTGGCATCTCGGAGGAAGGCGCCATCGAAAACCTGCGGGCAATTGCCTCGCAGATTATTGCTCAGGAGCGTGCCGCACGCAATGCTGAAACGGGCGATTATCTTGAGGATAAGGTGTGGCGTGCATACGGCGTTCTGAGTTCGGCAAGACTGCTAAGCGGAGAGGAGTTCGTAGAACTCATCTCTATGGTGCGCATGGGCGTATCGATGGGCGTAATCAAGGGCCTGGACTTTGGACAGATCAACGCCCTGCTTAACGAAACAGGAGCAGCCACAATTATGGCTAATGCCGGAAGACAGCTAACAGAAACCGAGCGTGACAAGCTGCGTGCCCAGCTCGTGCGTGAACGTCTGTTTAGTGCAAATACGTAAAATAAAAAAACCGAAAATAAAGCAAATATCAGCAATTAGGCTATCACGATAAATAGCCGGAAAGGCAGGGGACTGCAAT
The DNA here is from genome assembly GCA_023415575.1 of Bacillota bacterium. GTDB lineage: Bacteria > Bacillota > Clostridia > Oscillospirales > Ruminococcaceae > Acetanaerobacterium. Next base: position 9,946 of record JAEZKF010000026.1, read on the forward strand.
GTATAAATTCTCAGGCTTTACAGCCAAAGCAAACGAGGCGCTCAACCTCGCCATCAGCTCTGCGGAGTCGCTTGGGCACACCTATATCGGCACCGAGCATGTTTTAATGGGACTTTTGCGCGAGGGCAGCGGTGTCGCATCCATCGTATTGTCGCAAAACGGTGTGACCTATGAAGATATTGAGCGCAAGCTGATAGAAACGGTTGGTTCGGGCAGCAAAACCCGTCTAGCCCCCGCCGATTTTACCCCGCGCTGCAAACGCATCTTAGAGCTTTCTATCGCAGAGGCAAAGATGCTCGGCCACGGCTATGTCGGCACCGAGCACATTCTCATGGCGCTGCTTCATGAAGAGGACAGCTATGCCGTGAAGTTTTTAACCGAGCTTTCGGTAGACCCGAAGGACCTGTACGACCAGTGTGCCAAATCCCTTGGTGTAAATGAGGGCGGCGGAGCAATTTCATCCGGCGGCACGGCAAAGGAGATCAAGAGGTCAGGCTCCACCAAGACGCCGACCCTTGACCAATTCTCCACTGATTTAACCCAGCGTGCGCGCGACAGCACACTCGACCCAGTAATCGGACGCGAAACCGAGATTGAGCGCGTTATCCAGATTCTCTCCCGCCGCACAAAGAACAACCCTTGCCTAATCGGCGAGCCGGGCGTAGGTAAAACGGCGATAGCCGAAGGCCTTGCCCAGAAGATTGTGCTCGGTGAGATTCCGGAGACGCTAAAAAACAAACGCGTGGTATCGGTGGATATCGGCGGCATGATTGCAGGTACCAAGTACCGCGGCGACTTTGAGGAGCGCATTAAAAAGGCGCTTGACGAGGTTAAAAACGCCGGCAACGTCATCTTGTTTATTGATGAGCTCCACACCATCGTGGGCGCAGGCGCAGCCGAGGGCGCGGTTGATGCCGCTAACATCCTAAAGCCCCTTCTTGCCCGCGGCGAAATTCAGGTAGTGGGCGCAACGACTCTAGACGAGTACCGCAAGCACATCGAAACCGATGCGGCACTCGAACGCAGATTCCAGCCGGTTACGGTCAGCGAGCCCAGCGAGGAAGAGGCTGTTCAGATTCTGTTCGGACTCCGCGACAAGTATGAGGCCCACCACAAGGTGCGCATCACCGACGAGGCACTCAAAGCGGCAGTTTCGCTATCCGCCCGCTATATTCAGGACAGATTTCTGCCCGATAAGGCCATCGACCTCATGGATGAAGCAGCATCCCGTGTGCGGCTAAAGCAGTTTACCCCTCCGCCCGACCTCAAGGAACTGGAGGAGAAGCTCCGCGCCCTCAACGAGGAGAAGGAAGCTGCCGTCAACGCGCAGGATTTTGAGCTTGCCGCAAAGATTCGCGATAACGAAAAGGAGATTCGGGCACAGCTAGAGCGTCAGAAAAACGAGTGGAAGGACGACAACGGCCGCAATACGGGCGTTGTAACCGAGCAGACCATCGCAGAAATCGTCGCGGGCTGGACGGGCATCAATGTCCGCCGCCTGACCGAGGAGGAAAGTGAACGCCTGCTCAACATGGAAAAGATTCTGCACAAGCGCGTCATCGGCCAAAACGAAGCGGTGTCCGCTGTGGCCAGGGCCATCCGCCGCGGCAGGGTAGGCCTGAAAGACCCCAAGCGTCCGGTCGGTTCATTCATCTTCTTAGGCCCCACCGGTGTTGGTAAAACCGAGCTGTGTAAGGCGCTTGCGGAAGCCCTGTTTGGCGACGATGACGCGATGATTCGCCTTGATATGTCCGAGTACATGGAGAAGTTTTCGGTATCGCGCATGGTTGGTTCGCCTCCCGGATATGTCGGCTTTGACGAGGGCGGCCAGCTCACCGAGAAGATTCGCCGTAAGCCTTACTCGGTAGTTCTGTTCGATGAGATAGAAAAGGCCCATCCCGATGTGTTCAACATCCTGCTGCAGATTCTGGAGGACGGTATTCTTACCGACAGCAAGGGTAGACGGGTAGACTTCAAAAACACCGTTGTCATCATGACAAGCAACATCGGTGCACGATTGATTACCGAAAAGACAAAGAGCCTCGGCTTCTCCGCTCAGGATAACCCGACGCAGGACGAGGCCCGCATCCGCGACAACGTGCTAGGTGAGCTTAAAAAGGCCTTCCGCCCCGAATTCTTAAACCGTGTGGATGACATCATCGTGTTCCACAAGCTGAGCAGCGAGGAAATAAAGGAGATTGCCGAAAACATGCTCACGGTTCTCGCTGAGCGCGTCAGCAAGCTTGGCATCACCATCAGGTTTGATGAGAGTGCCATCACAAAGATTGCATCTGTGGGCTACGACGACATCTACGGCGCGCGCCCCTTGCGCAGGGCAATCACGACACAGATAGAAGACCGACTTTCCGAGCAGATGCTCGAGGGTCTTGTCAAAGAGGGCGACCGCGTTGTCTGCAAGGCGTCAGAGGACGGCTTTGCGTTTGAGAAAGAGGGAATCCAAGCGCCCGCTAACGCCTAAATCAACTCAATAAAAAAACACCCCCGTTATTGCAAACGGGGGTGTTACTGTGTTATTCTTAAGTGCGTTATTCCGTGGGCTTTGATCTTTTTGCATTCCATTCATCAAAGAGGATTGCATAACGCAGCTCGTCATACCAGCTTCCATCTTTATAGCGGGCCTTGCGCATAACACCTTCCAGCGTCATGCCTGCTTTTTGCATGACCCGTTCTGAGGCCTTATTGCCGGAGTTGCAGGAGGCGCAGATGCGGTGCAGTCCCATCTCACCGAAGAACCCATCCACCAAAGCGTTAGCCATCTCGCTCGCGTAGCCCTTGCCCCAGTGCTTGGGAAGCAGAAAGTAGCCAATCTCCCCGCAAAACTCGGTATGCCAGAACTCCATTACAATGTCGGCAATACCTACAAACTCTCTGCTTTGCTTTTCAAAGACCGTGAACATATAGATGGGGCGCGTTTGCTTTGGCAGCTTGCTTTGCTCAATCAGCCTGTCAAACTGCTCGCGCAGCACCGTCTCATCATCCGTTTTATCGTGATAGGCGTAACGCATGACCTTTTCATCAGAAAAGACAGACCGGTAAAGGGGGAAGTCCTGCTGGGATAACTCCCGAAATGTAAGGCTTGCACTCTTTAACTGCATATGGCTTCTCCGCTGTCAAAAATTAAGTTATGTCATAAAAGGTTCACAAAAATGATACATTACCCACGAAATAAGCACACATCTGTACGTTACGCTATTCGTAGAGGGATAAGGCCCCTTATTGGTTTGCCTTGGCGGCCATGAGCTTTGCGGCCTTATAGATATCGCCGCAGCCTAAGGTGATAACCAAATCACCCTCCTGTGCGTGCTCCATCACATAGTTAGCAATCTCCTCAAACGTATCAAGCACCACACAGCCCTCAATCTTTGCCGCAAGGTCGCTCGAATAGATGCCGTAGGTGTTAATCTCTCGCGAGCCCATGATGGGGGAGAGTACAACCCGGTCGGCAATCGAAAGAGCCTTTGCAAAATCATCAAGCAAGAGGTAGGTGCGCGAAAAGGTGAACGGCTGAAACACAGCCCAAACCGTTTTATAGCCCATCGACATGGCAGCGCGCAGGGTGACGGCAACCTCCGCCGGATGGTGGGCGTAGTCGTCTGCAATAGTGACGCCATTGACATGTGCAAGGATCTCAAACCGTCTGCCCGCACCCCTAAAGTGCAACAGCCCGCTTGCTACCTGCTCCGCAGAAGCCCCAACGTACAGGGCGGCAATTGCCGCAGCCATAGCGTTGTAGATGTTATGACTGCCCGGTACATGCAGTATGATATTTGCAACAAGTTCGGTACCGTGCATCAAATCAAAGGAGGTGTTATAGCGCTCACGACCATCGCAGTGCGTAATATTAGCGGCATAGTAATCGTTATCTGGGTTGAGCCCGAATGTGATAATGGGTTTATCAAGTCCCTCAATCGCCTTGCGGGTGTTTGAGTCGTCTCCGTTTGCGATAACGCACTTTGTTGCCATACCGGCAAACTTGCGAAACGACTTCATCGCGCCTTCTATGGTGCCGAAGTAATCCAGGTGGTCATTGTCTATATTTAAGATGATGGCAACATCGGGAGCGAGCTTTAAAAAGGTATCCACAAACTCGCAGGCCTCGCACACCATTAGTTCGCTTTTGCCTGCACGGCCGCTTCCGCCTATTAGCGGCAGTTTGCCGCCGATTACTGCGGAAGGGTCAAGCCCCGCCTCATACAGAATCTGTGTCAGCATGGAGGAGGTTGTGGTCTTACCATGGGTACCCGAAACACAAAGCGCGTTGCTAAACCACTGTGTAACAAGACCCAGTAGCTCCGAACGCTCCAGCACCGGCACACCGCTAGCCTTTGCGGCAACCAGCTCCGGGTTGTCTGCCATAATCGCCGCGGAGTACACCACAAGGTCGGCGCCTTTTAGGTTTTCGGGGCTGTGCCCCAGGTGAACATCCACACCCATTCGACGCTCGGCGGCAAGGGTGTCGGTTTCGTTGTTATCTGAGCCGCTGATATGATAGCCCTGAGCATGCAGAATCTGCACAAGAGGATACATTCCGGAGCCGCCTACGCCGATAAAGTGAAGGTGCTTTTTATCGGCTAGAATGGATTTTTCAAGATTTATCACACAAAAAGTCCCCTTGTAATTTGATTAAAAGTCGACTGAAAACCTCATCGCCCTACCGGTATTATCCGGCACGCAAACGGTAGTTTTCAGATTTGCCTTTGTATACTCAATATTATATTGCGTGTGGCTGTTAAAATAAACACCTTTTTAAACAATATGAAAAAAATCTGCCATAACCTGCATAAGTCGCTGATAGGTGACTGATAATATATGCAGAGCGGAGTACCCGCCAATGGCAGGATACGGTACTTGACATCATACAAGACATTTATGGGAGGAAAAACAGTTATGAACATCACAGAGATTAAGATACGCAGGATTTACAACGAGGGAAGGCTGCGCGCTCTCGTATCGGTCACCATTGACTCCGATCTTGCCGTACATGACATCAAGGTCATCGAAGGCCCGGAGCGTTTCTTTGTAGCAATGCCCAGCCGCAAGGAGGAAAACGGCGTGTTCCGCGATGTGGTACACCCCATTACCGCGGAAGCCAGAAGAAAGCTTGAGGATGAAATCTTAAAGGAGTATCACAACCACATCGAGCAGCTGGCTAATACACAAGACCCAGAGCAGTAGCCCTGGGGGTTTCAATCTCTTTTCATTTGTAGTATAATGGTATCGGTATATAAAGCATATTACTGTGACGGGATGACTTCCTATGACGACGATAGAGTTGCCGCATTATGTGCTAAAGGTACTCGATACTTTAAAAAAGGCGGGCCATCGGGGCTACGCCGTGGGAGGATGCGTTCGTGACGCCTTAATGGGGAACACCCCGGGCGATTACGACGTTGCCACGGATGCCACCCCCGAACGGGTCCGCTCTCTTTTTGAGCACACCGTCCCGACCGGCGAGCGGTTTGGAACCATCACAGTCATAATTGACCGCAATCATGTGGAGGTTACAACCTTTCGCACCGAAAGCGGCTACACAGATAACCGCAGGCCCATGCTGGTTGCCTATGGGGCAAGCTTAAAGGATGACCTTGCCCGCCGCGATTTTACCATCAACGCCATCGCCTACTGCCCCGACGAGGGATTTATCGACCCCTATGGAGGCAGGGAGGACATCTCCTTGCGTGCGGTTCGGTGTGTGGGAAAACCGGACGAGCGGTTTGGCGAGGATGCGCTTAGAATCCTGCGTGGCGTGCGGTTTTGCTCAACACTCGGCTTTGAGGCGGAGAGTGCGACACTGCTAGCCATGATACAAAATGCGCCGCTTTTAAAGAACATCAGCATGGAGCGCATCCGCGATGAGGTAAGCCGCATTATCATGACCGACCGCCCCGATGAGCTCAACATCATCCTCATGGCGGGCGGGCTTTCACACCTTTTGCTTGAGCCTTCGCAGAACCTTGGGCGCATCTCCAGGCTTCCGCAGATATTTGAGGAGCGGATGGCAGGGTTTTTGCTGCTGTGCTCGGGTAGTATAGTGGAAAGTATGCAGCTCTTGCGCCTGTCGCGGCGTGAGCAGCAGTATATCAGCGCCGTCACAGCGCTTGTAAATAAGCAGATGATAGCTGACCCTATCCACCTAAAACGCCTGCTTACTAAGTATGAGGTGGAGGAGCTGCTCAGCGCAGTGCGGGTAAAGGGTGCACTGTACGACGAAGAAAATATGCTGGAGTGCGTTGAGGAGATTCGCCGCATCGAGCACAGTGGCGAACCGTATCGTGTCTCACATCTTGAGGTCAACGGCACGGATATTCAGAAGCTTGATATTGTGCCGCCGCAGAAGACGGGTCAGGTGCTAAACTTTCTGCTCGGCTTATGTATCGGTAGCCCGCAGCTCAATGAGAAGGAAGCCCTGCTTGCACTTGCAAAAAGCTACAGCGAGTGACAAAAACAACGAGTTATGTCAACTTGATGCAGCAATTAAAGCCTTTATTATAATCTGTATTTGGAATAAAAGAATATTATGTTAACTAACGCTCCGTTTTTCAAACGGGGCGTTATTTCCGTATGGGAATCGTCCGCCCGCGGCGAGCTCAAAGTGATACTTCGCAATGCCCAAATCAATAAAGCAGGATACGTCCAGCTTGTCAAACCCAATCAACACTCTGCCGTCGATATATCTCACCCGAACCGGCTTGCGGTTTATCGCAGAAGGGGCAAGGCTTACTGCCTTCACGCCTTCCATGATCCAGTCAGGAGGGGTTTGGTCGGCACTGTAAAGCTGGTCTACCTTTTTGGATGCTAGATGCGTAAGCCGGTAGAGTGACCGCTCCTTTATACCAACCTGCTTTGTTGCATAACCTACCGTAATTACGCAGACAAGTTTTTCGTTCTCCCGAAGCTCACAGGGACAAGCGCTGCGGTCAAAGGAACCGCCCACCCAGCAGGTAGCAAGACCAAGCATGGTGGCGCGCAGAACAAGCCGCTCGCCAAAGTATCCGATCTTTTCAAGGTGGTGAGGGTCGCTTACATCAGCGACCATCGCAAACAGGCTGCGCACACCGGAAAACATCCCGTAGCTTTTGGTAAAGCCCGAAAAGGCGGCAGAGCCATCCTCAACAAACTGGATATGAAGACCACTTTGCGCGTTGCATTCTTCTATTAAGCTGCGCAGCTTATCGATTTTTTCCTGCTCTATGGGCGTGCTTTGATAGCTGCGCCTTGATGTTCTGACTTGTATTGCCTCTAATTCAGTCATAGGGTACCTCTCGCTATATTCAAAGCCGGGTCTTACACTGCCCGGAAAGATAAATCCAATCGGTTATTCCGTCACAGGCGGAGCAATCTCTAAGAAGTTAATGTTATTGTGCTTTTCCTGCATACGGTCAAGCGTCCACTGGTCGCGGAACAACACAACCTGCCGCTCAAACACATCCTCAACAAGGATGGCGCTGTCCATATAGCCGAGCATACTGCTTGTGACCTTCTCGCCCTCAACCCATCTTGCACATGCATAGGGAAGGGATGAAATCACAACATCCACCCCATACTCGCTCTTAAGGCGATACTCCAATACCTCAAACTGCAGTACGCCTACAACGCCGATAATCAGCGTCTCTACGCCGATATTTGGCTGTTTAAAGACCTGTATTGCGCCCTCCTCGGCAATCTGGTGGATGCCCTTGAGAAACTGCTTGCGCTTTCCTGCGTCTTTGGTGTACACCTTGGCAAAATGCTCTGCGGGGAAGAGGGGGATGTTGTCAAAGCGGATAGTGGGCTTGTGGGTACACAGGGTGTCGCCGATGTGAAAGATTCCGGGGTCAAACACACCGATGATGTCTCCTGCGTATGCCTCTTCCACCGTGTTTCTGTCCTGTGCCAAGAACTGCTGGGGCTGCGAAAGGCGGACTGTCTTCTGGGCTCTAACGTGGTTGACAGTGATGCCCTTTTCAAACTTGCCCGAGCAGATACGGATAAAGGCGATGCGGTCGCGGTGGGCGGGGTTCATATTCGCCTGTATCTTAAACACAAAGCCGGAAAACTCGGTATCGCAGGGGGAGATATGCCCGTCGCTTACCGCCCTTTCGCCGGGAGCGGGCGCGATTCGGATAAACTCTTCTAAAAACGGCTCGATGCCGAAGTTTGTCATAGCACTGCCGAAGAACATCGGGGTAAGCTCGCCGGCTAATACGCGGTCAAGGTCATATTCCTCGCCGGCCGCGTCCAAGAGCTCGATGTCCTGACAAAGCTGGTCGTGCAACTCCTCGCCCAGCATAGCGCGGTATTCTTCATCATCCACCTTGCCTGTTTTAAGGGCGGAGATACCCTGACCGTGGTTGGTGGATTCAAACAGCTCAATGCGATTAAGGCGGCGGTTGTAAACGCCCTTGAAGTTTCCGTCTATTCCGATTGGCCAGTTCATGGGATAAGACCGGATGCCGAGCGTTTCTTCTATCTCGTCCATCAAATCAAAAGGGTTTTTGCAGTAGCGGTCCATCTTGTTTACAAAGGTAAAGATGGGGATACCGCGCATACGGCAGACGTGAAACAGCTTTTTAGTCTGCTCCTCCACGCCTTTTGCTCCGTCTATGAGCATAACGGCGCTGTCGGCAGCGGTAAGCGTGCGGTAGGTGTCCTCGCTGAAGTCCTGATGGCCCGGGGTGTCCAGTATGTTGATGCGGTAGTTTTTATAGTCAAAGTTCAGCACGCTGGAAGTAACCGAAATACCCCTTTGCTTTTCAATCTCCATCCAGTCAGAAACCGCGTGCTTTTGCGCCTTTCTGCCCTTTACAGTACCAGCCAGATGGATGGCGCCTCCGTAAAGCAGCAGCTTCTCGGTCATAGTGGTTTTACCCGCGTCGGGGTGAGATATAATAGCGAAGGTCTTTCTTCGCTCAACTTCCTTTTTAATCTCCTCGGTAAGACCCATGTAATCTGTTCATCCTTTTCATTTGCGTTTGTTGCATCTGCGTTTTTACGTACCACAGCCGTGAGCATTGAGCATATCTGATTGCAGAATCGAGTTGTAAAGTGACACACCATTTTATTATATATTACATTTGCACTAAGTCAATCATACGGTTAGCCATTATTTTCATATTCGGCAGATTAAACGGTATCCGTTAGTAAAGAGCTACAGAACATGGTAATGTTTATCGTGGTTTGACGGACAACGGAGTACATCAGCAGAAAAAAGCTTGACAAAATCCTACTGAATCTGTATACTATAAATACCCCGTGGGGGTATATTAATCTACTTATCGGTTTGGGAGGAAATTTTGATGAATAAAAACACCTTAGCCGAACAGGAAGCGGTTAGCATGCAGCCAGGCGGTGTTTCCTGCTGCTGCACGGCAGATGACAATGCGAGAAAAACGGTGCGGGAAGAAAATCTACGCAACGATTTACTAAAGCGCCTCAGCCGCGTGGAAGGGCAGATTCGCGGTGTAAAGGGAATGATTGAGCGCGACGCTTACTGCGATGATGTCCTAAACCAGATTGCGGCGGCACGTGCGGCGCTTAAATCCATCAGCAGCCTCCTTCTTGAAAGCCACATCCACGGCTGCCTTGTGCGCAGGATTCGAGACGGGGAAGATGAGGTTGTCGACGAGCTGCTCGCTACAATCAACAAGCTCATGTAAACCATAATACATGGATAAAGGGGAATGATAAGGGTGAATAACTCTCCTAAACAAGAAAAAAAGCCGCAATACCTTGTTGCGCTTGCCGTCGTAGTAGGCGTAGTAGCTATCTGGCTTATTATGAAGCTTATGCTTTCAAGCGCAAATGAAGGACTTAACACGCGCCGTGAGTCGGTTACTGATGCCGATATTGTGATACCCATTAGCGAGGTTACCGAAAACGCCACCTTCTATCCTGCAGTAGTCGGGGGAACCGAGATGGAGGTCATCGCCGTAAAGGCACCCGACGGCACCATCCGCACTGCCTTTAATACCTGCCAGGTTTGCTACCTCTCGGGCAGGGGATACTATACCCAGAGCGGTGATGTACTTGTTTGCCAAAACTGCGGCAACCGCTTTACGATGTCCGATATCGAGATTGTTCACAGCGGATGCAACCCAATCCCGATAACAGAGCAATTTAAAAGCACAGCAGATGATAAAATCACCATACCGCTTGAAACCCTGAATGAAGCAAAGCCCCTGTTTGCAAGCTGGAAGCGGTAGTAATACGCAGTAAAGGAGGGGCATACACGGTATGTTCACTCATAAAGAAACCATACAGATAACAGGCATGACCTGTGCCGCCTGTGCAAAACGAGTAGAACGCGCTGTTGCAAAACTTGACGGTGTAGTCAATGCCAGCGTCAATATCGCAACCGAACGCCTGTCGGTTGAATATGACAAGGATCGCCTGACGCATAAGCAGATTGCAGATTCAATTACCGCGGCAGGCTATGGGGTGGTTGATCAGGCTGAGCAAAACATCGTTACCATACCCATCGGCGGAATGACCTGTGCAGCCTGCTCGCAGCGCATTGAGCGTGTGCTCTCAAGGCTTGAGGGGGTATCTACGGCTTCGGTAAACCTCGCAACCGAGCGGGCAACCGTCACCTATGATCCGCATACCGTAAAGCTCTCGCAGATTAAAAAAGCAATCGCCGATGCGGGATACGAACCGCTTGAAATTGAGAAAAAATCAAGTGTGGATGAGGATAAGCTGCGCAAGGAAAAGGAAATCAGGATTCTGCGCATCAAGTTTATCATCGCGGCTGTTTTTGCAGTTCCGCTTTTGTATATCGCCATGGTTCCGATGATAGAATGGCTACCCTTGTCAGTACCGGCCTTCATCGATCCGATGGAGCATCCTTTGCGCTATGCGTTGACAGAGCTTTTTTTAACCATCCCCATTGTGATTGCGGGGTATCGGTTCTATACCGTCGGCTTTAAGGCCCTGCTTTCGCGCAGCCCCAACATGGACTCCCTCATTGCAGTGAGCACCACGGCTGCCATCGGTTACAGCCTCTACTCGACCTACCAGATTACAAAGAATGCTGAACATGCAATACATGGTCTTTACTATGAAACGGCCGGTGTCATTATTGCGCTGATTTTACTCGGAAAAACGCTCGAGTCAATCTCAAAGGGCAAGACCAGCGAGGCCATCAAAAAGCTGATGGGCCTTGCGCCCAAAACCGCAACGGTTGTTCGAGACGGGCAGGAGACGGAGATCCCCATCGATGAGGTGGAGACAGACGACATCGTCGTGGTGAAGCCCGGCGAGAAGATCCCCGTAGACGGCGTGGTGATGGACGGCCACACCGCCATCGATGAATCGATGCTGACCGGCGAGAGTATGCCCGTTGACAAAAAGGTCGGGGATACGGTCTATGCTGCCAGCATGAATAAAAACGGCTCCATACGCTTTCGTGCAACCAAGGTTGGCGGAGATACCGCACTTGCTCAGATTATCAAGCTTGTGGAGGACGCGCAGGGCTCCAAGGCCCCCATTGCACAGCTTGCCGATGTCGTCTCCGGCTACTTTGTTCCGGCGGTAGTCGCCATCGCAATCGTTACATTTATTGCATGGATGCTGGGCGGCCAGACGCTGACATTTGCGCTTACCAAGTTTATCTCAGTTCTTGTTATCGCCTGCCCCTGTGCGCTGGGTCTTGCTACTCCTACGGCAATCATGGTGGGAACAGGGCGCGGCGCTGAGCTCGGCATCCTCATCAAGGGGGGCGAGGCGCTTGAAACCGCCCACAAGATTGACACAATCGTGTTCGACAAAACGGGTACCATAACCGAAGGCAAGCCCGAAAGCACTGATATTATGCCTGCCAACGGCTTTAGCGAGCAGCAGCTTCTGCAGCTGGCAGCTACAGCCGAGCAAGGTTCTGAGCATCCGCTCGGCGAGGCGATTGTCCGTCGGGCAACCGAGCAGGGACTTGTGCTTGCTACTCCCCAGCGGTTTGAGGCCATACCCGGTCACGGCATCGAGGTGCAGACCGAAGACAAGACAGTGCTCATAGGCAACCAAAAGCTCATGGACGAGCGCGGGGTAACCTTAGGGCAAAGCAAGGCGGATGCCGACCGCTTATCCTCCGAAGGTAAGACACCGATGTATGTTGCGATAGACGGAACCTTTGCAGGTTTAATTGCGGTGGCTGACGTTGTAAAGCAGAGCAGCGCCCGCGCCATTCGCCAACTGCAGTCGATGGGTATCGAGGTTGCGATGATTACGGGCGATAACCGCAAAACCGCCGAGGCCATAGCCGCCCAGGTTGGAATTACAAAGGTGCTTGCCGAGGTTCTGCCGCAGGATAAGTCCAACGAGGTTAAAAAGCTGCAGGCGGCAGGCAAAAAGGTATCCATGGTTGGTGACGGCATCAACGATGCCCCGGCTCTGGTACAGGCGGATATCGGTATAGCCATCGGATCCGGCACCGATGTTGCCATGGAATCGGCAGACATTGTGCTCATGAAGAGTGACTTGATGGACGTTGCCACCGCTATCCATTTAAGTAAGAGCACTATCCGCATCATCAAGGAAAACCTCTTCTGGGCTTTTGCGTATAACGTTGCGGGAATCCCGATTGCAGCAGGCATTCTGTACCTGTTCGGCGGGCCGTTACTCAACCCGATGTTTGCAGCAGCCGCCATGTCGCTCAGCTCGGTATCAGTGCTTAGCAACGCATTACGCTTAAAGCGCTTTAAACCATATCATTCTTAATTCTTTAGGAGGACTATTATGAAAACCGTAACCTTACAGGTAGAGGGCATGTCCTGCTCTCATTGCCAGAATGCCGTTCAAAAGGCTGTCAAATCTCTAAAGGGAGTAGACGAGGTAAAGGTAAGCCTTGCTGACAAGACTGCTGTGGTTAACTTTGACGAGTCGGTAGTGTCGATTGAGAACATCAAGGCGGCTATCGAGGACGAAGGCTATAGCGTAGTATAAAAGAGAGAGTAGCAAATGAAAACCGCTCATCCATCGGCAATCCGATCGGTGAGCGGTTTTGCTATTTTAATTGATTATTTGTCATGCGCTAGCAGGTCTTTAATAACCTCGCCTGCCAATATCAGCCCGGCCACAGACGGCACAAACGACACGCTGCCGGGTATCTGCCGGCGTGCGGTACAGTGGCGCTTGACGCCGGGCGGGCAGACACAGCCTGTCTTGCAGTTTGCCCCGGTATCATCGTTTTTGGGGGTGAGTGCAGGTTCCTTGGAGTAGACGACCTTCAGCGATTTCACGCCGCGTGCGCGCAGCTCGCGCCGCATCACGCGCGCAAGGGGGCAGACTTCGGTTTTATTGATGTCAGTGACCTCAAACTTGGTGGGGTCTAACTTGTTACCGGCACCCATGCAGCTAATGATGGGTATCCCAAGCTTGAATGCGCGCTCGGCAAGCTCCAGCTTTGCCGAGACGGTGTCTACGGCATCCACGATGTAATCGTATTGTGCAAGGTCGAATTCGTCGGCGTTTTGCGGGGTGTAAAAGCAGGAGAATATCTCTACCTTTGCATTTGGGTTGATGTCGAGGATGCGGTCGCGCATGACCTCGGTCTTTAGCCTGCCTACGGTCGAATGTGTGGCAATCAGCTGGCGGTTGATGTTGGTTAAGCACACCTTGTCATCATCAAACAAGGCAAACGAACCGATACCGGCCCGCGCAAGGGCCTCGACGGTAAATGACCCAACGCCGCCAAGTCCGAACACAGCAACGCTTGCACAGCCCAGTTTACTTACGCCGTCCTCACCAATCAGCAGACGGGTTCTTGAGAATTGGTCCTGTTTCATAGAAATAACTGCTCCTTTTTTGGCACGACGGCTTTTAAACGTTTAGGCGATAATACCGCTACTGGTCAGGGTGCGCATGGCTAGGATGGTCTCGGTAATCAACTCATCGAGCGTCCAACCCAGCATCTCGGCGCCGCGTTCAATCACCTCGCGGGAACAACCCGCGGCAAAGTTCGGGGTTTTGTATTTCTTCTTTACCGATTTAAGCTCCAAATCCATCACGCTTTTAGACGGGCGCATGATAGCGACAGCCCCAATCAGACCGGTAAGCTCGTCCACTGCATACAGTACCTTTTCCATGGTGTGCTCGGGTTTAATGTCTACCGTAATCTGATAGCCGTGGCTTGCCGCAGCGCGGATGATGCGCTCATCTATGCCGTGATTGCGCATAATCTCCTGCGTTTTGATGCAGTGCTCCTTGGGGTAAAGCTCAAAATCAAGGTCGTGCAGCAGCCCGACAATCCCCCAGAACTCCACTTCGTCCTCATAGCCGAGCTTTTTGGCAAAGTAGCGCATGACGCCTTCTACTATCTGCGCATGCTTTAGGTGGAAGTCTTCCTTGTTGTACTGCGTCAAAAGCTCCCATGCCTGCTCTCGTGTCAGTTCTGCCATTACCTTAACACTCCTTTTCTTTAATATGTCCATTTATAAGCGGCAAAGCGCTTGCTAGTCAATATAAAATGCGGCGGCCTTGTCTTTTTTTATGATGGATTTGTTTTTCCATCTTCCGCTCAAATAGTAGGTCAGAGCCAGCGAAAGGCCCAGCGCCCATCCGATGGCATAGCATAAGTAGAGGTCATCACGGCCGATAAAATGTGCAATGAGATATGCGCTCGGCACGCGGGCAGCCCACAGCGACAGGGTGGTGGAAATCAGCGGAATGGTCATCTCGCCGGCTCCGCGCATGATGCCGTTTACTACAAATAGGATTGCCAGCAGCCAGTGGAAGGGCAGGATGCGGTAGAGATAGGCAAGACCTGCCTGTATAACCGGTTCGGACGGGCTAAAGAGCCGCATGATATACGGACATACGAGAAGAAGAATCGCGCTGATGGCTATGTTGCAGCCGACTGACATGAAAAGGGTAACCCTTGCGCCCTTTTTTACGCGGTCCATCTTGCCGGCACCGATATTCTGCCCCACAAAGGTGGTAACTGCTGTTGCAAAGCTTTGGATAGGTAAAAATGAGAAGGTGTCAATCTTGCTTGCGCCGTTATAACCGGCCATAAAGTCAGAGCCGTAGCTGTTAATCAAAGACTGCATCGCCATAATGCCGATCGAGAAGATTGCCTGTTGAACACCGGCGGGAATACCGAGCTTTACAGCCTGCAGCAAGAGGTTTTTGTTAAACCGAATCCGAAAGGGGTTGATGTGCATTTCGGGATACTTTTTGTTGATATAGAAGATACCGAATAACCAGGAGCAAAACTGTGCGATAACGGTTGCAATCGCGACACCGGCCACACCCCAGTGAAACACAATCACGAATGTAAGGTCAAGCGCAATGTTAATTCCGGTGGCGACTGCCAAGAACAGCAGGGGAGAGCGGCTGTCTCCGAGGCCCTGAAGGATACCGGCGTTTACGTTGTAGCCGAGCGACGCGATGATTCCGATAAAGATGATGGTCATATAGGTGTAGGCATCCGCGAATGTGTCATCAGGAACCTGCATAATCCTTAAAAACCAACCGCTCAATAGCACACCGATTATGGTAAGCGGTATAGATCCTACCATAACGGCAGAGTAGATGGTCTCTACAGTCTTGTGAACCTTTTCAAGGTCATTTGCACCGTAATATTGCGCAATCATAATAGTAGCGCCGATTCCGATGCCCATAAATAACGCTGAAAACATGAATATAACGGGGAAGGCTGTGCCGACGGCGGCCAATGCGACGCTGCCGACGTAGTTGCCGACCACGATGCTGTCGACTACATTATACAGCTGCTGAAAGATGTTGCCGATTAAAAGAGGGATAGCAAAGGTTAGTATGAGTTTGGTAGGGCTTCCGACGGTCATATCGGAAGTTTTGGAGCTTGATTGCGACATTTTTTGATTCCTTCTTTTTTCAATTGTGTTATCTGACGTTGAACAATATCATTACTATCGCGGTAGGTGGGCGTAGGAATAAATATTTCAACTGAAATGTTGCACGATGTACGGTAATCCTGAATTCGGCAACAACTTTTATTATAACATAAATCCTTTAGCAAACACAACGCCGCAATGATGCACGAAAATAGCGTACTGAAGAGTCATCCGCGGATGGTTAAGAGGAAACGACTGGCTTCTATATATTCGGCAGGGTGATGTACAAAAAGCGCTTTTTGCCTGTAGATAAAAATGAAGTAAAATTAAACCAAACTCCTTGCCAACCGTCCGATGAACGTTTATAATATGGTCATTATATGGGTTTACGAATGTCTGCATCTATCGTATGCACATTTTTTTACGAAGGGTTGTAAACGATTACACTTTCGGCGCAATTGAGATTGTCCTGTGAAGGTCTGATAATCCTTATATAAATCTGATTTCGGATTGAAAGAGCTAATCTGTAAACGATTACAGGACTGGCGTTGAATCGACGGTTTCTATCACAATAAGCCGCATAATAAATATGTAAGAACGGGGTATGAAAGATGAGTTTACAACAGCTTGTACTTTGCAACGAAAGACTTACAGTGAACATAGCATCACCCGGGACACTGTACCGCGGGTCACGCTTTGATTGGAGCGGCTTTATTACGCAGGTAAATCTAGACGATCAGCACACCTTCTGTGTTGCTGAATCCCTTGAAGAGGGAAAGGGCTCAGGTGGCTGTGGGCTGTGCGGCGAGTTTGGCATACGAATGCCGATTGGCTACGATGAGGCGCAAGTCGGAGAGTGCTTCCCGAAGCTTGGCGTGGGCAATCTCATAAAACCGGATAACGCGCCCTACGACTTCTTCCGACCCTATACCGTCAATCCGGCGGAGTGGGAGGTTGATGCGAACGATACCGAAGCTGTCTTTTCAATACGTTCGCAACCCTGCAATGGCTACCGCTATAGCTACACAAAGAAGATTACGCTTGATAACAACCGCCTGACTATTGCATATATACTTCAGAACACCGGAGATAAGCCGATTGAAACAAACGAGTACTGCCACAACTTTGTGGGTATCGACAATACTCCGGTAGGCCCGCAATACAAGCTTAGGCTTCCGGCAACTGCTGTTGTAAAGCTCTTGCAGGGAGACCTCATTGTTAGCGACGCAACCGCAACGGTTACATGGCCGATTGGCCCAATGAAGCAGGAATTTTACTGCACCGTAACCCCGTCATGCGCGCAGGAGCTATTCTCATGGGAGCTTATCAACAGCACGGCGGGTGTAGGCGTGCGCGAAAAAGACGATTTTATCCCAAGTGACTTCGCAATATGGGGCTCTAACCATGTGATAAGCCCCGAGTCATTTGTGTCTATATCAATAAAACCCGGCCAAACCCAGCAATGGATGCGTGAATATGAGTTCTTTTACATCGAAGAAAGATGAGGATGACAACCATGTCAAACGCAGTACGATTTATTGACAAGTTAGGGACATTTCGGCTTGATAACGCACATAAAAGCAGTTTTTTGTATTTTCCGCTAGCCAATGAAGAGGGGATGATGTCCGCAATCACCCCCATCCTGCGCGGGGATATTAAAAGCGGGCAGAACAGCTTTTTTACCCCGCCTGTTTCTGTGCAGGACCTGCATAACAGCATGTATGGCCGCAACTTCTGGTTTACGGTGACCGGCTACGGTCCATGGTCGGCGGTAGGAGCATCATCATGTCAGATAGCCGATGATAAGGAGAAATCTTGGGTAGAGGCGGGCTTTTTATGGCACCGTGTGACAAGAGAAAACACTGAAATCGGCATTCGCGCCGAAACCACAAGCTTTGTGCCGGTGGGTGAAGGGCGCACGGAGCTTATGAAGGTAACAGTGACAAATATCGGCATGGATGAGCTGCGGATGGTGCCCACAACTGCAATCCCCATCTATGCCCGTTCGGCGGACAACATCCGCGACCACCGGCATGTGACGAGCCTGCTCAACAGGATATACATTGTGGATGAGGGAGTAGAAGTATGCCCCACTATGACGTTCGATGAGCGCGGCCATAAACCCAATAACGCCAGCTACAACGTCTATGCCGCAGACGAAAACGGGTCATTGCCTATAGGGGCGATTCCGAATGCAGATGAGTTTATGGGCGAAGGCGGCTGCATGGAGTGGCCGAACGCGGTAGTGAATTTTGACACTCCGTTACTGCATGCGGGCGATTGTGTAGAGGGCTATGAAGCGGTAGGTGCCCTGCGCTTTTCTGAGCTATGCCTTGCGCCCGGTGCATCTTATACCTATGTAGTAGCGCTGACAATGACTGACCCGGAAAAACAAGTACGGGGTATGCTGCTGTCAGTCAAAAAATTCGACGAACTCCTTGAAAAGACCAAGACGCATTGGGAGAAAAAGCTCGGAGACCTTCGCTTCTTCGGCGCGGATGATACATTCGATATGTGGATGAAATGGGTATCCCTCCAGCCGATACTTCGCAGGATATACGGATGCTCATTTTTGCCCCACCACGACTACGGCAGGGGCGGCAGGGGCTGGCGTGACCTCTGGCAGGACTGCCTAGCCTTAATGCTCATTGAGACCGACAGTGTTCGCCCCCTCTTGCTCAACAACTTTGCAGGTGTGCGAATGGACGGTACAAACGCAACAATCATCGGCTCTAGGCCCGGTGAGTTTATAGCCGACCGCAACAACATCAGCCGTGTATGGTCTGACCACGGGGCATGGCCCTGTTTTACGGTTTTGCTCTATATCGACCAGAGCGGTGACCTAGACTTCTTATTTGAGCAGCAAGCCTACTTCAAAGACCGCCTGATTATGCGGTCTACCTGCACAGATGACAGCTGGCAGCCCGATCAGGGCAGCCGGCAAAAGGATGAGCAAGGCCACGTTTATATGGGCACGATACTTGAACACTTACTAGTGCAAAACCTCTGTGCTTACTACAATGTGGGAGAGCACGGGAATGTCCGCATTGAGAACGCCGACTGGAATGATGCCTTCGATATGGCAGCGGATAAAGGTGAAACGGTGGCCTTCACTGCTTTTTACGCAGGCAACCTATACCGTCTGGCAAACCTGCTTCGCACCATCAAGCAGAATAAAGGGATAGAGACCGTACAGCTTGCATCAGAGCTGATGGCGCTGCTTGATATCGACCAAAACCTGCAGGGCGCAGACAACCCACAGGCAAGAAGGCAGCGCCTGACACAGTATATGCAGTCCTGCAAGCACACAATAAGCGGCACAACAGTTTCGGTGGATATCATCCGACTTGCCGATGACCTTGAAAGAAAGGCGGATGTGCTCAGCAGCAATATCCGAGAGAGCGAATGGATTCACTCGGCAGAAGGGTATGAATGGTTTAACGGATACTACGACAACGGCGGCCATAGACTTGAGGGTGACCACCCGAACGGGGTACGCATGACACTCACGGGGCAGGTATTTCCGCTCATGATGGGGATTGCGACCGATGAGCAGGCAAGCAAGACCGCTAAAAGCGTAAAACGCTATCTGTTTGACGAGAAGCTGGGCGGTTATCGGTTAAACAGCAACTTCGGTGAGGTTAAGCTGGACATGGGAAGATGCTTCGGCTTTGCCTTTGGTCAAAAGGAAAACGGGGCAGTATTTTCCCATATGGCAGTGATGTATGCCTTTGCCCTGTATCGGCGCGGTCTTGTACAGGAGGGATATGAGGTCCTGCAGTCACTGTATAGATTAAGCACCGATTTTGAGCGGGCGAGAATATACCCCGGTATCCCAGAGTACTTCAACAACGCGGGCAGGGGAATGTACCACTACCTCACGGGTGCTGCAAGCTGGCTGTTGCTGCTGATGCTTACCGAGGTGTACGGCGTGCGCGGAGAGCTCGGAAACCTGCGAATCGCACCCCGCCTTGTAGGCTCTCAGCTTAGCGGTGAGCGCACGACGGGTGTATGTACCGTTTTTGCGGGCAGGCGTCTGCGTATTGAGTTTTACAGCACGCACTCGATTCTGCAAAAGGCCACAGTAATCCGTGTGACGGTGGATGGGCTGGAGTTAGATGGAGTGACTGACGGCGGTACCGCCCTCATTGATAGAGCCAAAATCCTTAAACTCAGCGCAGAAGCACAACACACCATCCGCATACAACTTGAGTAAAAAACGTGGACTTCTAGGTGCCATATTCAAGCATTTCTTCGCGGCAGGAACCGTCTTTGTGTAAATTACAAAGATGGTTCCTGCTATTGAATTATATTCATTTTTGTGATTTTGGGTCTTGACGAAACGGCATCGATTTTGTATAATAATCTACGTCGCATACGGGGGCGTAGCTCACCTGGGAGAGCGCTTGAATGGCATTCAAGAGGTAGTCGGTTCGATCCCGATCGTCTCCACCAAAGCTGACAGTTCAAAATGAACTGTCAGCTTCTATTTTTCCAGTGCATACGTACAGCTTAGATATTATATTATCATTCGATCAATTAAGAAGCGCAGGATAACCATGTTGACCGTGTTTTTCCTGCTCTACTATCTGTAAGAAGTGAATTTCCTATAATATCAAGATTATTTCTTCGGCAATAAACTTGGGCCCTAAACCCTTGAAAAAATAAATTATTAATTATTGACATTGTTATTCCATTTATGCTATGATGTAAAAAACAGCAAAGGCGCTGTAGGTAAAACCTGCAGCGCCTTTGCTGTTTTATTTTAGTTTTTGGCAAAGGCAAAACAATTCCTTAGATGTTTGGCAAGCTCAATCAAAACAGTCACCGTAGCTTTGAAAGCTACTACTACCATTGCAGGAGAAATCGGGCAGTCGCGAGATTATATGCTTATTCGATAAGCACCACATCAGCGAAGTGCAGATTTCTGTTATATAGCCTATCAGGCAAGCGGAATTGAACTATTTTAAAGGGGGCAAACATGATGAAAAACCTGAATGTTCAGGAAATCTTCGGCAGCATGGTGTTCAATGATACCGTAATGAAAGAACGTCTGCCGAAGGACATTTATAAGGCAATCAAGAAGACAATTGCTATGGGCACTCATCTGGAACTGGATGTAGCGAATGTTGTTGCCAGCGCAATGAAAGATTGGGCAGTAGAAAAAGGTGCAACCCATTTTACCCACTGGTTCCAGCCTATGACAGGTGTTACTGCGGAAAAACATGACAGCTTTATCGTACCGGACGGCGAAGGTAAGGTTATCATGGAGTTTTCGGGTAAGGCCTTGGTAAAGGGCGAACCGGATGCATCGAGCTTCCCCTCGGGCGGTTTGCGTTCGACCTTTGAGGCAAGAGGATATACCGCGTGGGACCCCACTTCTTACGCTTTTGTAAAGGATAATACCCTGTATATCCCCACTGCATTCTGCTCTTACAGCGGTGAAGCAATCGACAAGAAGACACCTCTTCTGCCCTCCATCCAGGCTCTGAACACTCAGGCGCTGCGCATTCTGCGTTTGTTCGGCGTCAATGATGCAAACCGTGTTCTTTCCTCTGTAGGACCGGAGCAGGAGTACTTCCTTGTTGATAGGGATGTATGGCTGAAGAGACCTGACCTCATTTACTGCGGCAGAACCCTGTTTGGCTCTCGTCCGCCCAAAGGTCAGGAGATGGAAGACCATTACTTCGGTGCTATCAAAACCAGAGTAGCCAAGTTCATGCAGGATCTGAATGAAGAACTGTGGAAGCTCGGCATTTTTGCGAAGACCCAGCATAACGAAGTAGCTCCTGCCCAGCATGAGATTGCGCCGATTTACTGTGAGACCAATGTCGCAACCGATCATAACCAGCTGGTTATGGAGATGCTAAAGAGCGTTGCCGCAAGGCATAATCTGGCCTGTCTTTTGCACGAGAAACCCTTTGCGGGTGTGAACGGCAGCGGTAAGCACGTGAACTGGTCAATCTCGACCGATACAGGCGTAAACCTGCTTGAACCGGGTGATACCCCGTTTGAGAATGCGCAGTTCTTACTCTTCTTAGCTGCAGTTATTAAGGCTGTTGACGAGTATCAGGACCTGCTGCGTGTTTCTGTTGCAAGCGCAGGCAACGACCACCGCCTTGGCGCGAATGAGGCGCCGCCTGCAATTGTATCCATCTTCCTGGGCGAAGAACTAAGCGGCGTGTTGGAGGCCATTGAGAACGGCACCTTGTATGAGGCTCAGGGCAAGAAGCTGATGGAAATCGGCGCAGATGTATTGCCGCACTTCCCGAAGGATACGACCGACCGCAACCGCACATCGCCGTTTGCATTCACCGGCAATAAGTTTGAGTTCCGTATGCTGGGCTCGTCCTTCTCGATTGCAGGACCCATCATCGTTATCAATACCATTGTTGCTGAGGCTCTGCGCCAGTTTGCTGATGAGCTTGAAAAGAGCAAGGATTTTGAAGGCGATTTAAGCAAGCTCATTAAGAAGACGATTAAGGACCATAAGCGCATCATCTTCAATGGCAACGGATATGATCAGGCTTGGGTTGCAGAAGCAGAGAAGAGAGGCTTATTAAACCTCAAAACCACACCCGAGGCACTGCCTGCATTCGTTCAGCCTAAGAACGTTGAGCTGTTTACTCGTCATCAGGTATTCACTGAGCATGAGATTCATTCTCGCTATGATATCCTGCTCGAGAACTACTCCAAGACCATCAATATCGAAGCGCTTACTATGATTGATATGGTAAGCAAGCAGGTTCTTCCCGGGGTACTTGAGTATCAGAACGAGCTTGCTGAGCTTGTCATCCGCAAGAGAAAGGTAAGCTCTGAGATTTCAACAGCACCCGAAGAGAAGCTGCTTAACAGGATATCCAAGCTCTGCGAGTGCTTAGAAAAGAGGCTCGAGCACCTGTCGCAGGAGACCATCGCGGTTCGCGACATTTCGGATTCTTTAGAGCTTGCAAAGGCATACCGCGAGCGCGTGTACAATGCTATGAGCGAGCTTAGACTGGTTGTCGATGAGCTTGAGATGATTACAAGCGGCAAGCGTTGGAGCATCCCGACCTACGCAGAGCTTCTGTATAGCGTACATGATTAAGGAATAATAAAAACATAAGACAAGAAAACTTCCTCTCTTAATGCAAAAGGCGTGTGGTTCAGTTTGAGCCACACGCCTTTTCCTGTAGTGTAAAGTAATCTGCCGGCTATGCTAGTAATGGTTATGCATGCAAAGAGGGGAAAGGAAAACAGGCCGTTTATAGCGGCCTGCTGATTTACAGAAAGAAATACTATACACACAGTTACTATATCGTAAGCGAGTATTTCTCCATCCAGTAGTTCACCTGAATCATGTAAGCCATCATCTGAGGGGCGGCCATCAGTTGCCCAAACCAAGGCTTGCCGTACTCAGCAGGGGAGTCCATGAAGGTGAGGGCCTTCTCTTTATCGGTGAATGCCATAATTGGTGAATTCGGGTTGTTGATGATTTCGGCAAATCTGCGCTTGAGTATTGCCTCATAATTCGGGTTATAGGTTTTCGGGTATGGGCTCTTTTTGCGGGTTAAGAGCTTTTCGGGCAACAGACCTTTAAACGCGTCCCTTAGCAGGGATTTTTCCGTATTATTGCTGTACTTCATCTCCCACGGAACGTTGTATACGTATTCAATAATTCTGTGGTCTGCAAAGGGCACTCTTGCCTCAAGTCCGTAATACATGCTCGCCCTGTCCATGCGGTCAAGCAGGGTTTGCATAAACCATTTGATGTTTAGATATGTTATCTCTCTTCGCCTTCTGTCAGTAGGGCTATCTGCATCCAGATACGGGGCAGAATGAAGCGAACTGATGTATTTCTCGCTCATATAGTCCTTTAAACCAAGCGACTTACTAAAATCATCAACCAGCAGCAATGATCTCGTATTCACATCATGTGACCAAGGAAAGCCGTCTACAGTAAGAAGCTCCTCTCGATAAAACCACGGATACCCGCCGAATATCTCATCTGCACACTCACCGGTCAAAGCAACCTTGTTGTGTACTTTTACTAAGGAGCAGAAGTAATAAAGCGAGGCATCGATATCCGCCATACCGGGCAGGTCTTTTGCATCAACTACTGTATATAGCAGGTCGGCGAGTAAACCCTCTTCACACTCAAGATAGGTGTGATTTAGGTTGTATCTGCCGAGCATGCTCTCCACAAAGGGCCGGTCGCGCTCGGGCTGAAAGGCGTTTGACTGAAAATAGATGTCGTTACCTTTAAAGTCAAACGAGAATGTGTTGAGAGTAAGGCCCTGCTGTGATAGATAATCGGATGCAATTGCCGTTACGATGCTGGAGTCAATTCCGCCGGATAAAAAGCTGCACACCGGCACATCGGATACCATCTGTCGTTTTACCGCATCCTCCACCAAAAAGGCGACCTTCTCCACGGTTTGCGCGTAGCTGTCGGTATGGGGGCTGCTTTTGATGTCCCAGTATTGCGCAAAACGCAACCCGTCTTTGGAGAACACCGCATAATGCCCGGGCTCAACCTCATAAATCCCCTTGAAAACGCCGTTCCCGGGTGTTCTTGCCGGGCCGATACCGAATATCTCCCTTAGACTGTTTATATCAATCTGCGGCTTTATATCCGGGAAGGAGAAGATAGCCTTAATCTCCGAGCCGAAAACCAGCGTGTTGTTCTTGACGGTATAAAACAGAGGCTTTATGCCAACGCGGTCACGGTAAAGAATCAGGCTATCAAGCCCGCCGTCCCATATTGCAAAGGCAAAAATACCGTTCAGCTCATTGACAAAATCAATCCCGTAGTGGATGTACGCATAAAGAACAACCTCAGTATCGGTTGTGGTTTCAAAATGATAACCCGCTTTTTTAAGCTGCGGTGTCAGTTCATCTGTGTTGTAAATCTCTCCGTTATAGATGATGGCGTATTCTATGCCATTTACAACCCTGATAATCGGCTGGGCACCGAAAGCCAAATCGCGTATTGACAAGCGGGTATGACCAAACCCTACATGCTGACGCAGATATTCACCAACATTGTCATTGCCCCTGTGGGCGATGGATTCCCGCATCTGTATCAGAACATCATTCCAGTACTTGCTTTCTTGTGTATAATCGATATCAAAATTACAAAACCCTGCTATTCCGCACATAAAACACCTCTCCTAATGCTGATTTCACGATACACTATAGGATATCGGAATCAAATAAAAAGCGTTCTCCCAAAACGCATAGGCATTTTGAGAGAACGCCTTTGTTCACACAGTATAGTGTATGAAACAAAGAAGAGAAAATTACCTTGAAAATGTGATGCTGATTTTTGACCTTAGGCTGCAATATTCGTCAACCTTGTGAATGAATGAATCAAATAAAAACGCAGTATCCTGTGGCCCTCCGCATCCCTCGGGATGGAACTGTACAGAGAAGATGGGGTAGTCTTTATATTTGATTCCTTCGCACGTATTGTCGTTGAGATTCACAAACCAAAGGTCAGAGATGTTGCAGTCAATGCTGTCAATATTAACTGCATAGCCGTGGTTTTGGCTGGATATGTAGATTCTGTCGGACTCTAAATCCTTTACAGGCTGGTTGGCGCCCCTGTGGCC
>JAEZKF010000040.1 GCA_023415575.1 Bacillota bacterium
GCCCTTCATATGTTCTCCCTCCACCTGTCTGTTTTTGGTTTAAAATCCGCCATATTTTTTCTAACTTGTACCCATTATACCGTTTATGCCGCCTCTTTTCAAGTGCGGCCACCGGTAAATGGCTAAAATTATCAGTTTGTTTATATTTTCTGCGACAAAATACAACGAGCCGCCGTGCACATAGTCGGCGGCTCGGTATTATTATATACGCATGGCGAATTGAATATACCCTGCTATTTTTCAATCAGGGAAACGCCGGTCATCTCCTCAGGCTGAGGCAGGCCGAGGATTTCAAGCATCGTAGGTGCGATGTCGCACAGTCTTCCGCCGGAGCGCAGCTTGCAATCCATACCCACTACCGCAAAGGGCACAGGGTTTGTGGTGTGCGCGGTAAAGGGAGAGCCGTCCGGCTCGTACATCTGGTCTGCGTTGCCGTGGTCGGCGGTAATCAGCGCGATTCCGCCCTTGGCAAGAATCGCCTCCACGACGCGCTCAAGGCAGGCGTTTACCGCTTCTACTGCCTGAACTGCAGCATCAAACACGCCGGTGTGGCCAACCATGTCGCAGTTTGCGTAGTTGAGGATGATGACGTCATCGAGTCCCTTTTCGATGCGCTCAAGGACTGCATCGGTAACAAGGTAGGCGCTCATCTCGGGCTGGAGGTCGTAGGTCGCTACCTTGGGTGAGGGAATCAGCACGCGGTTTTCGCCCTCGTAAACCGTCTCAACACCGCCGTTAAAGAAGAAGGTAACGTGCGGGTACTTTTCGGTTTCGGCAATGCGCAGCTGCGAGATGCCGTGTTGAGAGAGATACTCGCCGAAGGTGTTGGCAAGCGACTGCGGATGGAAGGCAACCTCTACGTTTGGCATGGTCTTGTCATACTGGGTCATGCACACAAAGAAGGGCTTGAGGAAGCCTGTTTTGCGCTCAAAGCCTTTGAAGTCGGGGTCGACAATGGCTCTGGTAATCTCCCTTGCGCGGTCGGGGCGGAAGTTAAAGAAGATAACGCTGTCTTCACTCTTGAGCTGGGCGCCCTTGGTGACGACAACGGGAACAATAAACTCGTCGGTGACGCCGTCGGAATACGAGCGGTTTACAGCATCCACGGCGTTTGCGTTCTCAACACCCTCGCCGTAAGCGATGGCGGCATATGCCTTCTCTACGCGCTCCCAGCGGTTGTCGCGGTCCATGCCGTAGTAGCGGCCGATGATGGTCGCTATCTTGCCGATACCGATGCGGGCCATCTCCGCCTCAAGCTCGTTGATAAACTGCGCGCCGGAGTTCGGGGGCACGTCGCGTCCGTCGGTGAGGCAGTGAACGTATACGTCCTTTACACCCTGACGCTTTGCAAGCTCAAGCAAACCGTACAGGTGGGTGTTGTGGCTGTGCACGCCGCCGTCCGATACAAGGCCGATTAAGTGAAGTGCCGAGCCGTTCTTTTTGCAGTTTTCGCAAGCTGCTAAAAGGGTCTGGTTTTCAAAGAAGTCGCCGTCTTTAATCGACTTAGTGATGCGGGTCAGCTCCTGATACACAATGCGTCCAGCACCGATGTTGGTGTGGCCGACCTCACTGTTGCCCATCTGGCCGTCAGGCAAGCCGACATCCATACCCGAAGCGCCAATCTGTGTGACGGGGTTGTTTGCAAACAGCTTGTCGATATACGGCTTTTTTGCCGCATGAATGGCGTTGCCGTAATCGCTTTTATTGATACCAAAGCCGTCTAAGATTATTAAAGCAAGTGGTTTTTTCATATGTTTCATCCCTTTCCGAGCGTGCAACTGCACGCACATCCGGCCGGCATGTTGCGCCGAATCCGGAATTGATTACTGCTTTGCTGCCTCAATGATGGTTGCAAAGTCAGCTGCCTTGAGGGACGCGCCGCCAATCAGGCCGCCGTCCACATCTTCCATGCTAAGAAGCTCCTTCGCATTCGCAGCGTTCATAGAGCCGCCGTACTGGATGGTCAGTGCATCGGCAGCCTTTTTGCCGTACAGGGAGGCGACAACCTCGCGGATGGTGTGGTTGACCTCGTTGGCCTGCTCGGCAGTTGCGGTTCTGCCGGTGCCGATTGCCCAAACGGGCTCGTAGGCGATAATGATGCGGCTAAGCTCCTGCTCGGTAACGCCGCCCAGTGCAATCTTGGTCTGGAGGGCAACAACCTCGCTAGTAATGCCCTGCTCGCGCTGCTCCAGCAGCTCGCCAACGCACAGGATAACGGTCAGTCCCGCATCGAGTGCTGCGCGAACGCGCTGGTTTACGGTTACATCTGTCTCGCCAAAGTACTGACGGCGCTCGGAGTGACCGATAATAACATATTGTACACCCATCTCGGCAAGCATATCTGCAGAGATTTCAGCGGTGAATGCGCCGTTCTTTGCCCAGTGGCAGTTCTGTGCGCCAACCTTTACGTTTGTGCCCTTGGTAGCCTCTAAAGCGGTCTCAAGGTTTGTATAGGGTACGCACACAACCACGTCGCAAACGGCATCTTTTGCAAGCGGAACGATTTCCGCAAGCAGAGCCTTTGCCTCGGGGCGGGTTTTATTCATCTTCCAGTTTCCTGCTATAACGGTTTTGCGAAGGGAAGGGTTCATAGCGTGATTTCTCCTTTTTATTTTATCATTTCTCGATATCAAAAACCCTGAAAAATCGGCAAAAGACTATAGATTTTTCAGGAGGTTTTTCGCAGTGATTTTGCGCTGATGCCAAACAGCCAGCGGGTTATGCGAAACCGCCTTGCAACCTCGTAGGAGGCAAACGTCAAAACAACGCTTATAGCAATGGTCAGCACAAAGATGAGGAGTGTATTGTCGGTAACCTTACACACATAGTAGGCGGCAGCCACGAGCCACGACTGGTGAAACACATAGACGGCAAAGGACGCTCCTGCAAGGTAGATAAGCGCGCGGTTAGTAAAATCAAACCACTGTTTTGCAGATCCCAGCATTGCGAGAACTGAAACCCAGCCAGCTGCGCGCGTGAGGATATCGGTTACAAGAGAAAAGCCTCTTGTTTCGCAAATGTAAACCAATACGCAAAGTAAGAGGATAGCACTTCCCAGCAGCGGCCACCTGTGTGTTCTTAGGCGTTCTATGACCTCGTCGCGTGAGAGCACAAAATAGCCTAACATAAAATATGCAAAATACTCGCCTACGCTCTTTCCGCCGATATTAAGGATAAGTGCCATCACAAGCGGGATTAAAAACATCGGCAGAATCACCGGTAGAGTGAGCTTATTTGCGTCTATCGGCGTTCCTCGTTTATTGTACCAGAGCATCAGCGGCAGTGCAAGTAACGAAATCACAAAGAGATACAATACAAACCACAGCTGCCCCGGCGTAAATCTGCCGTGATAGCCGGTTAGGTCAGTGGGTTTGGTAAAGAAGAGGATATACTGGGCAAGATACCCGCCCGAATAGCCGTTGTGATACCGCCCAGCAAAGTAGGTCTGCATCGGCACGAGCAGAAGAACACCGGCAATAAGCGGGATAAACAGCTTGTTTACCCGTTCTTTGATATACTCTTTTGCCGTACGTTTTGTGAGCGCATAAGCACCGGACATACCGGCTAAGACAAACAACAGCGGCATATAAAAGGGCCAAGCAAAGAGGATAAACCGATTAAGCGCATCAACGGGCCTTACATAGATATAAAAGGATTCAAAGCAATTAAACATCATTGCCGTATGGTAGACAAAGAGCATAAGGACCGCAAGGGTGCGCAGGTTGTCGATATAATGTCTTCTCACAGATGTCAGCCCCTTTTTTGATGTGAGCCGCCGATACCGAAATAAGGGCAGGCATGCCGCCTGCCCTTATCAAGTCAAATCATGATTGGCTTTTGGGGAGTCTTATTTATCAGCGATTACATCGATGCCGGGCAGGCCCTTACCCTCGAGGTACTCGAGCGAAGCACCGCCGCCGGTGGAGATGTGGCTGACCTTATCGGCAAAGCCAAACTGGATAACTGCAGCTGCACTGTCGCCGCCGCCGATAACGGTGATGGCATCGGTGTTAGCAAGTGCCTGTGCAACCGCCTTGGTGCCGCTTGCAAGCACGGGGTTCTCGAACACGCCCATCGGGCCGTTCCATACAACCGTCTTTGCATCCTTAACGGCATCCGCAAACAGCTTCTCGGTCTCGGGACCGATGTCGAGGCCCATGAGGTCTGCGGGGATTGCGTCGCTCTTTACAACAACGTAGTCCACCTTTGCATCAATGGGTTCGGGGAATGCGGTAACAGCCTTAGTATCTACGGGCAGAAGCAGCTTGACGCCCTTCTCCTCTGCCTTCTTAAGCATATCCTTGCAGTACTCAACCTTCTCGTTATCCACGAGCGACTGGCCAACCTCATAGCCCTTAGCCTTGAGGAAGGTGTAAGCCATACCGCCGCCGATGATCAGAACGTCAACCTTGTTAAGCAGGTTTTCGATTACACCCAGCTTATCTGCAACCTTCGCACCGCCGAGGATAGCCACAAAGGGACGCTTGGGATCTTCTACCGCGTTGCCGAGGAAGTCGATCTCCTTGCCCATCAGGTAGCCTACAGCAGTATCCTTGATGTAGTCGGTTACGCCGGCGGTGGAGCAGTGTGCTCTGTGGGCGGAGCCGAACGCATCGTTAACATACGCATCCGCGAGGGAGGCGAGGTCTTTGCTAAACTCGGGGAGGTTCTTGGTCTCTTCTTTTCTAAAACGGGTGTTCTGCAGAAGAACAACATCGCCGTCCTTCATAGCGGCTACTGCCTTCTTTGCATTCTCGCCAACTACGTTGTCATCGTTTGCAAACACAACATCCTTGCCGAGCAGTTCGGAAAGGCGCTTTGCTACGGGTGCAAGGGAGAACTTCTCCTCCGGACCGTTCTTGGGCTTGCCGAGGTGCGAGCAGAGGATTACCTTTGCACCGTCGTTTATCAACTTCTTGATGGTGGGCAGCGCAGCCACAATACGGTTATCGTTTGTGATAACGCCTTCCTTCAAGGGTACGTTGAAGTCACAGCGCACAAGTACGCGCTTTCCGCCATAATTGCTGTCATCAACGGTTTTTTTGTTCAGCAGACTCATTGTATGCAAGTCATCCTTTCATATGTTGTGCCGGCGATGACCCGACACCCGAAATTGTTGTTAAAGTATAAACAATCTAACCGCTCTTTATTGTAGTACAAACAACCGTTGTTTTCAAGGGGATTTGACGGTGTTTTGGCATTTTTTTGTGCTGTAATGCAAGCGACACCTCTATTATGCCCTTTTTTTGTATGGAATGCAGTATTCCGATTTCAAATACCTGAGAATACTGCAGTTATTTTTCAACAATGGTGGCATATTTAAAGTACAAGCCGCCGCCAAAGGGCGAGATAACGATGTCGCGCGCATTCTTTGAGATGGCATAGAAGCTCGTCTGATAGGCAAAGGGAATCAGCACCCCTTGCTCGATGAGCATCTGCTCCGCCTCAATCAGGCGGGCAGTTGCCTCTTCCTGAGTTGAAGCCATGGTCGCGGCGGACATCAGCTCGTCGTAGCGCTCGTTGCTATAGCCTGTGATGTTCTTGGGCGAATCGGACACAAACTGCGACAGCATCTCGCTGACGTTGTCCGAGTCGGGGCGGAAGGAAAGAAGGGCTATTTGATAGGCCCCGTTTTTGACAGCGCGCTGAATGTCGGCTTGGCTCTTGCGCTCAAGGCTCACAAAGGTGGAGAGGTCATCCTGCCAGGTCTGCTGCACAAACTGCATCAAAAAGCCGAAGATCTCCTCCTGCGGGCACAATACCGTAACCGAGGGGAGCTTTTTAAGCTCCAGCTCCTCAAGCGCACGGGCAAAAAGGCCTTGGGCAGTTTGGGGGTTGTATGTTAAGGTAAAGTCCAGTCCCGCATACTGCCGGTAGGGCTGTGTGCCGGTGACGATGACAGGCGGCACAAACGCCCCCGCTTTTTTGAGCCAGATGGGGAACTGATTGATGTAGGATGCATTAGTAAAGGAATGCGCAAAAGCAAGCCGGAGGTTTTGGTTTGCAAACAGGGGGTCGTTTGTGTTGAGCACCAAAACCCAGGTCGTATCCTGAAACTGCTTGTAGCCGTATCCGTCTGCAACCAGTGCCTCAATGCGGTCGCCTGAGACGCTCATAACGTCCGTGGTACCCTCTAAGAAGCGGTCTGTACTTTCTGCCTGGGTTGCACCCGGGTAGAGGACTACGCGGGAGGCATTTACCTCCTCGGCGCGGTGATATTTTTGGTTCCTTTTGAGTGTTAAGGACTCCCCTTCCTTCCAAGACGAGAGCACAAAGGGGCCGTTAAAGGCCATGTTTTTTATGTTGGTGCCGTACTTGCCCTTGGTTTCGGTAAAGAAGGCGGGATTACAGGGCATGGCGGGTGTTGTGGCGGTCAGGGCTAAAAATCCGTCAAAGGGGTAGCTGAGTTCGACCGTCAGTTCGTAGGTCTTGCTTGCGTATACCCCGAGTGCCTCCTTTGGCTTTTCTCCCGACACCACGGCATCTGCGTTCTTTAGGCACATAAACTCCTTGATATAGGGAGATGCGGTACTTGAGTCAAAGATGCGCTGGAAGGCAAACACAAAGTCATGGGCGGTAACGGGGGCGTACACCTCGCCCTTGTGCACCCACTGGGCGTTTTCGTCTAAGGTGAACACATAGGTCATGCCGTCGTCCGATACGCTATAGGACAATGCCGCGCCCATCGTAAGCCCGCCGTTTTGGTCGTAGCTCATCAAGCCCTCCATCGTGTTTTGCAGCACCAAAAGCGATGCGCTGTCGGTGGCAAGCTGAGGGTCAAGGTTTTTGGGTTCCTGCGCAATGTCGTAGGCAAAGGCGGTCTCCTCTCCCCCGCTGCATGCGCACAGCAAAAACATCAGAACCAAAGTGAGCAAGCCTGCCGATATGCGTTTGATAATCACTTAAAAATCGCCCCCACAACCTGTGTCAAACCAATAACCAGTGTCTATAATGGAATAAGTATCAAAATGGCTTTAGTTGTTTAGATTTTATCACGATTGCAGATAATATTTATGACTATTTTGTAAATGCCCGTCGCTTTTGTAAGGTTGATTTTGCCTATGACCGGCTTAAGGCTCAAAAGTGTTGATGTGTATGCTTTTTTCCTTCTAAAAAACGCTTTTACGATTTGCAGTAAAAAACTTTTGCACTTTACAGCGTAAAAACAGTTGACAAACAAATGCAGAAACGATATACTTAGACAAAACTTGGGGAAAGGGGTTTGCACAAGCGGATGGCGCAGTTGTTTGCAGCAGTAGCATCTCGATTTTTTAGCTTGGGCTATTATTTTAGCGCAGGTCTATTTTGCTGCACCAAAACATCATGCCGCCCACTCGTACCGCAAGCCTGATTAATCGCGGTAGCAAATGGCAAAAACTAGGGCTGATGCTTTGAGTGAGGCATCAGCCCTTTTTTGATTCATCTGCTCTTATACTGGATTGATAGCGCCGCTTTGCGGCAAGATGGAGGTAAATATGATTGTACTTGTCAAGCAAGGTACCAAACAGGAAGAATTGCAAAATCTGATTAGACAACTGGAGGGCTATGGGGTTCAGGTTCACCCCGTAGTCGGCGTGCAGACTACGATTTTAGGTCTTGTAGGCGATACCTCGGCAGTAGATATCGACCGCATCTCGTCGATTGACATCGTAGACAGTGTCAAGCGCATCCAGGAGCCATATAAAAACGCAAACCGCAAGTTCCATCCCATAGACACGGTGGTGGAAGTGGCAGGGCGAAAGCTCGGCGGCGGGCATTTTCAGGTGATTGCCGGCCCCTGCTCGGTGGAATGTGAGGAGCAAATTACCGAGGTGGCCCATCGCGTTAAGAAAGCGGGCGCAAACCTTTTGCGCGGCGGCGCCTTCAAGCCCCGCACCTCCCCCTACTCCTTCCAGGGCCTGCGGGCGGAGGGCATCGAGCTGCTGGAGCAGGCCCGCGCCACAACAGGGCTGCCCATTGTCACCGAAATTATGAGCGTTGCCCACCTTGACCTGTTTGAAAGCGTGGATATCATTCAGGTGGGCGCGAGGAATATGCAGAACTTCGAGCTTCTTAAGGAGCTTGGGCATGTCAACAAGCCCATTCTGCTCAAGCGCGGGCTTGCAAACACCATCGAGGAGCTGTTGATGAGTGCCGAATACATCATGGCTGGCGGAAACAGTCAGGTCATTTTGTGCGAGCGCGGCATCCGCACCTTTGAGACCGAGACCCGCAACACGCTTGATATCTCGGCTATCCCCATCCTAAAGAAGAAGTCCCACCTGCCTGTGGTGGTTGATCCGAGCCATGCGGCAGGCCTGACTTGGCTGGTTGAACCACTCTCCCTCGCGGCGATTGCGGCGGGCGCGGACGGACTGATTATCGAGGTGCACAACAACCCCGAAAAGGCCCTGTCGGACGGTGCCCAGTCCCTTACCCCCAACCAA
Source organism: Bacillota bacterium (assembly GCA_023415575.1). Taxonomy (GTDB): domain Bacteria; phylum Bacillota; class Clostridia; order Oscillospirales; family Ruminococcaceae; genus Acetanaerobacterium. Next base: position 8,427 of record JAEZKF010000040.1, read on the forward strand.
TTTGATGCTGTGATGGAGAAGATTAAAAACGCAGTGCCGTTCTTCGGCAAGACCATATCGTAGATTGCGGGGAACTCGTATGGAGACAAACAGGATACAGGTTAACACCGGCAGGCCCTACAGCGTCGTTGTAGGCAGCGGACTGCTTTCGTCCTGCGGCGAGTATGTGCGCGCAGTTTCAAAGGCGAAAGTTGCCGCCATTGTCACCGATGACAACGTTGCCCCCTTGTATGCGCAGACGGTGGAGGACTCTTTGCGCGCGCAGGGGTTTGAAACTGCTATGTATATCATCCCCCACGGCGAGCAGAGCAAATGCCTTGACTCGCTCGGCAAGCTGTACTCCTTCTTTTCGCAGGCAGGCCTTACCCGCTCGGACGTAATCATCGCGCTCGGGGGCGGGGTGGTGGGTGACCTTGCAGGCTTTGCCGCCGCCACCTACCTGCGCGGAGTGCGCTATGTGCAGATACCAACGACCCTACTTGCCCAGGTGGATTCCTCGGTGGGCGGCAAGACCGCCGTCGACATCCCAGAGGGCAAGAACCTAGCGGGCGCGTTTTGGCAGCCGTCGCTTGTACTTTGCGATGTCGACACCCTCAAAACCCTTCCGCCCGAGACCTTTTCGGACGGCGCTGCCGAGGTTGTCAAATACGGCGCTATATGGGACGGCGGCCTGTTTGAACGTCTGTGCGGCGGGGCACTTGAAACCGACACCGCCGCAATCATCGCCCGCTGTATCGAAATCAAGCGCGATGTGGTGGAAAAGGACGAGTTTGACACCGGTGTGCGCGCGCTGCTGAACTTCGGTCACACGTTAGGCCACGCCATTGAGCGCGAGAGCGGGTACACCGTCCCCCACGGCAGGGCAGTAGCCGTCGGCATGGTGCTTTTAACACAGGCTGCAGAAAGAAACGGTCTGACAAAACAGGGCTGTACTGACCGCATCGCTGCGTGTCTTACGCGATATGGCCTACCCACAAGCTGTGACTATTCCCTAGAAAAGCTCTACCCCCACTGCTTAAGCGACAAAAAGCGTGAGGGGTCTGATATTACGCTGGTGCTGCTGAAAGAAATCGGCACCGCATACACCCACCGAATCTCCACAAAGGCGTTTTACTCCCTGCTTGGATTGTAACGGTCACTAGGCCGCAGAAAGGATTTGATGGATTATGGACATCCGTGTTTACCCCGCAGCGCTTGCGGGAAGCTTTAGCCCGCCCGCGTCAAAGTCGGCATCCCACCGCGCTGTAATTGCCGCTGCCCTCTCAAAAGGGGTCAGCCATATTGATAGCCTTGCGCGCAACGAAGACATCGTCGCCACCATGAACGCGATGGCTGCGCTCGGCGCGCATATCGAGCAAGCAGAGCACACAACGACTGTGTGCGGGATAGTCTCCCCCGAAAAGACCGTCGACATCCGGTGCGGGGAAAGTGGATCTACCCTGCGCTTTCTTTTGCCGGTTGCCGCAGCGCTTGGGGCGAATGCCACCTTTTACGGCGAGGGACGGCTGCCCAGCCGCCCGATTGACATGCTGCTTAAGGAACTGCGTAAAAACGGCATCACCGACGATTATGAAGGCACCATGCCCTTTACCATACGCGGACAACTGCGGGGCGGCCGATACGAAATAGAGGGTTCGGTAAGCTCCCAGTTTGTGACGGGCCTGATGCTTGCCCTGCCCCTGTGCGAGGAGGACAGCCAGATTGTCCTGCGCGGGAGACTTGAATCCCGCCCCTATGTGGAAATGACGGTTGCCATGCTGCGCCGGTTCGGCATTACGATTACCGAAACCCAGACGGGCTACCTGATTCCGGGCGGGCAGACCTATAAGCCCTGCGATATTACTGTCGAAGGTGACTGGTCGGGCGCTGCCTTCTTTCTAGCGGCGGGTGCTGTAAACGGCAAGGTAACCTGCACAGGGATTGATGAAGCATCCGCGCAGGGGGACAAGGCCATCACCGACCTGCTAAAAGACTTTGGTGCGGTGGTTGAACACAATGGTGACAGCGTGACTGTCAGCCATGCGCCGCTTCGGGCAATCGAAATAGACGCGACCGATATCCCCGACCTTGTGCCCGTCCTCGCCGTAACCGCCGCGTTTGCCAAGGGTGATACATTAATAACCGGGGCAAAGAGGCTGCGCATTAAGGAGTCCGACCGGCTGGCTACAATCGAGCAGATGCTTACCGGCATCGGCGGGCGGGTCACCCAGACCGAGGACGGACTTGTTATTCACGGCGAAGCCCCGCTTACAGGCGGCGAGGCAGACAGCTTCGGCGACCACCGCATCGCCATGGCGGCTGCAGTGGCGGCACTCGGATGCGAAGGCCCTGTTGTGATACACGGGGCGGAATGTGTGCGCAAATCCTACCCGGAGTTCTTTAAACACCTTAAGGCGTTAGGAGGAAGATTCGATGAGCTCGGTATGGGGTGACAGGTTAAAACTTTCGATTTTCGGTGAAAGCCACAGCGAAGGCATCGGCGTTGTCATAGACGGCTTTCCCGCCGGCGTTAAAATTGATTTTGAACAGGTTCTACGGTTTATGGCCCGGCGAGCTCCGTCCGGACAAGCGCATGCCACCAAGCGCCGCGAGCCGGATACCCCTGAGGTGCTTTCTGGCATCCGCGACGGTGTGACCTGCGGCACACCCATCTCCTGCGTCATACGCAATACCGATACCCGCTCTCAGGACTACCAGAACCTTGTCGATGTCCCCCGCCCCGGCCACGCCGACTACACCGGCTCGGTGCGCTACGAAGGCTACAACGACCCGCGCGGTGGCGGGCACTTCTCGGGCAGACTCACCGCCCCGCTTGTGTTTGCGGGTGCATTATGCAGCCAATACCTTGCACAAAAGGGCATTACCGTAGGCGGACATATCGCAGCCATTCACGGTGTTTTGGATACCCCGTTTGACCCCGTCGCGGTGGATGCAAACACCCTGCGCACTGTTACCGCCAAGGCCATGCCGGTGCTCGATGATAAGGCGGGCGAGCGGATGCTTGTTGAGGTAGAAAAGGCGCGCCTTGACTGCGATTCGGTGGGCGGCATTGTAGAATGCGCTGCAGTTGGCCTTCCCACAGGGCTTGGCGACCCGATGTTTCATGGTGTTGAGAATGAGATTGCCTCAATTGTGTTCGGCATCCCCGCCGTGCGCGGCATTGAGTTCGGCGCGGGCTTTGCGGCGAGCGAAATGAAGGGCAGTGAGCACAATGACGTTTACTGCGTCACAGACGGCAAGGTCAAAACCAAGACCAACCGCCACGGCGGTGTGCTTGGCGGCATTACATCGGGTATGCCGCTCATTATGCGCGTGGCCTTTAAACCTACTGCATCCATCTCGCAACCCCAGCAGTCGGTAAACCTTTCGACCATGACCGAATGTGAGCTTACGGTGCGCGGCAGACACGACCCCTGCGTTGTGGTGCGGGCTGTACCCTGTGTGGAGGCAGCCGTCATGGTGGCCCTGACAAACATCCTGTTGAAATACTGATTTTTCGCATAAAATGCGTTTTGCATAAAACCGGAAAGGCATGGTTTTTTCTATGAATCTTGACGAGCTTCGCGGCAGAATTGACGAGATAGACAGGCAGATACTAAACCTGTTTCTTTCCCGCATGGAACTCGTGCAGCAGATTGCTGACTACAAGGCCAAAAATGGCCTGCCCGTTTACCAACCAAAACGGGAGGAGGAGCTTTTAAACCGAATCGGTAATCTTGCGGGGGAAGACCTTCGTGTACCTGCGCGGATGCTGTTTTCTTCCATCATGGATATCAGCAAGGCAGTGCAAAGCCACACCCTTGCGGATGAGGGCGAGCTTTCCGCAATGCTTACGCAGGCGGTGCAAAATCCCGAGCCGATTGCGCAGGGTGCTACGGTAGCCTGTCAGGGTGTTAAAGGGGCATATTCCTTCCTTGCAGCTGCCCACCTGGTAAAAGATCCCGAACGCATCTGCTATGACCGCTTTTCGGATGTGTGCGATACCGTCAAAAGCGGACGCTGCCGCTACGGTGTCCTGCCGCTGGAAAACAGCAGTGCGGGTTCGGTAGGCGAGGTATATGACCTGCTCAGTCAAGGCGGGCTTTACATTATCAAGGCATACGATTTAAAAGTGACCCACTGCCTCTTAGGCACAGCGGGCGCGCGCGCTGAGGATGTGCGCAAGGTATACTCCCACCCGCAAGCCCTGAGCCAGTGCAGCGAGTTTTTTGCTGCACACCGAAACATTGAGGCAATACCCTGCACCAACACCGCGGTTGCAGCGCAGGAGGTTGCAAAGCGCGGTGATGCGTCCTGCGCGGCTCTTGCTCACGCGGAGTGTGCCGCCCTCTACGGTCTTTCCATCCTTAAGACAGATGTGCAGAACAACGACAATAACCAAACAAGGTTTGTCCTCGTCTCCAAAACGCCGGTTGTTTACCCGGACGCACACCGCATCGCCTTGATGCTCAGAACCGCCCATACCCCGGGTGCACTCTACCGCGTGATGTCGCGGTTTGCAGCGCAAGGGCTCAACATCACAAAGATCGAGTCCCGCCCGATTCCGGAGCGTCCGTTTGAGTTTATGTTCTTCTTTGAGTTCGACGGCAATGTCGGGATGGAAGGCGTCCGCTCCCTGCTGCAAAGCCTAAGCGGCGATTTGGCAGCCTTCTGCTTCTTAGGCAACTACCCGCTCAGTTAGGCATCTTTTGGGCGAGTTTTTCGGATTGCTGTGATGGGTCAATCCGGACTAACTCATTAAAATATCTGAAAACGGAAAATTCACCAATGATTGACATTTTTCGACTGATGCCATATAATACAAGTTGTTAAAGGGTTCCACAAAGGGGACGGTATTTCATGCGCACCACCATCAAGGATATCGCAAGCCGGACGGGGCTTTCCATCACCACCGTCTCGCTTGTACTCAACGGCAAGGGGGAAAAGATCAGTGCCTCCACACGCGAGCTGGTGCTTTCTGCTGCGCGCGAGATGCACTATCGACCAAACCAGCTTGCCGTTTCGCTTGTAAAGCGCCACACCAAAACGCTTGGCGTTGTCCTGCCCGACATCACAAACAGCTTCTTCTCCTTTTTGATAAAGGCGGTGGAGGACGAGGCGGCGCAGCATGGCTACCACTTGATTTTGTGTCATTCCTCCGACAAAAAGGAACGGGACATCGAAAACATCCATATGTTACTCGATAAAGCAGTGGATGGGATCATTCTGTTAAGCTCCATCGGCAGCACAACGCAGGATATCGAAAACGCCTGCATGATTGCAACCGAAAACGGCGTTCCGGTGGTGCTCATCGACAGGGTTGCACAGATTGCGGGGATATGCTCCGTATCCTTGGATAACCGCGCGGGCGGCTACATGGGCATGCGCCACCTGCTCGACCATGGGCACAGGCGCATCGGCATCCTCACCGGCCCCAAAGCTTCCCCTATCACGCAGGAACGCTTAAAGGGCGCTGAAAAGGCGCTATTAGAAGAAGGGCTTAGCCTGGCCAATTGTCAGGTGTATGAGGGCGATTATCATTTTGACTCGGGCATCTTAGCTGCGGATTACTTCTTACATACCGGTGTGTCCGCCGTTTTCTCCTTTAACGATTCGATGGCTCTCTCTTTGATTAGCAGGGCGCTGGAGTTCTCCGTCCGCATCCCGCAGGAGCTTTCGGTGATGGGATTTGACGACATCGCATATTCGCGCTTATTAAATGTACCGCTTACAACAATCCGTCAGCCCGTGCACGAGATGGGCGTGTGCGCAGCCCAGATGCTGATTGACCAGTCTGAGCAGGATTCGCAGGTGCAGCACAGGACGTTTAAGCCCAGCCTCGTTGTGCGTGCTTCTACAGCACCGTACACGGGTGCTGCAGTTAAAAAGCAGGAACAATAACACAAAGCGGGCGCTACGGCGCCCGCCTTGTTTTTGCCCGGACAACTTACCATCCCATCGTCGACGAGATATTTTCCACGAAATCGGAAACAGCTCTTACCGCCGTTGTGGCGTTCTTTTTCAGCTTACTTTTCCTTAACATGCGCTTCATCTTTTTACCGCCACCTAAGGCGTAAGCGCCTGCGCCCAATGCAGCGATGACCGCAACACCGGTGGCGATGGAGGACATGGTTTTCATAGTACTACTTCATCCTTTCCGCAAATGCGAATACATGCGTGCTTTGCATAAAGAAAGCGGCCATTTATTTATAAGCAGGTGATCATCTGCACAACTATTGTTGCCGTGTGTGCAAGTATTATCGAAAGTAAATAATAGCGGGCAAGCCAATTGCGTCCATCATCAATTTTTTAAATAAAGATGCAAATAAATAACAAGAGTTCTATCTTTTTCACAAAGCAATGAGTACTTTCTACTTTTAGATTGTGCATTGCGCTCAGACACATTCATATCTGCCAAAACCTGACCTTTTTGGGCTGTTTTAATTGCCAATCGCGCCCTGCTGCATTATACTGTATATTGTACAAACGGCATAAACTGCACCAAAAAGGGATGTCCCTTGTACATTTTTGAAAAGGAAAAAATCTGGGCTATACTGTAACTATGGTGTAGCATACGGAGGGATTTATTCATGTCCGATATGCAGTCAGGACCCAAGCGGGTCGCTGCCATACACGACCTCTCGGGAGTCGGTCGTTGCTCATTAAGCGTTGTGCTGCCGGTGCTTTCGGCAATCGGCGTACAGGTTTGTCCGATTCCTACCGCTATTTTATCGTCGCATACCGGCGGCTTTGGCGAGGTTGCTTTTGTCGATTTAACCGATTATCTCGAAAAAAGCCTTGCCCATTATAAGCGGGAGAAAATCATTTTTGATTGTGTGTACAGCGGCTTTCTCGGTTCGGAGCACCAGATTGACAGCTGCCTTGACTACTTTACAACCTATTCCGACGCACTTGCGGTTGTCGACCCCGTGATGGGCGACAACGGTAAGCCCTACAAGACCTATACACCTGCGATGCGCGCACGCATGGTGGAGCTGGTTCGAGTAGCGGACATCATCACCCCAAACCTGACCGAGAGTGCGATGCTGCTTGGTATGGATTACCCCGCGTCCCTCACCCGGTCCGAGGCCAAAAGCATGCTGGCCCGCCTGAGTGAAAAAGGGCCGAAACAGGTGGTTATCACCGGCGTGCCGATGGCGACAGGCGAGATGGCAAACATCGCCTTTGACCGCGAGCGCGGCGCCTACTGGACGGTTCGGTGCAACTATGTGCCGGTTCACTATCCGGGCACGGGGGATGTGTTCGCAAGTGTTTTGACCGGCTCGCTGCTAACAGGTGACAGCCTGCCCATGGCGGTAGACCGCGCCACCCGGTTTGCGGAGCTTACCATCAACACGACCTTCGGCTTCGGCACCGATACCCGCGAGGGCATCATGCTGGAAAAAACGCTGCCGTGGCTGGGTCAGCGCCAGATGCTGTCGGATTATAAACCGTTGTAAAGGGCTAAGAAAACGCAATCAACACATTGTGAACAATATGATAAATCATATCGTTCACGTTGAGATTTAACAAGAAGGGTGCGGTTTTTTATGTCCAATCAAACGCAAACAAAAAGCAGATTCAACCTATATACCATTGTATCGGTTGGCCTTTTGGCGGCCTTGGTATTCGCGACGTCCTTTTTGCGCATTAAGATTCCCACTCCGTTTGGCGACAACACTGCCATTCATCTGGGGAATGTCCTTTGCCTGCTCTCGGGTCTTTTGCTGGGCGGTCTAAACGGAGGTCTTGCCGCAGGACTTGGTTCCTTTGTGTTTGACCTGGTCGACCCTGTGTATATCTCCAGCGCGCCCTTTACGCTTGTGTTTAAGTTCCTGCTTGCATTTGTGTGCGGTGTTATCTCACACGCAGCGGGCAGAAAGGGCGAGAAGCTCGGCACAAATATCGTGGGCTCGATTGCGGGTTCACTTACCTATGTGGTGCTGTACCTGACGAAAAGCTTTGTGTTTAACATCTGGTTTGACCGCACCACCGTGGAGGTCGCGTGGGTGAATGTCGCCGTTAAGGCCGCCACCTCGCTGACTAATGCCATCATCGCGTGTGTGGTCGCTGTGCCGCTTGCCGTTGTGGTGCGCAGGGCACTCAAAAATACGGCGATTTATAAGCGCGTGATAGGCCAATAGAATAAATCAACTACAATAAAACCCGAACCGAGAGGCTTTCCTTCCGGTTCGGGCTTTTGCTTTGATTGATATAAACGTTTTACAGGTGCCAGATGTTGTTTGCGTACTCGCGGATAGAGCGGTCAGCAGAAAAGCGTCCGGCTCCCGCAATGTTGGCAAGCGACATACGCTGCCACTTCTCAGAATCGGTATAGCACTCGGCCGCATACCGCTGGGCCTGGGCATAGGAGTCAAAGTCGGCGAGCACCATATACGGGTCGACGTTTTTGAGCGAGTTTGCAATATCCTCAAACGTATTTCCGCCGATGCCCGTTGTCAATAGGTCGATGGCGCCCCGGATGGTCTCGTTTGCCTTGTAAATCTCACTGGGTTTATAGGTTTCACGCCGCTTTACAACCTCCTGCGCCGTCATGCCGAACACGATGATGTTGTCAACCCCGCAGGCTTCGCCAATCTCGATGTTCGCGCCGTCGAGTGTGCCCAGAGTTACTGCACCATTTAGCATGAGCTTCATGTTGCCGGTACCCGATGCCTCGGTGCCCGCGAGGGAGATCTGCTCGGATATCTCGCTTGCCGGCATCAGGCGCTCGGAAAGGGTAACGCGGTAGTCCTCAAGGTACAGGATGCGCAGCTTGTCGCGCAGGCGGGCGTCTTTTTCAAGCTCGCGTGCAAGCGTGCAGATAAGGCGGATAATCTGCTTTGCAAGATAATAACCGGGTGCCGCCTTTGCGCCGAAGATATAGGTGCGGGGCACAAAGTCTGCATCGGGGTTTTGCAAAAGCATCTGGTATTGGCTGATAATGTGCAGGGCATTGAGGTGTTGACGCTTATACTCGTGCAGGCGCTTGACCTGTACGTCAAAGATGGAGTCGCAGTTAAGCTGCGCGCCGGTAGTATCCTTGATATAGCGCGCAAACGCCTCCTTGTTCTCGCGCTTGACTTTGGCAAGACGCTCAAGCACCGCCGGGTCGTTTTCGTATTGCTTAAGCTCAATCAGCTGGGCCGTATCCTTGATAAAGCCGTCACCAATAAGCTCGGTGATAAGCGCGGTAAGCGGCTTATTGGATTGATATAGCCAGCGCCTTGACGCAATGCCGTTTGTTACGTTGCAAAACTTTTGGGGTGTTACGGTGTAAAAGTCGAGGAACACACGGTCCTTAAGTATCTCGGAGTGGATGCGGGACACGCCGTTGACCGAATGGCTGGCCAGCACCGAGAGGTTTGCCATCTTGACCTGATGGTCTGCCACAATCGCCATGCGTCCGACCTTCGCAAGGTCGCCCGTCTGCTCAAACAGCTCGCGGCAGCAGCGCTCATTGATCTCCCGTACAATCTGGTAGATTCTCGGAAGTGTTGTGCGGAACAAGTCCTCGCTCCAAACCTCAAGCGCCTCGCTCATGACCGTGTGGTTGGTGTAGGCAAAGGTGCCGGTCACAAGCTTCCACGCCTTCTCCCACGAGTATCCGCACTCATCAAGCAGGATGCGCATGAGCTCCGGCACGGCAAGGGCGGGATGGGTGTCGTTGATGTGGATTGCCACCTTATCGGGCAGGTTTTCCAGCGTGCCGTAGGTTTTTAGGTGCTTGCGGCAGATGTCCGCAACCGATGCTGCGCACATAAAGTACTGCTGGCGCAGGCGCAGACTCTTACCCTCGATGTGGTTGTCGTTGGGGTAGAGCACCTTGCTGATGACCTCGGCCATCGAGTTCTGCCCCATGGCGCGCAGGTAATCGCCCTTGTTAAACAGCTCCATATCAAGCCCTGGGCTGACCGCCTTCCACAGGCGCAGCTTGCTGACCCCCTTGGAGTCAAAGCCCGAGAGATACATATCGTAAGGAATGGCCTTTACCGTAAAATAGTTGATATGACGAACCTCGTGGTAGCCGTCATGCCAGCTTTCCTGAATCTCGCCGTCAAAGTGGACGTCTACGGCCTGATCTCTGCGCTCCACCAGCCAGATATCGCCGCCGGGCAGCCAGTTATCGGGCAGCTCGGTCTGCCAGCCGTCTATGATGCGCTGCTTGAAGATGCCGTACTCATACAGAATCGAATACCCTGTCGCCGGGTAATCGAGCGATGCGAGCGAATCAAGAAAGCAGGCGGCAAGACGGCCGAGCCCGCCGTTTCCAAGCCCGGCATCCGGCTCGAGCTCATACAGGTTTTCAAGGTCTACGCCCATCTGTGAAAGCACCTCGGATGCAATCTGTTCGATGCCGAGGTTGCTTAAGTTATTTTTAAGCGAACGCCCGAGTAAAAACTCCATGCACAGGTAGTACACACGCTTTGCGCCCCTGCTGTCTGCGTCCGCCGTAAATCGGCGACTCTTGTCGGTGAGGGCCTCGCGCACAACCAGCGCAAGCGCCTTGTAAAAGAGCTCATCCGACGCTTCGTCAGGTGTAACGGAAAATTCATTTTGCAACTTTAGTTCAATAAGAGAGCGAAGCTGAACCGGAGTGAATATGCTGTTCATTTTAAACACGAAATCCTTTCTATACTCAGCCGCAGACTCAGTGCAAATCTACGATTGATGCGACCGAAGTTCAACACTTTCGATGGTTCTTGTCAAAATATAATACATTTCATGAAAAAGCCAATTTCTTTTTAAAAGAGTAATGTAATTATACTACAAATCCGGTGGGTTTTGCAAACCGGTTAGTAATAGCATACCAGGTTGGAAAGATATCCCGATATCATTCATAACAAACTGTAAAAATAACCGCTTTTATTGGGATTAGCTCTTTTATAATGCGAAAAAATGAATTATACTATAAATAAATATCTTCACTTAGAGTTTCCTGTTCCAAGTCAGCAAAACGGGAGCGACAAAAGGCGATTGGAGGAAGTGCACGGTATGGAGCCTGTCAACACGATAAAACTCTGCATCTGCGGTACCGATTACTACATCTCGACGGGGGAAGATCCCGAGTATGTTGCCGAGCTTGGAGAGTATATCAGCAACATGGTAGAGCGTATGATGCAACAAAACTCCAGCCTGTCGATGACAAAGGCACTGCTTTTATGTTGCATGAATACGCTGGATGAGCTCAACCATGCAAATACCAGCGCGGACAACCTGCGCAGCCAAATCAAGGAGTACCTTGAGGAAGCTTCCCGCAGCCGCAGCGAGGTAGAAGCCCTGCGCAGGGAGCTTGATCAGCTAAAAAAGGAGCTTAGCGGTTTAGCCAATTACAAGGCTGCCGAATAAAACATGAATAAACCTGAGATACTCGCCCCTGCGGGCGGGCCGGATGCCCTTCGCGCGGCACTGCGGTGCGGCGCCGACGCGGTATATGTCGGCGCAAAGTCCTTTTCCGCGCGTGGAGCAGCTGAGAACTTTACCATAGACGCATTGCGCGAGGCGGTTGCGGACTGCCATCTGCACGGTGCAAGGCTATACCTTGCGCTCAACACCTTATTATTTGACGGCGAACTGGAGGATGCCGCAGCGTTGATTGCCGAAGCGGCAGACGCAGGTGTCGATGCCATGATTGTGCAGGATTTAGGGGCAGCCTCGCTTGTAAAGAGAATCTGCCCGTCCATGCCCCTGCACGGCTCAACCCAGATGTCGGTTCACACGCTTTCGGGCGCTCTTTTTTTGCAAAAACAAGGCTTTTCGCGCGTGATCCTTGCGCGTGAGCTTTCCTATGAGGAGCTGCGGACAATCACCGCAGGCTGCTCCATTGAAACCGAGGTATTTGTACACGGGGCACTGTGTATGTCGGTGTCCGGTCAGTGCTATATGAGCGCCGTTGCGGGCAGACGCAGCGGAAACCGCGGCCAGTGCGCCCAGCCCTGCCGCCTGCCCTTTACCGCTAACCGCGGTGACGGCTCTTGCGGTCTATCCCTAAAGGATTTATCCATCGTAAAGGAAATTCCGGCACTCGCCGACCTTGGGGTGTGCTCGGTTAAGATTGAAGGGCGGCTCAAGCGCCCTGAATACGTTGCGGCTGCTGTGAGTGCCTGTGTATCCGCACGCGACGGTACGCTGAATGAAGCCGAGCTATCCCGCCTTCAGGCGGTTTTCTCGCGCAGCGGTTTTACCGCAGGCTACTACGAAGCTAAGCGCGATGAATCCATGTTCGGCACCCGCGAAAAGGAGGATGTCACGGCGGCCCAGGGTGTGCTTAAAGAGCTTGCTCGCCTGTATGACCGTGAAACCCCTCGTGTTGCGGTGGACTTTGTTTATACCCAAAAGCAGGGTCAGCCCGTATCCCTTGCCGCTGTTGACGAAAACGGCAACCGCGCCTTTGCAAGCGGTGAGGTTCCGGAGCCTGCTCTTAACAGCCCCACGGACGAAGCGCGTGCGCGCGGGGCGATTGAAAAACTGGGTGGTACGCCATTCTACGCACGTAAAATCGCGTTTGACATCGACGAGACCCTGATGGTCCCAAATGCATGGATTAATGCCTTGCGCCGCGAATGCGCAGAGCAGCTTGCAAATCTGCGTACGGTACCAGTGAATAGGGCGATTTCCCCGCTCCAAGCCCCGCTTCGTTTGCCGAAGCGGGAGGCCCAGCCTACCCCTACCCTGCGGGCGCGGTTTCGCCGCTTTAATCAGATTCCGCTTGACCGCATAGATGCACTAGAATACCTATATCTGCCCGTTGGTGAGATACTCGCGCACGCGCAGGAGCTTGCTCCCTATATGGACAAGCTCATTGCCTGCCCGCCGCGCGGGATGTTTGGACAGGATGAAACGATTCTGCAAAACCTCAAAAAGCTAAAGTCGCTTGGCGTGGACAAGCTGTACGCCCCGGGACTTGGGGCCATTGAGCTGGGGCAACGCCTTGATATGCAGCTGTTCGGCGGGTTTTCACTCAACATCGCAAACTCGCTTGCACTCGGTGAATATCAGCGGTTTGGCTTGCGGGATACCGAGCTATCCATCGAGCTTGACCTTGCCCATGCCCGCACCCTTTCGGGTGACCTTGCGCGCGGCATTGTCGGCTACGGCAGGCTCCCGCTTATGCTGGTGCGGTGCTGCCCGCTCAATCACACAAGAACTTGCAAGGAATGCGGCGCTCGGGGCGGGTATATGTATGACCGCCTGAACAACCGCTTTTGGGTTGCGTGCGAGGGCGCTGCAAGCGAGGTCTTTAACTGCCGCATCCTGTTCCTCGCCGACCGCCTGCCGGAGCTGCGCGGGCTTGATTTTATCACCCTGCTGTTCACCGACGAAACGATAGACCAGGCTTCATCTGTAATTGACGCATATCTAGCCGGCGGTACACCCCCCGAGGAGTTTACTCGCGGCCTTTATTACAGAGGGGTCTTGTAGTATTTTGACATCTAGGCTGGAGGGGTATGATGACAAAGCAAGAACAACTTGTGGCCTCCTATTTTCATTCCTGGCTTACAAAGGATGCCTCCGTGCTCAAAGAGACGTTTGCTGAGGATGCCGTCTACACCGAAAGCTGGGGGCCTGTCTACTACGGCCTTTCCCAGATAGAGCAGTGGTTCTGTGATTGGCACAAGCAGGGTACCGTGCTCAAATGGGAGATTAAAGAGTTTCTATCAGACGGCAACAGGACGATTTGCAGTTGGTATTTTGAGTGTAACTACATGGGTGAAATATCAGGCTTTGACGGTGTATCGTGGATAGTGTTTAACGATGAAGGCAAGATTTCCACCCTAGACGAGTACCAATCCAAGTTACCGCATCATACCCCCTATGAACCGACAAAAGGAGAGTGAGCTTGCTATGAAACTGCTTGTGAAAAAGCTGCGCGACGGTGCGGTGATTCCGAAGCGTGCGACCGAAGGCAGTGCAGGTCATGACCTGTACGCTGTGCTGGATGAGCCGATTACGGTGCGCCCGGGCGGGCTTATCCGCATCCCGACGGGGATTGCCATCGCCCTGCCGAGCAACGAATACGCCGCGTTTATCTACGCGCGCAGCGGGTTAGCTGTGCGCTTTGGCATTGCGCCGAGCAACTGCGTAGGGGTCATCGACAGCGATTACCGCGGCGAGATAATAGTCGGACTTACCAACCACAGCTGCGAGCCCTACACCATTCAAAACGGCGAGCGCATCGCCCAGATGATTATTGCACCCGTTGTACTGCCCGAGATTGTGGAGTGTAATACACTCGACGAGACCGCGCGCGGCGCCGGCGGCTTTGGCTCCACCGGACGGTAGAATCTTGACAACAGACGGAGGATCACTCATGAAGGCAAAGCGCATCTTTATCGGCTTACTGCTGTTCTTGTGTGCGGTATTGCTCGGCGAATTTACGGGCAGACTGGTTGAGGGCATCTCGGCGCTATCGTGGCTTGCCTATACCATCTCGGTTGGCATACCAGTATCACAGCCGTTTGTGCTCGACCTTTCCGTAATAAGCATCGCACTCGGAGCATACCTAACCATCAACATCGCACAGATTATTTTCTTAGTCATTGCACTGTTTTTATACAAGCCCTTGCTCAAAAGGCTATAATGGAGTGCAAACTGTGTCATAATCGTTTTATACATAGTTCTATGCAACACCGCACAAGAACAAGGGGAGGAAGTATCACATGAGGCTGATTTTGGCATCTGCCTCGCCCAGGCGAAATGAGCTTTTGCGCTATATCACCACCGATTTTGAGGTTATCCCCTCCTGTGAGGAGGAAGCAATAGATGAACTGCTTGACCACCACGAGCTTGTGATGGAGCTTGCCCGCATCAAGGCGTGTTCGGTGTTAAAGAAGCACCCCGACGCAATTGTCATCGGCAGCGACACCATCGTGACGGTGGATGGTCAAATCCTCGGAAAGCCGAAGAATCGTGCAGATGCCATCGATATGCTGAGCATGCTGTCAGACCGCAGCCACTACGTTTACACCGGCGTCTGCCTTGCGGCAGAGGGGCGCATCGAGCAGTTTTACAGCCGTACCGAGGTGTTCTTCTACCCGCTTAGTGAGGAGGAAATCATCCGCTATGTGGATACCGGCGAGCCGTTTGACAAGGCGGGCGCATACGGTATTCAAGGATACGGTGCTATGCTGTGCAGGCGCATTGAAGGCGATTTCTATACGGTGATGGGGCTGCCGGTGGCTGAGCTTTCCAGAAAATTGGCATTGTTTAAAAAAATTGTTGAGTAAACTAGCCACAACGGTTATAATAGAAGCTGCAATGCTTGTCCTCATCTGCTATTTTGATTGACAACAACGCTATGGGGCGATTTATAAAATTAAAACCATTGAGGTATGGCCGGCTTTAGGGGCTGAAAGGGGAAAGAAACATGTTTTCAAAAGACATCGGAATCGATTTGGGCACCGCCAATACACTAGTGTTTATGAAGGGCAAAGGCATCATCATGCGTGAGCCGTCGGTAGTTGCAGTGGATACCCGCAGTGATACCGTGAAATACGTCGGTGCCGAGGCCAAGGAGGTCATCGGCCGTACACCCGGTTCCATCGTTGCCATCCGTCCGCTAAAGGATGGTGTAATCGCTGATTTTGACATCACGGCGAGTATGCTGCAGATCTTTATTAAAAAGGTATTTGCGGGCAAGCTGTTTGCAAAGCCCCGTGTTGTAATCTGCATCCCGTCCGGTGTTACCCCCGTGGAGCGCCGTGCCGTAAAAGAGGCGACACTCAAGGCGGGTGCAAGACACGTCTACATCATTGAGGAGCCGATGGCGGCTGCAATCGGCGCAAACCTTCCGGTTGCTGAGGCTACCGGTAACATGGTCGTGGACATCGGCGGCGGCACCACCGAGGTTGCGGTCATCTCGCTTGGCGGTATAGTAGCTGCTAAGAGTGCCCGCATCGGCGGCGATGTGTTTGATAACTGCATCATCTCCTACATAAAGAAGCGCTATAACGTCCTCATCGGCGAGCGCACCGCAGAGGACCTTAAGATTGAGATCGGGTCTGCCTACCCCTACGAGGGCGAGGAGAGCGTAGAGATTAAAGGACGCAATCTGGTGGATGGTCTGCCGAAGAACGTAATCGTGTCCTCCGAGGAGATTCGCGAGGCTCTGCGTGAACCGCTTGAGACCATCATCGACGTCATCAAGACAACGCTTGAAAAGACCCCGCCCGAGCTTTCGGCTGATATCATCGACCACGGCATCACCCTGACCGGCGGCGGCGCCCTGCTGCGCGGACTGGATGCCCTTGTACACAAGGAGACGGGTATTCCCGTTTACATCGCGGATAACCCACTTGATTGTGTTGCTTTGGGTGCCGGCAAGGTGCTGGACGCGTCTCCCAGCTTTAATCAGGTACTCAGCGATGAGGATCGCTCCAGCACATATATCTAATCGTTTGACTTTAATACGACATTTTTCCTACGGTCCGCCGCTGTTTATTATGGCCGCGGTCCGTTTTGGCTTACCGATATGTCTTTTTGCGGTGATGCTGTTTATAATGTTGCTATCACTTTCTGCCAATTGAATGGATTTAAGGCAACAAAGCCACTTATGACATGGATAGATTTTATAAATCTATGTCAAACCCGAAAGACAAAGATGTTTGACCGTATTAACAGCGGTTCTGCCGGAGGGTACCCCCTTGAAGGAATTTTTTCAAAGTAGAAAATTTAAGATTTTGCTGGGCGTAGCCGCGCTGCTGTTCGGTTTTATGGTGTATACCGCCGTAAACAGCGGCATGGCAAACTTCCTGTCTGGCTCTGTCGGCGTGCTCTTAAGCCCGCTGCAGAAGCTATCTATGTCTCTTTCTTCCTCCGTCACAGGTTTCTTTGAGCGTATTATTATTGCGGATGACATCTCGCAGGAGAATCAAGAGCTGCGTGAAGAAATCCGCAGGCTGCGCGAGCAGATGGTGGATTTTGAGACCTATAAGGCGGAAAACGAACAGTACCGCCAGTTCCTTGAGCTTAAGGAGCAGAACCCCGACTTTGTATTTGAGGCCGCCATGGTAATCGGACGCGACCCCGCCGACCATTTTTACTCCTTTACCATAGATAAAGGAACACTGGACGGTATTAAGGTATCCGACCCTGTTATCACGCCGGACGGACTGGTGGGCAGGATATCGGAGGTATCGTACACCGACAGTAAGGTGATTACCCTATTAAACCCCGGTATTGATGTCGGCGCCTTTGACGGCCGCACTAGGGATACCGGTATCATTTCAGGAGACCTTGGGCTTGCAATGCAGGGCAGGTGCAGGCTCTCCTACCTTTCGCGCGACAGCTCCGCCTCTGCCGGTGATATTATCACTACGTCCGGTATCGGCGGCACCTTCCCCAAAGGGCTTATCGTCGGCACCATTGCGGACGTCAAGGCCGAGCAGAGCGGTATTTCTCTGTATGCCGAGATTGTTCCCGCTGCCGATATTGCGAAGGTCCGAGATGTGTTCGTCATCACTTCCTTCCGCGGTCAGATAGGCAGCGAAACTCAGGAGGATGCGCCACAACAGTAGCATCCTCTATAAGTTTAATATTTTATTAAAACGCTTTACAGCTTGAAACGGAGTACCACCACTATGTCGTCGGAGAGCTCTCTGTTTAAAAAGAATCTAAGACTTATTATAAAATGGACCCTGTATGCACTTGTGCTGATTCTTTCCTACGTTCTTGCCCAGAACCCCTACCTGTTCTCCTTGTGGGGGTTGCGCCCCCTGCTTATTTTGCCGGTTGCGGTAAGTGTTGCGATGTTTGAGCACGAGTTTGCGGGAGGACTGTTTGCAGCTGCCGCCGGCATCCTGTGGGGATGCAGCGCGGATGCGGTCTTCGGCTATTACGCTATCCTCTTGCTTGTCGTCGGCGTTGCGGCGGGTCTTATCTGCTCCTACGGCATGAGCCCTACCCTGCTGACCTCCCTGCTGCTTACAGGCGGGGCTGCCTTACTCATTGGACTGCTAGACTTCTTCTTCTTTTATGTCCTGTGGTCGTACACCGAGCTTGGGCGGTTCTTTATCACCCGCCTGCTTCCAACCATCCTCTTGACCACCGTAAGCGTTATCCCCTATTTCTACATCGTGCGGTTTATACACAACAAGCTGCGCCCGCCCAAATGACGCGCACTTGTTAACGGCATTGTTACAAAACCGAAACGGGCTATCAACCACTGGCCTGCTAAGTTACGGTATCATTGATCTTGTATCCGAAAACGCCCACCTGCTGTTTATTGTGACACCATATATAAGACTTTGCACAAAAGGATTCTGACATAAGAAAACAGATGGCGGTTGATACACAAAAGGGCTGTATTAACACGCCACTTCATTTATTGCTTGATTTATTGTTAAGGAGGCTGCGTCCGTTATGAAACCACGTTCCGCATTAATCCGGACGCTTTCGCTCTTTCTTGTTGCCCTCGTCATCTTTGTGACGTATGGGCTGCGCCTGATGCAGCTTCAGCTTGTTCAGGGCGACAGCTTTTATGCCCAAACCCAAAAGCGCACCCAGCGCACCGTTACGGTACCCGCAGCACGCGGAGAGATTGTTGACCGCAACGGTCGTCCCCTTGTGGTGAACCGCAGCTGCTTTAACATCGTCTTTGATGGCGCTACCATGCCCAAGAAAAGACAAAATGAGATTATCCTCGCCCTGACCGAGATCTTCACCGAAGAGGGCGAAGAATGGATTAGCAACCTGCCGCTTGCGATATCAGGCGATTCCTACGCCTTTACCGACGCTAGCGACAGTGCGATAGAAGCGGTGAAATCCAACCTCGGCCTTCAGACCTATGCAACGGCAGAGCACGTGATGACTGAACTGCTTGACCGATACAACATCTCTGAGGAGTATACCCCCGCCCAGCAGCTGACTATTGCGGCTGTCCGGTATGAGATGCAGCGCAAGGAGTTTTCCGCCGTAACACCCTACACCTTTGCAGAGGATGTCAGCATGGACATCGTCACAAAGATTAAGGAAAACAGCCTGACCCTTACCGGTGTCGACGTACAGGAGAGCACCGTTCGTGAGTATGTCAGTGAGGATATCGCCCCCCACATCATCGGCCGCATCGGCCCCATCTACGCTGAGGAATATGCGGAGCTCAAGGAAAAGGGCTACGGTCTTAACGACATTGTGGGTAAAGAGGGCATAGAAAAGGCGTTTGAAGATGATCTGCGCGGCACAGCCGGTACCAGCATCATCGAGTATGACGGCTCGGGCGCCGTTATTAACGTGACAGAGGTAACCCCTCCGCAGCCGGGCAACACCGTGATGCTGACCATTGACGCCGGCCTGCAGAAGGTCGCCCAGGAGGCGCTTGCAAACCAGATTGCCTACCTTAACGAGCATCACTCCGAAGGCAAGGGCAAGGAGGCGGATGCCGGCGCCGTTGTGGTAGTGGACGTTGCCACCGGCGACATCCTTGCGGCAGCCACCTACCCGTCTTATAATATCAACGAATACCAAAGAAACTACAACGCCCTTCTTGAGGATTCGCGCAAGCCGCTGATTAACCGCGCCCTGACAGGCCGGTATGCGCCGGGCTCCACCTTTAAGCCGATGGTGGCGACAACGGCCTTGTCTGAGGGGATTATCACAAGGAATTCACACGTTACCTGTAACCATGTCTATACATTCTTTAACGATTACCAGCCGCGATGCATGAGCGCGCACGGCAGCATCAACGTCATTACGGCTATTGCGGTATCGTGCAACATCTTCTTTTACGAGACCGGCCGCTTGACCGGCATTGACACCATCGCTGAATACGCGGGTAAGTTCGGCTTTGGACAGAACACAGGCATTGAGCTTCCCGAGGCTGTCGGACAGGTTGCAAGCCCTGCCCTGCGCGAGAAGAACAACAGCAAGTGGTACCACGGCGACATCCTGCAGGCCTCCATCGGTCAGTCCGATACCCTCGCAACACCCCTGCAGCTTGCCCAGTATGTCGCGACCATCGCCCGCAGAGGTGTAAGGCTGGAATCGCACATCGTGCGCAGCGTTTATTCCTACAACCTCGATAAGACCATCCGTGAAACGCAGCCGGTGGTTGCCGCTACGATTGAAGGCAAGAACAACGCCTTTGATACCGTCATTGACGGCATGGTTGCCTGCGTAAAATCGGGTTCAGCGCGTTACTATCTCGCCGATTACCCCGAATCCATCGGGGCTAAAACCGGCACACCCGAGACGATTAACAGCCTGACCTCGGTGTTTATTGCATTCACTCCAGTCGAAAACAGCGAGATTGCCGTTGCGGTGGTCATTGAAAAGGGCGGTCAGGGCTATACCGGCGCACCTGTCGCCCGCGACATCTTTGACGCGTATTATGCACAAAAAAGGGAGAAAGCAAAGATTTCTGAGGAAGCCGTTTTGCTGTCTTAAACTTGGGCAATATCCCCTGCGTCTGTATGAAACGCTGATATTTTGTGTATAATCACTTATATATTTGCATTGATTTTTTCCTTTTTTGTGTTAAAATTAGGATTGTCAAGGTATATTTAAATTTCTGCTCGGGGGATCTGCCATGTCCGCTAACATTCTCGCGGTTGTCGGTTCTAAGGGCGGTGTGGGGAAATCTGCGGTTGCTTTTAATCTGGCGCTTGCTTACGCTCGGCGGGGCAAACGCGCCGTTGTCGTTGATTTGGATTTGGGATTTCGATGCCAATCGATGTTTTTCGGCACAGAAAGCGACATTGTATTTGATCTTTCCGACATGCTTTGCACCGATTCGTTTGATCTTGATCAGGCGCTCAAGCCTTGCGTCTTTCAAACGGGACTATACTTATTACCGGCCTGTGCCGACCCGTTTGCAAGACTTGACTTTGAACGTCTTTCGCTTGTTTTCGCGACGCTTCGGACACGATTTGACATCGTGATATTGGACACGCCGCCGTCTGTATCGCGCGGTTTTATTGCCGCCATTTCACTTGCTGACAGCACCTGTGTGGTGACGGTGCCCGACCCCTTGAGCGTGAAGTCCGCAGCACTTTGCGCAAGACTTGCCGCCAAGGCAGGCATTGAAGCCCAGAGGCTTGTTATCAATAAGGTTCCTGAGAAGGAGCTGCCACCCTATGCAATCAAGGATTTTGACCGGATTATCGACGAGGTAGGTGTTCCTCTGGCGGGCGTCATCCCACTATTTTCGGGGCTGGACGGATATTTGCAGTACGCAAAGCCCGTTCCACCCAAAACGAACTTTTCGCGCTCGCTTGAAAACATCTCTCGCAGGC
Organism: Bacillota bacterium; assembly: GCA_023415575.1. Classification (GTDB taxonomy): domain Bacteria; phylum Bacillota; class Clostridia; order Oscillospirales; family Ruminococcaceae; genus Acetanaerobacterium. Next base: position 29,633 of record JAEZKF010000040.1, read on the forward strand.
TGGACGGGGAGGATGTCAGTCTGCTAATCGGCTAACAACAACATTAGTCCTTGCAGGACATATGGTATGGAGGAATTGTACCAATGAATATAGCACTGATTGCACATGACGCTAAGAAGGAACTGATGGTGCAGTTTTGCATCGCATATTGCGGCATCTTAAGTCGTCACAGCCTGTGCGCCACCGGCATTACCGGAAGACTGGTAGCAGAGGCAACCGGCCTTGAGATTGCAAAGTACCTCAGCGGCACCCAAGGCGGTGACCAGCAGATCTCTGCCCGCATTGCGTGCAACGAGATTGACGTGCTGCTCTTCTTCCGCGACCCCCTGACCGCAAAGGAGTATGAGCCCCGCGAGGCTGATATGCTGCGCCTTTGTGATGTTCACAACATCCCTGTGGCAACCAACATTGCAACCGCGGAGGTACTCATTCACGGTCTTGAGCGCGGCGACCTCGACTGGAGAAACATCGTCAACCCCAAGAAGTCCGAGTTCTAATACTCTGCGCAGATTAGGACGGATATCCCTTAAGTCAATATCTATACAAAAAGCAAAGAGCGGGAAACCCGCTCTTTTTTGCTTGCGCCCTTATCTTAGTCAAGTGTAAACTCAAAGACCTCCGTCTGGTACATATATCCCTTGCCCGCCACCGAAAACACGATGTGGTATGCGCCGTTTCGGTCTATCCCTGCAAATAATACCTCGCTGTACTTTGGGTCGTAGTCCTGCGGTGGTACAGGAAATATTTCTATCGGTTTATGTTGGCGAAACACCTCACGGTATCTTTGCCCCGGTGTGGACAGAGCGAAGATATGATAGACGGTCTTATTCTTGCTAGTTACATAGAACTCGAATAGTATAGCCTTAGTATTCCCCAGCAAAAACGCCCGCTGCGGAAAAGCCCTGTGGCAGGAATCGTTGCATTTATAGGAGCGCAGGAAAATAGAAGTGTGCATATCAGAATCATAAAAGCCTCATACAGTGTCCTTTTCATTCTCCTCGCTCCTTTAGAAAAAGCTTATTAATCCATGGGTACTGTATACATATAACGTAAAAAGAGCGCAAAGTGTGACATCGGCACAACGCCATGTGATGATAACTACGTTCTACATACGCCCATGCATGCGATTTTACTTGATGTTTTGGTTGCAATCGAATATGATAGATGGGTCATGTTTATTGGGATGGCTGTGATAGTTTCCTTCCATCTTCCCCAAAGGACTATGAGATAAGACGCTATATCACAAAGATACACGAGGAGACCTACCGCATGCAAAACTGGAGACGAACATTTTTCACCATATGGTCGGGTCAGGCCATATCCATTTTAACCAGCTCCGTTTTACAGATGGCGATTGTGTGGTATGTTACGCAGAAGACAGAGTCTGCTGCCCTGCTCTCGCTTGCAACACTCATCGGATTTCTCCCCCAGGCGTTACTTGGCCTGTTTATCGGCGTTTACATTGACCGTTACAACCGCAAAACTGTGATGATTTTGTCCGACCTTCTCATTGCACTGGCCGGAATGGTACTGGTCATGGTCGGCTTCTGGGGCGATGTCCCCATCTGGCTTATCTATGTTGTACTGTTTTTCCGCTCTATTGGGTCTGCCTTTCACACTCCGGCACTTCAAGCAGTAACCCCTTCCATCGTGCCAAAAGAACAGCTGACCCAATATGCCGGATTTGCGCAGGGATTTAAATCCTTCTCCATGGTGATTAGTCCGGCACTCGCTACAGTGCTCTTTAGCATCTGGGATTTGAATCTGATTGTATTGTTGGATGTACTGGGAGCCCTGCTTGCTGTCGGGATTCTTGCCTTGGTTAATATCCCTGATACGACAAAGGAAAAGCCCGCTTGCCGGTCGCAGGCCCTAATAGAGGCGAAACAAGGCTTTCAAGTCCTTAGAAAACAACCGGGCCTGCTGGGGCTTTTGGTTATAAGCTGCTTATATGCCTTTATCTACTTCCCCATCGGAACGCTGTATCCACATATTACAATAACATGGTTTGACGGCGGCATTGCGGGAAGCGGAACCGTGGAGGTTGTGTATTCTGTAGGCATGCTGGTCGGTTCCTTTGTGTTAGGCATCGTAGGAAGAAGGATAAACCAGATTAAAGCCGTTCTTCTTTCAATCGGCACTTATGGGGCTTGTGTATTGGTTACCGGCCTGCTGCCCGCCACAGGACTTTCGGTATTTATCGGTCTATCCTTTATTATGGGGATGGCAAGCCCCTTCTTTCACGGTGTACAGACCGCTATTTATCAAACACGCATTGAGCAGGAGTACTTAGGCAGGGTGCTTTCCCTGACATCCAGTGTAGGACTGATTGCCATGCCGCTTGGATTGATTCTCTCCGGTACCTTTGCCGATGTCATTGGTGTCAACCGATGGTTTGCGGCATCCGGCGTGTTTACGGTACTGCTTTTTATCGTAGGCGCTGGTATTCTGCCAAAGCGCTTGAAGTAAAAAGCTATATAAAGCGAAAAAGCAGGCCGAATCTCATTGATTCGGCCTGCTTTTACTATGTGCAACGCTACCATAAATCCGCGTTCTGGGCGCAGTGCTGCATCCGCTTGATGGCCCGTACCTCCACAAAGCACCCGCAGGCTGCGCACATGCCGTTTATGAGGTTTGCGCAGGTTTTGCAGATACTAAGCCTTCTTTGGTATTCCGCATCGCTTACCTTATCCTCTTCACGGATGCTTGCTATGTATTCATAGATACTTTGAAAATAGGCATCCTTGTCCATCTCCCGCAGCAGGCAGCGCTTACAGCGGGGTCGAGTCTCAGTCGTTACATCGGGCGAAGTGTTCATTCTTCAATCACCTGCTTTTAATGGATGTTACTCACCCAAGGTAAAGGAAAGCAGGCTTGCGCAACCCGGTCCCCGATAGGTAAAATACAGGGCATGAACACCGTCCGGTATATGGGTTTGGATGACATACTCTGTCCAAACATTAGTGAAATCTACCGGTATGGTGCCCAGTACCTCTCCATCATAGGCGGTTTTGAGCTCAAAATAGCCGTTGCAGTAGCCGCGAACCTTGATGGCGACAGTGCCGACGTTCCTGCAATCGAAATACTTAAATCCCGCTGTGGCGGAATCGGTCATATTGATGATATAGCCGGGCTCCTCGTCGCCGTCCCTGCCATCCTGCGTGATTCTGGGGAACTGGCTGTCCGTCCAGAATCCGTTTTTGCCGGCACCTCCGGTGTAGGGGTTCTCCTCCTTGCAGAACAGGTTGCAGGCAATATGGGCCGGGTACTCTCCCCTGCCGAGCAAGGGGCCGCCGTTGAGGCCGCACGAGGTCATTTCAACCTGCGGGATGGTTCCGTCATCGAGAATCTCAACCCGCTCTGCGCATCCTTGGCGGCTGAAGTTGGTTCCGTTGGTGTGACGGTGATAGAAGATATACCATGCCCCGTTTAAAAAGGCAAGGCCGCCGTGGTTGTTGCCCCCATAATACATAGGCTTGTTGGCGGGCTTGTAGGTATCGATATGCATGTCGTTGTTGCTGACAATCACCCCGCGATAGCAAAATCCCTTTGTGGGGTGGTTGCTGGTCGCATAGCAAAGCTCATGCATCACGATGGAGGAATAAACGAGGTAGTAGGTATCGCCGATCTTTCTGATGGATGGGGCCTCAAAGAACTCGTGCCCTTCAAAGCCGCTGCCGTCACTGTAAGGCTCGCTGGGCAGAACGGTAACCGGTTCTTCGATAATCGTGAGCATATCCGGCCCAAGCACGGTGGCCATTGCTCCCTTTCGACTCTTGTCCCCGATAGCGCAAAAGCCGGTGTAGAGGTATGTTTTGTCCCCTTCGGTTAATACGGCGGGGTCGAACTGGGGTTCATCCCCTTCCCTCTCGCCTAATAAGACACCATCGGGATAATGCACGTGGCCGTAAAACTTGTACTGTCCGGCTGGGGTGTCGCACACCGCCACCGACACGATGGAAAGCTTATCAAGGGCATAATACAGATAGTAACGGCCATCTGGCCCTTGTGTTACATCCGGCGCATACAGGCACATAGAGCCGTCTGGGTTCTTCGGGTCGTCCGTTTTCTTGTATATGATGCCTTCGTTACGCCAGTTGCCCAAATCGTCTATCGGTGCTGACCAGCAGGTATAATCATTCGGGCAAAACACATGACCATTAAACCGGTCATGCGACCCGAATACATAGACCCTCCCGTCAAACACATATGGCTCACCGTCGGGGATGTACTCCCACGATGGGAGATAGGGGTTAAACGCCTGCTTTTTCATAACAGCCTCCGCCTTTCATCAGTACTAAAACGCGGGAAGGGTCTTATGCGATTACAATCTCAGCTACGCTGCACGGCGGCAGTGTGAAGGTAACGGTATCCTTCCCGACACGGATGTTGTCAAACTCTTTGATGACAACGCGGCTGGGATTATCAAAATCATTGTGGGCATCCACAGCATCCGTAAGGATTCGTCCGGAAACTTTGGACACATCTCGTCCTGCTATGCTGCATTGCATATCGACAGCGTCAGAGGCGGAAATGTTTGTTACCGTTAAGGTAATCTCCCCATCCTTTTCGGATGCCGTTACGCTGCAGCGGTTAATGCTCTTTTCATCTGTCTTGATGGTATCGGTCTGCAGCTCATGTCTAAGCAGCATGGCGTCATGGTGACGCTTGTATAGGTCAAACACGTGATAGGTGGGTGTGAGCACAAGCTTGTCGCCCTCCGTGAGCAGAACAGCCTGCAGAACGTTAACCGTCTGCGCGAGGTTTGCCATAACCACTCTATCCGAGTGCGCATTGAAGATGTCAAGCGTAAGGGCCGCGACAATGGCGTCACGCATGGTGTTCTGCTGGTAGAGAAAGCCCGGATTCGTGCCCGGTTCTACATCGTACCAGGTGCCCCACTCATCCACGATAAGCCCCACACGGTGGTCAGGGTCGTGGCGGTCCATAATCGCAAGATGGTTTGTGATTAAGTCCTCCATCTCTAGTGCCTTTCGCAGGGTGGTGTAGTATTCCTCTATGGTAAAGCTTGTGGCGCTGCCCTTGTTTTCCCATGTGCCGGGCACAGTGTAGTGGTGTAGGGTAAAGCCGTCCATGAACTTGCCCGCAAGCTCCATGACAACGTCCGTCCAGTGGTAATCGGATTCTCCCGGGCCGCACGCAATCTTATAGATGCGGTTATCGCCGTAGTTGCGCACATAGGTCTGGTAGCGTCGGTACTGGTCTGCATAGAACTCCGGCCGCATATTGCCGCCGCAGCCCCAGCTTTCGTTGCCCACGCCGAAGTAGGTGAGCTTCCAGGGTTCAGCCTGCCCGTTTGTCTTACGCCATGACGACATGGGGGACTCCCCGCCAAAGGTCATGTATTCAATCCATTCGGACATCTCCTGCACTGTGCCGCTTCCCAGATTGCCGTTTATGTATGGTTCGCAGCCAAGTTGCTTGCACAACTCCATAAACTCGTGTGTGCCAAAGCTGTTGTCCTCCACAACACCGCCCCAGTGGGTGTTTACCAGACGTTTGCGGCTTGCCTTCGGACCCACGCCATCAACCCAGTGATAATCATCTGCAAAACAGCCGCCCGGCCACCGCAGCACAGGTATCTTGATGTTGCGCAGGGCCTCTACTACATCCTTGCGTATGCCGTTTACGTTTGGAATTGCCGAGTCTTCGCCGACATAGATGCCGCCATAGATACAGCGTCCGAGGTGCTCGGAAAAATGGCCGTAGATATTACGGTTAATCTTACTCCTTTTGTCCTGACTGAAAACGGTGAGCTTTGTCATGGCTGTTCTCCTTTATGAAATATAGTTGGGGTTATGGATACGGGTTTCTTACATTCACAGACAGTATGCCTTCTGGTTCGATACAAGGCGCAAAGTTGTATGTACAACCTTGTGTATACGAATAAAACCAATTTCTTAGATGTTTTTATCATAATCTAAGCGTGTGATGTTGTCAACATATATCATTTGAGCAAAAAAGAAATCATCACCCTAGCCTCTGAAGGCCCAATTTGGGTCGTACAGAACATCTTGGGAGATGAAATTGAAATTATCTATGAAGATAAAGTTATCGATGGCAAGCTTTATTATGAAACCTCGGCTGCATATCAAGACCTATATGATTATTACTCCGAGGTGTTTGCCGGCGACGCCTTGAACTGGATTTTATCAACGAAGTTTACTAATGTTGATGGAACCTTATATTGCTCACCGGCAGGTGGAGCAACCGGTTGGGTTATTGATAACCTCAAAGTCACACAAATCGGCCAAGACGGGGGCAGTTTTCTATATGAGGCAACGTTTACCCAGTTTGAAGCGGCTGCAACAAGTAATTTTACAGTAGTGAAGACCGAGAACGGCTTTAGGATAGCAAGTATTGATTATATCCCGTCTTTGCTGAGGAAATGGTAGGCTAAGTCTTTAAATGACATATACTCACCACACATATAGCATAATCAAACCCCCTTGCCTAATGGCAAGGGGGTTTGATTATGTGTAAGCGAGAAGAAAAACAGTGGTTAATTGCTTGGTTTGATGCAGTGCTAATTCTATTGATTCGTTTTTGTTGGGTATAGTGCTGGAAATCGGTTTTGTCACTTAACAAGTATATCGGGGCGCAGGATAGTTTTGCCGTTTATGGTCACGCTGCGTTGCGGCCATGTGCTTGTTTTTGAGATAATCTCCTGCGTATCTCCGAATACAAGAAAGGTATCCTCACTTTTTACGCCTGCAATAGTCGGATTCCATGAAAAGGCCTGATGGTCAAGTACGACGGAATCATTCTCCTCATTAGCGCAGTAATCGCGGGTCAGGTAGCCCAGTGCACCGCCTTGATGGTGCAGATGAAAGTCCTTTTCAAACCCGGTCTGCTCATACATAGCGTGGCCCTTTTTTACAATGTCCCCCGCCTTTGTACTGGCAACTGTTGAGAGAATATACACCGCATCTACCTTTGTTACAGCGTCAAACTTCTGGGCCGTCAGAGCATCGGGTTCTCCAAAGCTCACGATTCGGCTCATAGAAACGGTTAGTCCGTATTTCTGCGTGCAGATGGCAATCATTGCGGTTCTCTCAACCGTTTTTGCCGTAGGAAGCGGGTGACGGTACTTTAGCAGGCGGTCATCTGCGGCAACTAAGCATACCGGAACCTGAAACCCAAGCGCCATCAGTCTGCCTGTGACGGAGCCGGCTATCTCATACTCGCTGACCCCTGTTTTGATTTCACGGCAGCAGTCTTCAACAATCTCTGCCGCCAAGGGGCCAATCTCCCGATAGCGCGTAATCTCCTGCTCTGTGAGAACATACCGTAGCTTGGTTAGGTCCTGCGCGCAGTTAACGGTACCGAAAGCGCCGTTGTCGGATGCTATTCTTTTCCCGTTAATCAGTTGCTCAATGACCTGCTGCTCGCTATCATGCCAATCATAAGCGACTAGTTCAAACGGCAGATCTGCAAGCTCTTCTTCGGGAATGCGGTATTTTTCGCTGGAGTTACATATTACGTATTGCTTGTCTCCAGTAATAAGTAGCTTTGCTACCGCAGCAGAACTGCCCTTATCTACAAAGGCATAGTGCCCGCAGCTTAACCAGCAGAAATTCTCGTTGTTTCCGTACAAAACGCCATCAAAGCCATTCTGGCAGATAAAGTCTCTGACCCTTTGCAGTTTCGTCTGAAACTCAGCTTGTATCATCAGTATCTTCCTTCTATCTTAAGGTGAAACGATACTATTTGCCGAAAATGGCTTCCCGAATCAGTTGAAGTCCCTCTGTCGCATCGGTACCGTTTAAGCATGCTTCTATCTTATCCATGCCAATCTTATCGATCACTGCGTCAAAGTTTTTGAAGTTGCGAATGCTCTCCTCTGCTGCACGGAAGGCCGGCTCGCGGAAGGGGAAGATGTCAACCGATACCCAGCCGTCATACTTAATCTTGCGCAGGCTGTAGCAAAGCTCTATGTACTCAGTATAACGAACAGAGCCGAGAATCATGTCATCGTCCCAGGAGCCATAGTTGTCGTTGACATGCAGGTTGTACAGCATGCCATGGTTTGCGCACATCTCGATAACCTGCGCAACATTGCCCTGACTCTGGAATACATGGCCCAAGTCTACTGTAAGACCAACATTGGGACGGTTTACATCCTTAGCCAAAAGAAGGGTTGTGCCCGCATGGTCAAGCACGCAACGGTTTCTGGGCTCACGGGGCTTGAACTCCAGTGCAATCTTCATCGAAGGCTTGTAGTCGCACAGTTCGCGCACTGCCTCAACCATCAGATTCCACTGACGGGTATAGTCGGTTTGGAACACATAGTCAAATCCGTCTTGACCCATCCAGATGTTCACCATATTGCAGTTGACAGCCTCAGCAAAGTCAATCGTATCCTTGCAGTACTGGATTGCCTGAGCACGGATGGCAGGGTCTGTGTTGGTCAAAGAGCCGAAGCGGAAAATCTTCTGGTCGCTCACCGGAGCATTAACCACGGATGCAATGAGGTTGTACTTTTTAAGCAGTTCGTTTACTACCTTGGGGTCAGACTCACAACCATCGATGTCATAGCACAATTCTACTGCCGTAAAGACACCGGTTTCGGCAAGGCCTTTAATCTTTTCCTCGCCGGAGATATCCTCTTTGTAGCCACCGCTCATAAAACGGTCGCAGCGATTGCCCATGGAACCGGTAATACATGAAAACTTCATCTTAATACCATCCTTTACTGTTAAATTAAATGAGACTAGAGTGAAAACATCTTCTTAAAACGTTGAAATGCTTCATTCCACAGTGCTACATCTGTAGGTTCAAAGGATTTTAGTGTAAATGAACGCGCAATCAGGTCACGGCCTTCGCGCAGGCTGCCTATTTCGCCGTAGGCATACAACTGCATCAAGAGGTTGCCGCACAGGGCTGCCTCGGTTGGACCTGCAAAAACCGGTCTGTTGCAAGCATTTGCGGTATACTGGTTGAGCATGTTGTCCTGTCCGCCGCCGCCAAGGATATAAATCTCCTTTAATTCTTTTCCGACAATACCCTCTATCTGGTCAAGTGCCCATCGATACTTCAGTGCCAAACTTTCAATGATGCACCGAATGGTCTGACCTGGCGTCTCTGGCACGGGTTGTCCGGTCTGTGCACATTTGAGCGCAATCTTCTTTGGCATGTTACCCGGCATATAGAAGAGATCATCGTCGGGGTCAATTAGGCTGCGGAAGGGGGCCTCTCGGCGGGCAAGCTGCTCCAAATCATTGTAGCTGTAATCCTGCCCCTGTAAGGCATAGGTGTGCCTGCATTCCTGCACGAGCCACAGGCCCATGATGTTCTTAAGTAACCGGCACCTGTTCTCTGCTCCGCCCTCATTGGCAAAGTTGCCTCTGAAGGTTTGGTCTGTTATTATCGGAGCATCTACTTCGGTACCGATAAGTGACCATGTCCCGCTGCTGATAAAGGCTACATCCTTTTTATTCGTCGGCAGCGAGGCGACCGCCGAGGCGGTATCGTGGCCGCATACAGACACGACCTGCATTTCCCCGATACCCAGCTGCTCCTGCATCTCCTTAGTAAAGCTTCCAAGAACTGTGCCGGAGGGCGCGATAGGAGGAAGCATATCTTTGTTGATGCCAAAGGCATCAAGTATCTTGGGGTTCCAGTCGGTCGTCTTAAAATCAAACATCTGGGTAACCGATGCAATACTGTATTCTGCCCGCTTTTGCCGCGTCAGGAAGTACCCGAGCAGGTCTGGCAGGAGAAGCATGGTGTTGCCGTTTTCAAAGAAGTAGCCCTTTCCCTCCTCTACCATTGCCGCCAGCTGCATAGCAGTGTTAAACAGGGCATTCTGGTTTCCGGTCATTTGGTAGAGCTGCTCTTTGGATAGCTTTGCGTAAATCTTATCCTCCTCGCGGAGTGTGCGCGGGTCGCGGTAACAGTGAACCTGTGAAATCAATACTCCATTTGGGTCGATAAATCCGAAATCGTTGGAGAAGCTGTCAATCCCAACACTTTTCACATCGGGGCTCTGGGCATACGCCTTTGAGATACCCTCCAGCAGATTTTCGTATATCCCCATGAAGTTCCAGTAAAGACTATTATTCAGATTAATTTGTCGGTTTTTAAAGCGATGCAAAGGATGCATTGTCAGTGTGTCTCCGGTATATTCTCCCAATACCATCTTGCCACCGGAACCACCGAGATCAAACGCAATATTCTTCATGGAGAGCTCCTAAAACGGTTGGTTAGTCGGCTATTGCGATCTTTATACCCTTCATTTCAAGCTGACGCAAAGACTCCTTATCGGCTCCCTTGTCCGTGATAATCCATTGCACGCTGCTAACATCCGCAAGGTGAACCGTACCGGTGTCCTTGAATTTCGAATGATCAGCCAACAGGTAGACCTCCTGGGCGGTTTGAATGAGTGCCCGCTTGGTATCCACCTCATAGATGCTTCCATCGGATAATCCGGTATCCGGCCTGACTGACCGGCAGGATATGAATGCCTTATTGGGTCTGAAGTTTCTTGCCCAATCGATGGACATGACACCTGCCAAGGAGTAGTTCTTTGCCCTGAAGATTCCGCCGAGAGAGATGAGTGTTAGGTGCGGGTTGTTAATGGTTGTGGATTCAATCAGTAGGCGGATTGAGTTTGTAATAACCGTTACTTGATAATGTGGGTTGATGTGTTTGAGTAGATTCATGGTGGTAGAACTGTTGTCCACAAAAATGGTGTCTCCGTCTTCAATGAATTGAGCTGCACGCTTACAGATAATTGCCTTTTCTGCAAAGCGCTGTATCTCGCGAACGTTAAAGGGGTATTCCGAGGAGTTGCTTGGTACCTCTAGGATTGCTCCGCCATGCGTTCTTTTGATTAGTCCTTCTTGCTCCAGCTCTCGCAAGTCCCGTCTTACAGTTTCCTTTGAGATGTTCAGCATTTGGGCTAACTGGATTACGCTCACGGTATTGTTTTTTTCCAACAGATCAACAATGAGTGCTTTTCGCTCAATGTTATACACATTTCCACCACCAATCAAATTTGTCCGTGCTCCGAGGAAACTATCTGATTTCCCCGCTGTATTTTATGCTGTCCATCATAACAGCTATAAAGATAATTATACCACGAACTACCTGATATACATAGGGGGAAGCCTGTATTAGTGTTAATCCATTCAGTATAACCTGAATCATGATAATACCAATCATGGCACCCGGCAGTACCTTGCCTTTGCCTCCAAAAAGGCTTGCTCCGCCTACTACGGACGAGGAGATTACCACAAACTCATCGTTTATGGCGAAGTTCTGATTGATGGAAGCAAGGTTGCAGGCGTTTACCATGCCGGCAAGTCCTGCCGTCGCACCGCAGATTAAATAAGCTATAAATACAATCTTTGCGCCGTTGATACCAATCTTCTTTGCTCCCGCTAGATTGTTGCCGCAGGCGTACAGCTGCCGGCCAAACTGAGTACGGGAGAGAACGAGATGACCAATCAGTACGGTTGCAATAAAGAAGTATGCAACCAGTGGTACCCCGAAGATTCTGGTGTTGGAAACCTCAAAGCCCGATTGATCCAGTACAATGAGCTTTTGATTTGAGAAAAGAAGGCCCAGGCCTCTGGCTATGCTCATCGTTGCGAGGGTTGTGATAAAGGGAACCATCTTAAACCGAGCGATGCACAGTCCGTTAATTGCACCGATGAGGCTTCCAGCGAGGATGGAAATCAAAAAGCACAGTGCAATAGGAATTTTGTAGGTGTTAAGGAGTATACTGCTGATTACAGCGGAGAAATACATGTTAGACGCAACCGAGATGTCGATACCGCCCGTAATCAGTACAAAGAACATACCTACAACAACAATTCCTAAAGTAGACGCCATCTGCAGGATGGTGATTGCGTTGTTAATTGCTAAGAAAGCAGGGTTTTTTATGGAAAAATAGAGAATCAGTATTGCAAAAACAATGTATAGTGCGTAGTCGATTAGAAAGTTCTTTATCTTGTCAATGTTTATGTAACCGCGTGATGTGATTGCATGTTCATTCATTCCCCGCACCCCCAATGGCCGCCGTAATAATCTTTTCCTGATCGTATTCGCCCTTTTTAAATTCGGCAGTGATTTCGTTGTGGCACATGACAAGGATTCGGTCGCACATTCCCATGAGTTCCTCCATCTCAGAGGAAACCATCAGAACGGTGGATTTGTTCTTTGCCAGATCGTTTATGATGTTGTAAATCTCAAACTTTGCTCCTACGTCAACACCGCGTGTCGGCTCATCAAGCAAGAAGACCCTGGGTCTGCGTGTTACCCATTTAGAAAGTACAACCTTCTGCTGGTTACCACCGGAAAGGTTTAGTACATCCTGTTTACTTGCATCGAAAGTGCGAACCCGAAGCTCCTCAACCATCTGGTTTGCCATGATGGTTTCGCCCTTAAAATCGATAAAACCAAACCATCGCTTGGATAGCTCCTTAAGGCTTGCCATGGCGATGTTCTCTTTCACCGTTTTACCAAGCAGCAGACCTTCTTCACGTCTGTTCTCGGTGATAAAGGCCATTCCGTTTTCGATGCACGCCTCGGGTGTAATCTTCTTAAGAGGTATCCCCTCAAACAGGATTTCACCGGAATCAATCTTGTCAACACCAAAGAGGCAACGCAAAAGCTCGGTTCTTCCGGCGCCCATCAGGCCAAACAGGCCGACAATCTCTCCCGCCCGCAGGCTGATGTCAATATCCTTAAATCGTCCGCTTTGGCTGATGCCCTTTGCCTCAAATACAACCTCTCCGATGTCCTTTTCAACGGTAGGATAAATCTTATTGAGTTCGCGTCCTACCATCATTCTGATGACATCGGCATGGGTGAGCTCCTGGGTAGGCTTCTGAGAGATAATCTGTCCGTCTCTAAGTACGGTTATCTCATCGCAATGTTCGAATACGTCTTCAAGGATATGTGAAATGAAGATAATGGATTTGCCCTCGGCCTTTAAATCATGCATGATTTTAAAAAGCTTTTCCTTTTCCTTTGCCGAAAGGGATGTTGTGGGCTCATCCAGAATGATAATGTTTGCATTTCCGACAATGGCCTTTGTGATTTCAACAAGCTGCCTCTGCCCCATCGGAAGGGTTCCGACTATGGCATCAGGTGAGAAGTCGTCAATGCCGAGCCGCAAAAGCTTTTCCTTTGCTTCCTTTTTCATCTTGCGGAAGCTCACAATACCTGTGCGTCCGAGCTTAGGCATATCGGTGATAAAGAGGTTTTCCGCAACGCTGAGACTGGTAAACAGGTTAAGCTCCTGATGAATAAATGCAATGCCCGCATCCTTGGATGCCTTAGGGTCCTTGGGGTCAAAAGACTTACCGTCTAAGAGAATTTCGCCCGAATCGCGCTTGTAAACGCCGCCTAAGATGTTCATCATGGTGGACTTGCCTGCGCCGTTTTCACCGACTAGACCGAGAATCGTGCCCTTTCGCAACGAGAGTGTTACATCGGTAAGTACCTTAACCTGACCAAAGGATTTTGTGATATTTTTGAGTTCCAGAGCATATTCTTGCGTCAAGCTGCTCACATCCTATCTCTTATAACGTAACTTAAGCGGTTCTTAGCTTGGACTTGGTAGCAAGGTCAATACTTGCCGCAGTAAGAATAATTGCACCTTTAATAATGCTGATAACAAACCACTGGACGCCCAACAGGTTCATGCTTACGTTAATCAGAATAACGAGGAATACGCCCATAACCGTATCTGTGATCTTTCCCCGTCCGCCAATCGGGCTTGTACCGCCAATGATGATGCTGGTCATGATGTCGATAAACAGGTTGTTCGCAAAGCTGGCCGCACCGGACTCCATCTGTGCCAGCATTAAGATGCCTGCACATGCTGCGCAAAGGCCACTGACAACGTACAGCTTAAAGATTGTGCGCTTAACCGGAATACCCGATATCTGAGAGGTTTTGGGGTTGGTTCCGACGGAGTAAATCTGCCGGCCAAGCTTTGTCTTGCTCAAAATCGTGTGGGTGATAAGGACGATAATAATTGTAAAGAACAATGCGTATGGGATAATGCTGATATATCCGGTTCCCAGCTTTGTGAAGGAATCGGGAAGTCCGCCTATAGTTTTACCTTTTGTATATAACAGAGCCAGACCGGCTCCAATCATCTGCGTAGCCATTGTAACAATAAACGAAGGCATCTTGAAGGTGATGATGGAAAGTCCGTTGACGATGCCAAAAGCAAGGCCAATCAAGAGCATTACTGCGATAGCAACCGGAACTGCATACCATTTGCCTCCTAACAGGCCTTCGGTTTCGCTCATAATAGATGCACCAATAACACTGGTTAAAGCAATGATGGAAGTGCTGGAAAAGTCTGTGCCCCCATTAAGAACGGTATAGTGTACACCACAAGATACGGTTAGCAAAACGCATACCTGACCTAAAACATTTCTTATGTTATATTCAGTGCCAAAGTTCGGAACAAACACTAAACATAGAACTATATAAAGCAATAAAAACAAAGAGATTGCATTTATTGACTTTACTTTTTCAATTAGCTGTTTCATAAACAACCTCACTATCTGTCCCAGGAGACAATTTTCCGAGGGGTGTACATAGTACAATGCATTGAGTTAAAAAGTGGTTGGCCGAGCAGAATCCGCCAACCACTTTTTACTTACTTATTAACGATTAGTAGCCGGCAAAGCCAAGTTCATTAACGTTTTCAAGTGTAACTTCAAAGCCGGGGTCAAATGCATCCGGGTTAACGGTCTCGCCCTTAGCAAGCTTTACAGCGTTCTCTACGCACAGCTTGCCCTGCATGGTAGCATCCTGAACAGAAACGATGTCAATGTAGCCAGCCTTAATCTCGTTAACAGCATCAGCTGCGCCGTCGAAGGTAACATAAACTACATGCTTCTCGTGGCCTGCGGGATACCATTTGTCAAACTTCTGCAGCATCGACTTGATGGTGGGAACGAGGAAGTCGGATGCGGCGAAAATCATATTGATGTCGGGGTTAGCCTGCAAAGCTGCCTGACCCAGAGCATCGGCGTTCTCTGCCTTCCACTCTGTGGGAATCTCAATAACCTCGGTGAAGATGTCGGGGTTCGCATCTACAACCTGCTTAAAGCCCTCATGACGGTATACGGCGTTGGTATCGGTCAGGTTGCCGATGAACTCCATAACCTTGTAGGTCTTGCCTTCCTTCTTTGCCTTCTCAACGATGTACTCCATCTCACGAATAACCATGGACTTGTTGTCGGAGGCTACCGTACAAGATACTACTGCGCCTTCGCCAGCAGCACGGTTGTTCATTACTACAGGGATGCCAGCATCATTGCACTTCTTAATGGCAGAAACGATGGTAGTACTGTCCTTCGGCGCAATAATTATAGCATCCACACCGGAGGCTATCAATGTTTCGATCTGCTGGTTCTGCTTCTGAGCATCGCCATCGGCAATTACTTCGATGAACTCAATGCCCATCTCTTTGAGTGTGTTGTGCATGGAGGCCTGATTCTCAGCCCACATCTGGGACTCGATGGCATCCATGGAGATACCGATTACGATTTTGTCATCGTCGTTGGATTTAGGCTGTTCAGTTGAAACATCATTTGAAGCGGGTGTGCTGCTTTGGGTTGCCGGTGTGCTGTTGTTACATGCAACAAAGCTCATTGCCATAGCAAGTACCAACATAAAACAAATCAGTTTCTTCATTTTTATTCCTCCTAGATTATTTTTAAATTGGTGGGACCAATTTGGAAACTAGATAAGATTTTTAAAGATTCCACACATTGCGTCAGTTTCAAGTCGTTCCAACATACAGTAGGCTGAGTTTAAATCCTTCCCGGTGCACAGTACTCCATGCAGCGGAATAATGACACCAAGCGGCATTGAGTTTGTTTTCTCTCTTATACTTTCAAAGTACTGATATACGTTTTCGGCTAATTGCGGTGTGTATGCCTTTGTGTAAGGTATCGCGCCGCAATCCCCTTTTTTCATGGTCGCCTCTGTAACCGATGGGATTGGTTTGCTCTGGGATGCGTAAACCATGCAGTATTGCGGGTGGGCATGGATACATGCACCGACGTAATCAAAGTTCTTGATTAGATTTAGATGCATATCCGTCTCTCGGGATACCACCCCGTTTCCCTCTAGGATGTTCTTATCAAAGTCTATCAGCAAAAAATCCTCGATGTCTATATTGCAGCGATGGTATTCCGCCATCATAGAGGGTGAAACCAATATCTTATCCTCGTCAACCTGAACAGCTACGTTTCCACCTGCTGCATTGGTCAGCTTTCGGTCAAACATCAGCTTCACAATCTCTTTTAACGCTTTTCTTTCACTTATGTACGATATGCTATTCAAAATGATTCCCCCAGCAATTGGTCGACGTGTACTACAATGTTTCGATGATTACCTGATCGATTAGCGACTCTGCACGCCTTGGGTCAAACCCTACGGACAGCTCGCTTTCTGCGGTTGCTGCGGATACAGCTGTTGCATACCGCAATACAGTCTCAAACGGCATGTTGTTTGATAGGCCGTATACAAACCCGGATAGATATGCATCGCCGCATCCTATAGTGTTTACTACGTTTACCTTTAGCGGATATACCCGATAGGTCACTCCTTTATAGCGTACATACGAGCCGTTGGCACCGCAGGTAACTGCAATCACTTCCACGCCGTACGATTCGAGCTCATCCATTCCATGCAGGATATCCGCTTCGGTTTCGACAGGATGTCCAACGAATTGAGACAGCTCGTCAACGTTTGGTTTTACAAGAAAGGGTTTTGCTTTTACGCCTTTAATCAGGTTCTCGGAGCTTGCGTCCAGAAAAACCTTAATCTTTTTGCTTTGCAGTCGTTCCATAATCACGTTGTAGATGAACGGAACCTCCGTGTTGGAGGCATCACCCGACAAAACAAGATAATCACCATCCTCTGTGTGCTGGTCTATGATATTCAGCAGCTCTTCACAGACGGGCTTGCTGATGGTCACGCCCTTTTCGGCAATCAACGTGCAGGTGTTGTCATCCTCTATGATCGCATAGTTTGTACGGGAATCACCCACATCGTAGTGCAGCATCTTTACATCGATATAGGGGTTATCTTTTAGAATCTGCAGGATGCGGCTACCCGTTACCCCCAATACTACACCGAAGCTGCGGTTTTTCATCCCGAGTTGGCTGAGATTAAGGGAGACATGTGCTCCCTTACCGCCAAGCACCTCTACGGTTCTTTTGATTCGATTGGTATTGTTTTTGTGAAGCTCCTCAATAAAGAGCAATCGATCGATTGCTGTATTGATTGTCACCGTGCTAATCAATGTGCTCTTCCCCCGAAACAGTCATAATCATTTGTGAACGTTTTTGTGGGTTTTTGTTGACTGTTTGTGTTGTTATTATACCGTATCGTTTTTAGGAATGCAATAGGTTTTTTAAAAAATGTCATAAATATTTCGAATTTTTTTATCATTTTGTGCTATTTGTTGTAAATACGCTGAAATTATTGTATTTGCAATTCCTTTTTGGGTGAATTATAATAAAGACGCAGAAAAATAATCGGTAATAAACAATCATAAAACCAACCTAAACCAAACTATTGCATCACGAGGTGATAACATGATCAGCAACCATTCCAGCAAGTCCTATATGATTGGTATTGATATCGGCGGTACAAACTTCCGGTTTGGGGCAGTTTTGCAAACAGGTCAGGTGATACACTCAAAAATCGTAAGCAGCAGGGACTCCTTTCGACACGGTGACCCGATAGAAGTCCTTACTGCTAGTATCGGTGAGCTTATTATGGAAACAGACGGTAGCCCCGCGGGTATCTGCATCGGGTTTCCCGGAACCGTATCCAAGGATAAGACAACCGTTACCTCCTGCCCAAACCTCCCGATGTTTGACGGCATTAACGTGAGTAAGGCTTTAAATGAGCACTTTCACGTTCCCGTTATGGTTGAGCATGAGGTTATTCTCTTGCTGTGCAATGATATGCACGAGTTCAACCTCTTTGATAAAGACTGCGTCATAGCGGTATATTTGGGTACGGGGCTCGGTAACTCAATGTATATCCACGGCCGATTTCTTGAAGGAAAGAACGGTAGCTCCGGCGAGCTCGGGCATATCCCGGTAGAAGGAAATACGCAACATTGTCCGTGCGGAAATGATGGCTGTATCGAGCTACGAGCCTCCGGAAAACGCTTAGAGGAGATAAGAAATACATATTTCCCCGAGACGGCAAACCTCGAGGAGGTGCTCAAATTACACGCAAGCCACCCCGTTATTTTGGAATTTATCGATTGTGTTTCGATTGCAATTGCTACCGAGATCAACATTCTGGATCCCGACTGCATCCTGCTAGGCGGCGGCGTCATCAGTATACCTACCTTTCCCTATGACTCCCTTATTGACCACATCCGCCTACATACCCGCAAGCCTATACCCGAAAGCAATCTGGAGTTTATTCGCATCCCCAAGGACCCGCACCAAGGAATTCGGGGCGCAGGAATCTATGGGTGGAGTCATATCGGGCAATCATCTGAACGTTTTTAAACGTTTTATTTGTTTTATTAACGTTTTTCTTGACATTTTTACCGTTTTTGTGGTTATATTATGGTAATGCAACACCGAATACAAAGGAGAATGCACAATGAACAAGATTTCCCCGTCCGTGATGTGTATCGATATGCTCGACTTTGAAAACCAGATTAAGAGTCTGGATGCGGCGGGCGTTGATTATTATCACATCGATATTATGGACGGACACTACGTACCAAACTTCGCACTAAGCACTTACACCATGCAGGACATTGCGCGCGTTTCTAAAACCCCTATGGACGTTCATCTGATGGTGACCAATCCCGACCAATACATAGAGGTATTTGCAAAGGCCGGCGCAGAGATTATTACTCCGCATATTGAAGCGCTTCTCCACCCCATCCGCACGCTGAAGTTTATTCGCTCCTTGGGAAAGAAGGCTGGAATCGCCATCAACCCCGCAACCGATATCTCGAGCATCGAATATATGCTGGACTTCCTTGATATGGTGTGCGTCATGACAGTCGACCCCGGGTTCGCCGGTCAGACCTTGATCCCTTCTACGGTTAACAAGATTACCGCCCTGCGCAAGATGTTCGATGCTGCCGGCAAGCAAATCGACATCATGGTTGACGGTCAGGTTAAAGAAGAGACCGCCCCCATGCTTACTGCAGCAGGTGCAAATGTACTGGTATTGGGCTCTTCCGGCCTTTTTAAGTTCAAACCCTCCGAGTATAAAGAGGTTGTAGAAAAGTATAAGAGTATGTAAGGCTGCACCCCAAGAATACAACGTCACAACAACCCTGCAAATGAAGAATCAAACTACCAAATAAACTACTCCACAATGAAAGGTGCTTTGCTATGGAAAGACTTGAGCTTTTTGGCTTCCCGGTCACATTTAACGAAAGCGACAACATGCTTATACCTGATGCGAAAGGCATCTCCTATGAACAGCATAGCCGCAAGCTCTCAAAAGGCATGTTCGGCCTGCTTGCTGATAAGAATTACTGCATAGAGGATGATCCATATTATGATTTTTATCTCTCTATCGGGGTTGATGCAGACAGAGAGAAATTCAAGGCAGTGAACCTGCGTTATGACAGTACCGTGATTATGCAGGGCTGTGCAGGCGATGAATTCAAAAAGACCGCCGGGCATTTTCACTGTGATGTGCCCGGAAAAGGGATGAGCTATCCCGAATACTATCAGGTGATTAAGGGCAAGGCCTTGTTTGTGATGCAGAGGGTAACCGATTATCGCACCGAGGGCAGCATGGTTGTAGAGGATGCAATCCTTGCTGAGGTAAACGCCGGTGAGTCCATCGTCATTCCCCCCAACTACGGACATTGCACCGTCAACATCAGCGATGAGACCATGGTCTTTGTAAACCTTGTTTCTTGCAGCAGCACCAACTATTATGATTCTGTCAAAAAGAGCGTTGGCATGTGCTGCTACATCAAAAAAGGGAAAAACGGCGGCTACTTCGTGGAAAACAACCCATCCTATCAGTTTACCTGCGAGCCGAAGATTGTAACCCCAACCGACAACGATGCACTCGGCATCCACAAGGGTGTTCCCGTGTATACACAATTTTTAAACGCTCCGGATAAATTCGCTTACTTAAACAGCCCCGAAAATAACATGTCCGACTATTTTGCAGTATTTGCGGCGAAATAGCAAACCCTTCATACACGGTAGCTGTTTATACAGCTACCGTGTATTGATGTTTCATTTTCCTGATAGGAGGTGGCACAATGGCTCAAATGAGCGGAGACCTGCATTGCCATAGCATCCATTCAGACGGTTCAAATACCGTGGAGCAGATAGTGGACTTTGCACTGCGCCGAGGGCTTACCCACATTGCCCTCACCGACCACGATACGATGGCAGGGGTGGAGGAAATTACCCGATGTGCTGCGCAAAAGGGTCTTTGTGTAATACCGGGTGTAGAGTGTACCTCCACCGATTACAGGCGAAACCGGCCGGTTCACATGCTGTGCTACTTCCCTAAAGACCGAGAATCACTGACATCCTTTTTGAATGTGACTTTGGAAAACCGCCGCATCGCCAAAATGGAGATGGTGCAAAAGCTTAAAAAACTGTACCCGATTACCGATGAGGACGTACTGCGTCTAAGCCAAAAGAGTGCGTCCATCCACGAGGTGCATCTCATGCAGGCTATAGCAGACATGGGCTATACCCCTACCGTCTGCGGACCACTTTTAACCGAGCTCATAGGTAAAAACGGTAGCTGCTATGTTCCGGTAAAGTATCCCGACATCATGGATACCGTCAACATGATACGAAAAGCAGGTGGATTGGCGGTTCTTGCACATCCGGGACAGTTTAACTCTCTTGAGCTTGCGCAGGAGCTGTGCGAGCAAGGCTTACTCGACGGAATAGAATGCTATCATCCCAGAAACACACCCGAGGTTACAACGTATTGCCTTGACCTTGTGAAAAGGTACAGCCTTGTTGAGACCGGAGGAACGGACTTTCACGGTATGTACTCTTCTAAACCCAAGCCGGTAGGAACCTGTACAACAGAGGGACATCAACTGCTTCGACTCATTGAGCTGGGGCAAGGTAGCGCAAGTAGATGAAAGGAGCAAGTTATGATTGCATTGGCAAGCGACCATGTTGGGCTGGAACTCAAAAAGGTGATTATGGACTACCTAGACGAACTAGGCCTGACTTACAAGGATTTTGGAACCCATGATACCCACCGCTGTAACTATCCCGAATACGCACTGAAAGCGGCTAACGCAGTTTCAAGCGGAGAGTGCGACAGGGGTATAATCTTTTGCGGGACGGGGATCGGCATCTCGATTGCAGCAAATAAGGTGATGGGCATACGCTGCGTCGTGTGCAGCGAGCCGTATTCCGCCCTTTTATCCCGTCAGCACAACGATACCAATATGCTTGCTTTGGGCAGCCGCGTTGTCGGTGCAGAGCTTGCAAAGATGATTGTGAAGTGCTGGCTGGATGGCGAGTATGAGGGCGGCCGGCATGCAGTTCGGATTGCGCAGATCGCCTCCATTGAGCAAACCGGAAAATTGAATTGATAGATACATATAGCAAGGAGCAGTCAGATGATTAAGGGAATTGACCATATCACTATCAACGTAAAGGACCTTGAAAAGACGCTTTACTACTACCAAAACCTGTTGGGTCTTGTGCCCTTGCCGACTGTAGACATGGGCGATCATGTTTTATACTATTTTGCGCTTCCCAGTGGCGGAAAGCTGGAGCTTGTCATCTACAACTACGAGACCAGAGACCTCGGCGCTATCGCAACTGACCGCGGAACGGCTCGCCATCTGGCTTTCGTGGTGGATGACGTCTACACTGTTGAGAAAAAGCTGACTGAGGCAGGGTATCCCTTCCACGTGCCTGTTAGCTATGTAGAGAAGCTCGGCTTTCACGGCGGGCTTACCAAAGATCCCAACGGATTCGAGCTGGAGTTCCTAGAGTACCAATCACGATAATTCCTTTCTTTCCTTAAGCCCATCGAAGGTTGTAACAGTGCCAGAACTCGGCTTTCGATGGGCAAGACCTAAAGAGTATTATTCATGCATATTAGGCTAGGAGCACGATACGGATAAGAGAAGCAGACTGAAGGTACTCATCGTTGCGGTCTGCTTCTTTTATTGTGTTTAAGGAAAGGGGGGTGGAGAAAGCCCCACATACACAGTTTATATTTAAATTCAAGTTGTGAATAGTTTCAGATAATAAAAGAAGAAGCACTTCCGATTTGTCGGAAGTGCTTCTTGTCACATAGCGTCAAGCAGTAGAGGTATAGTTTAAATCCCTATGAGTTTTTTATTGTCGACCTACTCGCCAAGATAGGCCTTTTTGACCGATTCATCATGAATTAAGTCCTGTGCGTTGCCGGAGAGAACAATCTTGCCGGTCTCTAGTACATAGGCGCGGTTGGCAATGGTGAGTGCCTTTTTGGCATTCTGCTCAACCAACAGCACGGTGGTTCCGCTTTCGCTGATGGACTTAATAATATCAAAAATCTCGCTCACCAAGATGGGAGATAGTCCCATTGACGGTTCATCCATCAGAATGATTTTCGGATGAGACATGAGTGCTCTTCCCATTGCAAGCATTTGTTGCTCGCCGCCGCTTAAAGTTCCCGCCACTTGGTGTTTGCGCTCTTTCAGTCTCGGGAAACGCTGATAGACGGTTTTTAGAGACGCTTCGATCTCGTCCTTGTCCTTCCTTGTGAAGGCACCCAGCTTGAGATTCTCATATACAGTCAGCTGAGAAAAGATGCGGCGGCCTTCCGGAACGTGGGCGATACCCATTTCAACGATTTTATGGGCGGGAGTTTTGGTTAGCTCCTGATCCTGAAATTTGATTGAGCCGCCTTTGGCTGCTATAAGACCGGTTATGGTGTGCAGAATCGTGGTTTTTCCGGCACCATTTGCACCAATTAAGGCGATTACTTCCCCTTCGTTAACCTCAAAGGATATGCCTTTAATGGCCTGTATAACACCGTAGTAAACGGAAAGGTCGCTAATTGTAAGCATTGCCATATTGCTACCTCTATTCTCCCAGATATGCCGCGATAACCTCTGGATTATTAAGTACCTCGGAGGTTTCACCTGCGGCTAAAAGGGTTCCGAAATTAAGAACCGAAAGCTCCTCACAAATACCGGAGACCAGCTTCATATCGTGTTCAATCAGCAGAATTGTCATGTCAAACTTATCGCGAATCAGACGTATCGTTTCCATCAGCTCATCTGTCTCGTTGGGATTCATACCGGCTGCCGGCTCATCGAGCAAAAGCAGTTTTGGACCGGTGGCAAGCGCACGGGCGATTTCCAGCTTGCGCTGCTTTCCATAGGGCAGATTGGATGCAACAGTGTCTTTTTCCTTGTCCAAATCAAACACCTTTAGAAGTTCTAACGCTTCCTTTTCCATTTCATGCTCCTCTTTATAAAAGCGGGGCAAGCGGAAGATGCTATCAAACATGGTGTTCTTATGTTTGTTATGTAATCCGACCTTAACATTGTCAATAATGCTCATGTTCTTGAACAGACGAATGTTCTGAAAGGTTCGGGCAATTCCTTTTTTGTTGATCTCAATCGGTGTTTTTCCGGTGAGGTCTTCGCCATCCAGATAAAAGGTGCCGTGTGAAGGCTTATATACCCCGGTAAGCATGTTAAAAATTGTCGTTTTACCGGCGCCGTTCGGACCGATTAAACCATAAAGCTGTCCTTTTTTGACGGTTAGGCTGATGTCATCCACAGCCTGAAGGCCGCCAAAGGAGATACCTAAGTTTTTTACCTCAAGCAGTTCCACTTATGTCACACTCCTTTCTTTGCAAATACTCTTTTGCGGAGTACAACGATCTTTTCTTTTGCCTTTAGCTTTAAAGCATTGACTCGAGGTGAAGCACTCGCGAGCATCATAAAGATAAGTGCCAGTGCATAAATGAGCAGACGGTATTGGTCAAAGTCTCTCAGTATTTCAGGCAGGAAGGTAATGACTGTGGCCGCAATAATAGAGCCTAAGAGGTTGCCCATTCCGCCGAATACGACCATAACCAAAACTTCAATCGATACGTTGTAATTGAAGTTCGCCGGTTCAATAAAGTTGATATAGTGTCCCAATATAACGCCGGCAATGCCTGCAAAAAAGGCGCTCACTGTAAAGACTTTAATCTTATAGGATTTGATGTTGATTCCGACCGATTCAGCCGCAATGGCATTGTCGCGTATCGCGGTGATTGCACGTCCGTGACGGGATGTTACAATATTGCGGATAACGAGCAAAGTAATGAGTACCAGCGCATAAGAGAATGAGAAGGTTTTAAACTTTGAGCCCAAGGAGGGGATTCCGTCAAGGCCGGAGGTTCCTCCGGTTATGGGAATAATCTTAATAAACGAACGAATAATCTCACCGAAAGCCAGGGTTACGATAGCAAGATAGTCTCCCTGCAGTCGAAGGATAGAGGAGCTGATTAAAAATCCGCCGATGGCGGCAACCGTTCCGCCGATAAGAACAGCTATAATAAAGCGCAATTCTATCGGAAGTGTGGAGTTTATCGAAAAGATACATCCAGCATAGGCACCCAATGCAAAGAATCCCGCATGACCTAAGGACAGCTCGCCCAAGAATCCTACGACAAGGTTCAGTGACAATGCTAAGATGACATTATAGCACGCCTTGATAAAAAGGGTTTGGGTAGCACGCGGAATCACATTGGCGTTCATGCCGTAGGCAATGAGTGCGTAAACTACAATGGCTGCGGCAACAAAGATTAAGTTTTGATATAGTTTTAAAGTTTTCTTTTTCATTACCGCTTACACCTTTTCCGTAATTTTTTTGCCCAGAAGTCCTGTAGGTTTTAACACGAGCATGATGATAAGTATTACAAAGGCAAATCCGTCAGAAGCGGCATTCAGACCATCAGGCAGGTAGCTTGCCGTGAGGGCTTCAATCAAACCAATCAGCAGGCCGCCAATCATTGCGCCCGGAATACTGCCGATGCCGCCGAATACAGCTGCGGCGAAGGCCTTGATGCCAAACAAACCGCCGGTGTAGGGATCAACGTTTAAGTACTTTGCCGAATAAAGAATGCTGGCAACGCCGGCCAAGGCAGAACCGATGATAAAGGTGATAGAGATGGTGCGATTCACATTAATGCCCATGAGTTGTGCGGCACCCTTATCCTCCGATACGGCCAACATTGCGCGTCCTATTTTTGTCCTTTTAATAAAGGTGTAAAGACCGATCATGATAACAAGGGTCGTGACCCAGATGATAACCGAGATTCCGGAAACAGAAACCCCAAGCAGATCAAAGCTGCCGACATCAATGAATTTGACGATGAATTTGCGGTTAGCACCGAAAAAGAGAAGTGCGAGGTTTTGAAGCAGATAGCTGACTCCAATTGCTGTGATGAGAACCGTGAGGGGTGATGAATGACGAAGCGGTTTGTAGGCCAGCTTCTCCACAACAAAGCCTAAAAGGGCGCAGAAGACAACGCAAAGAACCATCGCCAAAGGCACGCTAAGCGAAAGCTGCGAAATGAAAACCACAATGGTATAAGCACCAACCATGATGACGTCACCATGAGCAAAATTTAGCATTTTGGCAATACCGTACACCATGGTATATCCCAGGGCTACAAGTGCATAAACACTTCCCAAGTTAATACCGTCTATGAGTGTCATTATAAATTGTTGCATAAATTGCCCCTCTTTTCGGTGGTTGTAATGTTAGATACTTACTGCTTTTAAAATAGTTCGGATATTTTCCGAATTATTTTAAAAACGGTAAACAATTGCAAATACGGGGAAGATGTATAATGTCTTCCCCGTATCGAACCTGTTAATTGTACTTTAGTCTTTGGCGACGTATTTACCGTCTTTGATTATAGCAACCTTAGCAGATTTTGTAGGCTCACCCGAAGCGCTGAAAGTTATTTCTCCGGTTAGACCGTCTACTTCGATTTGAGTCATTACGGGAACCAACTTATCACCAAGCTCTTTCGCAGACAACTTTGTATCTTCTGCAGTAAGTCCTGCCTTTTCAATTGCGGCCTTGATAACATAGACGGCGTCATAAGCGTCTGCCGCAAACTGGTCGGGTTCCAAATTGTATTTCGCTTTAAACTTGCTTACAAAAGACTGAACCTCTTTAGAAGAATCGCTGGCAATAAAGGGAGTGTAGTAAATGAGTCCCTCAACCAACTTTGCATTGTCGCCTTCCAGATAGTTGAGAATACCATCAAGACCATCGCAACCAATAATGGGGAGTGTCATGTTTTTGCTGCTTGCGGCGATTGCAATCTGAGCTGCTTTCTCAGCATAGATAGGCATGAACAGGAACTCAGCATCCGAACCGACAACCTTTGTGAGCTGTGCATTAAAGTCTGTTGCAGCATCTGCAAAGGGGGCATCGGCAGAGATGGTGCCACCGAGCTCATCCCATCTTGCCTTGAAGGCATCGTAAAGGCCGGAGCTGTAGCTGTCATCCTGATTGTACATAATGGCCGCTTTCGAATAACGTAAATTCTGATAGATATACTCAGCCATTGCCTTGCCCTGGTCAACGTCGTTAAAGCAAATGCGGAACGAGTTAGGATTGGCAATCGCTTCAACCTGAGAAGCACTGGGAGTAACCTGAAGCAGACCTTCATTCTTAATGGTGTCATTCAGGGCAACGCCAGCACCAGAAGTAACGGTACCCATAAAGATCTGCATGCCGTTGTCCATTAACTTTTCAAATGCAGCTTTTGCCTTTGTGCCGTCGGCCTCGTCATCTTCAAAAATAAAGTCAAGCTTAATGCCATTGACACCGCCGGCTTCATTGATTTCGTCAATGGCTATTTGTGCGCCCCTCTTAACTGAAATTCCGTATGTAGAAGCATCACCAGTCAACGGGCCGGTACCGCCAATAACAAACTTACCCGAGGTATTGCCCTCATTTCCACAGCCGACAAAGCCGAGGGTGGTTAGGGCAAGCACCAAAGCAAGTGCCAATAAACGTTTTGTATTTTTCATCATAATACTGACCCCCTTAAGTTTTAGTCCTTTAAAGTGTTTTGCATTTAGTACTTTAAAGTATAAAATATTAGAAATATGGTACCTTGATGATTGCAATTTGTCAAGATAGATTTAGATATTTTAGAAGTATTCATGATTTCCGTTCTGGGAATATCGATTATTTTAGTAGGTCCAACAAGGCAAAAGTCAGCCGGCTATGATGTCATTTCAAACTGTATGCAATGCATGATTGTGATGCCAACAGAGGATATAAGTCCTTACCAAGGAAGAACTTTGTAATTATCAATGAGCCAACATATCATACCAGATAAATTCAGGGGATACTTTCCCCTTCCCTCGAATTTGATAGAGGTAGCGCTGCCATACTGGTTACTAAGGTGCTGGCATCTCAAAGCTCTAAGGGGATACGAGTTCAAAGCTGTGATGTTTCTGTAAAAATAAGAAGTTATTGACAAACAATTAACACAGCGATATTATATATCTATCGATATATAAGGAGCTGAATCCAATGGAGCCAATGAAAGAGAAAATTGCATTTCACGCCCGGAGGTTGTTTGATGAGCACGGATTTCATGGTACGGCTTTGCGTGATGTCTGTAAACTGGCGGGTTGCAAGATGCCTACAATATATTATCACTATGAGAGTAAAGAAAAGCTTTTCGATGAAGTAGTCCGCGTAGCTTTTGAGGAGCTGGTCGCACGGCTTTGGGCACAGCTTCCTAAGGATGTTACATATAGAGAGTACAACATTCAAAAGGTCATTCAGAAAAAGCATTTATCAGAAGATGAGCGGATTATTTATCGTCTTGCCATGAAAACGTGGCTGAGATGCGAGGGCTTTGATGAGTGCCGAAAAAAGCTGATGGAATGGGAGCACAGAGCCTACCAAAAGGCTTGGGAGGAGTATGCCTCCATTGTTAAATCAGTGCAGTGGGCAAAGTTTATTGCGCGCTCTATTACGGAGATGATTCAGCGCATTATTCTTTTGGAGGAAGATATTCCAGACAGCGAGATTATAGAAGAAATTAACATGATATTTGATGTGGCGACACATTCAAATAATCGAAAATGAGAGGATTGACATGATGGATACTTTAACTTTAAAAATGCAAACAATTGATGATAAGACCATGTTCAGTGCCACAGCTCGCGACAATCCGGAGATTATCATCGACTATTTCCCACCTATCGGAACCGGGTATGGCTACACCTCGCTGGAGCTTTTTATGTCAAGCTTCGGTTCCTGTGTCAGCTCAACGCTTTTATCACTGTTTCGTTATCGGATGAAGAAAAAGGTCGAC
This sequence comes from Bacillota bacterium, assembly GCA_023415575.1. Taxonomy (GTDB): domain Bacteria; phylum Bacillota; class Clostridia; order Oscillospirales; family Ruminococcaceae; genus Acetanaerobacterium. The sequence continues at coordinate 57,983 of JAEZKF010000040.1, forward strand.
GGGGTTGCCGTGAAGGTAGAAGGTACGGTGCGCGAAGAACACCCTAAGGCGCTTCAACACATATTATTATCCCTGACTTTCAAGTCGAAGGAGTTAACGAAAGCCGAAGCGCTGGAAGTGTTGAAAGTGGCAGAAGAAAAGATGTGCCCGGTCTGGTCTATGATTAAAGGCAACGTGGATGTTGAAGTTAATATTGAAATAAGTGAATAATGAGAGGGCTTCCAGACATTAAGCATTTCCTTCGGCTGTTCTGCCTGAGGGTTACAATGTCAGGAAGCCCTTATTTTTATGTGTATTGTGAGCAAAACATGAGATGCCAATAGACCTAAAAAAGCTCTTTTATTAGCATATACTCATCTGTGTTATAGCAATAGAAGTAAACCAATAGAGATTCGGCATCAAATGCCGTATATTCTGTCAGATCATTATCGTTATTGATTAACTTCTGGGGCAAAAGGGCTATGCTGTCTACGGAACGAAGCAGTGAAAGCATTAAATCCAAGGTGTCGACTTCGATCACCGGCATCTCGGCGCTAATAGAGGCAAGATATTTAAAAGTTGCATTTCTTAGCGGGCAATCCCTATCTCTGCTTACTATAACACTTGGATTTACATCAGTGTTGTGTCGTGATTTTTTCGCCTGAGCCCAGCTAAGCGGTTCTGATTTGGTATGGCTTAAGATTTCTTTCTCAAAATCTATTCTTGTATGAGTGATTACGATATCGTAAGTCTTATTTTCCAATCCCCTTGCCAACTTCTTTAAAGGTGAAGTGTACAGATGAAACGAGTTGTTGCTTTGATATAATAAAGGGAAGTAAAGTCTTGACAACAACTGGGTTGACGCAATGTTTACATCGCGTTTTCTGGAGCGGAATTCATGATATAAGTTACTCGTTATCCGGTCAATTTGCATTGCATAATCCATAAAACGCTCGCCGGCCGGAAGTATCTCCAAACCTGATTTTGTACGTATAAAAAATACTGTATTGAATTCCTTTTCCAGCTTCATTAATCTGGTGGAGATGTTGGATTGTGTGTAATTAAGTTTGTCCGCGGTTTTTGATATAGACTTATTGCGATAAAGTTCAATAAAGATTCGAATATCATTTAGCTCCATTCTACATTCCCCTATATATCATTACTAATGATATTATATATAATCATTAGTAATTATACAACGACCAAACACTATACTATAATGAGTAAAAATGATGCAGGAGGGGATCAATATGATAGGAATGCAATATAAAATCACTTTGCCTGATGACTACGATATGGAACGAATTGTTGCAAGAGTAAAAGCCAACGGGTATAAAACCGACGGCTTTGATGGTCTGTTATTTAAGTGTTATTTAGTTAAAGAGAAAAAGGCCGGGAATATAGAAAATATGTATGCCCCGCTTTATGTATGGAAAACCAGTGATGGAATGAACAAGTTCATGTTTGAAGGATACTATGACAATATCATTAGATCATTCGGCTTCCAGCATGTGAATATTGGGATACCAATGTTCACTGAGCTGTCGGAGAATTTTTCAACAGCAAAATATGTGCTGGAAGAAAACAACGAGATTGTACCGACAACATCTCTGAACGGCTTAATCAGTCGCGTAACTCATTCAAATGTTGAAGATTGCAGTTATGTAGGGAGGGTTTGCATCTATAATCCGGATAAGTGGAAATATAGTGTGTTTTATTTTTATCAGCATCGCCCGGCAGACAAGACGGATATATACCGTATCCTGCATATTTCTCAATAAATCAGCAGCTGTATGCTAAATGCTGCGCAGCTCGGACGTCTGATGGTTTATCAAGTAAGACAAAAGTGAGTGCTCCCGGGATACCATGGTCTCATGGGGAATGTCCAGGAGGCCATTATTTCTACACCCCTTTTATAAACGCTAAAATCGCCAGTACATAACTGAAAGCTATAGAGCGTCCCAGATAAAGCAATAAGCAAATACCAGCCCCATGGGTTGCCAGTTTTCTTTTTAACGATGGCTATGCCACAATAGTTCGTTGGTTTTTGTCGAGAAATACTGTATAATAGTAGCAGGAATTAGTACGTCAAAAAACCAGTAGTTCCGCTGGTCACCTAATCTTAAGTTATGAGGGAAAGATGAAAGCATTTCTTGATAAAATTAGAACACCTAAAAAAGATGTTTCTCTTAAAACACAGATAATAATAACAATAGGCATAATACTGTTTGGATTTGCCCTAGGAGTATTGCAGAAATGGATTGATGGTTCACCAAGCAATATATTTCCATTGTTGCTTCAACAACTTGATATTGGAAACTATTTTGGTCGATTGGCAATATGGATTCTATTGGCGACAGTTATATCCATATATTCAAGAACACCATTAAGGGCTTCTCTTAACACATTTCTATTCTTTATAAGCATGTTGGCTGGATATTATCTCTATTGCAATTATGTCTTAGGTTTCTTGCCGATAACTTATATGATGATATGGGTGATTATTTCTTTTGCATCTATATTTTTGGCATATATATGTTGGTATGCAAAGGGAAAGGGTATTATTTCAATCTTCATATCAAGTGCAATTATCGGTGTATTATTCGCCCAAGCATTTTCACTTACTAAGGGATTTTATGTGTTTAATATTATGGAGATTTTTACATGGATAACCAGTGTAATTATCTTATATCGAAAACCCAAAGAGTTTGCCATTGAACTTGTGTTATCAATTGTAGTTGCATTTATTTATCAACTATTTATTCCGTATTGGGGATAAGTATATCCAAAAGAGTAAAACTTTTACGGTAAAGAAACCGCCTTGAATCAGGTTTTATTGATTCAAGGCGGTTTATACTTGTAGTTCTATATTATGCGATTGTGCCATCCTTAACGTTGATAAGGCGGCTGCTGTACTCTGCAGCATCAGCAGAATGCGTTACCATAACAATCGTTTTGTTTGTCTCCCTATTAATCCCCTGCAGAAGTTTTTCGTTATTTAGATAAGCTCGATTATACTGTTGCCTGCGGATCTGTGCCTTGATGCGGAAAACAATTTCTCTTGGACTGAACGGCTTTGTTACATAATCATCGCCCCCGCTACTAAGCCCAAGTATTTTGTCTATATCATCGTTTTTGGAAGATAAGAATATAATCGGGCAATAAGAAAACTCACGGATTTTTTTACAAATCTCAATTCCATCAATATCAGGAAGCATAATATCCAGCACAATTACATCCGGCCGATGCATTTGGCACAGGTTGACAGCTTCCTGGCCGCTGGCGGCTTTGAGAATGTTTATAAAACCATCCTTACGCAATACTTCCTCAAGTAGATCCGTTATATCTTTTTCATCATCTACAAGCAGAATCCTCTTTTCGAGCAAACTTTCAGATATTGTATTCTGTCCAGACAATCATTTCATCTCCAATTAAAGGTGTTTAACTTATTGCACTTCTCGGAATAGTCCACACCCGGGCTAAAACGCTCACGCTTCATTCTCTTCCGGTTTTCCTCGCACAGTTTCTATATACGCCGTACGAAATACCCATTATCTTTGAAGCTTCATTTTACAGACAGGACATGTAGTCAGTTACCATGTCGCTGCGAACATACAAATATTTATATTCATATTATACGTCCACACTAAGAAAATCAAGCAAGGTATGGGGCAAATTGGTTTTCGGCCCTGCCCTGCCCGCCAGCTCCCGAGATACCATGGTCTCATGGGGAATGTCCAGGATGCCATCAACCGTGTCATATTATCCAAAAACAAAGTCATAACCCCTCGTTTTATTCGCATATATATTACTACCTATGAGAATAAACGTGGAAGGGGACACGGTACAGTGAAGGGTAAACCGGAGGAGCGTGCTGCACAGCTCGCATTATATATGATAGAAAACAAGCAAACTGTCAGAGGCGCCGCAAAAGCGTTTGGTATTTCTAAAAGTACGGTACATACAGTTGTATGTTAATAGAACGGTTGCTAGTTATGGTGGGGTAATACGAATAAAAAGAGACAAGATACACAATATCTTGTCTCTTTTTCGTTCAGTGATAACTATTCTTTGTATATTCATAGTACAGAACTATATTCAATCTATAGTGAATGCTTAGTCTTTTCCAAGCAAAATAGCAATAAGGCATGATGCTTTGAAATCAACTTCTTCTCCAGCCTCATCGGCACCAATAATAATCACAAGTCTTGAAGCAAGGCTATGTTTACTGTAACAAAAGGCCCAACCGTAAGGTTGGGCCTTTTGATTTCAATACGAAAATTTCTGCTGTCACTACTATGCATGTCTTTAGTTTTGCAAGAAATAAGTATTTCGACATTGCGACTGCAAATTCATAGACATTATGGATTGTTTAGTAAAATTAGTATGAATTTAGTTGAATTTGTGGTTGCGTAGGGCTATACTTCTAGTATGTAAAGTTTTATCTCATGATTGAAGCAGACAACAATTTTATTTCATGTAGAAAATGGAGGTAAAAACATATGGAAGAGAACCCAAATCTTCTTAAAATCCGCGATGATGACATTATTTCTCTTGAGTGGTTGGATGAGGACGATAGGTTTAAAATTAACGAGGGTAGACCGTTGTCTTGGATTGATTCTAGTAACTCGCCAAGCAAAATAGATTTACTTGCCTTGAGAAGTGGAATTGAACCGTGGTTAACATCACTCTTTCAGTCAGAACATCTCTCTCTTCTCGTTGGAACAGGGCTTTCATACTCATTAAGAAACATGGTAAATATGAGTGGTGCGGATAGTAAAACGGCTACTACAAGCGACGAATCAAGTAACGAACATACAACAGATCATGAAACACCGATGTCCCTACCCAATCTCACTTCAGAAAAATACAAAGAGGCAATTTTGTCATCTGTAAATGAAATTGCCGACAAAGGACACCGTGGTAACGCAAATATTGAAGATGCAATTCGAGTAATCAACGAGTTGCTACGTGGACTAGAAATCCTTGGCCATAGCAAATTTGACAGTGAACCTACACCAGAATATAACGCATACATTGAGTTAAAGGAGAACCTCGAACGAATTATTTATGATTTTACAAGAGACATAACTGAAATGGAAAAATGTATTGCCACTGCTGAACCATCAAAGCGCGATGAGGCCTTTAGATATCTCGTGAATTTTCTCATGAGTTTTGCGAGCCGTGCTGGAACACGGGATAGGCTTAACATTTTTACAACCAATTATGATCGAGTGATAGAAGCTGGGGCAGAATTGGCAGGCCTGCATTTACTCGACAGATTTACTGGAACACTTGCTCCGATTTTTCGTTCCTCTAGACTAGATATTGATATGCACTATAATCCTCCAGGAATTAGAGGTGAACCTCGGTATCTTGAGGGAGTTGCCAGATTCACAAAGCTACATGGTTCGATTGACTGGATATATACAGCTTCAGACATACGTCGCATTGGTCTGCCGTTTGGGTCAGAGGATCTAAAAAACTTCTTGAATGCTCCTGGGTTAAGCAACATTGATTGTCGTAATGTAATGATCTACCCCAACTCTGCAAAAGATCGCGAGACTTCGGAATACCCATATGTAGAGCTATTCCGCGATTTTGCTGCTGCACTATGCCGCCCTAATAGTACACTTGTTACATATGGATATGGCTTTGGTGATGAACATATTAATCGTGTCATTAAAGACATGCTTACAATCCCATCGACTCATCTTGTTATTATTTCATACGATAATGCGGGTGGGCGCATAATGAGGAAGTTTGAGGAGTTGGGTAGACATTCCCAAATAACTTTAATCGTTGGTAACCATTTAGCTAATTTAAAAACATTGGTGGATTATTTCATGCCTAAACCGTCTATTGACAAAGCTTCAATAAGAATGAGTGAGTTACTAAAACAACGCTATTCAAATATTCAGAGAGAAGTTCCTCAAGAAGAAAACTCTTCAACAACATTAGGTGGTGATCAAACATGATAACCCCTCTAGCAATAGCAGAAGCAAGGCGTATAGGTAGTGTTGATTTTGTTTCCCCTGACGAAATCAATGTGCTACTCGATATTGAGGCACCAAACGATGTTGCATTAAACGCGGGGGTCCCTCGTCCATTTCCTCGTATAAACAGTTATGTTGTTATTGCGAATGACAATGGATATCTTGTTGCACAGGTTGAGTGGATTAGAATTGAGCGTTCCCCATATCCTAAACGTAAAGGATTACAAGACTTTGGTGTAATCGACCTGCCATTTCCATTGCGAAAGATGAGTCTTAACCCCCTTGGTATCTTGCGTGAAAATGTAGGATCTTCAGAAAATCCTACATACTCATTTTCGCGTGGAGTTGATACTTTCCCAACTGTTGGTGACCCAGTATTATTGCCATCACAAACACAACTTAAGTGTATCATTGAATCAGGAGAAAACCGTAGGGTAAAAATCGGTGTCAGCCCACTCGCAGGTAACGCCGAAGTATGCGTTGACCCCGACAGGTTATTCGGACGTCATTTAGCAATATTAGGGAATACCGGAAGTGGGAAATCCTGTTCTGTTGCTGGTATTATTCGTTGGTCAATCGATGCGGCAAAAAGGGAATTAGCTAAAAATGAATATGGTCATCAAAGGTCGAATTCGCATTTTATTGTTCTTGATCCAAATGGCGAATACATGCAAGCATTTAGCGATTTGGACAACGTACGTTTTTTTTCAGTCAAAGAAGACAAGGAAAAAGGTGTTGAGCAATTACAGGTTCCACTTTGGTTATGGAATAGTACAGAGTGGTGTGCCTTTACACAGGCAAGCAGTCGAACACAACGTCCAGTACTAATTCAAGCATTGAGAACTGTTCGTGATGGAGCATTCGATGCAACCTCAACTCCTAGTGCTGACATGCGAAGATATTTACGAACATTGGTAGATATAATCAGAATGGTGATTACGAGCGGTGACCCGTGGGCTATAGGTAACAAAAACTTCGGAAGAAGAAAGGGCTTTTTTGATGGATTAAACACTTGGAAAACTGGTCTCACAGAAAAAGATTCCTTTACTCCAGAAGAAAAGGAGGCATTGAGTGCGCTTAATAATAAGATAAATGAGATGATTTCAGTTTACTCCTCGGAGCAATATCCCAGCTTTCTGTTTGATAAACCTACCGTAGAGGAACTATTGGAAACCACCACAAATGCATATTGTGCTTTTGGTGGTTCTGATAGAGATGTACTTCCAATTGATTCAGATGTTCCTCGTCCATTCACAGGTGAATCTTTTCTTAGAAGTATTCAAGTTAATGCTGAACTACTGAATTTTACGGATTATGTAGAAACTATGCTTACTAGAATACGCACATTACTTTCAGATTCTCGAATGAAAATTATAACTGAATGCCCGCCAGAATTAACTCTTCAAAAATGGCTCGAAACATATATTTGTCCGAGTAATTCAGTAGATGGTTCTATTACAGTTATAGATTTATCCCTGATACCAACAGAAGTCATTCACATTGTCACAGCAGTTATTGCTCGTATGACATTTGAAGCTTTACAAAGATATAGGAACTTAAATGATGGTAAGACCTTACCTACGACACTTGTGATGGAAGAAGCTCATACTTTCATTCGCAAGTATACAAGTGAAACAGAAGGGACATCTGGTTATTCAATGTGTACACAGGTGTTTGAGAAAATTGCACGCGAGGGACGTAAGTTTGGACTTGGACTTGTTCTCTCATCCCAGCGCCCGAGTGAATTGTCTCAAACTGTTCTTTCACAATGTAATACGTTCCTGCTCCATCGAATTAGTAATGACCGCGATCAAGACTTAGTTAAAAAGTTGGTTCCAGACAATCTGCGCGGACTACTTCGGGAATTGCCCTCATTGCCATCAAGAAAAGCTATTCTTTTAGGGTGGGCGTCCGAATTGCCAGTGCTTGTTCAGATGAACTACCTTGAAGAAAGCCAAAAACCCAAATCCGATGACCCGATGTATTGGAAGGTATGGACCAACTCAGATGAGAGTCCTCGTATAGTTGATTGGGGTGTCGTTGCGAATCTATGGCAAGAAAAAGAACCTAATACTGATGAGGATCAAGGCAGTGAAGAGGTACCTGCCACAGAACAACAGACTGTAAATAATGCTGAAAATCCTGCAGAATCCGAAGACTCAGATTTGCCATTTTAGCACTAAGCTACTTCGAGACCCCCATCATGGGCGTATTAATTATCTGTTAAAAGAGGAATTCAGTACTAACTGAGTTCCTCTTTTTATGTCTTTTCACGCTGCCCACAGTGCAAATACACTGTGAATAATAAAGATAAGTTAGGCGCTCAATACGGGCCTTTGGCATTATTGGTACGGGCATTTATATGGAGTTGCTTAATAATTGAAAGCGGAAACTTTAGTTAATTAGCGTGCTAACGTTCGCATATTAATTTGCTATAAAATGAGTGCAAAATGACGCTATGAGGGGTAATTTTACCCGTCAATATGCTAACGTTATCGGAACGTTCCGATAACGTTAGCATGTTGAGGCTGTTTTCGATGGGTCAAGAGGGGGTTATGGTAGGTGTCAAGAGGTGTTTTCACCTGTTTTTAGCCGTTTCAATATGCGAACGTTAGCATATTGAGAAAACGACAAGAACTTATTCAAACTAACTTAATAAGTCTTGAAAGTGGAACTAAATGAAAAGGAGAACTTTCGCTCTCCTTTGGGTTTGGTTGTCTTCGGTTATGCGCCTACGTATCTACCGCCATCAGTACCGGGTTCTACTGTGTATCCGCCACCCGGACCTTCCTCAGCAATAAACCACTCGCCGAGCAGTTCATTGTAGACTCGATCACCGGGCTTAGCGTTTTCGCTGGACTTAGGCGGAGTCTTAGGCGGATTGGACGAAGTGTTGCCTTTCTTATCGGAAGCGGGCTTCGAGGGAGTCTCCTCTTTGGCATCGGGCGCCTCAGATTCAACAGGCTCAGACGCTGCCGGTTCGGATGATACAACAGGTTCGGACTCGTCAGGCTCGTCCTCGACAACGGGTTCGCTTACTACATCAGAGGAATCTACGATTACCTCGGGCTCGGAAACAATAGGATCCTCAGGAGCCTTGCGGAAGCAACCCGCAAGAACGAAACAAGCGATTGCTGCAACAAGTACTACGGCTGCAAGAACCGATAAAACAATCTTACTTTTCTTCGTCATGATATCACCCTATAGTCTTTTTAGTTTCCCACAAGCTGTCAAAAATTCCTATACTATAATTATATGTTGATTTCCTGATTTGTAAAGTGAACCCAATAATTCTATGCCCCTATACGGGGCATTTTTTGTTTTAAACGGTTTTTTTGAAACTCCCTATAATCATTATGAAGGTGAAAATTTCTTGCAGTCAAAAGCCGAGTGAGCACACGATATCGTGCTGCCCACAATTCAAGCTTTGTAAAGTCGAGAGGCCTATACAGCCTTTCAAGAGAAATTTGGTTATATTGCACAATTAATAGACGAAATGTTTGTTAAACATTTTCGACCAAAATGCAGTCCGTTTTAAAAAGAAGTCCCTATAATCCATACGCAAGGTGAAAACCATGGAGCAATCCAAAGTCGAGCGAGCGCACAAAGTGCGCGAGCGAAGGCTGAAGGATTGCGGTAGTAAAAATTATAGTAAAAAAACGGCGCCAGCCGGCGCCTGCCGATAGGCAGGCGCATGAAGTCTCTGGCAGCAAAACTCCGGCCATTCGGCTTTATCTTCCGAAGAAATCGGAAGGTAAAGTGCGAATGGTTGAGAAGAAAACTTTATGTACCTTGAAAAAGCCGAAAAACGGCGTAAGGATGCGATTTGTTCGTGTCTGTAATTGCTCCAAAAGAGCGGCAGGTAGTGGCTCCTGCCTGACCAAAAAAGCTGGTTTTGAAGTAACCCACAAGGGCGTACTGCGCCCAATCACAGAA